>NZ_BAGN01000182.1 GCF_000308835.1 Nocardia vinacea NBRC 16497 | reverse complement strand
AAATCAAGGCCGCACGTGCGCGTGCGAGTTCCGCGTCGGGTGACGAACCCGATTGGGCTGCTGAGGGTTTCCCGCCGGATGAGGAGGCGTTCCCGCCGGAAGAGGAAGGCTTCGACCCGGGGGCGGACAGCACCGAACGGAATGTCACGACGGCCGAACGGAATATCAGCCAAGTCGAGCGGATTACCGACGATGCCGATTGGTATGGCATCGAACCGGAATTCAGTAGTCGAGATTTGGAATGGCAGAGCGACGTCGACGAGGCCGGGCGGAGTGCGGATGGCGCTGAGCGGGGCGCGGACGAGGCCGAGCAGAATTCGCTACGAATCGAACAGGGGAGCACGGATGCTTCCGAACGGAGCAGCGGCGATCCGGAAGGGGCCCCGTCGACAACCGAACCGGACGACAGCGATTCCCCATGGCGCGCGTATGTCGACAAATCTTCCGCGGAGGTGCTGCGTGACCTGCTGGTCGGTCACGCGGATCGTCGAATTATGGAGCGGCTCACCGATGTCGAGGGGGCGCCGCTGAAGCGGGTGTTCGACGCGCTCGACCGGGCACTCGAGACTCGGCGGCGCGGTGCCGGTCTCGAGGATGTGCTGTGGGCGCTGTGGACCGGGTCGCGGCTGGAGCGGCGGTGGGTGGCGCAGTCCGAACGCGGTGGCGCGGCGGGTATGCAGGCCGATCGCGATCTCGATGCCGCTGTCGGATTATTCGATGCCGCAGCCGCTTACGTGGATCGGCTGCCCCGCGCGAGCCTCGAGGGCTTTGTCGAATTCCTTGTGCAGCAGGAGATTCCGCACGACACCAGATCGGTGACCGCGGCGGGGGAGGCGGTCGCGCTGCTCAGCGCGCACGCGTCCGCGGGCCGGGAGTGGGATGTGGTCGCGGTTGCCGCTGTGCAGGAAGGTATTTGGCCGAATCCGCGTCCGCGCGGCACCCTGCTGCAGACCGAGGATCTGGTCGACCTCACCGCGGGCATCGTCGACGCGGGCGAAGTGGTGAGCCGCGCGGCCCCGATCATGGCCGAGGAGCGCAGACTGCTGTTGGTCGCCTGCAGCCGGGCCCGGCGCTCGCTGCTGGTCACCGCCGTGGAATCGGTTTCGGGTGAACGTGATCTCGTACCCTCGCGGTTCCTCGCCGAACTCCTCGGCCACGATGACGACAGCGAACCCGGCGCGCTGCCGGTCGCCGATCCGGGCCGCGCCCTGGTCATGCATGCGCTGGTGGCCGAATTGCGCGGTGTGGTCTGTGATTCCGAGGCCGAACCGGACCGCCGACGTCGCGCCGCTCACGAACTCGCCCGGCTGGCCCACGCCGGGGTGCCGGGCACACATCCCGACGAGTGGTATGGCACAGCCGATCTCAGCTCGTCGCGTTCCCTCTGGGATGACGACGAGACCGCGGTTGCCCTCTCTCCGTCCACCGTCGAGCTACTGCGCACCTGCCCGCTGCGCTGGGCGCTGGAACGTCACGGCGGCACCGATGGCGACAACCCCCACGCCGTCAAGGGCAATCTGGTCCACACCCTCGTCCAGGCATTGGCAGGCAAGGTGCCCGAATCGCAGGTCCGGGCGGCATTGGACAAGGCATGGCAGGCCATCGATCCCGGTACCGGCTGGCATTCCCGTCAGGAACTGCGCCGCACCGAGGCCATGCTGGAGACCTTCATGGCCTGGGTGCAAAATACCCGCGGTGAATTGACCCAGGCCGGTGTGGAGGTCCCGGTCGACTGTGTACTGCCCCCTCGCACGGAAGACGAACCCGCCGTGCGGATTCGCGGCCGGGTCGACCGGCTGGAGCGCGATGCCTTCGGCCGGTTCGTCATCGTCGATGTGAAGACCGGGAAGTCGCCGGTCACCAAGCAGGCCGCCGCCGACCACGCGCAGCTGGCGACCTACCAGGTTGCCGCGGCAGCAGGCGCACTCGATATCAGCCTCGGCGAGCCCACCTCCGAATTCGGTCGGGCGCAGGATGAATCCGCCCCTGCCACAGGCGAAACGGACCCGTCCACCGGCGAGTCCGACGCTACCGCCGGCGAATTCGGCCCGGCTGCGGGAGAACCGCACAGCACCACGGGCGAACCCGGCGGTGCGCGACTGGTCTACGTCGCCAAGCCGAGCAGCAAGGAGGGCGCCACGCAGCGCATGCAACCTCCGCTCGACGCCGAGGCACTCGACAAATGGCGTGGCACGATTCATGATGCCGCGGCCGCAACCCAGGGCCCGAGCTACCTCGCCATGCGCAACGATGGCTGCAGGCACTGTTCGGTCGCGGGCAGCTGCCCTGTCCAGGACACCGGAAGGCAGGTGACCGACGAATGAGCGGCGCCGTATCGCCGAACCGGCTCGCGGAGGCGCTCGGCCTACCACCACCCACCGCGGAGCAGGCCGCGGTAATTGCGGCCCCACCGGGACCGACCCTGGTCGTCGCGGGTGCGGGCGCGGGCAAAACCGAGACCATGGCCGCCCGCGTGGTGTGGATGGTCGCGAATCGTCTCGTCCTGCCCGACGAGGTACTCGGCCTGACCTTCACCCGAAAAGCGGCCCAGCAGTTGACCTCCCGCATCCGCACCCGGCTGGCCCGGTTGGCCGGTTCACCGCTGCTGCGCGATCTCGATACCGGCGGTGAGCTGCGCGCCCAACTTTCCGGCGCCGAACCCGAGATCAGCACCTACCACTCCTACGCGGGCCGCCTGCTCACCCAGCACGGCCTGCTGCTGCCCGTGGAACCCGCCGCGACGCTGCTGACCGAAACCCAGCTCTGGCAGCTCGCCCACCAGGTCGTCCGCAACTGGGACGGTGACCTCGATACCGACCGCACCCCGGTCTCGGTGACCGAGGCGGTCCTCGCACTGTCCGGCCAACTCGCCGAACATCTGGTGGAACCCGAACAACTCGCCGAGGCCCACACCGAACTCGAAAAACTGGTCAACACCCTGCCCGCCGGCCCACGTCAACGTGGCGGACCGAGCCAGGCCCTGCAGAATATCGTCCAGGTGCAGCGCGAACGTGTCGCCCTGCTGCCCCTGGTCAAACAGCTCGCCGAGGCCCTACGCCGCCGTGGCGCACTGGATTTCGGCGCCCAGATGTCCCTGGCCGCCCGCCTCGCCGCCGAACATACCGAGGTTGCCGCTGCCGAACGCGCCCGCTTCCGCCTGGTCCTGCTCGACGAATACCAGGACACCGGCCACGCCCAACGCATCCTGCTCGCCTCGCTTTTCGGCGGATCGTCCCCGCAACCGCACGCCAAGCGATCACGAAAGGCCGCCGACCCCCCGACGTCCAGCGAGGATGCCGCGGATTCACGCGCGCCGGAGGACCCCCGTGGCGATGCGCAGTCGGGTGCCGAGCACAGCACAACCAGCCGTGCCGAACAGCGTTTGGCGGTGACCGCGGTCGGTGACCCGATGCAGTCGATCTACGGCTGGCGTGGCGCTTCCGCCGCCAACCTGCCCAGGTTCGCCACCGATTTCCCCAGCGCCCCAGGCATTCCCGCGCCGATCCTGCCACTGCTGACCAGCTGGCGGAACCCGCCGGAGGCACTTGCCCTGGCGAATCTGGTCGCCGAACCATTGCGTCGCAATGCCATCGACAGCGGCGGCGTAACCGTCGACGCACTGCGCGCGAAACCCGATGCCGAACCGGGCGTGGTCGCGCTGGCTCTCACCGAAACCATTGCCGACGAACGAAATTGGTTGGCCGTCCGGATCGCCGCGGAATGGACGGCCAAACGCGAAGCAGGGGAGCCGCCGCCGACCTCGGCCGTACTGGTACGACGCAATGCCGATGCCGCACCGCTCGCGGAAGCCCTACGCGAACAAGGACTTCCGGTGGAAATCGTCGGCCTCGGCGGTCTGCTCGCCACCCCCGAGGTCGCCGATATTGTCGCGACACTGCGGCTCGTCGCCGAACCCGGTGCAGGCAGTGCCGCCATGCGCATCCTGACCGGCGCCCGCTGGCGCATCGGCGTCGCTGACCTCGCCGCGCTCGCCCGCCGCGCCAGGGATCTGTCGATCAGCCGTCTGCACGGCAATGAAGTCGATGAAATCACCGATTCGACCGCACTGGCCGAGGCACTGCGCGAGGTGGCGCCCGAACCGGCCGAACAGGCCGGGCTGGCCGATGCGATCGCCGATCCCGGCCCGCCGGAACAGTATTCGGAGTCCGGATTCAAACGCATCGTCGCATTGGGCCGAGAACTCGCCGCATTGCGCGAGCGCAGCGGTCAGCCGCTCGCCGAACTGGTGGCGGATGTGGAGCGCACTATCGGCGTAGGCGTGGAAACCCAGGCCCGCCGCGCCATGCTCGGCGCCGGTGCCGGACGTGAACATCTGGACGCGTTCGCCGAGGTGGTCGCAGGCTATGCCAGCGATTCCGGCGCCTCGCTCGGCGGCCTGCTCGCTTTCCTCGCCGCCGCCGAATCCGTCGAGAACGGTCTGGAACCGGGCGAAGTCGAGGTCGCGCGGGACCGCGTCCAGGTGCTGACCGTGCACGCGGCCAAGGGCTTGGAATGGGAGATCGTCGCGGTTCCGCACGTGGCCCGCGGCGTCTTCCCCTCCGGCGCGGCCTCGGGCAGCTGGCTCGGCGCACTCGCCGAACTCCCCACCTCCCTGCGTGGTGACCGCAGACAGGACGATGCCGCCGAGGGTGTCCCCGTACTCGACCTCGCCGACCTCTACGACCGCGCCGAGCTGGAACGAGCGATCAAGTCCCACAAGGAATCCCTGGACCGCCGCCGTATCGACGAAGACCGCCGCCTGTTCTATGTCGCCCTCACCAGAACCGAACGCGTGCTATTCGTCTCCGCCCACCACTGGGCCGAAACCGGCACCACCCCGAAGGGCCCATCGGACTTCCTGCTGGAACTCAAACATGCCAGCGAAGCCCCCGACAGCCCGGCCAATGGCGCGGTCACCATCGACCGCTGGGACGACGCCCCCGATGTCGATGCCGTCAACCCGTTCACCGACAACCCCGCAACCGCCGAATGGCCCCGCGACCCTCTGGGCAATCGCCGCGATCCCATCGAACAGGGTGCATCCCTCGTCCGCGCCGCCCTCGTCGAACTCGCGGCACAACCCGCCGCAGGTGTCACCGGGACGAGCCGTACGGTCCAGTCCACAACCCGCGATAAAGCCACTGCCTCAGCCGATTTCGTGGCCCGCGTGCCCCATGACATCGACATGACACCGACTGTAGACCCTGCCACCGACAACTTCGCCGACCCGAAAACGCCGGCCGTCCGCCCCGACGATCCCGCCGCGGTCACACTGTCGGTCGACCCCTATGCCGAGGTTCCCCCGCCCGACTTTCCCGATGCGCCCGCACCGTTCGACGACTCCTACGAACCATCAACGCATGCCTCTGGTGCGCCGGATCCGCACGGCCAGGACGAATTCCCGCTGCCCACATACGACTTCGAACCACACCCCGACAAGTTCGAGCCGCCCCTCAGCGATTTCGAACCGCCTTTCGACGAATCCGAGCCTCCCTCGGACGACTTCGAACCACCCTTCGACAACTTCGAGCCACCCCCCGACGAGTTCGGCTCATCGACCTCCGAACCCATACCGCCCCACGGCCATTCCGCCGACCACGGGCCCGATGCCGACGACCCCGACGGCTGGTCCGCCGACGTCGACGCCCTCCTCGCCGAATTCGAAGCCGACCAGGCCATCGCCAAGGAGGTCGAACTCCCCGGCCAGATCGCCGCAACGGCCCTCGTCGAAATGCGCGCCGACCCAGCCAAACTCGCCGCCCGCCTGCGCCGCCCACTGCCGTTCCCACCGAATCCACTGGCCCGCCGCGGCACCGCCTTCCACGCCTGGGTGCAGCGCTGGTTCGCCGCCGACCGCCTGCTCGGCTTCGACGAACTCCCCGGCGCCGCCGACAGCACCGCCGCCGACGCGGGCCTGGACACCGAGTTGATCACCATGCAGGAGTCCTTCCTCAACTCGCCATGGGCTCATCGCAGCCCGCTCGAAGTGGAGATCCCCTTCGAAACCTCCATCGCGGGCACGGTGATCCGCGGCCGGATGGACGCGGTCTTCGCCGAGCCCGGTGGCGGCTGGATCGTGGTCGACTGGAAAACCGGCGCCGAACCCGCACCCGCCGACGAGCCCGCGGTCGCCATGCAGCTGGCCGTCTACCGACTGGCCTGGGCCAGGTTGATGGCGGCGCGCGACCACGGCACCGAGGCGGAAATGCTCGAACGCATCGGCGCCGCATTCCATTACGTGCGCACCGGACGCACCATCGCGCCCGCCGAACTACCCGGCCCGGACGAACTGGCCGAGCTGATCCGGAATGCGGCGCCGACGCCCCCGGAATGATCCAGAGATTCACCAACCGTTCGCGTCGGCGCCAAGCGGCGCCGCCGGGACCCGGTAGGCTGCCGTTCGTGCCGGAGGGACAAGCAACGCCGCAGACGGCCGACGCCGTGGGATCGGCGAGCACGGGGGCGGGTGAGTCCGGTGTTCGGTGATCGCGCACGCAGTATCGGACTGTCCAGTCGTCCGGATTTCGCGTTGGTCGGGGTGCTGCGCATCCCCGAAATCCAGAACAGCCCATGGGCTTCGCTGGTGCGCCGCGTGCTCTTCGCGATCGCCTTGCTGTTCGCCGCGGCGCTGGTGGTGTATTTGGGTCGCGGTGGGTACCACGACAATTCCGGTGACGAGCTGTCGTTCCTCGACGCCTTCTACTACGCGACGGTATCGCTGTCGACCACCGGTTACGGCGATATCGCGCCGGTGACCGCCGAGGCCAGGCTGGCCAATATCGTCATCATCACCCCGCTGCGCGTGCTCTTCCTCATCGTGCTCGTCGGTACCACCATCGGCGTGCTCACCGAGCGCTCCAGGCAGGCATTCAAGATTCAGCGTTGGAGGCGCAGCGTGCGTAATCACACCGTGGTCGTCGGATACGGGACGAAGGGCCGCACCGCGATCGATGCCATGCTCGGCGACGGCGTACAGCCCGCCGACATCGTCGTGGTCGATACCGATGCCGTCGCGCTGGAGGCGGCGGCGAATGTGGGCCTGGTGACGGTGCACGGTTCGGCCACCCAGTCCGATGTGCTCCGGTTGGCCGGCGCGCAGCGGGCCTCCTCGGTCGTGGTCGCCGCCAACCGGGACGACACCGCCGTCCTGGTGACTCTCACGGCGCGCGAGCTCAATAAGAACGCCAAGATCGTGGTCGCCATCCGCGAGGCCGAGAACACCCATCTGCTGCGCCAGTCCGGTGCCGATTCGGTGGTGGTGTCCTCCGAGACAGCGGGCCGGCTGCTCGGCATCGCCACCACCACCCCGACCGTGGTGGAGATGATCGAGGATCTGCTGACCCCCGAACAGGGCTTCGCGGTCGCCGAACGCGATGTGGAACCGTCCGAGGTCGGCGGCTCCCCGCGCCATCTCGGCGATATCGTGCTCGGCGTGGTACGCGGCGGCGAGCTGATCCGAGTGGGCGAGGCCGAGGTGGACGCGCTGGAGGCGACCGACAAGCTGCTCTACATCCGGCACGCAGGCCGGTAATACCGGCGCGATAGTCTCGAACCGTGGCCTCTGGATTTCAGCTCAATGGTGTTCCACTGCTTTCGCGTTCAGTGCTCGACCGGGCCGAGGAGATCCGGGCCGACGAACAGTCGCTGAAGGAGGGCTGGGCCGAGGCCGAGTTGCTCCGGATCAATAAGCGCGGACAGTTCCGCTTCGACGATGGTGCGCTGGTGCTGGAACCGGCGATCGAGCTGTCCGCCGAGCCGAGTCCGGCCGCGGTCTTCCTCGGCATCCACGGCGACAAGCATGTGTGGGCTGTGCGTGATGCCGATCTGCAGGGCACGCTGACCGATCTGCGAGCGATGGCAGGCGGTCTCGACGATCTCACCGCCGACCTGCTCACCTCCGCCATGGCCCTGCTGAACTGGCATGACAAGGCCGGATTCAATGCCGCCGACGGCACGGCGTCCGTCGCGACCAAGGGGGGCTGGTCGCGGGTCACCGAGAACGGCCACGAGGAGTTCCCCCGGATTGATCCGGCCGTCATCTGCCTGATCCACGACGGCGGCGACCGGGTCCTGCTGGCCCGCCAGCACACCTGGCCGAAGACACTGTTCTCCCTGCTCGCCGGATTCGTGGAGGCAGGGGAGTCGCTGGAGCGGTGCGTCGAGCGCGAGATGCGCGAGGAGGTCGGGCTCGATGTGCGCGACATCACCTACCTGGGCAGCCAGCCGTGGCCGTTCCCGCGCTCGCTCATGCTCGGCTTCGCGGCCATCGCGGATCCCGATCAGCCGCTGATCTTTTCGGATGGCGAGATCGCCGAGGCCTACTGGTTCACCCGGGCCGAGGTGCGCGAGGCGCTGGCTGTCGGTGACTGGTCCGCCCAGAACCAGGGCGCGCGGCTACTGCTGCCGGGTTCTATCTCCATCGCGCGCACCATCGTGGAGTCCTGGGCCGCGCTCTGATCGAAGACACGCAAAAGCTCCGTGCGGGCCGATCGTCCGCACGGATCAATTGCAGTCTGATCAGGCCAGTGCGGCCAATGTCTGCTTGACCGCGGCCAGCGACGGATTCGTCGCCGTGGACCCATCCGCGAACTTCACCGTCGGCACCACATGGTTGCCGCCGTTCACACTGCCGACGAACTCGGCCGATGCGGGATCCTCTTCGATATCGATCTCGACATAGCTGATACCGGACTCGTCCAACTGCTTCTTCAGCCGTCGGCAGTAGCCGCACCAGGTGGTCGAGTACATCGTCAAGGCGGGGGTCACGTCAGTCACGGACCGTTCAACATTTGACGGCCCGATCCTGTTCCACCGAACTCCGAATCCGGACTTGTGAATGATTTAGTATGCGCGCATACTAAATCTATGACTGCTGCTGCAACGACCACCAAGTACTGGCTGGGTGTGGTCTCCCGGGAACATGTCCGCCGCGGTGTCGAACTGGGGATCGCCCAGGTCAGCCACGGCAAGCGGATGCCGCTCGAGCGCATGCGTCCCGGCGACGGATTCCTCTATTACTCGCCGCGCGAAGGCATGCGCAGCGGTGCGCCGATAAGGTCCTTCACCGCCATCGGCACCATCGAGGACCAGCCGGTCTGGCAGGCGGATCCGCAGGATGGCGGCTGCTTCCAGCCGTGGCGGCGGGCGGTGCACTATCGAACCGATGCTCATGAGATCCCCATCGACGAACTGCGCGGTGAACTGGATCTGACGAGTACGCCGAATTGGGGCATGGTGTTGCGCCGTGGATTGGTCGAATTGACCGCGCACGATTTCGCGGCAATCGAACAGGCGATGATCGCTGATAGAGGAGGCATATGAGTGAGGATCGCGGTCTGCGCAGCCGATTCGCCGAGGCCGACGAAAGTCCCGGCCTCTTGCTCTGGCAGGTGACCAATCGCTGGCAGGCCGCTCAGCGCGCGGCCCTTGCCCCCTTCGATCTCACCCATGTGCAGTTCGTCCTGCTGGCCGCGCTGACCTACCTCGCCGCCGGTCGCGACGAACCGGTGATGCAGCGCGATCTGGCCGCCCACGCCGCCACCGATCCGATGATGACTTCCCAGGTGTTGCGCGCACTCGAGCACAAGGGCCTGCTGGAGCGCCGCGACCATCCGCACGACCGCAGGGCCAAGGCCCTGGTCCCCACCGAAGACGGTGTGGCACTGGCGAATCGGGCGCTGGTCGCGGTCGAGAACTGCGATCACGAATTCTTCGCCCCGCTCGACGGCGATACGCGGGCATTCGCGGTCGGACTGCGCCGCCTGCGCGATCGCTAGTCGCGACCGAGCCTGCGGAACCGGATCCTTGCGGCGCGACTTGTCGGCGGGCACTGCCATGATGTGTGTCGTGTCGGCAACCAGAACGAGCGAGCCCACCCGCCCGGAGTTGGACTCGCTGGACCCCGAACAAGCGGCAGCCGTCCGCGCGCCCCGGGGTCCGGTCTGTGTGCTCGCCGGTGCGGGTACCGGCAAAACCAGGACCATTACCCATCGCATCGCCCACCTGGTCTCCGCCGGACACGTCAAAGCCGACCAAGTGCTCGCGGTGACATTCACCGCCCGCGCAGCGGGGGAGATGCGCAACCGCCTGCGCGCGCTCGGCCTCGGCGGCGAGGCCAACCAGGTGCAGGCCCGTACGTTCCACGCGGCCGCGTTGCGCCAGCTCAAGTACTTCTGGCCGCAGATCGTCGGCGATGTGCCGTGGCAGTTGCTCGATCGCAAATTCCCGGTCGTGGCACAGGCCGCACATCAGGCCGGATTGTCCTCGCACACCGAAGCTGTTCGCGATCTGCTCACCGAAATCGAATGGGCGAAGGCCACTCTCATCGCACCGGAGGACTATCCGACGGCCGTGGCCAAACACCGTCGCGAGCCGCCCTACGATCCGATGCGGGTCGCGGCGGCCTACAGCGGCTACGAGAAGTTGAAGGCGACACCGGACGGTCTGCTGCTCGACTTCGACGATCTGCTGCTGCACACCGCCGCCGCGCTGGAGGACTACCCGTCGGTGGCCGACGAATTCCGCGGGCGCTACCGCAGTTTCGTGGTCGACGAATATCAGGACGTCACGCCACTGCAGCAGCGTGTGCTCGATGCCTGGCTCGGCGACCGCGACGATCTGACCGTTGTCGGCGACGCGAACCAGACGATCTATTCGTTCACCGGTGCCACCCCGAGCTATCTGCTCGACTTCTCCCGCCGCTTTCCGGAGGCGACGGTGGTCCGCTTGGAACGCGACTATCGCTCCACACCGCAGGTGGTCTCATTGGCCAACCGGGTGATCGGCGCCGCCCGCGGTCGCATCGCGGGCACCCGACTGCAATTGGTAGGCCAGCGTGACGACGGCCCGGAACCGGTTTTCGCCGAATTCGACGACGGCCCTGCCGAGGCTCACGCGGTCGCGCGGTCGATCAAGAAACTGATCGCCGCGGGCACACCAGCCGCCGAGATCGCGGTGCTCTATCGGATCAACGCGCAGTCCGAGGCGTATGAACAGGCGCTGACGGAACTCGGCATTGCCTATCAAGTCCGTGGTGGCGAAGGCTTTTTCGCGCGAAATGAGGTTAGGCAAGCCATATCTGCATTGCGTCAGGTGGCCGCTCGCGAGGATTTGCCCGACCAGTCCCGCAGCGGTAAGGCCTTGGTTACCTTGGTGCGCGCCGCACTCGCGCCGGTCGGTCTGACCGCAACCGAACCCGCGGGCGCTCAGACGCGCGAACGCTGGGAATCGTTGATGGCGTTGGTCCGCCTGACCGAAGAGTTGGTCGACCAAGACGACGCGCTCGACCTGATCGGCCTGCTGCGTGAGTTGGCCGCGCGCGCCGAGGCCAGGCACCCACCGACCGTCCAGGGCGTAACCCTCGCGTCGTTGCACGCGGCGAAGGGCTTGGAGTGGGATGCGGTATTCCTCGTCGGTGTCGCCGATGGCACGCTGCCGATCGCGCATGTGCTCGGCGACGACGGTTCGGTCGCCGATCAGGCCGCCCTCGAAGAGGAACGGCGACTGCTCTACGTCGGTGTGACCAGGGCCCGCGAATATCTGCAACTGTCCTGGGCGCTCTCCCGCGGCGAGGGCAGCAGGCGCACGCGGCGGCGCTCCCGATTCCTCAATGGCCTCGTGCCCGACGACTCGCCGGCCTCGCGAATCGCCACGCCGGTTGCCGACAGCGCCTCGAATGGTGTGCGCCCGACCTGCCGGGTGTGTGCCAAACCGCTGATCGGCACCTACGCCACCATGCTCGGCCGCTGCCGCCGCTGCCCGGCCGAACTCGATGCCGAGCTACTCGCGGCGCTGCAGGCGTGGCGGGAGGAGAAAGCGCAGGATCTGCGGGTGCGTGAGTTCGTGATCTTCACCGACACCACACTCACCGCGATCGCCGAGCAACTGCCCGCCGATGACAACGCACTCGCCGCGATCCCGGGAATCGGGGCGAAGAAGCTCGAGCAATACGGGGCCGAGGTGTTATCGATAGTGGCATCACGGCTGCGGTCAAGCCCACAAAACCGCAGGTAGAAAATAGGTTGTCGCAATGAGCGGCAACACATATGGTGGGATTCACGCACCGGGAGGTCATCTCGGCGCGCAGAGTTACCGACACGAGTACAGGAGGGAGGCAGACCGATGAATGGCAATACGAACTTCAGCGCCACTGGCGTTGCGGTGAATGCTGCGCCCGTCATGTCGGCCTCCCGGGGGATCCTCGCAAGCAGCGCTCATGTGCGCGACCTGCAAGCAGTCGCTTTGCCGGGGATCGGTCTGTCCGGTGTCGACGTACGCGGGGATCACGGCAAAGCCATGAGCATGCATTCCCCGATTTGCGTCGTCATTCAGGACAAGCCCAGCGCGGGCTGGCACCCGGCATTTGCCCACACGGCAGAAGTCGGCGTCTTCGCAGTTGAGGCCGGATATGCACCGGCAGATCTGCAGGCACGCCTCCGCCGCACCGCACACCCAGCGACCGTGATCAGGATTCGACAGAGATGTCGAACTAGGTAGGGAACACTCCCGACCTCCTGGCCACGGATCGCCCGAAGCGAAACCGTGGCCAGTATTTTTTTACCGGCCCTTCAGCCACACCGGCCTCGGTTTCGCGGAACGAACGAACGTACCGCTGCAAACGAGCTGAAGGAGAACGACGTGTTCACCGCAGAGAGGCCACAAGCCACTACTGACGTGACATGCCGAACCGTGGCACGGCCCACCCGCACCCGGGAGGTCACAAAGGTCCTGCCTTGTCGAGCCGGAGATCCCGATCTCTGGTTCGCCGAGAGCCCGGTCCAGTTGGAGCAGGCCAAGGCGCTGTGCGCGTCTTGCCCCATCCGAAAGGGCTGCCTGACCGCGGCCATGGATCGGCGCGAGCCGTGGGGTGTCTGGGGCGGTGAGATCTTCGACCAGGGTGTCGTGATCGCCCGCAAGCGCCCGCGTGGACGTCCACGCAAGGTCGCGATCTCGGTATGAGATCTGTGATTCCCCTCCCTCCGGTCGCTGAGGCCTATCCGGCCGGTTCGGATTCGGGCAGGGCCCAGGAACGAGAAAGCAAACAAGCCGCTCACCGTGAGATCCGGTGGGCGGCTCGTTTGCGTTCTCGGCCAAACTTTTCGGCTTTTCAGCTGGCGGAGCGCTCCTCACGGAAGCCGGGCATCCACGCCCGCACCAATTGCATGAACGGCAGCTCCGCATCGAGCTGGGCCAGGATGCCGACCGAACCGCCGAGCACGCGGAAGATCATCACGTACTGCGCGGGCAGTTGCAGTGCCCGCGCGGTCTTCATATCCGGACTGTTGAACTCGGAGGCCTTACCGGCCACCCGCTGCATCCATCTGCGGGTGAAGTGGAACGAATCGGTCTGGATCGGGTCGGTGAACGGCCGCAGGTAGTCGGCGATCTCCTTATCGGTTACGGTCCGGCCCGGAATCACCCAGCCGTTGTCGTACATGAGCTCGACCAGTTCATCGAAGCGTTCGTCGAGTTCCAGGGCCAGCATCCGGCCGAGGACCTCGGGGAAGCCGTCCGGCATGGGAGCGCAGGCACCGAAATCGATGACGGCCAGTTTGCCGTCGGGCAGCATCATGAAGTTGCCGGGATGCGGATCGGCGTGCAGCAGACCGACGGTCTCCGGCGAGGAGAAGTGGAATTTGCCCATCAATGCGGCGACCCGATTGCGCAGCGCCCGCGTGCCCTCCGGATCCTCGGCGCCCTGCTTGATGATCTGTGAGACCGGAGTGCCGTCCAGCCATTCGGTCACGATCACCTTCGGCGCGCTGGCCACCACCTTCGGCACCACGATCTCCGGATGTCCGTCGAAGGCCTTGGCGAAGGTGCGCTGGTTGGCGGCCTCGTTGCGGTAGTCGAGTTCCTCCTCGGTGCGCTCGGTGATTTCGGCCAGCAGCGGCTTCACATCCGCGCCCGGAATCACCGAGGCGATCAGACCGGTCATTCGCGACAGTGTCTTGAGGTCGGCGCGCAGCGCCTCGTCGGCGCCCGGATACTGCACCTTCACCGCGACGGTCCGGCCATCGGACCACACCGCCTTGTGCACCTGGCCGATGCTCGCCGATGCCGCGGGGGTGTCGTCGAAGGATTGAAAGCGCTGCCGCCACTGGGTGCCGAGCTGCTGGTCCAGGACTCGGTGCACGGTCTCGGCAGGCATCGGCGGCGCGGCGGCCTGCAGTTTGGTGAGTGCGTCGCGATAGTGCTCGCCGAACTCCTCGGGAACCGCGGCCTCCATGACGCTCAGCGCCTGACCGAACTTCATCGCACCGCCCTTGAGCTCACCGAGCACGGTGAACAATTGCTCGGCGGCCTTCTGGTTCAAGTGCGCGTTGATCTCCCCCTTATCGCCACCGGCCAGCTTCTTACCGAACCCGACGGCGGCTCGTCCGGCGATACCCAGCGGAATCTTGGCTAACTTGGCATTGCGGGACGAGCGACGGCGCACGATCTCAGACACGTACCCATCATGGCGGACGGACCCGTGCAATCGCCACGCCAATCTTGATGTCTCTGCTTGGCGGACTGTAAGAATGGACACTCTCATCCGGCGCTACCAGCGAAAATACGGCGGCATCCGCAGCCGTCGTGCTGCGGCCATTCCCGGCGCGAGATCCGGTGCGTATCGAGTTCGAGTTCGATCGTGGTGTTTATGGTGTCGAGTTGACGCTCGGGGGAACAGTGCATGATCGCTTCGAGTTCGCCGAGCAGCAAAGCCGCCGTTGCCAGGATCCCGGCAGGTGATGCGTGCCCGACCCGACCGAGCAATTGGCTTGCCAGCTGTGGCCACTCCGGGTCGTACTCGCAGCGGGTCAGGTCGAGGCAGCGCAGGCAGCTCGTCAGGCCGGGAAAGACCAGTGGCCCGACGATACCCTTGTTGCCATCGCGAATCCGGACCTGCAGATGCGGAATCCCGTGCAGCACCAGCTCATTGGCCAGGCGTGGTTCGATGACGAGCGAATCGGCCAGCACCACGAGTTCGCCGTGCCAATCCAGCACCGAACCGTCGCCGCGGTAGCCGCGCGACCGGATCGGGCGCAGTCCGAGCCGGCGCAATCCGGTCGCGACCGCATCCGAGAGCGGCCCGAGCCCGTGCACCCGCACCGAACGCACCCGCCCCAGCCGCGGATCCGGATGCAGCAGCAGCCCTGCGTCACCGATGCGATTCAGCAGCTCCGCCGCGTCCTCGGGTTCGATCCCGCATTCCCCGGCCCGCCAGATGATCTGCGGGCGACTGTGCATGCCGTCCAGCAGCCGCAGAAACGCCAGCACGGTATCGGTATCCAATGCGGTCCGATCGAGTAGCAGCGCCCGCTCCGGATCCCACCCCAACTGCACGACCCCGGAGGACCGCACCAATACCGTCACTGGCGGCGCCAGCATCGGCCCGCACATCCGCCTCGTCGTCATGGCAGCAGTATGCGGATCGGGTCATCGGCGAATCAGCGCGAAACCTGCAGTAATCCACAGGAATTCGCGCTTATCAACAGGACAGTCTCAGGACGCGTCGGTGTCCTTGCCGAGGTTCGGGCCGGATTCACCATCACCCTTCGCGGCCTCGCGTTCGGCCTTCTCACGCGCCTCGGTTTCGGCCAACTGGGCCAGCGGATCGTCGAAGGCGTCCACGCCGCCGCCGATCACCGAATCGATGAAGCCTGCGGGGGAGTCCAGATCATTGGAATCCGGCAGCAGATCCGGATGTGCCCAGATGGCGTCCCTCGCGTCGATGCCCGCATCGGCTGTGAGCCGCCGCCACAGCGCCGCCGCCTCGCGCAGCTTGCGGGGTCGCAGCTCGAGTCCGACCAGCGTCGCGAAGGTCTGCTCGGCCGGACCGCCGGTGGCACGGCGGCGGATCAGGGTCTCGGCGAGTGCGCCCGCTCCCGGCAGGCGGTCACCGATCGCCTGGGTGACCACGACCTGCACCCAGCCCTCGATCAGGGCCAGCAGCGTTTCCAGCCGCTCCAGGGCCTGCTTCTGTTCCGGGGTGGTCTGCGGTTCGAACGCGCCCTGGGACAGGATCTCCTCGAGTTTCGAGGGATCGGTCAGCGACATCGGGTCGATATTCTGGGCCGCCGACTCCAGTGCGGAGAAATCCATCTTGATGCCGCGCGCATAGTCCTCGACCGCGCCGAGCACCTGCTGACGCAGCCACGGCACATGTCCGAACAGGCGCTGGTGGGCGGCCTCGCGGGCCGCGAGGAAGACCAGGATCTCGCTTTCCGGCTGCTCGAGTCCGGCGCTGAACTCCGAAATGGCCGCGGGCAGCAGCGCCGCGGTGCCGGTCGGGCCGAGCGGCAGCCCGATATCGGTGGAGGTCAGCACCTCCTTGGCGAGTTGGCCGAGGGCCTGCCCGAGCTGGGAGCCGAAGGCGAGTCCGCCCATCTGCCCGAGCATGCCGACCATCGGACCGGCGAACTCGCGAGCTTCCTCCGGCAACTGCGCCGTCCACATGCCGGAGATCTGCTCGGCCACCGGATCACACAGCCGCTTCCAGGTCGGCAGCGTTTCCTCGATCCAGTCGTTGGCGGTCCAGGCCGCGGTTCTGGTGGCGCCCGCGGGCAATGTGGTCGCGCCATCCAGCCACAGCTCGGCCAGGTGCGCGGCATCGGCCACGGCCTTGACCGTGCTTTCGGAAACCGGCGTCACACTCGAGCCGAGCTGCTGGCGGGCCAATCGCTTGGCCACGTCGTAGTTGACCGGGCCGGACTGCGCCGGACCCGGCTGTCCCATCCCGCTGAGCATCTGGCCGAGTGAGGTGAGCATCTGTCCGAGCTGGGCCGGATCGAAACCGCCCGCGCCTGCCCCGCCGATGCCGAACGGATCGTTCGCCCCGGCACCGCTCGGCTCGTCGCCGCGCTTGCGGTCGTCGTCATCGCGGTTCGAGAATCCGAAGGGGAGGTCACTCATACCCCAAACATTACGCGTGCGGTGTAGGGGGTCGATGTTCGCGCGGCGCGAAATCTCCGGCACGCGTACGCCGGTAAATATGCGCCTCGCACGACCCGGCGCGGCGGCGATCATTACTGTGGTCCAGGTGAATCGTCGGATCCTGACCCTGGTGGCCGCCCTGATCCCGGTGCTCGTCCTCGGTGTGGTGGGCAGTCTGCTCACTGTGCCCTTCGTCGCACTGGGGCCGGGACCCACGTTCAATACCCTCGGCTCGGTCGACGGCAAGCAGGTCGTCGACGTCCGCGGCGCCGAATTGGACCCGGTGACCGGTCATCTGAATATGACGACGGTCTCGGTGCGCGACGGACTCAACATCTTCGAGGCGTTCGGGTTCTGGGTCAGCGGTGAGCACGGACTGGTTCCGCGCGCCGAGGTGTACCCGCCCGGCGTCCCGCGCGAGGAGATCGATAAGTCCAACCAGCAGGACTTCAAGGATTCCGAGGGCAACGCCGAGGTGGCGGCGCTGCACTTCCTGAACCTGCCGACGGTCGTGCTGGTGCGCAAGGTCTCCGACGACGGCCCGGCCAAGGAGACGCTGCGCGCGGGTGACGAACTGGTCAGCATCAACGGCGCACCGATGACGGCGCCCAAGGATGTCGTCGCCGCGGTGTCCGCACAGGCGCCAGGCGCGCAGATCACCGTGACCTACCGGCGTGCGAACACCGAACAAACCGCGACCATTACCCTGGCCGCCCGCCCCGACGACGCGAACAAGGGCTACCTCGGCCTGACCCCGACCGAGGGTGCGCGCCCGCCGATGGAGGTCTCGTTCAATCTCGCCGATATCGGTGGGCCGTCGGCCGGTCTGATGTTCAGCCTCGCGCTGATCGATAAGCTCACGCCCGGTGAACTGGACGGTGGCAAGTTCGTCGCCGGGACCGGAACCATCGATCAGGACGGCAAGGTCGGCCCGATCGGCGGCATCCAGTACAAGATGATGGCCGCGCGCGATGCCGGTGCGGAGACCTTCCTGGTTCCGGCCGCCAACTGCAATGAGGCCAAACAGCGCACACCCGATGGCCTGCGCCTGGTGAAGGTCGAAAACCTCAGCGGCGCGGTGCAATCCCTCAACGACATCAACGCTGGTCGGGAGACCGTCTCCTGCGGCTGATCACTCCATCGTGTGGTGCAGTGCCTCGATGAGGTTGGGCGCCAGATTCGGATGGGTGCGCAGGTCGAGATCGCCGAAGTCGTCGACATCGTCCTCGGGCTTGACCTGCAGCAGGCACAGATCCGCGCCGGTGCGAAGTACCGCGGCGAACAGCCGGGCCGTGCGCCGCCCCGGATGCGTCTCGGCTGCGGCGCGCGCTGCGGCGTCGGCGGCCTCGTGATCGGCGAGCAGCGGGGTGAGCGCATCGTCGAGGGTGCTCTCGGCATCCGGCGGCAGCACGACGATCTCCTGGACGAGCACGCAGCCGCTCACGGCCTCGGGCCAACTGGTGGTTGCGAGGAATTCGTCCAGCGCCATCGATCCGCCGGTGATGTCTTCCGGGAACGACTCCTGCGCGATGGGAGTCAGCTCGCTGCCCTGATCCAGCTGATCGAGCAACCCGGGCTCGGCCGCGACCAGATCGGCGGTCGGCACCAGCGCGAACATCTGCGGCGGTCTGCCCCAACCCTCGGCATCGACGAATTCCGCCACTTCACGGACGGAACGGGCGAGGACGAGTTCGGCGTGCAGGTCTGCGGTCACACTGGACATCCTTCCACCAGCAACCATGTGGATGTATCGAGGGCAGACGTGCTCTGGGAACACACAGCGCCGAAGGCGCCGCCCCTGTCACCGCCCGATTCCGTAGAGTGGGCGCGAGACGGTCCGCTAGGACCACCTGCAACATCGGACTGCGGTGTCACGGCCGAGAACATCGGTGCGCGCGCCGCCGGACCTTGGAGAGTGGCATCGTGGGCATGCGGCCCCCCACCGGCTTACCTTCGTTGTCCCGACGCAGCCGAGTGCTGCTGGTGGCGGCCATCATTCTGGCGGCGCTGCTGCTGCTGGGACCGCGGTTTACCGACACCTATACGAACTGGTTGTGGTTCGGCGAGGTCGGTTTCCGCAACGTCTATCTCACCGTGCTGCGCACGCGGATCCTGTTGTTCATCGTCGTCGCGCTGTTCGTCGGTCTCGTCGTCTGGTTGGCACTGCTGCTGGCCTACCGGACCAGGCCGGTTTTCGTGCCGGTAGCGGGGCCGAACGATCCGATCGCCCGCTACCGCACCACGGTGATGAGCCGGCTCAAGCTGTTCGGCATCGGCATCCCGCTGGTGCTCGGCGTGCTGTCCGGCCTGGTGGCGCAGTCGAATTGGGTGACCGTGCAGCTGTTCCTCAATGGCGACTCGTTCGGCCAGAAGGATCCGCAGTTCGGCCTCGATGTCGGGTTCTATGCCTTCGATCTGCCGTTCTACCGGATGGTGCTGAACTGGCTGTTCGTCGCGGTGGTCATCGCATTTTTCGCCAGCCTGGTGACGCACTACGTCTTCGGTGGCCTGCGCCTGACCGGGCGCGAGGGCACGCTGACCAGGCCCGCGCGCATCCAGCTCGCGGTGATCGCCGGAATATTCGTGCTGCTCAAGGCGATTGCCTACTGGTTCGACCGCTACGAGCTGCTGTCGAGCAGTCGTAAGGAGCCGACCTTCACCGGTGGTTCCTACACCGATATCAACGCCGTGCTGCCCGCGAAGCTGATCCTGCTGTCCATCGCGGTGATCTGTGCGATCGCCTTCTTCGCCGGTATCGTGCTGCGCGATCTGCGGGTGCCCGCGATGGCGGCCGCGCTGCTCGTGCTCTCCTCGGTCCTGGTCGGCGCGGTATGGCCGCTGGTCGTCGAGCAGTTCTCGGTGCGCCCGAACGCCGCCGACAAAGAGAGTGAATACATCGAACGCAATATCGCCGCGACCAGGCAGGCGTTCGGCATCACCTCGGACAAGATCGAGTACAAGGACTACAAGGGCGACAGTTCGAAGAGCCCGCTGGAAGTTCCGGTCGACGCGGCGACCATCGGCAATGCCCGTCTGCTCGACCCGAATATCTTGTCGCCCACCTTTACTCAGCTCAAGCAGCTGAAGAACTTCTACGGCTTCCCGGAGTCGCTGGATATCGACCGCTACACCCTCAACGGCGATACCCAGGACTACATCGTGGCCGCCCGCGAACTGCACCCGTCGGCGCTGAGCGGTAATCAGACCGACTGGATCAACAAGCACACCGTCTACACCCACGGCAACGGCTTCGTCGCGGCGCCCGCCAACCGGGTCAACCGGCCGCAGTACGAGGACCCCAACGCCAATACCGGCGGCAGCAGTGACAGCGGCTATCCGATCTTTCTGGTAAGCGACCTGTTCAACTCGACCGACCAGCAGCAGATCAAGGTCGACCAGCCACGCGTCTACTACGGCGAGCTGATCTCGCAGTCCAATCCGGACTACGCGATCGTCGGCGCCGTGAACGGTTCGCAGCCGCGCGAATACGATTCCGACACAGCGCAATTCACCTACAACGGCAAGGGTGGCGTGTCGATCGGGAACTGGTTCAACCGGTTGGCCTTCGCGGCCAAGTACACCGAGCGCAATCTGCTGTTCTCCTCGGCCATCGGAGACAACTCCAAGATCATCTTCAATCGCAGTCCGCGTGAGCGGGTGCAGAAGGTCGCGCCCTGGCTGACCACCGACGGCAATGCCTATCCGGCAGTTGTCAACGGCCGGATCCAGTGGATTGTCGACGCGTACACCACGCTGGACAACTACCCGTACGCGCAGACCACCTCGCTGGAGGGCGCGGTCGAGGACAGCATCGATAAGAAGACCGGAAGGCTGTTGCCGCGCAAGGAGGTCAGCTACATCCGCAACTCGGTGAAGGCCACCGTCGACGCCTACGACGGCACGGTGACCCTCTACGAGGTGGACCCCACCGACCCGGTGCTGAAGGCCTGGCGCGGTGTGTTCCCTGGCGCGGTCAAGCCGGAGAGCGAGATCTCACCGGAACTGCGCGCGCACTTCCGCTATCCCGAGGATCTGTTCAAGGTGCAGCGCGAAATGCTGACCAAGTACCACGTGGACAATCCGCGAGAGTTCTTCACCAACAACGCTTTCTGGTCGGTGCCGAGCGATCCGACTACCGAGGGCGGCACGTTCAATCAGCCGCCGTATTACGTGCTGCTGGGTGATGCGTCGGCGAACAATAAGCCGGTATTCAATCTGACCAGCGCCATGGTCGGCTACAACCGGCAGTTCCTGTCTGCCTATATTTCGGTGCGCTCGGATCCGGACGGCTACGGCAAATTCACGATCTTGCAATTGCCGACCGATACACAGACGCAGGGTCCGCAGCAAACGCAGAACAGTATGACGACGGCCCCCGAAGTCTCCAGTCAGAAAACACTGCTGTCGAACTCGAACAAGATCAGATACGGCAATCTGCTGACCTTGCCGATCGCCGACGGCGGAATTCTTTATGTGGAGCCGTTCTACAACGAGCGAAATACCGGGGCGGGCAGCTCCACCTTCCCCCAGCTGCTGCGGGTACTGGTGAGCTATCGCGATGTGGCGGGCAGTGTGAAGGTCGGCTTCGCCTCCACCCTGGCCGATGCGCTGAATCAGGTGCTGCCGGGGACGGGTTCGCTGGCCACGCCGTTCGGCGGTGATCCGGCGAGCAGGCCGAAACCGGGCACCACCCCGCCGTCGGACCACGGCACCACGCCGCCGACGCAGGGCACGACACCGCCGACACAGGGCACCACGCCGCCGCCGGCGACCGGATCCGCTGCCAAGGATGCCGCGGCCGCGGAGCTGAGCAAGAAGATCGAAACTGTGCGAAATGCCATGAAGTCCGGGAACTTCCAGGACTTCGGCAAGGCGCTGGAGGAACTGGACGCTGCGGTGAAGGCGTATCAGGACGCCGGTCGCTGATCCCCGATGAGAACGGCCCCGTCACCCGTTTCGGGTGGCGGGGCCGTTCTCATCGACGTCGAGCCGACGTCGATCTCGGCGCCGTTGCCGAGTGACGTCGGATTCTTACGTCAGCGACCGAACGAGTCGATCAGTACACCGTTCTGGTCCAGCAGCTGCTGGTACTGGCCCTCGAGGCCGTTCTGCTTGGCCAGCTGGTAGCCCGCGGACTTGGCCTGCTCGATCGCGGCCTTGACATTGGTGGCCGGGGCAGGGGCGGCTTCGACGGGGGCGGCGGGCTCCGGCTCGACGACGGCCGGGGCGCTCGGCTCGGACTCACCGGCACGCAGGTACTGACCGCAGACCGGCCAGGCGCCCGCACCCTGGGTGGCGAGCACATTCTCGGCCACCCGGATCTGCTCTTCCTTGCTGGCGCTATTGGCGGAACCGGCGCCACCGTTGGCCGCCCAGGTGCTCTGCGAGAACTGCAGACCGCCGTAGTAGCCGTTTCCGGTGTTGATACCCCAGTTGCCACCGCTTTCGCACTGCGCGACGCCATCCCAATTATGGGTCGGGGCGGCGGTTGCGGTGCCGGTGGAAAGACCGAACGGGACGGCAACGATTGCGCCGGTGACAGCGGCATAGCCGAGGGCGCGGGTGCTGAGCTTTCGGTGCTTCGACATGTTGTATTCCCTCCCTGCGCCCACCGCCCCCGGTAATGCGAAAGCCGAGTCCCTGCCCCCAGGTGTGTCGGGGATCCTCGAACCGCGGGACAGGGTCGCCGGTGTTCGGCGGTTCGAGTTCGAGCCCATCACGTTTGATCCGGGCCGTGGCTCGACGGTAACGAAGAAATCTCGGCAGATCACATCTTGATAACTTCCCCATTGCATGATGCGGATAACGGGTATACCGGTGTTTGCGCAGGTCGCAAATGCCATAAGAATGGATTCTGGACGGTATGTTATAGCACCGTTATGTGTTCGGGATCACTACGAAATAGTGGCCCGGATCACGTTTGAAGCCATTTGGTCAACCCGCCTGTTGCGTTCTGGGCGACTTTCGCCGCCGCCCTTGGTCGGGTTCGGTGGCCGGATTCGGCAGATGCCCGTTATCGCCCCCTCGGGCCGTCTGTGTGTAACCTCACCCCACCCGTCGCCACCCCGCATCCAGCCCGCTGACCAGGGCAAACCCCCTGGAAGATAAGCGATTTGCCTTCCGTGCGTAGACGTGTGTAATGTTGTGTTTACCGACGCGGGGTGGAGCAGCTCGGTAGCTCGCTGGGCTCATAACCCAGAGGTCGCAGGTTCAAATCCTGTCCCCGCTACTAGGGAAACGGCCCGGAACAGAAATGTTCCGGGCCTTTTTTCGTTGATGCTCGGGCGCGCATCGGGAACCGTGGCCAGGCCCCCGATCCGGCTCGGGTGATCGATCAAACCGTCGATCGGCCCGAATCTTCGAGGTAGGCGACGATGGCGTTGGTTAGTCCACGCCGGGCCTTGTCGAGGTCGGAGTAGGTGCCGAGTTGGCGTTCGGAGTTGATGCCGCGCATGGCGCCCGGGATGAGCGCTGCGATCTCCTCTACGCGCGAAGGGTCCACCCCGAGGTCTGCGAAGGCGTTTTGGCAGGTCTCTAGCCAACCCTGGCCCCAGGATGCGAGTTCGGCGGCGGTGCGGGGGTAGAGCTGTTCGAGTTCGGTGTGGTCGCGCGGTAATGCGGCACGTAGGTTCTCGATCGCCCGGGAATCGGGGGAGGTGAGTCCCGCGTAGAGGGTGTCGATGATGCCGGCGACGCGCTGGCGAAGCGGGGCCGCGGTGTCGGTGAAGGTGAGCATGTCGGCTCGCCGCTCGGCCGTGTAGTGCAGCACGGCGGCCCAGAGTCCGTCGTTATCGCCGAACTGATATTTGACCGCGCCCCAAGTGGCGCCGATCTCGCGGGCGATCTTGCTGGCCGACACGGCCCCCGGATCGCCGGTGGCCAGCGATTTCACCGCCGCTTTCAGCATGTTTTCCCGGGTGGCATCGCCACGGCGATTCGTGCGTCGCTCATAGACATCCCGGTCGGTCACTTTCCAGATGTTAGTTGGTGGAGTGCGCCGAGTCGCATTCGAATCTCTGCCCGCCGAGCCGCTTTTCATAGTTTCACAGTACCCACTGTGATAGTTTCACAGCGGGCACTGTGATTTGGCGCTGCCGGGAGAGGACACGAGATGGCGAAACCGCCGCTATCGATGAAGCCAACGGGATGGTTCCAAGTCGCGTGGTCGGCCGAGATCGGCGTCGGCGCGGTCCACCGGATGACGTACTTCGGCCGGGAGTTGGTGGCATGGCGGGCGCAGTCGGGCCTGCTGACGGTGATGGATGCCTACTGCGAGCACTTGGGCGCTCATCTCGGATTCGGCGGTCATGTCGAGGGCGATGTCATCGAATGCCCCTTTCATGGCTGGCAGTGGAACCACGAGGGCCGCAACGTCTGCATTCCGTATGAGAAACATCCCAACCGGGGTAGGCGCATCCGCACCCACCCGGTCGTCGAGCGCAACGAATCGGTCTACATCTGGCACGACGTCGACGGTCGCCCGCCCTTCTTCGAAGTGCCCGACGTATTCACCGGATTCGGCGACGACAGCAGCTCGGCCGACTACTACCCGCAGGCCACTCTGTTCCGCGAGCGACTGGAACTTCATCCGCAGTATGTGCTCGAAAACGGTGTCGACTTCGCACATTTCAAGTTCGTGCACCAGACGCCGATCGTGCCGGTATTCACCCGGCACGACTTCGACGAACCGGTGTCCTACGTCGACTTCACCATCACCTTCGAAGGCGATGCCGGGCAGTCCATCGAGGATGTCAACAGTGGCGTCGAGGCGATCAACGGCGGACTCGGCGTCGCGGTGACCAAGAGTTGGGGCATGGTGGACAACCGGACCATTACGGCGGTCACCCCGGTCGACGACAGCACCTGCGATGTTCGTTTCGGCGTGTACATCGGCCGTCGGCCCAGCTCTGATCCGGCGAAGGCCGAACAGACAGCCCAGGCGTTCGCCCAAGAGGTCATTCGCCAGTTCACCCAGGACGTCAATATCTGGCAGCACCAGCGCTACTCGGATCCACCGGCACTGTCCGGAAGTGAGTACGAGGGCTTCACCGCCATCCGTACCTGGGCCGAGCAGTTCTACCCGATCCCGACGCACGATCAACCCATCCAGAAAAGCAGGCATCAATGAACGCACCAACCAAAGCGCCGATCCGGGTGTTCCAAGTCGCCACCGGCAATGTCGGAACCGAGATGATCAAACGAATCGGCAACCATCCGGATCTCGAACTCATCGGATTGCATTGCTACACACCGGAGAAGATCGGCCGCGACGCCGGCGAGATCGCCGGTCTGGCACCGAACGGCGTCCTCGCAACCGGCTCGGTCGACGAGATCATCGCCGCCGCACCCGATGTGCTCACCTTCCACGGCGTATTCCCTGACGAGGACCTCTATGTCAAGGTGCTCGAAGCGGGCATCGACATCGTCACCACCGCGGACTGGATCACCGGTTGGCATCGCGACACCAACCACCCGCATCCGTCGGGTAAGACGGTGACCTCGCTCCTGAGCGCGGCGTGCGCGAAGGGTGGCTCGACCTTCTACGGCACCGGCATGAATCCGGGCCTGAACCAGATCCTCGGTGTGGTGTGTTCCGCCGACGTCGCCGAGATCGAGAACATCACCACCCTCGAGTCCGTCGACGTGTCGTGCCACCACTCGAAGGAGACCTGGATCGAGGTCGGCTACGGGTCACCTGTCGACGACCCGAGCATTCCCGGCAAGCTGGAGAAATACACCAGCGTCTTCGCCGACAGCGTGCTGATGATGGCCGACTGCTTCGGTCTGGAACTCGACGAGGTGAAGTTCACCTATGAACTCGGCGCCTGCACCAAGGATGTCGACCTGGGCTGGTACCGGCTCCCGAAGGGGTCGCTCGGGGGTAATCACATCAAGTACCAGGGCATGGTCGACGGCGTTCCGAGGATCGAGACTCATCTGGAGTGGCAGATGACCCCCTGCACCGACCCGAGCTGGAATATCAAGGGCTGCTACATAACTCGGATCAAGGGCGATCCGTGCATTTACAACAAGCACATGATTCTCCCGAAGCCCGGCGTCGACCTCTCCAACCCGGACAACTTCGCATCGATCGGCATGACCGTCACCGGATTGCCCGCACTCAACGCGATCGCGTCCGTTGTCGCCGCCCCGCCGGGACTGCTGACCAGTGCGGACCTCCCGCTGCGCGGATTCGCCGGTCGGTTCAAAAATCCCCGCGACTAGGAAAAGGGGCGCACCCTCTCATTTCCCTTCTCAACATATAACGCATCCGGGGGATTGCGGCAAGACCCCGGTCGTGCTGCAGAATCGCTGGCCGAGGCCAGAACCTGCGTGAGATGGGAAGTAACCGAATGCATGTGACCGACACCGATGTGATCATCGTGGGTGCGGGCCCGACCGGGTTGATGCTGGCCGCCGAGCTGCGTCTGAGCGGCGTGCGACCGCTGGTGTTGGAGCGGAAGGCGCAGCCCCGAGACATCCCGAAGGCCGGCGGTATCGGCGGGCGGATCCTGGAACTGCTGCGCTACCGCGGCCTGTTGGAACGCTGTGAAGCAGCCAACACCGACCCCATTCCGGCTCCGCGCTTCCCGTTCGGCGGTGTGCACGTGGACTTGACGCGCCTGCCGGATCCCCCGCTGCACGCGCTGCCGCTCGCACAGCATCGGCTGGAGCGTGTGCTCGCCGAACGGGTCACTGAACTGGGCGTCGACATCCACCGCGGACACGAGGTGGTCGGGGTGAGCCAGGACGACGCCACGGTGACCGCGGACGTGCACGGGCCGGACGGACCGTACCGAGTGACCGCCCGGTACCTGGTGGGCTGCGACGGCGGGCGCAGCCGGATCCGCGATATGGCGGGCATCGCATTCCCCGGCACCACATATCCGGAGGTCAATCGGCTGGTCCAGGTCACCGTGCACGATTCGGTGACCGTGCTCGACAGCGGCGACCTCGATGTCCCGGGTTTCGGCAGGATCCGTGCGGGATTCACGCAAACCGACCGCGGCACGTTCGCGAACGGGTCGACCACTCCCGAACTGCTCGGGCTCTTCACCACCGAAGACGAGTCCACCGAATACGACGACGATGAACCGATGACCCTGACCGAGTTCCAGGACAGCGTCCGCCGGGTGCTCGGCGCGGATCTACCACTCGGAGAACCGATTCGGCTGTCGCGCTTCACCTTCAAGGATCGGCTGGCCGAACGGTACCGCGCCGGGCGGATCCTGCTGGCCGGAGATGCGGCCCACCTGTTCCCCGCCACGGGTGTGGCGATCAATGCGGGCATGCTCGATACGGTCAACCTGGCCTGGAAACTGGCCGCCGATATCGAGGGCTGGGCGCCGGACGGTCTGCTGGACACCTATCACGACGAACGCCACCTCGCCGGCGCGCGGACGCTGCTACATACTCGGGCCCAGGTGGCACTGCGGCGCGGACAGGATCCGGCCGCCGAAGCACTTCGAAAGGTCTTCCAGGAACTGCTTCTCGACGAGCAGCCATTGCGACGCGTGGGCGCCCTGATCGCGGGCACGGACATCCGCTACCCGCTGCCCAATCCCAACGAGCACCCGTTGACCGGGACCTTCGCACCCGACCTCACCCTGTACGGCGACCGAGGCGCGACCAGTGTCGCGGAACTCATGCACACCGCACGACCGATCCTGCTCGTCCTCGCCGACCGGCCGGAGCTTCGCGAGATCGCCCGAGACTGGCAGCATCGCGTCGAAATCCACATCGCCGAAACCGATCACCGGCCGGCCGACGCTCTGCTGATCCGCCCGGACGCTTACGTCGCCTGGGCGGCAACCATCGACGAGCCGATCGACACCGCCGAGCCCGCGCTGCGCGCCGCGCTCTCCGACTGGTTCGGCGCACCCCTGAAAACGCCGGTCGATCAGCCCGGCTGAGCGGGCGGCACTGCTCCCGCTCTTTCCCGCCAGCGGGAGCAGTGCCGACGCGCCCCGGGAGCAGCGCAATAACTACGTCGCGTCGGCCCGCGTCGAGATCCTGGCACCGGTGACGTCGATGGGTCTGCCCGCGACACCCTGAGCACCTGCCACGATCCGCACGGCCGGGTCGATCACCGCAGTCGCGATAATCGGCTGAATACCACACTCGCCCAACTGAATCCGGCTGCCCGAGCGCCACGGCACGCCATCATCGCTGGAGCCGGTCGAATCGGGTAGTCCCCTCGAATCCGTTCGAAGGAGGTATTGCCTGGCGGCACAGCACATTTCGGCCGAGCCATCGCGTACGTCCCGCCGCGGGGAGCAGCACTGCACCCTCGCGATCTGCGCATGCGAGCGACCCCGTGGTGGGCGGGTCCCCCTGCGGTCAAGTCCGAGGGGCTCCACGGAAAACCGCAGCAAGTGGACGTTAGGTGAACAAATGGTTTCTTAAAAGTGTTGCTACGCAACAATAGTTGCGTCATGCTGAGGGGTATGGCCAGACGGTCGAAGAGGCGGCCGGTCCGGCCGTGGTGGGGATCCGAGGATCCGAAAGGGTGCTGTCCGCGCCCCGTCATGTCCCCTGCAATTCGTTGGCGTAGACGCCTCGGCTGGGTGCTGGCCGTCATCTTCGTCCTATTTGTCTTTCCCGGACTCGTCGGCGCGGTGGCCAATGCGCAGTACCTGTCCGCGGCGACCGGCAGCAGTGTCTCCGAAATCGACGGCCTCAGCTGGATGCATATCCGCGATTCGTCCGGGGTGCCGCTGGCGAACTATGCCTTCGCGACCGACAACGGCGGGGTGCTGAACCCGGGCTCGACGATCCTCTGGGCGATCCTGGGCTTCGAATTCATCGGCTATATCGCCATCGTGACGACCGCGATCTGGTTGATCGGTAATGCGCTGAGCTTCCAGTGGCTCAATATGTTCGGCTCGGCATTGACCGGCGTCGCGGACCGGCTGACCGGTCAGATCGCGACACCGATGCTGCTGATCACCGCCGCTACGATCGGAGCGTTCTGCGTCGCCTGGTTCTGGTTGCGTGGCTATCACGCCAAGGCGGTGCTGCAGATCGTCACGATGCTCGGTGTCGCGGTGCTCGGTCCGGTATTCCTGGCCGAGCCGCTCGGCGATGTGCTGTCCTCGGACGGATTGCTTGCCAAGGGTAGGGATTTGGGAATTTCGGTGGCGGCCGGGCTCAACGGCAACAACAGCCCGAATCCGAACCAACTGGTGGCGACCATGCAGCGCGATCTGGCGGACAACTTCGCCCGCCGCCCGGTGCAGGTGTGGAATTTCGGGCATGTGGTCGACGAGCAACCGGCCTGCCGGTCGGCGTGGTCCGCGGGGATGATCGCGGGCGACGACGATCGGGTGCGCAAGGGTATGCAGAGCTGCGGTGATTCAGCCGCCTACGCCAAGGCCCAGAATCCGACGATGGGGCAGGTCGGTACCGGTCTGATGCTGTTGATCTGCGGCGGCATCCTGTTGGTCTTCGCGGTGGTGCTCGGCATCAGGGTCATCAAGGCCGCACTGGACGCGATCTATCACGGGTTCATGTCGATATTCGGTTTCGCCGCAGGCGGATTCGTCTACGGACCGACGCAGACCTTTCTGGTCCGCAATCTCGTCGACGGCATTGTCGCGGCGGGCCGAATGACCGCCTACACCATCTTCCTCGGCATCTACGTGTTGTTCATGGGCAATCTGTTCGCACAGGCGAAGGGTCAGACCATGGCGGTGATCGTGATCGCGGGCACCGTCGAGATCGTCGCCGTCTCCCAGCTGAAACGGCTGAGCCGCAGCCTCAGCCGGGGCAATGACTGGATCGCCAACCGGTTCGCGCTCGCCGTGCAGGGGTCCGGAGCGCGCCCCGGCGGTGGAGGTGGCGGGGGATCGGCACTCGGCATGGGTGATGCTCGGGCCGGCGGTTCGCTGCACGGCGGTCTGATGTCCGGGATGGGCATGCTGAACACGATCAATGCGTCGCCCGCGACCGCGTGGCTCCTCGGGGCCACGGTGGCCCCGTTGAACCCGCTGTCGCGCAGGAAGAAGTGGATGGATCTCAACAACATCGCCGTCTCGCCGATGGTGCGGCAATTGCAGGAGTACAGCCACGCTGCCCGCGGGAACTGGCGGGTCAAGGCCGCCGGGCGGTTGGACGGAATAGCGGGCGGAATCAGGTCCGCTCTCGGTGTCGGAAATGTTCTGGACGGTCTGGGCGACAGCAAGGTCCCGGACTCTATGGTCGCTCCTATTCTGCTGGCGATGGGTGCGACCGATCAGCAGGTGATCGATGCCCAGCGCGCGTTGGCCGTCCAGAAGGCCAGCATGAAGGACTACAACCCGAACGGCTTCGCGCCCTTACAGAAGGCGCTCGCCGCGGGGTACGCGGTGGAGAACCACCAAGGCGTCGCCGCGCTGCCGGCATTCGCGGGGCAGGCCGTGGTGGCCGCGGACAACTTCGTGCGGCACTCCACTGCACCGATGAACCCGAACGCCGTAGATCACCAGTTCGTCCAGCGGGTCATGAACAGCAATGAACATCAGCTCAGAACCATCACCCCGGACGAATGGCGCAACGCCGGGCGCGATACTCGCCAACACATCGGACGGCAACTGGCGCTCCAGCACCAGCAAGCGGCCACGAACTATTACCAGCAGCAGAACGACCCGATTCTTCTTCAGGCGTTGCAGCGGTCGACCCGGCAACTGGCCAACTTCAACAGCTTCGTTCCGAATGGCGGACCCAACCCATGGTCTTCGTAGGCGTGACGGTCGAGCATGCGCACAATTTCGACGGCCGCACCGATGGACTGGTCAACGATCCGTGGTCCGGGCTCCGGATGCGGAACCTGACCTCACAGCAAGGAGACCCATTCGCATAGCCCCGAAAACTGGTAGAAACCTGTGGGTTGAACGTGATTGCCCGGGGGCACTAGAACCAGACGGGCCGTCAGTTATGGTGACGGCCTATCGTTCGAGTACCCCGAATGATCGTGAGGCTCACCGTGCGGGACAGCGCTCCCACCACCTATCAGGAACTGCGCGCCCTCCTGCAGCAGCGCCTTCCCGAACTGGCCGACGGCCAACAGCGCATAGCCAGGCTGGTATTGGACGATCCGGAGGGAACCGCATTCCGCAGCATCGGCCAGAGTGCCGAACTCGCGGGCGTGCACCGTTCCTCGCTGGTGCGATTCGCGACCATGCTGGGCCTGCCCGGCTATCCGGGCCTGGTCGAACTCTGCCGCAGACAACTCGCCGCCGAGGCGTATCTGGTGCGTAGACCCGCCGACGCGCCACCGCCGAGCTCGAACGACGAGTTCTTCACCGCGATAACCGAATACGACACCAACAATATGTCCCGTACCTTCGCGCGGATCGATCGCGGCGACTGGGATCGGGCGGTCGAGACGCTGGCGCACGCCTCGTCCGTGCACGTCATCGGGCTGCGGCGCTGTCTCGCGATCGCCTATGCCGCCACCTACCAGCTGCAGCTGGTGCGCCATCGAGTCCGCCAGCTCGGCGCGACCGCCCGGGTGCTGACCGACGAACTACGTGATATCGAACCCGGCGACGCACTCGTCGCGGTATCGATCCGGCGCTACAGCAGCGACACCGTGCGTGCGGTCGAATCGGCACGCCGCCGCGGCGCCATCACCATCGCTCTCACCGATGACGCATCCTCCCCGCTGGCCCGCATCGCCGATGTGACCTTCTACGTCGGGACCGGCTCGCTCACCGTCCTGCGCTCCCTGACCGCCTTCACCGCCCTGGTGCACGCCTTGGTCACCGCCGTCGCGATGCGGGTGGGATCCCTCGGCACCGATACCGACATCCTCGACGATCAATTGCTCGACTAGTCGCGCCGTTTGCCGGTGCCCTGCTCGGGTACCGCTGCGGTATGACGCCCAGCCATGATGTCCGGGGGCTCGGATTGCCCGAAACGACCTCGGTGGCGCTGTTCGACCTCGACGGTGTGTTGACCGATACCGCGGCGGTGCACCGGCGGGCGTGGAAGGCGGTCTTCGACGAGTTTCTGGCAGGTCGCAGCCCCGGCCCGTTCCATCCGTTCACCGATGCGGACTATCTGGGCTATGTGGACGGCCGCTCGCGGGCGGACGGTATCCGGGAGTTCCTGAAGTCGCGCGGGATCACGCTGCCGGAGGGGGAACCCGATGCGGCGGAGGGGGAGCCGACCGTGCGCGGGCTCGGTAATCGGAAGAATCGGCTGCTCCTGTCGTTCCTCGAACGCGACGGGGTGCACGTCTATCCGGGGTCGCTGGCCTATCTGAACGGGGCACGCGAGGCCGGGTTGCGGACGGGGGTGGTTACCGCTTCGGCGAATGCCCATGAGGTGTTGGCGGTCGCGGATCTGACCCGGTTCGTCGATGTGTGTATCGACGGAGTCGAGATCGCCGGCCGCGGCCTGCGCGGCAAACCCGCGCCGGACGCATTTCTCGCGGCCGCGGAGGCGCTGGACGCCAAGCCGGAACAGGCCGCGGCATTCGAGGATGCCATCGCCGGGGTGACGGCCGGTCGGGCCGCGGACTTCGGATATGTGGTCGGCGTCGATCGAGTGCGTGATGGCACGCAGGCCGAGGCATTGCGTCGGGCGGGTGCGGATGTGGTCGTCACCGATCTGGCCGAGCTCGGGCCATCGCAATGACTACCGACTGCCGTGGCTTCGAGATCGCGCCATGGCACTTGCGTTGGTGTGGACTGGATCTCGAGGCATTGCACCGAACCGAGTCGATTTTCGCGCTCGCCAACGGGCATCTCGGGCTGCGCGGCACGCTGGAGGAGGGGGAGCCGGTCGGCAAGCCGGGGACCTACCTCAACGGGTTCTACGAGAAACGCCAATTGCCTTATGCCGAAGCAGGCTATGGCTATCCGGAGGAAGGCCAGACCGTCGTCAATGTGACCGACGGGAAGATCATCCGGTTGCTCGTCGAGGACGAGCCGATGGATATGCGCTATGGCCAGGCCGTCGAACACGAACGGGTGCTGGACTTCCGGTCCGGCACGCTGCGGCGTACCACGGTCTGGACCTCGCCGACCGGTCGGTGCGTGCGCATCCGCTCGGAGCGGCTGGTGTCGTTCACCGAACGTGCCCTGGCCGCGATCCGCTACGAGGTCGAACCGCTCGACGGCGATCTCGAGCTGGTCATCCAATCGGATCTGCTTGCCAATGAACCGGTTCCGACTTCGCACAACGATCCTCGGCTCGCCGTTGCGCTGGACCGTCCGCTGGTGGCTGACTTCTGTGCGGCACGTGACTTCGCCGCGGTGCTCGTGCACCACACCCGGCGCTCCGAGCTGCACATGGCCGCGGCCATGGACCACGAACTCGAGGTCGACGCGACCCCACGCTGCAGTGTGCACGCCGAGGAGGATCTGGCGCGCTTGACGATCGCGGTCGATGTCGCGAAGGGCCGGCGCTTGCGGTTGACGAAGTATCTCGGCTACGGATGGTCGAGTCGACGCTCGGTACCGGCGCTGCGTGCACAGGTGGACGCGGCATTGGCGGCCGGCCTGGAGACCGGCTGGGATACGTTGCTGGCCCGGCAGCGTGAGTACCTGGACAACTTCTGGTCCACCGCTGATATCGAGATCGACGGGGATCCGGAACTCCAGCAGGCCGTACGATTCGCGCTGTTCCACGTACTACAGGCCGGTGCACGCGGTGAGTCGCGCGCGATACCGTCCAAGGGACTGACCGGGCCGGGCTATGACGGCCATTCATTCTGGGACACAGAGACTTTCGTACTGCCGGTATTGACCTACACGATGCCGGTGGCGGCGGGCGACGCACTGCGTTGGCGGCACGCCACCCTTGACCGGGCCCGGCGGCGCGCACGCGAACTCGGCCACACCGGAGCGATGTTCCCGTGGCGCTCCATCAACGGCGACGAGGGTTCCGGCTACTGGCCGACCGGTACGGCGGCGGTGCACGTCAATGCCGATATCGCCGATGCGGTGGTCCGATATCTCGCCGCGACCGGCGATGAGCACTTCGAAAGAGGCTGCGGTGTCGAGCTTTTGGTGGAGACCGCGCGCTCGTGGGTGAGCCAGGGTCATTATGACACGGCGGGGAACTTCAGGATCGACGGCGTGACGGGTCCCGACGAATACTCCGCACTCGCCGACAACAACATCTATACGAATCTGATGGCGCAGCGGAACCTAGACGAAGCGGCCGAAGCCTGTGTGCGCCAACCGGATATCGCCGAGCAGTTGGAGGTCGACGCGGACGAGATCCGCGGCTGGCGCGACCGCGCCAAATGTATGTACCTGCCCTATAACGAGGAACTCGGTGTGCACGAACAATCCGAGGGCTTCACCGAACATGCCCGCTGGGACTTCACCGCGACTCCGCCGGAGAAGTATCCGCTGATGCTGCATTACCCGTACTTCGATCTGTATCGCAAGCAGGTCGTCAAACAGGCCGACCTGAGCTTGGCAATGTACTTGTGTCCCAACGCTTTCACCCCCGAGCAGAAGGCACGCAACTTCGATTACTACGAGACATTGACCGTCCGCGACTCTTCGCTGTCGGCCGCCGGCCAGTCCGTTATGGCCGCCGAGGTCGGCCACCTCTCGCTCGCCTTCGACTATTTCGCCGAAGCCGCACTGACCGACCTGCATGATCTGCATCACAATGTCGCCAACGGCCTGCATATGGCCTCACTTGCCGGAGCATGGCTCTGCTGCGTCTTCGGTTTCGGCGGCATGCGTGACCACGGTGGTGAATTGAGTTTCGCACCACGACTTCCCGCGAATATCGAGCGCCTGGCCTTCCGGATTATCTGGCGCGGCAGTGGCATAGCCGTCGAGATCACCGGCGATTCCGCGACTTATCGACTGCTGTCCGGAGATTCGTTCGTCCTGCGTCATCACGGTCGCTTTGCGACGCTCGGCAATGTCGCGGTGACGCTGCCGATTCCGCGGCAATCCGATCGACCCGAGCCATTGCTACCCGAGGGGCGGGCGCCGTTTCGGCGAGGGTAGCGGTACGAAGGAGCGGGCATGCCATCGTTCACCGAATCCGAGTACTGGTTGGGCAGACTGGTTTTCCAGCACGGTCTGGCCGTCATCTATCTGATCGCCTTCGTCGCGGCGGCGCGGCAGTTCCGGGCACTCATCGGTGCGAAGGGAATGTTGCCGGTGCCCCGATTCGTCCGGCGGGTCGAATTTCGCCGGGCGCCCAGCATCTTTCATTTCCACTATTCGGACCGGTTCTTCGCCGTGGTCGCGTGGTCGGGCGCCGCGCTATCGGCCGCGGTGGTGGCGGGTGCGTTGAATGTGGTGCCGCTGTGGGCGGCGATGCTGATGTGGGCGGTGCTGTGGGCGCTGTACCTGTCGATCGTCAATGTGGGGCAGGCGTGGTATGCGTTCGGGTGGGAGTCGCTGCTGCTGGAGGCCGGATTCTTGGCGATCTTCCTCGGCAATGATCGGGTCGCGCCGCCGGTGCTGGTGTTGTGGTTGGCGCGGTGGCTGCTGTTCCGGGTGGAGTTCGGCGCCGGTCTGATCAAGATGCGTGGCGATTCCTGCTGGCGGGATCTGACCTGTCTGTACTACCACCACGAGACCCAGCCGATGCCCGGCCCGCTGAGCTGGTTCTTCCACCGCCTGCCCAAACCGCTGCATCGCGTGGAGGTGGCGGCCAACCATTTCGCCCAACTCGTTGTGCCCTGGGGACTTTTCGCGCCGCAGCCGGTGGCGAGCGTGGCCGCCGCATTCATCATCGTCACGCAGCTATGGCTGGTGCTTTCCGGCAACTTCGCCTGGTTGAACTGGGTGACGATCGTATTGGCCACCACCGTGATCGATATGTCCTCGGCGAAAGCGATACTGCCCGTACCGGATCCGCCGTCGATGCCCGCGGCGCCGCCGTGGTTCGCCGGCCTGGTGCTCGCGTGCACCGCCGTGGTGGTGTTGCTGAGCTACTGGCCCGCCCGCAATCTGCTTTCGCGCCAGCAGCGAATGAACGCGTCCTTCAACCCCCTGCACCTGGTCAATACCTATGGCGCGTTCGGCAGTATCGGCCGCACCCGCGAGGAGGTGGTGTTCGAGGGCACCGACGAGGAGGAGCTCACCGACCAGACACTGTGGCGGGAGTACGAGTTCAAGGGTAAGCCGGGGGATCCGCGCCGATGGCCACGGCAATGGGCGCCATACCACCTCAGGCTGGACTGGCTGATGTGGTTCGCCGCGATCTCCCCGTCCTACGCCCGCAGCTGGTTGCTCGCCTTCGTCGAACGACTGCTGCGCAATGACCCTGCGACACTGCGACTATTGCGCAGCTGCCCCTTCCCCGACTCGCCACCGACGTATGTGCGAGCGCGAATCTATCTGTACCGCTTCGCGACTCGCGCCGAACTCCAGCAGGAGCACATGCTGTGGCGGCGCACCCTGGTCGGTGAGTACCTCCCGCCGATGGCGCTGAGTCAGTAGTAGCTGCGGCCGCCGGGGCCGCCGGATGCCGACCAGACCTCGGTGATCAGCCCGGCGGCGATGCGCAGGATGTCGGTGCCGCTCACGTCGATCTGTTCGCCATCCGGTCCGGTGCGCGCCGCGCCATAAGGGCGTGCCACGAATCCCGTTCGGGTGTCATCCATTTCGACGACGGGCTCACCCTGGGGCACGAATCGGATTCCGGGACGCTCGTCGCGGAATCCGGCGATCTTGGCGGCGAAGGTTTGCCGGTCGTGGATATCGTCGTAGTCGCCGGCGCCCGGCTGGGCGTAGCGGAGGGTGAATTCGGGGGCCATGATCTTGTCCGCGAGCGCCAGGTCGCCGTTCCACATCGCGGTCCATTCGTCGAACAGGGTGATGCCGAAGTCACGCATCAGTACTCCTCAATAGTCTCATTGATATGGTCTCGATGGCAGTAACATATAGTCTCATTGAGACGGTGTCAATGGGATGGAGGAGCCATGGCGGATCTCGGACCGCAGGACCACATCGTGCTCGGGCTCATCGCCCGCCACGGACCGCTGACGCCCTATGAGTTGAAGGCCAAGCTCGAGGAGAGTGTCGACTACTTCTGGCCGGTGCCGCATGCGCAGCTCTATCGGATTCCCGTGCGCCTGGCCGAGCAGGGGTTGCTCGACGAGGAGGCCGAGCAGGGCGGGCGGCGGCGTCGACTTTTCCATCTGACGGATAAGGGCCGGGCCGAACTGAAGCGTTGGCTCGCCGATCCACAGAGCCCGCCCGCCGAGACCCGGGATCCGGCACAGCTCAAACTCTTCTTCGCGGATCTGGGCGCGCCGGGCGATGTGGTCGCCCTGGCGAACAGCGAGGCCGCGGAGCATCGTCGCCTCCTCGAGCTGTATCGATCGCTGTACGCCGATATCGACCCGAGCGACAAGGTGCGCGTGGTCTCCCGCGCGCGCATCCTGCGGCTCGGCATCCTGCACGAACAGGCCTATGTCGAGTTCTGGGAAGACCTCGCCGCCGACCCCGAATATCGGGACCGGCGGCGGAAGTAGCGGGAATCAGGCGCGGCGGGCGCGCTTGACGAAGCGGACGCTGAGGGCGATCAGCGGGGCGAAGAAGATGGCCGACAGGACCGGCGAGAGCCAGGCCATGGTGTGGATGGGGAGTTGGTAGGCCAGCAGGACGCGGACCGTGGCTTCGGCGACGAGGCCGACGCCCCAGGCCGTGGCCAAGGTGTTGAAGCCGCGGCGCTTGGCCGGGTTCGCCTGGTAGGACGCCTCGAATTCGGCGAGTTCGGCCGGTCCGGTGGCCGCGAGTGCCTTGCGCGCGGACAGGTAGGTCAGCGGTTTGCCGACCACGGTGCTGATCAGGAAGGCGATACCGACGATCGCGGTGCCCGCGGAATCCTTGACGATCATCATGCGGGGATCGCCGCTGATGAGTGAACCGATCAGACCGAAGGCGAAGACGCCGAGCATGATCGCGGCGAACGGCTCGAGGCGCCGCGTTCGGATCGTCTCGATGATCAGCACCGCACCCGAGAACAGGGTGCCTGCGAGCAGGCCGGTGAAGTCGCTGTAGCCGAGTCCGGTCAGCAGGAAGTACGCGCCGATGGGCACCGCGACATCACGGGCGATCGGGGCCAGTACGCGGATCGGGCTGAAGCGCGGCGGTGCGGCGGTCGGCTCAGCCGCGGGCTGTGCGGTGGTCGTCATTGCGGGTGCTCCTGGCTGGTGATTCGGCTGTGCACTACGCGAAATGACGTTACGGATCGGCGCTCGGCGACAAATCTGCCAACCATCACGGGTCCGGCATGACAACTGTCATGCCCGCTGCCTACCGATGGAACTGCCGGATCGGTCTGCCTGCGAGCATGCGCACGAAGAGTACGGCGAAACGCAAGTGGCCCAGTGCCTCTCGCTTCGTGAAGGCCACCGACCACACCGTTTTCGTGCCCGCCGCGGGCAACGGACGATGGTCGAATCGATCCGCCAGCCAGTTCATGGTGACCGGCGCGCCGATGAACAACAGCGGCATATGCAGGCTGAGGCGGTCGCGCAGATAGCGCACATGCGCGCCGCGGACCGTGTAGCGGGCAACGTGCTGGTCGATATCGTCGACGGCGATGAGTTCGTCATTGACGCCCTGGATGACCAGCAGGGGCATGGCGGGCGCCTGCACACCGGGACGGATATCGGCCATGATCCGTTGCAGGCCGGGTTCGGCGAGCAGGTCGGCGAAGGTGCGGTGGCTGTAGTCGTCGACGTTTTTGCCCATCAAGCGGAACAGCAGATGCAGTGTGGTCCGCGATTCGGCATCGGTGAGCAGATCGAGGAATTCGGTCTTCACATGGGTGCGCAGGATGCGATCCAGATCCGCGTAGGCGCGGCGCAGTCCGGCCACGCACACCGTTGCGAAACCGGCGAAGAAGGTGCCGTTCAACCGCGCGAAGGCCGAACCTGGATCGCCGACCGGTGAGCCGGCGACCGCGCCGACGATATCGAGTTCCGGTGCGTATTCGGCGGCCAGTTCCGCGGCCCACGCCGTAGCGAGGCCGCCGCCCGAATAACCCCACAGCGCAACGGGAGTCACCTCGCTCAGGCCGAGCGGTGCGAAGCGCAGGCTCGCCCGGATGGCGTCGAGGGATCGGTAGCCGGGTTCGCGTGGCACGCCGAAATGTCCGGCCAGCCCGCCGTGATCGGGCACCGAGATCGCCCAGCCACGGGCCAGTGCGTAGGTGATGACGGGTAGTTCGATCTGCGGAATCGAGCCGAGTGCCCGCGCGCCGTGCCGCAGTGCGTACGAAGGCAGACATTTCGAGCTGACGCCGTCGATGGCGCACTGGAACGAGACCAGCGGCCGCGGCTCGCGCGGGTCGGCGCCCCACGGCAGCAGTACCGTGGTCACCGCCGCCTCCGCGGTGCCGTGGAAGTTGCTGGTGCGGTACAGCAGCTGCCAGGCCGAAAACCTCAGTGGTACACGGCCGAACAGCGCCAGCTCGACCTTGCGTGTCCGCAGGATGGTGCCGGGGGCGAAGCGTGCGAATCCGGCGGGCGGCCGATAGAACTGATCCAGCTCCGGCTGTAGCGGCCGACCGGAACGAAAGATTTCGGCAATCGGGTGCGCCGATTCCCTTCCGGCGTCGGCGTGCACGCTCATTCCTGTACATCCTTTCGAGGGTGCACCGGCATGGTGTTTTATTTGAAATGACGCCGGAATACCGATACTAAACGTAGCAATGCGGGGGTGGGAAAATAATTGTCCCGAAACACAATTGAGTCGAGTGTTTTTCTCCGAATCGCGGTGTTGACGGTGACCGTCGTCACCCGGTAGGACATGGGAACGCGCAGGTGAGCAGCGTCATGCGCGAGCTGCTGTCACTGCACGCGGACGAGAATAATCCGCGAAAATCTTGTGTTCGGAGACAAAGCCGAGCGGTTACGAGATTTATCGATAAATGGCATCGTTGGGTAACGTGCAAGTCATGTCCGTTGTTCTGCCCCAGCTGTCCGGAGACGCGCCGATAATCGCCCGACTGGTCCGTCGGTTACCCGAAATCGCCGAACGCATGCTCGAGGCCGGCCTGGGCTCCACGCCACCGGCCGCGGACCTGCCGGACGGGCATTTCACCGGCGAGGTGCTGCCCGCGATCGCCGGATGCGGCCAGGCTTTCCTGCGCGCGACCCAGGAGCAGCGGGTGTTCACCGGGGCCGAGGTGATCGAATTCGTCGGTCCGGTGGCCGAGCGGCACGCCGAGGACCGAATTCCGTTGGGGCTGTTGATGCATGCCGTGCACGGCTCCGGTCAGGTGATCCTGCAGGAGGCGGCGGCGGTGGCCACGCCGGAGGATATGAACGATCTGATCGCCTTCGGCGCACGGCTGCTCGATCTGCTGCGGGATATCAATGTCGCCGTGGTTGAGGCGTATACCGATGTGGAGCAGTCGATCTACCACGCCGAACGCGAGGCGCGCCGGGCGCTGTGTTCGGCCCTGTTGCGTGGCCAGCCCGCGGAGGAACTGGCGGCGCGGGCGGATGTCGTTCTCGCGGAACGCTATACGGTGCTCGCCATCCATATCCGCCCGGACGACCACCCGATCGTGGTCGCCGATCTGCTCACCCGTCGCCGAATCCGGGTGCTGCAGCGGGCATTGGACGGCATCGCCGGAACCAAGGCCTTGAGCACGTTCGACGGCACGACCGGAATCGCGCTGTTGCCGAGCGGATCCGAATCCAAGGAGTATGAGCGGCTGTGCGCCGAACTCACCGAACAGTTCGGCGTCGATGTCTTCCTGGCCGAACGTCGCGCGGTCGAACGGGATCTGCTGCCGCATGCGGTGCAGGAGGCGACCGATCTGGCCGAACTGGCTCGGTTGCTCAACCGGCCGAGCGGACTGTACGACCTGGATGATCTGCTGCTCGAATATCAGCTGACCCGGCCGGGCCCGGCTCGGGACCGACTGGCCGACCGCATTGCCCCGCTGCTGTTGCGCTCGCACCTGTTCGAGGCGCTGGAGGCGCATCTGCGGTACGGGTCAGATCGGAAGGCGGCCGCCGCCGAAGTGCATGTGCACCCCAATACCTTCAGCTACCGACTCAAGCGCATCGCCGAACTCACCGGCATCGATCCGAGCGAACCCAATGGCTCGCGGCTGCTCGCGGCGGCGCTCACGGTGCACCGTTTCTATCCGGTGGGCGAGGCGGCGGAGGTTGTCGACGGGGAGGGATGAACCGCGTACCGCGCTGAACCGTGAGGTGATGGAGATACTTGGGCCGCAAGCGCCGCCGCGGTCACGAACTCCAGGAGTGCCTCATGTCGACGATCAACGGGTTACCCGCCCACGTACTGCTGGTGCACCTCATCGTGGTCTTCGTACCGCTGACCGCGGTGCTGCTAATCCTGTCCGCGGTGTGGCCCACAGCCCGTCGTCGACTGATCTGGCTGGTCACGACCCTGGCCGCGATCACCGTAGCCCTCACCCCGGTGACGACCGAGGCAGGGGAGTGGCTCCAGCGCAAGCTCGGCGGATCCCCCGCCATCGATAAGCACGCCGACCTCGGCAACACGATGATCTACTTCGTGGTGCCACTACTGCTCGTCACCGCCCTGCTGATCATCATCCACCTGCGCGACGAGCGCGGACGCCCAGTGGGTCGTGTGGTCACCGTCCTGGCCGCGGTATTGGCAATCGCCGCAGGCGCCGCGGCGACCGCACAGGTCTACCGGGTCGGAGACTCCGGTTCGCATGCGGTGTGGGGTGCTCGAGCTCGTCTCGATCAAGGCCACGTTGAAAGCGATTGGATGCGTGAAGTGTTAGTCGGGCTCGGCTAAGCCGAAGACGCGGGTGGCGTTGCCGGAGAGGAACAGGTCGCGGCATTCGTCGTCGAGGGCGAGGTCGTCGAGGCCTGCCAGGGCGCGCTGTGGCGGGATCATCGGGTAGTTGGTGCCGAAGAGGACCTTGCCGCGGCCGTGGGACTTCAGGTAGGCCACCAGCTCGGGTGGGTATCTGCGCACCGTGTAGGCGGAGGTGTCGATGTACACGTTCGGGTATTTCGTTGCCATCGCGATCATTTCGGTGGTCCACGGATAGCCGATGTGCCCGCCGACGATGACAAGTTCGGGGAACTCCAGTGCGACATCGTCGAGATATGGGATCGGGCGGCCGGTTTCGGAGGTGCGCAGCGGGCCGGTGTGCCCGACCTGTGTACAGAACGGAATTCCCAGATCGACGCATTCGGCGTAGAGCGGGTAGTAGCGCCGGTCGTTCGGCGGCAGGCCCCACAGCCACGGCACGATCCGCAGCGCCTTCATCCCGAGCTCGGTGACCGCACGACGGAGTTCGCGCACCGCGACCATCGGTTTGCGTAGGTCCACTGATGCGACGCCGACCAAGCGTCCACCGGATTCCGCGACGAATCCGGCCACCTCGTCGTTGGAGATCAACACGCCCTCCGGCCCGTACCAGGCGCTGGTCAATGCGGTATCGACGCCGCCTGCGTCCATGGCGGCGAGCGTCATGGAGACGGGCGGCGGCTGGTCCGGGATGGTGTCACCGGTCCAGCGGCGCAGCGAGTCCAGCATTTCGTGCTGGAGCAGCCGTACCGTCGGATGCTGGGCCCACGCATCGATGATGGCCATCACGTCACTGTATGACCCTTTAGATAACGAAGGGAATCAAAGCCTTTCGATCGGCCGGATAGTCGGCGAACTTCTCGCGATACCACTTGTGCGTGGCAAAGGCGCGCGGCACCAGATTCCCCGCGGTGATCAAGAAGATCACCACACCCGCCAGGGACCAGGTGAGCAGGGCGAACCCGGCCCAGGCGATCAGCTCGGCGAGATAAGCGGGGCTGCTGACGAAGCGGAAGCCCGCGCCGCGCGGGATGCGGTATTCGGTCGCACCCGGATTGTCCTTATCGCGCAGATTGCGCACGATCGATTCGGAGCTGACCAGCAGTGCGAAGCCGCCGAGGTAGATGACCAGACCGGTCAGGAAGCGCGGATCGATCAGCCAGTCGGTGCCGTATTGGTGCAGGTAGTCGTGGCTGAAGAGGGCGCCGTTGAGGTAGCCGTGCAGCGCTGTGACGAACATGCCCGCGGCGATCACCGACACATTGAAGCTGCTGCGCTTGCCCGGGACCTGTCGGATCGACAGCGGGAAGAACCAGCCGCGATTGCCGTAGTGCAGCAGCCAGATGGCCGCGAGCATCAGCGCGGTCGGCTCGAAGCGATCGGGGCCGGTTAGATAGAACACCGCGAAGACCACCGTCGCGGGAATCTCCATCAACCACCAGCCGAGCTTCGGATTGAGGTTGAAGCCCATCCCGGTGGTGCCGAAACGGCCGTAGGGACTCTGTGCGAAAAGGCCGCCGATCAGCACGAATGCCGCGAACGCGAAGCCGATCGTCAGCACGGTGTCGTAGGCGGTGTTGCCGGTGTACCAGTCCATAGGCGTCCTTGTCGAGCAGGGCGCCGACACTTCTTACCGAACCCTCGGCGCCGAAATTAGAACATGTTCTACCATGTGACGCAGTAGCTAGGAGGAATTGTGATGCCGCTGGATTCCACAGCCAAGGACCTGATCGCGGCCGTGCAGGCGTCACCGCGTGCGGTGACGGCGCACGACAAGGCGGCCTGGGTCGACCTGTTCACCGCCGATGCCACCGTCAATGATCCGGTCGGTTCCCGCCCGCATATCGGCCGCGCGGCGATCGAACGGTTCTACGACACCTTCATCGGCCCCAACACCATCGCCTTCCGGGTCGACCACGACTTCGTCGGCCTGTCCACAGTGGTCCGCGACCTGCTGATCCGTACCACCATGTCGACCGGCGCCACCGTCGCGGTGCCCATGCACCTGCGCTACGACCTCGTCGAGGAAGACGGCGTCTGGAAGATCACCCGGCTGGCCGCTCATTGGGAGCTGGCCGCCATGATCGTGCAGTTACTGCGCACCGGACTGCCCGGACTCGGCGCGGCACTGAAATTGGGTCCGCAGCTGATCGCGAATCAAGGCTTCGACGGCATGCTCGGCATGATGCAGGCACTGCGCGGTATCGGCCGATCGGGCAAACGTGCTGCGGCCCAGGTGTTCTCGGCCGCGGCAGCCACGGATATCTCGCGGGTTCGTCGCCTGCTCAGCGAGCGCACGATTATCGAACTCCCAGCCGGAACCAGGATTTCGCTGGAGGAGTTCACCAATCGGGCTCGGAATATGCAGTGGGACAAGCTGATCGCCGCGGGCCGAACGGTGAGTGCCAGCGTCCGACTGGAATCGGCCCAGGGTGTCGCCTTCATCGACTTCGCCCCCGACAGTCGACGAATCACCGCCATCCGCATATTCATTCATTCGATCTAGCGGTGGTCCGCGGCGACGGTAAGCCGCCGCGGCCATCATGACGAAGCTATGCGGCGATCGATCCCTCGCGCGCTGGTTCGGGTACGACCTCGTCGGCCTGTGCCGCTTCGGACCAACCGGGCGGGCCGAAGATGTAACCGAGCCGCCCACGCCAGGTATTCGCATGGCGCACATCGCTGATCAGCGCACCGAGCTCGTGATAGTTCACCTTCAGCGGATTATCGGTGCCGATGTTCTTGGTGAGGCCGTAGCGGATGGGTTCGCTCTCCGCGGCGAAGCTGCCGAAGAGCCGGTCCCAGATGATGAAGACTCCGCCGTAGTTCTTATCGATATACGGCTGATTCGAACCGTGGTGGATGCGGTGATGAGCCGGGGTGTTGAACAGGAACTCGATCGGGCGCGGCAGGGTCCGGATGCGCTGGGTGTGGATCGGGAACTGATAGAGCAGCCCGATGGTCTGCAGCAGGAAGATCATCCACGCGGGCATGCCGATCAAAGCCGCTGGTACCCAAGCGAATCCGCGCACGATGGTGGCCGCCGGATGCACCCACGGCAGGCGGATGGCGGTGGACAGATTGAAGTACTGACTGGAGTGGTGGACGCTGTGCGCGGTCCACAGCAGCCGGACCCGATGGTCGGCGCGGTGGGCCCAGTAATAGCAGAAGTCGGTGACCACCAGGCCGAGCACCCACACCCACCATGTGGTCGGCGACAGGTGCAGCGGAGTGATCGCGGCCGCGACTACCACCGCCGAGAACGGAATCAGATACTGCAGCACCGGCTTCAGGAATCGGCCGAGCAGGTAGGTGGTGATATTGGAGGCCATATCGCGTCCGGAGTGGCCGTTGGCCGGGCGATCCGGATCGCGGCGATAGTCGATCCACTCCACGAACATGAGTACGGCGAACGCCGGTATGGCGTAGATGAATAGCTGCGCACCGATCACGATGGCTCCTCCGCTCTGCTGCTTCACCGCCACGTTACGGGCGCTGGCCTGGGCAAACATCGCGCTGACGAGGGATTCGCGATCCCCCGGGCGGGGGATGTGCCGCGGCTGGCGCCCGGGCAGAGTTCGGTCCGAGGAATACGGGCGAACGCTGGGTAGGATCGCCCGCGGACGGCTCGACCCGGACTGTGCGAAGGTGGTGCGAACTGTTGGATGTGAGCAGATCGCTGGCCCGCCAATCGCTGGTGGTCGCGGGGGTGGCCGCGGCGATCGATGCCGCGATGTTGACGTTGAACGGCATTTTCTCGGTGGCCCCGTGGCAGGCCACCGCGGTGCTGATCGCCATCGTCGCGGCCGATCTGGCACTGGCCGCGCCGCCGCGCACCGCCGGTGCCGTGGCCTTGATCCAGGTGGCGCTGCGACTGGCCGAGGCCCTGATGCTGCACCGGCACGGCTTCGCCGCACGCTTCGCCGATGTCGGATTCCTGGTGGCGGGATATCGGGCGGGCGCCTGGATGGTCGGTCCGAAATCGGTGCTGACCGTATGCACGATGTCCGCGGGCTTCGCGAGCGCGCATCTGCTGATCAGCAGCAATACCGCGCACGATTGGCGGCTGCTGCTGGCGTCGACGGTATCGGTCGGCGTGGTGCCGTGGCTGGTCGGCCGGTATACGGCAGCGCGGGGCGCGTACATCGCCGATCTCGAGCAGCAGGCCAAATTGCGCGAACAGGAGCAGCGGACCGCACTCGCCCGCGCCGTCGCCGAGGAACGCGCCGCCATTGCCAGGGATCTGCACGATGTGATCTCCCATCACGTCAGCGCCATCGGCATCCACGCCGGTGCGGCCCGAATCGCCATGGCCGACACCGGGAATGCCGCCGCCACTCGATCGCTGACCGCGGTGGAATCGAGTAGCCGCGCGGCCATGGTCGACCTGCGCCGCCAGCTCGATCTGCTACACGGGCGCGAGGAGGACGGCCAGCGACAGCCCGGACTCGCCGATATCGAGGATCTGCTGGAGCGGGTGCGCGCGGCCGGTCTGGCTGTTGAATTCACCGTGCGCGGTGCGGCCGTCGAGCTCCCGGATTCGCTGAACCTGACGCTGTATCGCATCGTGCAGGAGATGCTGACCAATGCGCTGCGCCACGGTGACGGCGCGCACGCACAGCTGATCGTGGACTATCAGCCGAACCGGGTGGTGCTGGAGTCGATCAATCCGCTCGCCGACACCGCCGCAGTGGGCGATACAGCGGAGCATCGTGGCCTCAGCGGTATTCGCCAACGTGCCGAATTATTCGGCGGCGAAGTGCGATTCGGTCCGGACGGCGCGCAAAACCATTGGCACACCAGGGTTTCCCTGCCGATCGGAGGTTCGTGAACGCACCGGTCCGCGTATTGATCGCCGACGACCACAGCATGTTCCGCTCCGGACTGCGTGCGGTCGTGGACAGTCAGACCGATCTCGAATGCGTCGCCGAGGTCGGCGACGGCCGCAGCGCCATCACCGAAACCGCCCGGCTGCGCCCGGACGTCGCGATTCTGGATGTGCGCATGCCGAAGCTGGACGGACTCGCGGCCACCGCGGCGATTGTCGCGGCGGGCGGCACCCGTGTCCTCGTACTCACCACCTACGACAGCGATGCCAACCTCTACCGCGCACTGCAGGCGGGAGCCAGCGGGTTCTTCTTGAAAAGCCTGCCACCGGAGGAATTGGTGGCCGCCATCCGGATCGCGGCCCGTGGTGACGCCCTGATCGATCCGTCGATGACCCGACGGTTGATATCCCGGTTCGCGGGCACGCTCGCCCCGCCCGACACCCGGCCCGAGGTGGAACAACTCACCGTGCGCGAGCGAGAAGTGTTGCTGCTCTTGGCCGATGCGCGCAGCAATGCCGAGATCGCCGCGGCACTCGGCGTCGGCGAAGAGACGGTCAAAACACACGTATCCCGGGTACTCGCGAAACTCGGTGTGCGCGACCGCATTCACGCTGTCGTCTACGCACACAAGCACGGCCTCGTCCCCCCGCACGGCGGCTAGTGGGCGTGCTTCCGCGCAGGCACCGCTGCCGCCGCTCGACTTGCGTGACACGCCATTGCGCGCGGTTAACTCGCGCACCGGTTCGCGCGATAATCTCCAGTGAAGCCCCGGACCATTCCCCTTCGGCCCGGGGCTTCACCCTGCGTCCGGACCGATCGCATGACACGCTTACAACCGTGTCCGAATCGCCGAATCTCACAGGTCAGGGCCGAATCGCGGCGGTACTGCGTTTTACGACCGAACTCATCGCCTGGATCGCGACGCCATGGGCGCTGGCCGGACATTCGGTTGTGCTGGCGGTGCTGTCGGTAGTTGTACTGATCGGGCTGCCCACTGTGTTCGCCACGCCCGGTGACAAGAAGCAGGTGCTGGTAGCCGTGCCCGGCTGGGGCACGATTGCACTGGTGGTGCTGCAACTGGTTGCGGCGGTCGTCGCCGCCTGGGTGGCCTGGCCGGTGTGGCTCGCCGTCCTCGTCAGTGTGCTGGCGGTGCTAACGGTGATCACGGAGCTGCCGCGCTGGCGCTGGCTGTGGCGCGCCGGAGGACGATAGCTCGCTATCCGGTGATGGTCGCGCGGACGAAATTGTGGTCGGAGCGGCCGTCGACGGCCAGGACCGTGGCATCCCGCACGGTCGTGCCGCGCACGATCACATGGTCGATGAACTGCGATTTGGTGCCCGATATGCGCGGACGGGTTGGTGCGGAGGCGGGTGGCAGGTCGGCCATGGTGAAGTCGGGGCCGAGTGCGGAGGCCACAGTAGTGCTGTCGATATTGAAGTCGCCGAGTAGTACCGTCGCCCGATCCGGTGCGGCGAGTTCGGCCAATCGGGTCAGCTGGCCGGCGCGGCGCGGATCGCCGGTCACGTGGGTTGCCACGATGACCATGCCGGCAGTTTCGACGGCGAGTGCGCCCTTGCCGGGATCGTTTTCGAAGGATTCGGCCACGATTTCTCGGCCCGGTTCGTCGAGGACGAGGACGAGATGTTCGGTGGGATCTTGCAGCGGGGTGGTTCCATTGCGCGGCCGTGGGATGCGTGGGTACCGCAATGTGTGGATGTCCTTGTCGGACAATGCTGATCGCAGACTTGCCAGTTGGTCGCCGCTGACCTCCTGTAGCGCGATGACTTGTTCGGGTCGTTCGGCGATCCAGGCGGTCACCGCGGCGATGCGCGCCGCCTCATCGGGCCAGCGGGTCGCGATATCGGGGTCCCAATTCTCCGCGTGCACGCGGTGCAGGACATTCCAACTCGCCACTGTGATCACAGCTCGCGATGCTAGTGCTCGAGGCTATGTAAGCCTGACGTGGACAGTCAGTCCGCGGCGGGATCTAGAATTCGCCGCTGGTCGCCGGGTCGGCCAGCGCGCCCTCCGCGGTTCGTAATCGGTCGGTGAGTGCCGTGAGCAGGTCCATGGACTCGGTGGATAGTCCGAGTGCCAGCTGCACCAGGCGCCGTAGTGGCGGGCTCTTGATCTGACCAGCCACCAGAAGGTCGTGGTCACCAGGTCTATCGAGGTAGTCGAGATTCACGGCGCGGTTCTCACAATCTGTCAGCTGCTCCCGGATTACCCGTCGCTCCAGCGGTTACTCGCGCTACAGCAGGTACGGCCATCGGACCTCGATGCGCAGGTCATACGGTTCGAACACCCCGCCACTGTGACACACATCGCACAGACCCCTTCGCTGTGCCGTGGTCGAATGTTTCGCGGTTGATCATGGACATTAGCGTCTAATATTCCGGCAAGCGGAGGCTACCCCTCCGATCGACCCCTACCGAAGGGCAGAACAGTGGCGTTCGCGGACTATCAGAACGAGATCTACTTCGCGGCCCTCGGCGGGCATGCCCCGGAGTTCCCGATGGACTTCGCGACGCTCGAGGCGAAGGCCTCGGCCGCACTGTCCGCAACGCTGTACTCCTATATCGCGGGCGGAGCCGGTGACGAGCTGACCCAGCGGCGCAATGTCGAGGCGTTCGAGGACTGGGGTGTGGTCCCGCGGATGCTCGTCGGTGCGACGCAGCGCGACCTGTCGGTGCAGGCCTGGGGACTCACCTTCCCCAGCCCGATCTTCATGTCCCCGGTCGGCGTGATCGGCTTGGTCGGCGATAAGCACGGCGATATCGCGGTTGCCGAGGCGGCGGCGAAATCCGGTGTGCCCGCGGTCTTCTCGACGCTCATGGAGGATCCGCTGGAGGAGGTCATCGGCCACGCCGGTGCGACGCCGAGCTTCTTCCAGCTGTACACGCCGAAGAATCGAGACCTGGCCGCGAGTCTGGTGAGCCGGGCCGAGGCCGCCGGATATCGCGGCATCACAATCACCTTGGACACCTGGGTTCCGGGCTGGCGGCCACGCGATCTGTCCACCGGGAACTTCCCGCAGCTGCGCGGGCACGTGCTGAAGAACTACACCTCCGATCCCGTCTTCCAGAAGATGGTCGGCTCGGACGATCCGCAGTCCATCGTGCTGAACTGGGTGCAGACCTTCGGAAATTCGCTCACCTGGGACGATCTCGAGTGGCTTCGATCGCTGACCGAACTGCCGATCGTCCTCAAGGGCATCTCCCATCCCGATGACGCGCGCCGCGCGATCGATGCGGGCGTCGACGGCATCTTCTGCTCGAATCACGGTGGGCGCCAAGCCAATGGCGGTCTCAGCTCGCTGGAGACGCTGCCCGGGGTGGTCGAAGCCGTCGCCGACCGGGTGCCGGTGCTGTTCGATTCCGGTGTGCGGTCGGGCAGCGATGTGATCAAGGCGCTCGGCCTGGGTGCGACGATGGTCGGCATCGGCCGCCCGTACGTGTACGGCCTTGCGCTGGGCGGGGTTTCGGGTCTGGTGCACGTGCTGCGGATGATCCTGGCGGAGGCCGATCTGCTCATGGCGGTCAACGGCTATCCGGATATCGCGGCGGTGCGCGAGAATATCCGGCCGAGGCGCTGAATCACGGTGTCATCAGGCTGATCAGGAATCGGGTCAGTACCTCGGTGATGCCGGCGAGGTCGGTCTGCGCGTCATCGGTGCTCCACTGGTGTACCAGCGCGAGCAGTGCGCCGAAGTATCCGGTCACGGCGGTGTGAAACCCACCGGGTGGCACGAAATCGGGTCCGAGCGCTCGCCGCATCTGGTCCGCGAAGAAGTCCATCCACAGCGCCCGCTGCTCCATCCTGCGCTGCTCGACGCGGTCACCGACCCCGACGACCTCCACATGCGCGATCCGGGCCACGCGCGGGTCACGACCGATCGACTCCGCATAGGCCCGCACCGCCGCCTGCGCCAGACCGACCGCATCACCCGATGCCGCCGCCGCATCCGTCGCGGCGGTGACCGCCTGCCTGGCCTCGGTCTGGATCCGGTCGTACACCGCGATCAACAGATCCTCGCGGTTCTCGAAATGCTCATAGAACTGGCTGCGCGCCAGTCCGGCCGCCCGGCACAGCGCGGTAATCGAACTGTTCTGGTAGCCGCTCTCCCCGAATACCGTGACCGCGGCGGCCAGAAACTGCTCTCGCCGCTGCGCACGGCGGTCGGCGACGGGCCGTCCGTCGTACATCCGCGATGAGCCGCCAGCAGTCATCCGAGGACAGTACCGGTCCTACTGAGCGGTGTGCGCCGCACGCGGTGTGCCACTACCGTGGGGCGGCGAGTCCGGACCCCGATCGCTGGGAGATGAGCGTGCCTGTATCGACGATCGAGAATGCGGCGGCGCCGACCGCGGCACCGACCGAGCCCGAACGCCGCACCATCCCCACAACCGCGTTCTGGGTGATCTCGGTCCTCGGGATGGTCGCCGGTGTGTACTACATCCACCAGGTGCGCGAAACGATGCAGGTGATGATGCATCTGATGGATCTGGGCGTCTATCAGATCGCCGGGCACCGGGTGGTCGACGGCGCCTCCATCTACGACACGCCCCTGCTGGGCCACACCCGCGGCGTATGGGAGTTCGTCTACACACCGTTCGCCGCGCTACTGTTCGTGCCGCTGGTCAATCTGCACGGTGATGTCTTTACCTATGTCGGTGCGTTCGGCAACTTCGCCATGCTGACGGCGTCGGTGTGGGCGGCACTGTCGATGCTCGGCTATCGGCGCGACCTGCGGCTGGTGCTGCTGGGCGTGCCGATCGCCGGACTGCTGATGTGGTGCGAGCCGGTGCGCGAGACCATGGCCTTCGGTCAGATCAATATCTTCCTGCTGTTGCTGGTCATCGCCGATATGGCACTGCCGGATACGTCGCGCTGGAAGGGCGTGCTGACCGGGATTGCGGCGGGCATCAAACTCACCCCCGCCTTCTTCGTGGTCTATCTGCTGGTCACCCGCAGGTATCGGGCCGCTGGGACGGCCATCGGTGCGTTCGTGGCGACCGTTCTGATCGGTCTCGCGGCCATGCCCAAGGATTCGCTGACCTTCTGGAGCGGTGCATTCGCCGACCCCAAGCGCGTCGGTGTGCCGGAGAATCCACGCAACGAATCTCTGCGCGGCCTGCTAGCGCGGACCATCGGCGTCGAGGGTGTGCACCAATTGCTCTGGCTGGCAGGCGCTTTCGCCATCGCGGCGGCCTGCCTGTACCTGGCACGGCGGCTGTCGCTGACCGGCAACGAACTGCCCGCGGTGGTACTGGTCGGACTCACCACCACCGCGGTGTCTCCGTACAGCTGGGTCCATCACTGGGTCTGGCTCGCACCGCTGCTGGTCTATCTGGCTGATCTCGCCTTGCGCAGGCGCGGTGTGGTCGCGTCGATCGGCCTGCTCATCGCAGTGGCAATCGCATCGGGTGGTGTGATCGCCTTCTTCGACCCGACGATGAGCAGCATTTACGACTATCCCGTGGGAAGTCACCTCACGACACTCGTCCACAACGGATACATCTGGCTCACGCTCGCGTTGTTCGCCGCCGCCGCTGTTCACCTGCGACGGTCGGCAGCTGACCTACAGGAAGCTGCCGCGCGGTAACCAGCGTCAGGACTCCGACGCGGGAGCCTCCGCCGTGTGCTGTTCCGAGACCGCCGCGGCGTGTTTGGCGCCCGAGCCCCAGCCGACGTGCAATTCGCTGCGCATGCGGTCGACCATATGCGGATAGTGCAGCTCGAATGCCGGTCGCTCGGAACGGATGCGCGGCAGCTCGTAGAAGTTGTGCCGCGGCGGCGGGCAGGTGGTGGCCCACTCCAGCGAGTTGCCGTAACCCCACGGATCATCGACGGTGACCACTTCGCCGTAGCGGTAGCTCTTGAACACGTTCCAGATGAACGGCAGCATCGACGCACCGAGGACGAATGCGCCGATGGTGGAAACCGTATTGAGCGCGGTGAATCCGTCGCCGGGCAGGTAGTCGGCGTAGCGGCGCGGCATACCTTCGGCACCCAGCCAGTGCTGCACCAGGAAGGTCAGGTGGAAGCCGACGAGTGTGGTCCAGAAGTGCCACTTGCCGAGGCGTTCGTCGAGCAGTCGGCCGGTCATCTTCGGGAACCAGAAATAGATGCCCGCGAACGTGGCGAACACGATGGTGCCGAAGAGCACGTAGTGGAAGTGCGCGACGACGAAGTACGAGTCGGTGACGTGGAAGTCCAGCGGCGGGCTGGCAAGGATGACACCGGACAGACCACCGAACAGGAACGTCACCAGGAAGCCGACCGAGAACAGCATCGGCGTCTCGAAGGTCAGCTGGCCGCGCCACATGGTGCCGATCCAGTTGAAGAACTTCACACCGGTCGGGACGGCGATCAGGAAGGTCATGAACGAGAAGTACGGCAGCAGCACGGCGCCGGTGGCGTACATGTGGTGCGCCCACACCGCGATCGACAGCGCGCCGATGGACAGCGTCGCGTAAACCAGTGTGGTGTAACCGAATAGCGGCTTGCGGCTGAAGACCGGGAAGATCTCGGTGACGATGCCGAAGAACGGCAGCGCGACGATATACACCTCGGGATGGCCGAAGAACCAGAACAGGTGCTGCCACAGCAGGACGCCGCCGGTGGCCGGATCGTAGATATGCCCGCCGAGGTGACGGTCGAAGGCCAGCGCCATCAGCGCGGCGGTCAGAATCGGGAAGGCGAGCAGGATCAGGATGCTGGTGACCAGGATATTCCAGGTGAAGATCGGCATCCGGAACATGGTCATGCCCGGACAGCGCAGGCAGATCACCGTGGTGATCATATTGACGCCGCCGAGAATGGTGCCCAGACCCGAGATCGCCAAGCCCATGATCCACAGATCCGCGCCGGCTGTTGGCGCGTGCTCGATGGTGCTCAGCGGCGTGTAGCCGGTCCAGCCGAAGTCGGCGGCGCCGCCGGGCGTGACGAAGCCCGCCGTGGCGATGGTCGCGCCGAACAGGTACAGCCAGTAGCTGAAGGCATTGAGTCGGGGGAACGCCACATCCGGCGCACCGATCTGCAGCGGCAGCACGCAGTTGGCGAAGCCGAACAGGATCGGCGTCGCATAGAACAGCAGCATGATCGTGCCGTGCATGGTGAACAGCTGGTTGAACTGCTCGGTCGACAGGAACTGCATACCTGGGCGTGCCAGCTCGCCGCGCATCAGCAGCGCGATGAGACCACCGATGAAGAAGAAGGTCATCGCGGTGGTCAGATACATGACCCCGAGCACCTTCGGATCGGTGGTCGTGATCATTTTCCAGAAATAGGAGCCCTTCGGCCCGACCCGCTGCGGATAGGGCCGGACTACCTCGAGTTGAGTAGTGGTACTCACGGGCCGTCGCCACCTTCCGATCGCTGAGCAGCCTTGTCCGGATTATGCGCCTTTTCGATCTCCGACATGCGCGCTTTGCCCCATTGCCGCCGTCATGTCTGCTGCCACGGTATGAGTCCGGCTGCGACCACGGTGGGATGTGCGCCGGTGACGCGCGCCGTAGCGTGAAAATACGTCAATTGGGGACCCGCCGGAGCACACCAGATACCGCAAAACCGTCGCGCAGGCCTTCACCCCGCGCGCGGTCGACCGGCTGCACGACCGGATCGTCGAGGTGACCGACGAACTGCTCGACGGTCTGGCCGGACGTGATCGGGCCGATCTGATCGGGGATTTCGCCGTCCGGCTGCCGATCGCGATCATTACCGAAATCCTGGGCGTGCCCGCCGAGAAACGCGAATTCATGCTCGAGGTCGGGCACGCGGGCGCACCGCTGCTGGATATCGGGGTTTCGTGGTCGGTGTTCCGTCGAGCGGTGGCCGCGCTGCGGAGCAGTCAGGACTTCCTGGTCGGGCACATCGAGCGGCTGCGCAGCGATCCGGGTGACAATATTTTGAGTGATCTCGCCATCGGCGGTCAGCTGAGCGCGCCCGAACTCATGGCCACCGCAACGCTTGTCGCGGGCGCTGGTTTCGAGACGACCGTCAATCTGATCGGCAATGGGACGATGCTGCTGCATCAGCATCCGGACCAACTCGACCTGCTGCGTGCCGATCCGGAACGCTGGCCCGGTGCGATCGAGGAGATGCTGCGCTTCGACAGTCCGGTGCAGATGACGAGTCGAACGGCCCTGTGTGACACCGAGATCGCGGGCGTGCGGATCGCCGAAGGGGAGATGGTCTCGCAGCTGCTCGGCTCCGCCAATCGGGATCCGGCGGTATTCGCGGATCCGAACACCTTCGATATCGACCGCCCGAATGCCAAGGACCACCTGTCGTTCAGCAGCGGTGTGCACGCCTGCCTCGGCGCCAGCCTTGCCCGGATGGAGGGCGCGATCGCCCTGCGGACTCTGTACGAGCGGTTCCCGGATCTGCGGATCGTGGGTGACGCGCCGCACCGCGGATTGGCGAATTTGCGTGGCTACCAGCATATTCCGGTTGCGCTCGGCTCCGCACGCAGACAAGATCCGGTGTCGTTTTGAACGCCGCCAACGTTGGTGTGCCGCATATCACGAGTAACGGCTAACGCTTGGCTAACGATTGTTCGGAGTGTGGGGACGCGCATGGTCACCGCATTCGGATCGAGCCGCAGGGAGGGCATTGCCGATGGATACCGCAACGGCCCCAACGTTTTTCGAAGATGTCATCGAATCGCTCAACGCACTGCCCGGCTGCACCTTCCGCTTCGACAACGTGCCCTGTCGACATCGCGCCGAATGGCATATCCGCAAACGCCCCTGCTGCCAGCGCAGCGGCGTCGACCTCATGTGCGACACCTGCTATTTCCGCATCCACGGTTTCTTCGCCATGGGCGTGCGATTCCGTTGCGCCGGTTGCGGTGCGCTCTCGGACACCTTCGGCACTATGTACCCCGTCGCCGTCCGGCTGTGACGGCTGCCGGATTCACCATGTGAGGTGCGTCGCACCGGTCGCGGCCCGGGAACTAGCATCGGGCCGCGACCGACCTGTGTGCGAGGGCTGGCACATCCATTGCCCTTCGCAGCTCTCCTTTATCGAGGATTGGTGGAATACGTGCAGGTCAAGCGCTCGCCCGACCGCCTCTTCTGGCTGATCGCGGTGCTCGTCGCCGGTGCGCTCGTGCTGCTTTCGGTGCTCGCGGTCGGCGATATGCCCTACCGGTCGGCGGGTATCGCCTATCCCGGGTTGCTGGATGTCCTGCTCTATGTCGTGCTGCGGGTGGTCGCCGCGCTGGCGGGCGCGCTCACCCTCGGCGCGATGATTTACACACTCTGCTGCACCGTTGTCACCGCGCGCGGTCGGGTCGACGTGGACGGGTATGCCGGGGTCCGGGTGGCGGAGCGGGCGAGTCTGATGTGGTTCGTCTCGGCGCTGGTCCTGATCCCGGTGAGTGCGGCGAATGTGGGTGGGCTGTCGATGAGTTCCGCGCTCGAGCGGGGTGCGATCGGCGTGCTGATCGATGCGAGCGAGAAGCCGAAGGCCTGGATCGTGGTCGCGGTGCTGGCCGGTGTCGTCGCGCTGGTGACGCGGCTGACGTTGGCGTGGACCGGACTGGTGGTGCCGACCGTGCTGGCACTGATCGCGGTGCTACCGCCCGCAATGGTCGGCAATGCGGGGGAGGGGCCGAATCACGACTTCGGCACCGGCGCGATGATCATCTTCCAACTGGCGGTCTCGGTGCTGCCGGGGCTGGCGTGGTGTGTGGCGGCGCAGGTGCGGCGGAACGGTTTCCGGGTAGCGACCGCGGTTCGGCGATACGTGCTCATCGGGTCGTTGTGTCTCGCCGCGGCAACGCCCAGCGGGTTGGTGCTCGGTGCCATCCTGCTGCCATGGTCGGCGCTGTTCAGCACCGGCTACGGTCGGCTCGCCCTGGTGGTCGCCGGGTCGTTCGTCGTCATCGCGATCATGTTGAGAAGGATTGCCGCCGAACATGATTCGAGCACCCTGATCTCAGGAACCGGCGCGCTGTCCGTAGTGGCGACGGCCGCCCTGGTGTCGATGGCCGTCCAACCGGCTCCGGCCTTCGCCGATCGCTCGTTCACCGCGCAGGAGGTGTTCCTCGGTTTCGATCTGCCGGGGCAGGCCGACCTCTGGCGGCTGATGACCATCTGGCGCTTCGATATCGTCCTCGGTACCGCCGCTCTCGCCGGTATCGCGTTGTACGCCGCCGGGGTGCTGCGGCTGCGGCAGCGCGGCGATGTCTGGTCGCCATGGCGCACGCTGTCGTGGACGAGCGGCTGTGCGGCCCTGCTGATTTCGACATCGTCGGGCATCGGCACCTATGGCTACGCCATGTTCAGCATGCACATGATCACGCATATGGTGCTCAATATGTTCGTACCGGTGCTGCTGGTGCTCGGCGCGCCGGTGACCCTGCTGCTGCGCTCGGTCCCCGCCGCACCCAAGGGCGCGGTTCCCGGTGTGCGCGAATGGGTTCTGTGGATTCTGCACTCCCGCCCGACCGCAGTGCTGGCCCACCCCGGCACCGCGATCACGGCATTCGTGCTCTCGCTCTACGGCCTGTACTTCACGCCGCTGTTCCAGAACCTGATCCGCTTCCACTGGGGGCACGTTCTGATGAACGTGCACTTCCTGATCATCGGCTATCTGTTCTACTGGGCCATCATCGGCATCGACCCGGGTCCGCGCCGCCTGCCGCATCTCGGTCGGCTCGGTATGTTGTTCGCCATCATGCCTTTTCACGCCTTCTTCGGCGTCGCGGTGATGTCGATGAATACCGTCATCGGCGCGCGCTTCTACGAACAACTCCAGTTGCCCTGGCATATGGACCTGATGGCTGATCAGCGGGTCGGCGGTGGAATTGCCTGGGTCTCCGGCGAAATCCCGATCCTGCTCGTGGTCGGTGCGCTGCTCACGCAGTGGGTGGCCCAGGATCGCCGCACCGCGGTGCGCACCGATCGCAGGGACGACGAGTACGGAGACTCCGAACTCGCCGCCTACAACGCGATGTTGGAGAAGTTGGCGCAGTCGCGTCGCTGATTCAGCGCGCGAACCGAACCCGCCGCAGCCGCAGGCTGTTCGAGACCACGAAGAACGACGAGAACGCCATGGCCGCACCGGCGATCAACGGATTCAGCAGGCCGAGTACGGCCACCGGGATGGCGACCACGTTGTAACCGAAGGCCCACACCAGATTTCCCTTGATGGTGCGCAGGGTGGCGTGCGCGAGTTCGATGGCATCGGCAACGGCCGCGAGATCGTCGCGGACCAAAATGACATCGGCGGCCGCGATCGCGACATCGGTACCCGCCCCGATGGCCATCCCGAGGTCGGCGGTGGCCAGCGCGGCGCCGTCATTGATGCCGTCGCCGACCATGACGATCCGGCGCCCCTGCTCCTGCATGCGGGCGATCAATTCGACCTTGCCTTCCGGAAGCAGTTCGGCGACAACCTCATCGATGCCGATCTCATCCGCGACCGATTGGGCGGCGTAGGCGTTGTCACCGGTGAACATCATGACGCGCAGACCGAGTGCATGCAGTCGGGCGATGGCATCGGCGGCGGTGTCCTTCACGGTATCGGCGACCGCGATCATCGCGCGGGCCGCACCGTCGATCACCACGAGCACCACGGTGCGTCCCGCGCGTTCCGCACGGTGCACAGCACGACTCAGTGTCTGCGGTACAGCGATACCGCGATCGTTCAGCAGGCGCAGGCGGCCGACCATTACCTCGCGACCCGCCACCAGACCGAGCGCACCCAAACCCGGTAGCGCTGTGAAGGATTCGACCTCCGGCAGTTCGTCGAGCACCGCATTCGCGTGCCGGGTGATGGCTGCGGCGACGGCGTGTTCAGAGGCCGCCTCTACCGCCCCCGCCAATCGCAATATCTCGTCCTCGGTCACTGAATCCGTCACGGTCACCCCGACGACGCTCATCACGCCATTGGTGACGGTGCCGGTCTTGTCCAGCACCACCGTGTCCACATCGCGAGTGGCCTCGAGCGCCTGATGTCCCTTGATGAAGATGCCCAGTTGCGCACCGCGCCCGGAGGCCACCATCAGCGCCGTCGGAATCGCCAGCCCCAGCGCGCACGGACACGCGACCACGAGCACCGCAAGGGCGGGCGTGGCAGCCCGGTCCACACCGGAACCGAGCAGCCACCAGGTTGCGAAAGTGCCTGCCGCCACGGCGAAGACGAACGGCACGAAGACCGAAGAGACCCGGTCGGCCACGCGTTGCATGCGCGCCTTCCCGGTCTGCGCCTGCTCGACCAATCGGATCATGCCGGAGAGCTTCGTATCCGTGCCCACCGCGGCCGCCTCCACGATCAGCCGACCGGTGAGTGCGGTGGTGCCGCCGATCACCGCCATCCCCTCGGTCACCTCGACCGGAATGGATTCTCCGGTCATGGCGCTGGCATCTACGCTCGACTCGCCGGAAACCACGAGGCCGTCGGTGGCGATGGTCTCACCGGGACGCACCACGAATCGCTGTCCCTCGACGAGTTCGCCGATGGGGACCCGCATTTCGCGATTGCCGCGAGTCAGCACCGTGACCTCGCGGGCGCCGAGCGCGGCGAGCGCCCGCAATGCACTGCCCGCCGAACGCTTGGCCTTGGCCTCGAAATACCGTCCGGCGAGTACGAATGTGGTGACGCCCGCGGCGGCTTCGAGATAGATCGAATCGCCGGACCAGAACGCGTCCCAAACGCCGTCCGGGATGTCGGTCCGGTCCGCGTGCAGGAACATGGTGTCCAGCGACCACAGCGTCGCGGTCGTCACGCCGACGGATACCAGGGTGTCCATGCTGGCGGTGAAATTCTTCGCGCCCGCCAAGGCCTTTCGATGGAATGGCGCGGCCGCCCACACCACAACGGGCAGCGCCAGCACGGTCAGGATGATCTGCCAGCCGGTGATCCTGGTGGCCGGGACCATTGCGAACATCACCGACAGATCGGCGAGGGGGAAGAACAGCAGTAGCGCGAGGACCAAGCGGCGGAACAGATCCCGGACCGCCGCTTCCTCGGGGGCGGACGATATGGGGCCGGTGCTATCGGTTCTCGGCTCTGCGCCATAGCCGGCCGCGACCACCTCGGCGCAGAGCTGATCGGCTGAAATGTCCTCGGCCGCATCGATGGTGGCGACGCCGGTCGCGTAGTTCACCGAGGCGAGTACGCCGTCGACCTTGTTGAGCTTGCGCTCCACTCGGTTCGCGCATGCGGCACAGGTCATTCCGGATACCGCGAGCGAAATGCGGGTGGTCGCAGCCTCGGGACGGGTGGCGAGATCGGGCCCACCCGCCGCCCGACCGCCACTCGTCATCGAATCGCTGCGCAATGCTGTGTTCATTCGATTCCGTTCGGTCTCAGGCGGCAGGATCTCGGGTCGAGCGGAGATGGTCGGCGCGGCGGCCGAATCGCGCGCCGGGCGGCAGAACGAGTTCGGTGCGCGCGGGATTGCTGGTCCGGGCCGGCGGTGAGGTTTCCGGTCGTCGGGTGCGATGCACCACCACGACCAGCACCAGCGCGGCGACCAGAATGCCGTGCGAGAGCACCCGGGAAACCGGCACGACACCCGAATACAGATCACCGATGACAAAGGCGGTGAGCGCTGTCACCAGCACACCGAGCACCGGGAGCACACCGGAGGTGGCGTAGGGCCGCAGTGCGCAGTAGATGAATCCGATGCCGATCGCCAGGCTCCATGCCGTCGACTCGTTCATCAGGTGCCGGGTCATTTCGGCGCCGTGATGGTGGGTCATACCGAAGTCGAATCCGGCGAACTGACCGATCGCCAGCGCGCACTGCGCGACACCGAGCAGGCCGAGCAGCAGCCTGGTCGACTCGGATAAGCCGACCCCGGAAAGTGATGTCCGCCACCGTGATGTGCGTGGTCGCTCCAAATCGGCGGCGGCGAAAATGGCGTCGGTGAGGTCGGGTGCGTATCCCGAACCACCGCGCAGCAGGCGCGAGGTTTCCACGGCGGCCGCGTACCAGGAACAGCACTCCGCGCACTGTTCCAGGTGTTCGTCGACGCGTACCGCGGGCACGGTTTCGCGTTCGCCATCGATCCGGGCCGACAGCGCGGTCCGGCATACCTTGCACTCCACGTCCAGTTTGTCGGCTGCCGGCACCACAAAGTTCCCGCGGTCGCGCACGGGTTATTGTCGACCCCATGCCGACTCCCGCCGAGGATGACGAGACGACTCAGCTGGCACTCGCGGCGGCGCGTGGGGATCGACGAGCCCTGGAAGCCTTTATCCGGGCCACCCAGAAGGATGTCTGGCGGTTGTTGGCCCATCTCACCGAGCTGTCGCGTGCCGACGATCTGACGCAGGAGACCTATCTGCGCGCGCTGGGCAGCATCAAGCGCTTCGAGGGTCGTTCCAGCGCTCGAACCTGGTTGCTGTCCATCGCGCGCCGCGTCGTCGTCGATCAGGTGCGGATGGCTGTGGCCCGGCCGCGTATCGCGCAGGGTGTCGATTGGGTGGCGGCGGCCGACCGTCAGGTGGGTCGGCACGATGGGCTCGCCGACATCGTAGAGCTCGAGCTGATGCTCGAGGACTTGTCCGTGGAGCGGCGCGAGGCATTGGTGCTGACGCAGGTGCTCGGGTTGTCGTATGCCGAGGCGGCGGCGGTGTGTGGGTGTCCGGTGGGCACGGTGCGTTCTCGGGTGGCACGCGCGCGCGAAGACCTCGTCGCCGCAACGCGCTTCGGCGGTAAGCGCCGCGCGAACGGCTGACGGCCTCCGCTGGGTGCGAAACCTCGACGGGAAGTGGCTGTTTCGCGGGCTGCCGAAGGCTGTGATGCAATCGGTCGTCGGTAGGCGGCCGCGCGAACGGCTGACTTCCGGCTTCCGCTGACTATGAATCTCCAGCGGGGAGCGGCTGTGCAGCCGGCGGCTAAAGGCTTTGCGGCGTAGCGCAATCGGATTGCCGGTAAAGTGGGAACGGCTGACTTCGGGCTTCCGGTCAGTACGAATCCATACCGGGAGTGGCTGCTTGGCGAGCGGCCAAAGGCTCTGCGGCGTAGCGTAATCGGACAACGCCGTCATCGTGTAGCTCGGCAGTGGCATTGACACCGAAGACGTTCCGCAGCAGCTCGGGGGTCATGACCTCGAGCACCGCACCCGCCGCGACGACCTTGCCGTGGTCGAGCACGACCAGCTGATCGCAGCAGCGCACCGCCAGATCCAATTCATGCAGCACGGCCAGCGTCGTGATGCCGGTCGAGCGGACCAGATCGAGCAGTTCGAATCGGGCGCGCACGTCGAGATGGTTGGTCAGTTCGTCGAGGACGAGCAGGCGCGGTTGCTGTGCGAGTGCCCTGGCCAGCAGCACTCGCTGACGCTCACCACCCGATAGCGAGCCGATCGGACGTTCGGCGTAGTCGGTGACACCGGTGCGCGCCATGGCATCCGCGACCGCCGCATGATCGGCGGCGGTATCCCGGCTGAACAGCGCATGATGCGGATTACGACCGAGCCCGATCAGCTCGGCAACCGTCAATTCCGGTGCGCCCGACCCATTCTGGAGCACCGCAGCCGTGGTGCGCGCCGCCGTACGCACCGACATCGCACTGATATCGGTGCCGTCGATCAGCACCATGCCCTGCTCCGGCCGCAGCGAGCGATAGATGGTGCGCAACAGCGTCGTCTTACCGCTCCCATTCGGCCCCACCACCCCGACGAACGCCCCTGGCGGCGCCTGCAACGTCACCCCATCCAGCACCTGCGCGCCCCCGAATGCGATCGTCACCCCCACCACCGACAACTCGGCTATTCCGGCACCCTGTGTCTCCACCGGGCACCCAGTGCGCGGGGTGCCCGGTGTATGGGCGGGGTGCCCGGTCATGCGGGGCCTCCTTCGCGCCGGAGTAGCCAGAGGAAGAACGGCGCGCCGAAGGCGGCGGTGAAGATGCCGAGCGGAAGTTCGTTGGGGGCGTCGATGGTTCGCGACAGCAGGTCGACCAGGACCAGGTATGCCGCGCCGAGCAGAGCGGCAAGGGGGAGTACCCGACGGTGGTCCATGCCGAAGGCCAGACGTATCAGATGCGGAATCATCAAGCCTACGAAGCCGATTCCGCCTGCCACCGCGATCAGCACGCCGGTCAACAGGGAGGCCAGGACCAGCAGGATGATCCGGGTGGTGCGAACGTCGACGCCGAGCGCGGTCGCCTGTTCATCGCCGGTGCCGAGCACATTGAGGCGACGGCCGAAGGCCAGCACGACGGTCACGACCACGAGGATTACCAGCGTCACCGGTCCGAGTCGGGACCAACTCGCGCCGGAGACACTGCCCATGGTCCAGAACATCACCGCGCGAAGCTCGTTCGGGGTGGCACGCAGCTGGAGGTAGTTCGTCGCCGCCAGCAATAGGTATCCGACGGCGACACCGGCCAGCACCAGGCGGGTCGGAGCCAGGCTGCCGCGCCGCTGTCCGAGCGCGAAAACCACTGCGGCTGTGCCGATTGCGCCGATGAAAGCGGCGGCCGAAACGCCGATACCGCCGAGTGCCGCACCCGCGGTGACGATTACGGTCACCGCACCGAGCGAGGCGCCGGAGGACAAACCGAGCACATACGGGTCGGCGAGGGAATTATTCACCAGCGCTTGCAGAATTACGCCCGAAATCGCCAGGCCGCAGCCGCAGAGTGCGGCGAGGATGACCCGGGGCAGGCGATAGTTCCAGACGATCTGGTCGACGGTGAACCCGACATCCGGTGACCTGTTGGATAAGTGGGCGAGGATGACTCGGCAGGTATCGGCGATCGAGACCGTGACCGATCCCGCGCCGATGGACACCAGCATGACAACGAACAGAATTGCCAGCGAGACGGCAATCGCGATGGGCAGGGGTGTCGTCGCCGATGACCGTGGCCGTCGAAGCGTACTCGTCATGAGAACTGTTCGGGGTGTACGAGTCTGGCGATCTTGTCGACCGCGATGGCATTGCTCGGACCGAGGTAGATCGAATCCGAGAGCACCGTGTAGTTGGTGTGCTTGCTCGCGTTCCACTGCGGGAACTGCTCCAGGATCCGCTTGGCCGCGCCATCGATATCGGGATTGCGGTAGTCGACCACGATGAGCCCGTCGATCGGGGTGACGGCCAGCTGTTCCTTGCTGATCGTCACGAAAGTGGTCCCGTCCGTGCGGTTGAACGGATTCACCGCATCGGCCTTGTCGATAATGTCGTTCCAGATGCCGCCCGCCGCAATGGCCGAAAAGTCGCCCCCATCGCCCATACCCATCCCCGGGAAGATGAGCAACACATTCTTCTTGGGCTGTCCGGCCACCCGTGCGGACGTCTCGGCGACCTTGCGCTCGGTGTCTTCGATGAGCCTTTCGGCACGGCCGGATACATCGAAGATCGTGCCGAAATCACGCAGCATGGCGTAGCTGTCCTCGATGGTAGGCGTGCCGGTGAGCGCGCCGGTCACACCGCAATTGGCCCGGGGCACATAGGTATTGGCACCCGCACTGGACAGCTCGGCGCGGGTGGCGAAACCCTGATCGGCGGAGAACCCGCCACCTCCGGTGGAGATGACGAGATCGGCATGCTGGGCGAGCATGGCCTCGCGGGGGATGTCCTGCAGGTTGTTCGGCGTGATACCGCCGGTCGGCAGGGCCGCGATGGCATCGGCGCGACCGGACACATCGGAGGAGCCGTAAGACTGGGCATTGGCGACGACACGGTCCGCGACACCGAGCGCGACCAGCGACGAAACCTCGCCGATCGAACCGCCGTTCATCACCACGACCCGCTTCGGTGTCTCGGTGAAGGTGTAGCTCTTACCGCAGTTCTCCACGGTGACGGGATATTTCGTGACGCCATCGGTCGCGGCGGCAGGTGCGGTGGTCGCGGATTCGGTGACTGTGGTCGAACATCCGGTGACAGCGATGGTGCCAGCGGCCATGGCCAGCACCGCTGCACGTTTCATGGGCATCCCGGTGCGCTCGCCGGTTTCGGTGGAGCGCATCCGCAGTGCTGTGTACTGCATGAATACTTAGTCGTACGGTGCCGCGCCTTGGTTCCCGGAAATTTTTCGCATCCGTTACCGTGTGACGCGCAGGATCCCTGTACAGACCCGGCCGACCCTGCTTGACTTGTGTGACAGGGTCCGACCGGACCGCAGGAGCCAGCGCATGTCGACCCATTTCGCTTATCCGGCAGGTAGACCCGCTGACCGTGACAAAACGGGACACGGTGAGCGCGTCGATATTTCGACCGTGCCCGGAGCTCGAATCATCCAATTCACAGTGAGCCATCCGCGTGGCGATGTCACGCTGGTGGTCGTCGCGGGCGAGGTCGATCTGTGGACCGCGCCGCGACTACGGGACAAACTATTGCGCGCCTTCGGTTCTCGGGGCTCGATCATGGTCGTCGACCTGTCCCCGGTCACCTTCTTCGCCGCCGCCGGACTGGCGACCCTGATCGAGGCTCAGGCGGCGGCCGAAAAGGCCGACCGCCGAATGGTTTTGATCACCACGGTGCGCTGTGTCGATCGGGCCATCGAGCTCACCGGACTCGCCACGAACTTCCGCCGCGTCGGCTCCTTGGCCGCGGCGCTCGCGGACCCCACACCGGGATGTGCCGCCCCGGTGTAGGGTCCGCGTGATTCAGCGGAACCGCGCCTCCACGCGGGCACGCGCGTTCGCGATCCGTTCCTGTGCCAGTGCCGCCCGCTCCTCAGCCTTGTCGAGACGGCGCAGGGCCCTGTCGACCCGCGGCTGTGCCTTCTTCGCACGGCGCTCCGCCTTCTTGGCCAACCGTGCGCCGCGCTTCTGCGCCTTTTTCGAGAGTTCGGCACGGCGTACGCGTGCGGTCGAGGCGAGTTCCGGCCCGCGTTCCCTGGCGAGTTCGGCGATCTCGGCGGCGCGGTGCTGGGCCATTTCGGCGATCTCGGCACCGCGGTGCTGGGCTATTTCCGCGATCTCGGTGCCGCGGTGCTGGGCTATTTCGGCGAGGTGCGCGCCGCGTTCCCGTGCGGTCGAGGCGATTCCGGGCCCGCGTTCCTTGGCGAGCTCCGTGAGCTCGATGCCGCGGTGCTGGGCCTTCTCGGCCCACCGTGCGCTACGTTTCTGTGCTTTGCCCGTGAGTTCGGTGCCGCGTTCGCGTGCGGTCGAAGTGAGTTCCGGGCCGCGTTCCTTGGCGAGCTCCGCGAGGTGCACACTGCGCTCCCGCGCCGCCGCAGCGATTTCCGGCCCGCGCTCCTTGGCGAGCTCCGCGAGTTCCGCCGCCTTCTCGGCCCACTTCGTACCGCGTTCCTTGGCCAGCTCGGCCCATTCCGGACCGTGTTCCTTGACCGTCTCCGCGATATCGGACCCCCGCTCCTGCGCGACATCGCCGAGTTCGCGAGCCCGCACCGCGGCATCGTGCGCACGGCGGCGCAATGCGTCGCCGGTGGCCGAATCCGTTGCGGTGAACGGCAATGCGGCCGAAACCGCCGCGGTGGCATTGCTCGCGGCACGTCGCCCCCGCCAGCCGAGTGACGGCCTGCCCTCGGTATCCGCGCTGGCGATCATCAGACCGCCGAGCAGACTCACATCCTTGAGGAAGGCTTTGCGCTTGGCCGCCTTGCGTTCGGGATCCTTCTCCGCCCAGAAATCCTGTTCGGTGACCGTCGCGGGAATCACCGTCGCGGCCAGTGTGAGCGAGGCCAGGCGCGGAAACTTACCGAGGGCAAGCAGCACACCGGCCGAGACCTGGGTGAGCGCATTGATCCGCACGAACGTCCCCGGATCCGATGGCAATTTCGCGGCGATATTGTCGGGCAGCGACTGCTGTCCCTGCTGGACCAGGGCCGATGCCGCTTGGGTGCGCGGCTCGGGGTGGACCAGCGCGTCGACCCCATCGGCGACGAACGCGCTCGCCAGCAGTGGTCGGGCAAATCGGCGTAGCAACATAACGTCCCTTTCCTCGATGGCTGAGGTTCGGGTAACCGCGTTCGGCGCCGTCAAACAACAAGATCAACACCCGGAATCAAGGTTTGACCGGGTGTTCCGTCACGCCGAACGGCCGTACCTCCGGACTGGACAGAAAGGTGGTGATGATGTTCGTTACGGTCTCTGGATCCTCCACCATAGGCAGGTGACCGCATTCCGTGAGCCGAATTCGGGTGTGCGGATGCAGTGTGTCGTCGAGTCGGGCGCCGGCGCGGGCCGACAGGATGCGGTTCTGCTCGCCCCAGATGGTGCAGATCGGCGGGAATCCGGGGCCGGGGGTGAAAACATCGAGGTCGGCATAGGTCGGGAAGTCCTGCACCAGGCCGTGCAGCGCCTGCAACCGGCCCTTATCGCCCCAATGCGCCATGAGACGCGGCGAGTGGTGTAGATCGCGCCGCCGCCCGTTCGCGCCGAGTTGGTCGGCGACGATCCGGGAGATCACCGCATCCGGCAGCGCCACCCTGCGGGCCACCGGCGCCAGCGGGAGTCTGGCATCGACCCAGGCCAGTCCGGACTGGCGTCCGGCGCGCATGGTGTTCCAGGTCAGGGGGTTGCACAGCACCACAGCGCGCACGTTGTCCGGATGCGTCATCGTGTAGCGCAGTGAGGTGGCGGCCCCCAGGCAGTTGCCGATCAGCACGACATCGGTGAGTTCCTGTTCGGCCAGGAAGGTCTCGAGCATGCTCACGTAATCGGCGAGGCGATAGCCGTCCGCGGGTTGGTCGGATTCGCCGTAACCGGGCAGATCCAGCGCGAATACCTCGTGCTCGTGCCGCAATTCGCCGACCTGGTCGTCCCAGATGTGGCGCTGGGCGCCCGCATTGTGCAGCAGGATGACCGGTGCGCCGCTGCCGATGCGGTCATAGACAACATCCCGACCGCGATGCGTGAAGATCGCCACGTCGCCTCCTTGCGAGTGGATAGGCGAACACCTGTGTTCGCCACTAACGCTCAAGGTAGCGGGTATCCGGCCGCGAAGCGAATTGTCCAGCGGGCGGTCGGTACGGCCACGTCAGGCGCCCGCCCGGAGGAAGCGACCCGTGCGGCGGACACCGAGGACCGGTTCCGCCACGCCCCCGCCGAAGACATACTCCCCGCCGACGAGCACCGCGACCACCGTCGCGTCATTGCGGTTGACCATGCGCGACAGGTTGTCGAATACGGCGATCGGGGCTTCGGCGTACGCCTCGACGGTCTCGTCCAGCTGGGCAGGATCGATCACGACCAGATCGGCGCGGTCGCCGGGACGCAGGTGGCCCGCGTCGATGCCGTACCAGTCAGCGAGTTCACCGGTGATGCGATGCACCGCACGTTCGAGGGACAGGAATGGCCGGCCGGCGCGCTCGGCGTCGTACACCCTGCGCAGGAACCGCAGTCCGAAGTTGTAGAAGGCCATATTCCGCAGATGCGCGCCCGCATCCGAGAAGCCGAGTTGCACACCGGGATCGGCGGCAAATTTGTCGAGCACCTGCGGCCGATGATTGGAAATGGTTGTGCGCCAACGCACTTTGCCACCGTATTCGACGACCAGGTCCAGGAATGCGTCCACCGGATGCAGGCCACCGCGATCCTGCCCGACCTGACCGAAGGTCTTGCCGATCACCGCAGCGTCCGGGCATTCCACGATTTCGGCGTCGAAGAAATCGCGATGCCACACCCGCGGCCCGAACTTCTTGTCGTAATCCTTGCGGAACCGGCGTCGATAACCTTCGTCGCGCAGTAGCTCCCGGCGCTGCTCCAACTGGTTGGACAGGTGCAGTGCCGCCGCGCCCGAGCCGAATTCCTCGAAAACCGGCAGATCGATACCGTCGGAGTAGACCTCGAACGGCACAGGCAGATGCTGCCAGCGGAAGTCGCCGCCCAGCCGATCGATCACCCGCGCAATCAACGGAAAGATCTGGGCGACAGCGGGAATCGCCTTGATATCGGCCGCGGACAGCAGGCTGACCTTGAGCGGTTTGCGGAAGATGCCGAGGCTGCTCGCCGCCATCGCGACGAGACTTTGCGGCCGGGCCACATCCGGACCGCCCTGTAGTGCGCGGCCGCGACGCCGCAGGATGGCATTCAGCCTGCGACGTTCTCGGGTGGTCGCATAGGTCGAGGGCAGGGTGCGTGATCGGCAGACCTCACCGTCGAGCTTGTCGAAGAGCAACTGTTGGGAGGACATGCCGACGAAACCCGCATCCAACGCCTCATCGAGTTTCGCTGCCATGGCGGCCAATTCGGCATCTGTCGGCCGAATCTCCTTGCGGGTGGCGCGATCCAGTCCCATCTCGGCGGCCCGGATATCGGAATGTCCGATGAAGGCGGCCAGGTTCGGTCCGAGCGGGAGCGCCTCCAGCGCCTCGACATATTCGTGCGCCGAAGTCCAGGACTTGATTTCGGTCATTGCCGCGATCACGTGTTTGCGCGGAATGGCCTCCACCCGGCCGAACAGATCACCGGCGTCCGAGGCATCGACGTGCACCGTCGACAGCGAGCACGACCCGAGCAGCACGGTGGTGATGCCGTGCCGGATGGATTCGGCCAGCGCCGGACTCTGTAGCACCTCGACGTCGTAGTGGGTGTGGATATCGATCATGCCGGGTATCACCCATTTCCCGGCGGCATCGATGACCTGCGGGCAGTCGGCCTCGTCGAGCGGTTCGGCCGAAACTGTGGCTATCGAACCTTCCCGAATTCCGAGATGGCGGATGGCCGACGGTGAGCCGGTGCCGTCGAACCACCGTCCGCCTTTGATAATCGTGTCGTACATGACTTCACTCCGCTGCGGAGTCGGATAGGGTCTCGGCGATCCCGGCGCGCACGACCTTGCCGGTCGCATTGCGGGTCAGGGGCGTTGTGGTGATTCGCCACTTTGCGGGCACCTTGTAGTACGCGATGCGCTGCTTCGCAAATTCGGCCAGTTCCTGTTCCGTTGTGGTGGAAGCATTCTCGACGACAACCAGTGCCGCGACCACCTGGCCGAGATCCTCATCGGGCAGCCCGACGACGGCTGATTCGCGCACCGCGGGATGTTCGTCCAGGCACTGCTCGACCTCGGTCGGGTAGACATTCTCGCCACCGCGCAGGATGAGATCAGAACGCCTGCCGGACAATCGGAGTCGGCCCTGCTCCAGGACACCGATATCGCCGGTGCGCAACCAGCGCTCGGAGGTGATCGCAGCTGCGGTTGCGGCCTCGTCTGCCCAATAGCCGAGCATCACATAGGGGCTGCGCACCCAGATCTCACCCTCGACGCCCTCGCCGACGGGTTCGCCGAGCGCATCGCGGATCTGCAGGTCGACCCCGATCACCGGGCGGCCGACGGTATCCGGGAAGGCAGCGAGTTCGGCCGGTGCGGCAATGGTCGCCGCGGTACTGCACTCGGTCATGCCGTAGCTGGTCACCAGCGCGGTCTTGGCAACCGGAAGTTGTTCGCGCAGTTGCTGTTGCAGTGCGGCCGAGGACGGCGCCGAGTTGAGCGAGAAGGCGGCCAGCGAGGTCAGATCGTACTTCGACAGATCCACTTCGAGCAGGCGACTCGCCATGGTCGGCATCGCACCCCAGTTGCTGATCCGCTCCCGTTCGATCAGCCGCAGTATCCGCTCGGCATCGAACGCGCCCTGGTAGATGACGGCGGTATCGCCGGTCACCATGCGCGGCAGCACCAGGTTGTGCAGGCTGGCGATGTGGAACAGCGGGGAGGTGAGCAGGAAGCGGCGCCCCTTCGGACTGCCGTCGTCGACGCGGCCCTGGAAGGCGGCGGCGAGTGCGTCGTTGAAACGGTGATAGTCGATGACCGCCACCAGGTTTCGATGCGAATGCACCGCACCCTTGGGGCGGCCGCTGGTGCCGCTGGTGTAGAGGATGACCGCGGGGTCGTCCTCGTCCACCGGAGTAGCTGGTAGCTCGCCGTCGCGGAATTCGGCGATCAGCGCGGGCAGGTCGTGCTCCATGGTGAGCACGGGGACCCGGACGTCCAGCTGCGCCACCTGTCCCGCGCGTTTCGCATCGACGATCAGGACCGCGGGGCTGGTGTGTTCCAGGCCGTAGGCGATTTCGCGCGGCATCCACCAGGCGTTGTAGCCGACCGCGATCGCACCGAGCGTCTGTGCGGCCCAGAACGCCACGACCCATTCGGGGGTGTTGGCCGCGAGAATGCCGATCCGATCGCCCTTTTGGACGCCGTATCGGTCCCGCAGCGCACGAGCCAACGCGCCGACCGCGGCAGCGTGCTCGGCATAGGACATTCGCCGATCCTCGGTGACCAGGTAGTCGCGATCACCCAGTGCGATCGAACCCGCGAGCACTTCGCGCAAAGAGTGGACCCGGTCCTTGATCACCGGAATCGGCGCGCCGAGTACATCTTCGACTGTCATCTCGAATGGCCCGCCGGGGCCGGTCAGCCGCGCCACGGCCTGTGCGGCCAATGCCTGTGGATCGAAAGGCTTTGTCATGGAAGGCTTCCTTATAGGTTCAGGGCACCAAAACGGCGCGGCCGGTGATGAGCCCGCGCTCCAGTCGGTCGAGGGCTGCGCGGCCGTCCGCCAGATCGAAGCGTTCGATTTCAACGGTGAGGCGGCCGGACTGGGCCAGGGCAACGGAGTTGATCAGGTCGGATTTGGTGCCGCCGTATGACTTTCGGATCGAAGCGCCCCACGGCCAGCCGGGACCGCCGGCCGGTCCAGCGGTGATTTCCGGTGCGCCGCCACCGAGTCCGATCATCCGGTACGCGCCATTGGGGGCAACCGATTCCACCGCCAGCCTGGCGGTCGCATCGACACCGACGAAGTCGAAGACCGCGTCGGCCCCGCGGCCGCCGGTGCGGTCCAGGATTTCGCGCGCGGTATCGGCACCGGCGAGCAGGCCCTCGGCCGCACCGCAGCGGGCGGCCAGAGCGAGTTTGTCCTCGTTCACATCAACGGCGATCACCCGCGTGGCGCTGATCGCGGTGAGGACCTGTACCGCGACATGGCCGAGTCCGCCGATGCCGATGACCACCGCGACCGAACCGGGGTACAACTGCTCTCGCGCGCCGTCGATGGCGTGATAGCTGGACAGGGCCGCATCGGCCAGCGGTGCCGCCTGCAGGAAATCCAGGTCCCCGATGGGTACGAAAGCGCTTGCGGGAATGCGGATGTACTCGGCCATGCCACCGTCCGGGCCGAGCCCCGGACACGGCGGCATGGCGGTACGTCCGGCGGCGAGACAGACATTCTCATTGCCGCTCACACACTCTCGGCAGACACCACAGGACCAGCACAGGTAGACGATCCCCCGCTCACCGACCGCCCGACCGTCGACATCGCCGCCGACCGCCTCGATGGTGCCCGCGATCTCATGCCCGAGCGTCAGCGGATCTTCGCGCATTTTGAACGGAATATGCAGCACATGCAGATCGGAATGGCAGATACCCGCCGCACCGACGCGCAGCAGCAGATCCGTCGGCCCGATCGCGGGCACCGCGACCTTGCGCAGTTCGAGCACACCGGGTTCGGTGAGCTGCAATGCTCGCATCATCCGCGCACCACCGAAAATACCGCGCGCAGATAGGCATTCGCACGATCGGAGCCGATGAGTCCCGGTGCCATCTTGTTCATGGTGTAGGCGAAGGTGACTCGATGATCGAGATCGTTGACCACGATGGCGCCGCCGAATCCGGCCCACCAGCAGACCTTCCCGTCGGGTACCTCCGGCGCGGTCTGCGATTGGGGGAGTCCGTAACCGAGACCGAAGCGCAGCGGCAGCAGCAGCGCCAGATCCGCACCGTCGGACTGCTGTTCGAAGATCAAATCGATTGTCTTCTCCGACAACAACCTTCGGCCACGCAGCTCGCCACCGCAGGCGACCAGCGACTGCACCGCCGCCACCGAGTGCGCATTGCCGTGCCCGTTCACCGCGCCGATCTCGGCCTGCCGCCATGCGGCACTATTGGCCTCCGGAATATCGAGCAGAGGACTGGTGAGCGTCTTGACCAGGATGCTGTCTTGATCGAGCGCGGCCATATCGAATTCCAGCAGCGGCGGCGGGACGAGTGGTGCGATGCGGTGATGATTTTCGGGTGCGGTGCCGATATGGAAATCGGCACCGAGCGGTCCGGCGAGTTCTTCGGCGAAGAAGTGGCCAAGAGTGCGGCCCGTAATTCGACGGATCACCTCGCCGACCAGATGCCCGTAGTTCAGCGCGTGATAGCCCGATGCGGTGCCCGGCTCCCACCACGGCGGCTGGGTCGCGAGCCGCGCGCTCGCCGCCTCGGCATCGTAGATATCGGCCAGCTCGATCGGCCGCTCCCAACCCGAGACTCCGGAGGTGTGGCCGAGCAGATGGCGAACCTCGATATCGCCCTTGCCATTCGCGGCGAATTCCGGCCAATAGTGCGCGACCTTCTGCTGCACATCCAGCTCGCCGCGGTCCACCAGCAGCAGCGCCGACAGCGCGGTCATGGTCTTGCTGATGGAGAAGACGTTGACCAGGGTGTCCTCGGTCCACGGCACGGTCTGCTCGAGATCGCGGTGCCCACCCCAGATATCGACGACCGGTTCGCCGTCGACGGTCACGCAGATCGATGCCCCGAGTTCCGCACCCGAGGCGATCTGGTCAGCCAATTCCTTTCGCACACCGGCGAATTCGTCGGCACAGAATCCTGATGTCGTCATCGGGTGGCCCTCACGCGTTCTCGAGTGCTCTGGCGGGCACCGGCAACGCATTGCCAGCGGCGGCGGCTCGCTTTGCCCCCCTTGCCATTTCCCGGTTCATATCGCGCACATAGGGCTCGAACTCGACCTGAATCGTATGCCGGGGCGAGTTGTAATACCGTCCGCTGCGGCGCTGTTCGGCCCCCTCGATCTCGGCATTCATCGCCGCCTCCGACGGCGGCAGGTACTTGCCCGTCAGATAGGCCGCGACCAACTTGCTCTGCTGTTCGGCGAAATTCACCAGCGTCGGCAGCGGTTGGGCCAGGCCGAGGTAGAACAGATTGTCCACACCCGGCTTCATCATCTGCTTGAACAGCGGGATGCGGTTCTGCTCGTCCGGCACCAGCGTCGGATCCGAGAAGAACGGGAAGCTGATGTGATAGCCGGTGGCGCAGACGATGACGTCCACCTCCTCGGTGCTGCCGTCGGCGAAGCGCACCTGCGGCCCCTCGAGCGCGGTAATGGCCGGTTTGAAGGCGATATCGCCGCAGCCCGCGCGATGCAGGAACTCTTCACTCGCCGACGGATGTGCCTCGAACGGTTTGTGATCCGGTTTCGGCAGTCCGTAGAACTCCATATCGCCGCGGAACTTGCGCACGAAGCGCTGCTTGAGCTTCAGGCTGACCTTGCGCGGAATCCACGGCGGCACACTCTGTTTGTCGCCGACCTTGCCGTTCACATACTTCGGCAGCACCCAGACCCCGCGGCGCGCGGAAACGGTGAGCTTCTCGGCGACGAAGCGCTGTGACAGTTCCGAGGCGATATCCAGACCGGAATTGCCCATGCCGACCACCACGACCTTCTTACCGCGCATATCCACCGGATCGAACGGATCGTTGTAGGCGTGACTGTGGATCAGCACGCCGTCGAATTCGCCCGGATAGTCCGGAACGCGCGGATCCCAGTGGTGGCCATTGCAGACGATCAGCACGTCGTAGGCCCGGGTGCGGCCATCGCTCGCGGTGACCAGCCAGCTGCCGTCGTCCTGCCGCTCGGCCGCGGTGACCTTGGTATCGAACAGGATCTTGTCGCGGAAGCCGAAATGGTCGACGTAATCCTTGAAGTACTGGAACAGTTGCGAATGGTGCGGGAAGTCCGGCCACTCCGCGGGCGCCGGATAGTCCTCGAAGGCGAGCCGGAACTTGCTGGTGTCGATATGCAGCGACTGGTAGCAGGCAGACATCCCATTGGGATTCTTGAAATACCAATTGCCGCCGACCTCATCGCTCGCCTCGAAGACCTCGAAGGGAATGTCGAAGTCCTGCAGGCGTTTTGCGGCGGTGATTCCGGAGGGGCCCGCGCCGATGACGCATACCCGGGGCAGATTGCTGTGAGTCAATTCCGTAGTCCTCGTCCGAAGGATTGCCGTCACGTGGGCGGCACCGGATCCGGTGCGGCGAACCATCCCGCGCCGCCTGCGGCACGTGGAGTGACGTAGGCAACAAATTAGCACTGACTAGACGCAGTGTCTAGTGAATGACAGGATGTCTACCATGCCGACCAAGTCGAACCCGCCCGGACTGAGCCTGCGCGACGAACAGAAGCTGCAGACCCGCGCCAGACTGATGGACGGCGCCAAGGCGCTGTTCACCGAACGGGGTTATGCGGCGGTCCGGGTCGACGACATCGCCGCCGCCGTCGGCTGCAGCCGCGCCACCTTCTACCTGCACTTCAGCAGCAAGCTCGAGATACTGCGCGCTATTGCCGAACAGAGCACCGCGCCGACCGCACTGCACTTCTACGAGGATTTGGACCGGGTACTCGACACCGGCTCCCGCGCGGAATTCGTGGACTGGGTGACCCGCGCCATCGCCTGGTTCCACGAATACAAGGACCTGCTGCCCGCCTGGGACGAGGCCACCGCACTGGAACCGGAATTCCGCGAAATCGCCCGCCGCGGCATCCTGGCTCTGCCCAATGCCATGACCTCCTACCTCGCCCGTTGGCCCGAAGACCGTCACGACGAGGCGCGCCTACGCGTCGAACTCCTTGTCGCCCAACTGGAACGCTTCTTCACCCGCTGGGCCATGCAGGGCACCATCGATGTCTCCGCCGACCAGGCCGCCGAAGTCCTCACCGACATCTGGTTCCCGGCTTTACAAGCCCCCGCCTAGCGGCGGCCGCGGAAGGTGCGGCGGAGGTCCCGAGTCCAGAGGTCCGGGATTTCCCAGGGGATGAAGTGGCCGCCTTGGTCGTGGGCGGTGAGATTGACGTGGTTGTACCAGGGGCCGCGGTCGCCGGCGCGGAAGTGCTCGACGCGGCCGGCGGTGGTGACGCCGGGTGGATTCTCGTAGCCGACGAAAGTGATACCGGTGGGGGCCTCGATGACGGGGTTGCGGTCGTGGGACGGGGTCCAGGGGTAGCGGTTGTTATTGGCGTAAGTGCGGATCGAGGTGCCGATGGAGTTGTTGGCCCAGTAGATCATCGCGTGGGTGAGCAGATCGTCCTTGGTGAAGACGGTTTCGATATCGCCGCCGTCGTCGCTCCATGCCATCCAGCGCTGGAGTATCCAGGCGAGCATGCCCGCGGGTGAATCGGAGAGGCCGAAGGCCAAGGTGCTCGGTTCGAGGACGTGCGCCGCGAGGTGGACGCCGAAACGGCGCTCCAGCTCGATGATTCGGTCGTAGACATCCTTGGGCAGGCCGTCCGGAATCGGACGCCCGCCGGTGATGTCCCAGCCTCGGTCACCCTCGAACAGCGTCAGCTTCTGGCCCGAACCGATGTGGATGGCGTACAGCTCATCGGCGTATTTGTGGCCGAGCTGACCGGTGACCAACGCGCCGACATCGCACCCCGCTGCGGCGTATTTCGGATAGCCGAGGGTTTCGGTCATGAGGGTGTGCCAGAGGTCGGCGACCTTCCAGAAGTTCATATCCGGATGCTTGGACAGCGGACTGGAGAAGCCGAAACCGGGGAAAGACGGCACGATCACATCGAAGGCGTCGGCGGGATCGCCACCGTACGCACCGGGATCGGCGAGCGGATCGATGACCTTGGACCAGTGCCAGAACGTCCACGGCCAGCCGTGGGTGAGGATCAGCGGTATCGGATTCGGGCCGACACCGGGTTTGCGCAGGAAATGCACCGGAACGCCATCGACGTCGACGAGGTAGTTGTCATAGGCGTTGATCGCGGCTTCGGCCCTGCGCCAGTCGTATTCGTGCTGCCAGTATTCGACGAGTTCTTGCAGGTAACCGCGGTCTACGCCGTAGTAGCGGTCGTCATTGCCCACATCCTCGGGCCAGCGCGTCAGCGCGAGCCGCTGCCGCAGATCGGCGAGCACCGCATCGGGTACGTGAATCGGTGTCGGCTCGAGCGGAAACGGGTCGGCGTGGCTCAAAGATCTCCCTACAATCGCTTCGCGAATCTCGGATGCCCGACCGTAGCACTGGCGAATCGCGAGCCCTGAGTCATGCCTCGGGAGGCGAATCCTCCTCGCTGGCAGGCACATCCTTGGTCGGCACCGCGACCGGCCGCAACAACACCCAGGCCAGGAAGGCAAGCGCCACCGCTCCCATACCGAGGCCGGCCCAGAGATTCACATTCACTCCGCCGGTCTTGGCCTCCTCGGCCGCGGTGTTGTGCACGAGCCCCGTCACGACCAAAACGACGGCATAACTGCCCAGCAGCGCGCCGACAATGGTGCGGATATCGAAAAGCATCGACCGGCCTCCTTATCCGACAATGATATTCAGTGCGATGACCAGCACCAGCGCGATCCCCGCGAGCAGCACCGGCCGCTGATACCACGGCAGACTGGCCTCGTCGGGATCGTGCCGGAGCTCCTTCGGCGTCTCCGAATACACCAGCCCGACCAGTTCGGCATCCGGCTTCGACTGCGTCACCTGGGTGACCGCCACGCTGACCACGATATCCACGACGAACGCCACACCGGCCGCGACGAAACTCGAACCCTGACCGGACAATTCGAAGACATCGGTCTTGTGCAGGATGAAAACCACAATGGCCGAGGCGGTTCCGCAGACCAGCCCCATCCAGCCCGCCGTCGGCGTCATCCGCTTCCAGAACATACCGAGAATGAAGGTCGCGAAAAGCGGTGCGTTGAAGAAGCTGAACAGCGTCTGCAGATAGTCCATCATATTGCTGAAATTGCCTGCGATGAACGCGGTTCCGATCGCCGCGACGGTCGCGCCGACCGTGGCGAGCCGACCGACGCTCAGGTAATACCCGTCCGGCCGATCCCGCCGCACATACTGCTGCCACAGGTCATAGCTGAACACCGTATTGAACGCGGAGATATTGGCTGCCATACCCGCCATGAATGCCGCGAGCAATCCGGCGAGCCCGACGCCGAGCAGCCCGTTCGGCAGCACATCCTTCATCAGATACAGCAGCGCCTGGTTATAGGTGACATCACCGGTGTAGTTCGGATCGGCCGTCACCGCCGCCTTGTACTCGCTCATCTGCGGTACCAGCACGGCGCTGATCATGCCGGGAATCACCACGATCAACGGAATGAACATCTTCGGATACGCGCCGATGATCGGGGTGCGCCGCGCGGCCGAAATGGAATGCGTCGCCAGTGCGCGCTGCACCTCGACGAAGTTGGTGGTCCAGTAGCCGAACGAGAGCACGAATCCGAGGCCGAAGACGATGCCGACCACCGAAAGGAAGTTATCGGAAAAACCGCTGAGCGCATTGCCCGGCCAGGATTCCATCTGCGCGCCACCGCCGGGGGATGCGGTCACCTTGTCCCGCAGCCCATCCCAGCCACCGGCCTTGTGCAGACCGACCAGCGTCAGCGGCAACAGCGCGGCGACGATCACGAAGAACTGCAACACCTCGTTGTAGATCGCCGCCGACAATCCGCCGAGGGTGATGTAGGAGAGCACGATCGCGGCGGCGACGATCACCGATACCCACAGCGGCCAGCCGAGCAGCACATTCAGAATCGAACCGAGCAGATACAGATTCACCCCGGCAATGAGCACCTGCGCGATCGCGAAGCTCAACGCGTTCACCAGATGTGCGCCGGTGCCGAAGCGCCGCCGCATGAATTCCGGCACACTGCGCACCTTGGAGCCGTAGTAGAACGGCATCATCACCACGCCGAGGAACAGCATGGCCGGCACCGCGCCGATCCAGAAGTAGTGGAAGGTGGGAAAGCCGTATTCGGCGCCATTGGCCGACATGCCCATGATCTCGACCGCGCCCAGATTGGCGGAGATGAAGGCGAGACCGGTCACCCAGGCGGGCAGCGATCGTCCGGACAGGAAGAAGTCGATACTCGACGAGATCCGCTGCCTGGCCAGTAGTCCGATGCCGATTACGAAGACGAAATACAGCGCTACCAGCGCATAGTCGACGGGCTGCGCGTCCAGGCGCAGTGTTGTCTCGGCTTGAACCGAGACGGCATCCAGCGCCGATGTGAAAACGGTCGAATCGGCAAGCGGCACAGCGTCGTCCCTCCAGGCGATGAAACCGGGCGTCTCGCGTTCTACTGTGCGTGATTGTGCCGTACGCGCGCGGTACATTCACGCACAAAAGTTGGACGGTTGCTCAAACGATGCGGTGCGCACCCGCACCGGGTACGACCACGAAGGTGCGCGGTGCCTCGAAACCCGATCGCGCGAACCGATCTCGCACCGCGTCCGTGACCGAGTCGGTGTTGTCTCGATCGACCAGCGCGATCACACTGCCGCCGAACCCGCCGCCGACCATGCGCGCGCCGTGTGCCCCGGCGTCGAGTGCGGCGGATACCGCGGCATCCAGTGCCGGTGTCGAAACCTCGAAATCATCGCGCAGCGACTCGTGCGCCGCGGTCAGGATCGGCCCGATCTCGCGCGGATCCGCACCACCCCGCAACTTTTCGGCAATCGTGAGCACTCGTGCATTCTCGGTCACCACATGTCGTGCCCGTCGCCGCAGCACCGCATCGCCGATGCGGTGCACAGCCGCCGCCGATTCGATATCGCGCAGCGCGGGTACGTCGAGTGCCGCGGCGGCCGCCTCGCATTGGGCGCGCCGGCGCGCGTAACCACCGTCGATCAGCGCGTGCGGCTGTCCGGTGTCGATCACCAACAGCTCCAGCCCGAACCGATCGAGATCGAACGGAATCTGTTCGTGCGCGACACCGTCGTGCGTGACCAATCGCCGCACATCCAGGAACAACGCATGCCCCGCCGTGCACAGAATCGATGCCGACTGATCGAGCAGTCCGGTCGGGACCCCGGCGTAGTCGTTCTCGGCCGCGCGGGCCAGGTCGATCAACTCCCGATCGGTGACGGTGGGCGCGAACAGATCTCGCAGCGCGACCGCCACCGCACACGACAGCGCCGCCGAGGAGGACAACCCGGCGCCGATCGGCACCGCACCGTCCAACTCCAGGCCGATGCCGTCATGCGCATATCCGCGCCGGGCGAATTCGGACACAACGCCCAGCGGATACCGCGACCATCCGGGCACCCGATCCCGTTCGGCGGCAAGCTCGCTCACCGCGACCAGCACCGTCTCACCCGGTCGCTGTCGCGAGACCACCCGGACCCCGCCGTCGGTTCGCGCTTCCGCCCGACACTCGACTACCAGCGGCAATGCGATGGGCAGCACGAAACCATCGTTGTAATCGGTGTGTTCACCGATGATGTTGACCCGCCCCGGCGCCACCCACTTCGGCACGAATTCCTCACTTCGTCGCGTTGCCAGTGCCCACGCATGTCATCCCAGCAACCTTGGGCACCACACCCTACGAGACACGCCGCCGGAGCATGTCTTTCACCCCTCGTGGATGCGTGATCGATCGTCTTGACGCACAGTCGGTTTTGACGCAATACCGGCCTAAATAATCCGGCCGATGGTTACGGGAGGGCATTATGATTCAGACAACCCCACGCGGCGGCCTACTCGGGCTGCAGTGGATCGATCGACTACTCCCGCCCATGGGCAGGCCGGAACGCGGCGATCAGCGTGACTCCGGAGCTCCACTGACGATCGAGATCGGCGCGGCGACGGGGGTCGGCCCGACGACTATGTCGGCCTTCGATGCGGCACTGCGTGACCTGGGAGTAGGTGATGCCAACTTGATCCGCCTGTCATCGGTCATTCCACCGCGCGCCGTTCTGGTCCGAAACGGTCGCGTCCGCAAGCCGATTCCCTGGGGTGATCGGCTCTACTGTGTCTACGCCGCGCAGCATGCGAATGCGGTGGGCGAGCGCGCGGGCGCGGGCATCGGCTGGGTGCTGCGCGACGATGGTTCCGGCGCCGGGCTTTTCGTCGAGCACGAGGCGGAGACGGCCGCGCAGGTCGCGACGCTGATTCGCGCGAGTTTGACCGATATGACCCGCAACCGGCCGGAACGTTTCGGCCCGATTCAACTCTGCACCACCGAGGCCCGCTCCGATGGCACGCCGACCTGCGCGCTGGTGCTCGCGGCGTACCACACGACACCGTGGGGTCGACAATGACAGCATTGCGCAGCGATTCCAGGGGGGCTGGTGGTCGGCCGGCGGGTGGGCGGCCTGAATTGAAGGTCACTATCGAATCGACCATTCCGGACGACCGGATCGACATGTTCCACCGGCTGTACGAGGAGGCCTTCGGCCCCTTGCGCACCAAGGCCATTGCCAGGCAGGTGCTGCATCGATCCGAATTCCGCGAGGAGATGATCGACCCGCGCGTTGCCAAACATGTCGCGCGCACCGCGACCGGCGAACCCATCGGCGTGACGACTTTGACCAAACATCTCGAGACCGTCCCGTGGATCAGTCCGGAGTATTTCGCCGCCCGTTATCCCGAACATGCGGCGCGCGATGCGATCTATTACGCGGGTTTCACCCTTGTTGCGCCAAGTGCCCGACAAGGGGCGGCGTTTCATGCCATGATCAAATCAGTTGTCCAGGTATTGGTGGCTGAGCGCGCGGCGGTCGGTTGGGACATCTGCTCGTACAACAACACTCGGTTTTCCTTCGCCGACAGCATTCGAGCGGTGCTCGATGAGCAGGAGGCGAACGTCGAAGTCGCGGTGGAGGATTCGCAGACCTACTACGCGGCGCGGTTCACTGGGGATGGAGCGACCAAGGGGGGCTGATGACCGTCCGCGAAGAGCAGCCGACCATCGTTCGGCACCGCCTCGAAATGCGGTGGTGCACAGTTCTTCTCGCGCTGACAGCAGTCGGTATCGCGGTGCTGCTCTGCATCGACCTCCGGCCGTTGTCGCTGCTTACCATGGCGGCCGTGGTGCTCGGCGCGCTCACCATGATCTGTATCGGCCTGCGGCGATATCGTCCCGAGCGGCCGGTGCCCTGGTATCTGCTCTCGGCCTCGGCCGTGCTGTTCGCGGTGGGTACGGCCATCCGCGAGGTAGACGGTCACGCGCTGCATCCGGTCGACGACCTGTTCACTCTCGCAGGCTATTTCGGTACCGGGGTGGCCGCGGCCCTGTGGTTGCGCCCGCGCCAGGCCCGGCCCAACTACGATCTGCTGCTCGACTCGGCGCTCATCGGACTCGGCGCACTGCTGGCCTCGTGGACCTTTCTGATCTCACCGATCCTGCAGTCGCACGACACCACCGCGAACACTGTGGTGGCCGCGACCTATCCGGTGCTCGACGCCCTGCTGCTGACCCTGGTCGCGCATTCGATGGCGACCGCGACCCGTTCGGAGACCTCGCTGCGCCTGTTGCACGTCGGGTTGATCGCCGTGCTGATCGGCGATTTCGGGTACAGCCTCGACGCCGTCGGTCGCGCACCCGTCATGCACGAGTTGCTGCTGGTGCCGCTGCTGGTGGCCTATCCGATCGTCGGTGTCGCCGCGCTGCATCCGACCATGGCGAGTCTCGGTGCGCCCCGGCACATCCACCCGCACCACTCGCGGCAGCGGGCCAGTTTCATCGCCGTCGCGTTGATCGTGGCCTCGCTGATTCCGGTGGTCGGATCCAGTCTGGACACCCTCGATCGGGTGGTGGTCTCGTCGCTGTGCGCGCTGCTGCTCATCGGTGTGTTGGTGCGCAGCGAGCGCGCGATTGTCCGCAGTGCGCGCAGTGAACGGCGTGCGCAGTACCAGGCCGATCACGATATGCTCACCGGCCTGCTGAACCGGTCCGCGCTGCTGCGCGCGCTGAATCGCAATCGGGAGCACTGGATCGAGCAGCCGCTGTGTCTGCTGTTCATCGATCTCGACGGCTTCAAGCTGGTCAATGACAGCTACGGCCACGCGGTCGGCGACGAGCTGATCGCGAACGCGGCATCCCGGATCCGGCACATCATTCGGCGCGACGATGTGGTGGCCCGCTACGGCGGCGACGAATTCGTTGTGCTCGCACCGCTGGATCGACAGGAGGCCGCCATGCTCGCGGAGCGACTACTCGGCGCCTTCGTTCGGCCGTTCGAGCTGAGCGCGGGCGAAATTCCGATCACCGCGAGTGTCGGCTTGGCGTGCAGCAGCCCACGCAGCTCCGACGACACCATCTACGACCTCATCCGGGACGCGGATTCGGCGATGTACCACGCGAAGGAGTACTCGCTCGGCTACGCCTTCCACGACGATCTGCGCCACGGTCCGGAACCGCGGCACAACACCGCCGACTCGGGACGCCGGATCTGGCGCCCGAGCGGCCGCTCCCATAACGCCAACGGAAAATCCGCCAGCACCGCGGTCTAGTCCGAGAGCTCGTCGAGCAGTCGCCGCGCTTCCTCTAACTCGGCCTGTAACTGCTGCACCTTGGACTCCTGAACGACCCGCGCCGCCTCCAGGATTCCGGCAACCACCTCGGCCACCTCCGGATGCAGCACCTTGGCCGCCTGCGCCACCGCGGAGCTGGTCACCGGCAGACCGCGCACGGACTTCTTCTTGCCGCTGACCACATCGACCGACCATTCGCCATCCGCGGTACCGGTAAGCGTCACGGTGACCTCCGGCGCCTTCGCCTTGCTCCGCGCGGCGGTCGCCTTCGCCGCGGGCTTCGCGGTGCCTGCGGGTGTCGCGGATTTGGCCGGTTCCGCCGCGGAGGCAACGGGTTTCGGGGTCGGGGCGGGCGGGGTTGGGCTCGGGGCCGGCCGGGGGGCCGGTGTCGCGGTGCTCGTCAAGGTCGACGGCTGGGTCACAGTGGATTCCTTCCTGGTTGTCGACTTCGGCTGGGCAGAGCTTGTGGTTGCCGCCTTATCCCGCGGCGGTTTGGTCAACGTGACTTCGGTCGGAGAAAAGGACAGTACATCCTTCGATCCGGTCGGCTTGACCCGCAGGAAGTCGCTCTCGGATCGATCACCGATCTCGACCACCTTGCCGGACCGTCCCTCCGGCACGCCCACCGCGGCCGCGGTGAACCACACCATCGGCGGGCGGCCGCCGGCGATGTCCGTGGCGATCTGCTGAATCTCAGTGTCCGACAACGGCTGTGGTTTTGTTCGTGGGGACGGCATGGTGGCACTCCGAGCGGTATTCGTGGATGGCTGCGTGCACAGATGATGCCGCACGCCACCGACAGATTCACAGCCACCACCGAATCCGCCCGGGATCAGCCAAGTTTCCGTATCCCAGCGAACGTGCAGCAACGGTACTGCCGCGCGTATTCGGATGGTCACCGGCACTCGTGCTCGACGATCCTCACGAGCGTGACGATCTGCGTCGGCCATTACTGCGGCAGGCATTGCGTCAGCTCGCGTCCTCGGGTGACCTGGAGGGGCTGAGTCGGCAAAGACAACCTCGCCGCTCGTATCGGTGTGTCAGCTCGTGACGCGCTCTATCCAGGCGATCAGATCGTCTTCGACTTCTTCGCGGTTGAGTTCGTTGAGGATTTCGTGCCGCGCGTCGGGGTAGCTGCGATAAGTGATGTCGGTGGCACCGGCATCCCGATAGCGTTGCACCGCAAGGTTACTCAGCTTCAGGCCGTCGTTGAGCGGGTCTCGCTCGCCGACCATGATGTAGAACGGGAGATCGGCGGGGACCGGGGTCGGCTTGGCCAGGAGCGCGACTCCGTTGGCGGCGAGGGTGGCCATACTGGTCTCGTCGATGGCGAAACCGCACCACGGGTCGGCGACATAGGCATCGACCTGGGCTTCGTCGCGACTGATCCAGTCGGCGTCGGTGCGCAGTGGTCGGAACTCGGCATTGAACAAGCCGAGCAGATCGCCGCCCGCGGCCGCGATGTTCTCGAACAGCTCGTCGACCGCCGTCGCGCCGGAAAGTGCTACGCCATCGAGTAATTCGGCCTCGTCGAGTAGATACTGTTGCGCGGCCATGGCGCCGAGGCTGTGCGCTATCAACACCAGCGGCACCGCGGGATGCCGGTCGCGCAGGATCTTCGTCAGCGCGACCATATCGGCGACGAACATATTCCAGCCGTCGGGTCCGAGATCACCCGGCGTACCGGCGATGCTGTGCCCGTGGCCGCGTTGGTCGGCGGCGTAGACGACATACCCTGCGGCGACGAGCCGTTCGGCCAGATGCGCGTACCGGGCGGCGTGCTCACCCATGCCGTGCGCGATCTGAATGATTCCACGCACCTGCGGTCGGGCCGGAGCCCAGGTGTGCACATAGATGGTGGTGCCGTCCGCGCTCGGATAGGTGAACATCTGCTGGCTCCTGGCGTACTGCGATCGGTGGTGTGGTGACTCGACCGGCCGTCGGATCGGTCATGGCCGACCCCGCGCAAACGTCGGTTCGATCACGCCGAAATCGTCGCATCGGCGGTCGCGGTAACCCATGGGTACAGCGACAAGGCTGCCATCGCCGGATTGTTCGTGGCGATAATTGCACCATCGGTAAGCTGCGGTTATGGACCGTTCGATGCCACCATTGCCGATCATCGAGGTGGCTGAGGCGCTCCTGGAGCGCATCGACGACATCGGGCTGCGCCTTGCCGAGCGGTTCCGCGCGGAGATCGAGTCCTACGGCAACGAGGCGCTGATCCCGTTCGAGACGATCCAGCTATCGGCCACTCGGAATATGCGATTGATGGTGCGGCACTTCACCTCCGATGCGCCGATCGATACCGGTCCACCCCGCGAGACGGGGCGTATCCGCGCGCAGCAGGGCGTGCCGCTGGCGGAGACATTGCACGCCTTCCGCATCGGATTCGAATTCCTGTGGTCGGAACTGGTCGACGAGGCCCGTCGCCACTCCGAGGTGGCCGACGCCATGCTGGTTTCGTCGGCAGCCGAGGTGTGGCGGGTGGCGGGTGAATATTCGGTAGCCGTGGCTGCGGCCTATCGCGAGACGACCTCGGAACTGATGCTGCAACGCGAGCATGAGCGGTCGGTTCTGGTGGAGGCCCTGTTCACGGGAGTGATCGCCGACCCGGCCACCCTGGGCGAGGCGAGCCGGACGCTGGGCCTGCCGCCCACCGGACGCTACGTCGTCGTTGCCGCCGACGTGCCATCGCCCGGCCGCGAGGCGCTCCCGGGGATCGAAGCGGCCCTTCGGGTTTCGCGGATTCCGTCGGCTTGGCGGCTGCTGCCCGACCAGCAGATCGGTGTACTGTCCTTTCCCGCGAATAAGCAGGCCGCGGTCCTGAAACACCTGCGCCGGCGCGGTGTCAGGGTCGGTGTGAGCCCGCCGTACGACGCGCTGCCGGAAACCCCGCAGGCCCTGCATTTCGCGCGCTTGGCGCTGGCGGGGTTGCGGGGACGCTCCTCCGGTATCGCCCAGTTCGATGACAATCCGCTGGCCATGCTCGTGGCGGCGGCGCCGGTCGAGGCGGATCGGATGGTTCGGGTGCGGTTGGGTCCGCTCCTCACGCTGCCGCGCGAGGAGCGGACCCGGCTGCTGGAAACCCTCGAGTATTGGTTCGCCGCAGGCGGTTCGGCCGCCGAAACCGGCCGCCGCCTGTACGTGCACGCCAATACGGTCCGCTATCGGCTCCGCCGGATCGAGGAGTTGACCGGTCGTTCCTTGGTCGATCCGCAGGCCGTACTCGATCTCGGTGCGGCACTACAGGCATTACCCGTCCTCAATGGTGCCGACGGTCCGCGCTGATCGGTCGAGCGTTGGTCACTTCCCTTGGAATGGGGAATTCACCGTGGTGAGGTACTGGATCGAGGCACCGATCGCGACCGGTGCGGTCACCAGGATCTGGCCGGCGAGTACACCGAGTGCACCGACCGCGACGATGCCGCCCAGGCAGCCGATGGCGGCGGCGGGGATGAACGGACCGAATAGGCCGACGATGGTGGCCGAGGCGACGGTTGCACCGGCGATACCACCGAGTACGCAGCCGACGGCGCCGCCGCCGATACCGCCGACCAGGGTGCCGAGCGTGGCGCCCATGCCGATGGTGCTGGTCATGCGGGACCAGGCGGCCTGTTCGCGATCGTATTCGGTCTTCCAGGGCGCCTTGTCCTCGTAGGGCAGTGCGACCGGTTTGTAGGTCGCGCGCGCTATGTCGAGCTGCGGCGTGAGAGTTGCTGTGTTATCGGCGATTTCGGCCGCGACCGGGAATTCGAATTCGTCGACCCGGAAGGTGAGCGGCGTGCCCGCGACGGTTGTTCCGTTGGCGGCCTTGATCTTCAGCGCGCCGTCCTCGACGCTCAGCGAACCGGAGTCGGTGGTGATGATCGACTGGGTGTCGGTGGCCTGGGCGGTGAAGTTGATCGAGTCGGTGGCCTCGGTCGGTTCGGCGGAGCTCGCACCGGCGGCAATCCCCACCGCGGTCGTCATGAACGCGGCGGCCAGGGCGAACTTATTGATCTTCATGAGATGGTGAATCCTGTCTGTTCGAGGCATGGCGATACAACGGCCGTACCTCTGACGTGCGGTAGGTCGAATTGGTAACTGCCGGAGCCCCTCACGCCCCGGCAGTTTCAATTTCAATTGGTGCGTACCGCGCGCTTTCGTCCGCGCCGCGCATGACATGGCGGCGTGATGATGTGCGCGGCACGTGAATTCGGTGTGCGGGAACATCCCGCGGCACTAGGCGGTGGCGCGCTTGCCCATGACCAAGCCGACGATGATGTCGACGGCTAGGAAGGCCACCAGGCTCAGCCCGACCAGCGGCACGAACCAGCCGACAACCAGTGCGGCCGCCACGATGGGCACCACGAGCCACGGCGAGGTCCGGCGCAATGCACCGCGACGTGGTGGGCGTCCGATGGCGAACCGCGAAGCACCGCGGGTCGGCCGCCGCTTCCACCACATCAGGTAGCCGAGAACCAGTACGACGATCAGCCCGATCATCACCGCGAGCAGCAGCAACTGGTTGAGCAGCCCGAACATCAGGCCCATGTGGAATTGGATGCCCCAGTTGGTGAGCTTGGCCATGATCGGCCAGTCGGCGTAGGCGAGTTCGTCGGTGACCGTGCCGGTCGCGCCGTCGACGGCGACCGCATCGACGGTATAGGTGCCGGGCATGCGCCGCTCCTTCACCGCGAATGCACCGCCGGGCTTGGCCGGAATGGCGATCTCGGAACCCTGGGTGATCCCATTGGCGCGGGCCGCCGCATAAACCCCGTCGAGCTGCGCGATCCGGGTCGGGACATCGACCGGCGCGGGCGTATGGCCGCCGCCGTGGTGCTCGCCTCCGGCGTGTTCCTGCGTGGCCGCACCCGGCAGTGCGGTGCTCACGGCAGGTGTGGTCCAGCTGAGCTGTTCGCGCAGTTCGGTGATGTTCTCACCCGCATAGGTCGACCAGGTCATCCCGGTCGCCGACAGCAGCAGGATCACCGGCATGATCCAAACACCAACGGCCCCATGCCAATTCATCGAACGACCGCGACCCTTTTGGGAATTGTCCGGTGCCAGCAGCCAGGCGGCGGAGTTGCGATTGCGGCGTCCGCGCACCCGACGGATCCACAGCACCAGACCGGCCAGCGCCACGACCCACAGCCAGGAGGCGGCGAGTTCGCTGTAGATGCGTCCCGGTTCGCCCAGGTGCAGATCCCGATGCAGCCTATCGATCCAAGTGCGCATCGGAAGCGCACCCGAACTGCCGTAGACCACATCGCTGCCGACCGGCTGCGCGGTATACGGATTCACGAATACCGCACGCCGTTCGGACTCGCCGAGCGACGGGTCGTCGAACAGCACGCGGGTGGTGTCGTCGGCCTCGGGGGCCGGCGCCACCGCGACCAGCTTCAGATTCGGCTGGGTGGCGACGGCCGCGGTGACCTGTTCGGACAGCGGCCGCGTCTCGCCGTTCGCCTCGACCTTCAACAGGTCGTGCGAGGTAATCGATTCCAGGGTCGGGGAGATGGCGTAGAGCGCTCCGGTGACCGCGGCGATCAGGATGAACGGTGCGACGAAGATGCCCGCATAGAAATGCAACCGCATCGCGAGTGGATAGAGGCCGTTGCGCGGCCTTGTGCTCGTTTCCTTTGCCGGAGCCGATGGTTCGGAATCCGGCGGACTGGTGTCCGTAATGCTCATAGTTATTCGTTTCTGGAGTTCGGGAGAACCCGGAAGGTCGTCGGTCGTCGGAATCGGCTGGACGCCGTCATCGCGGCGAACGTCGAAATTCGTGACGGACAGCGGATCCCGGCGTTCGCCGGGCGTAAGTGCCGCGCAACAACCAGGCGAGTCCGAGCTGGGCAGCAATGCTGACCGGCGAACCATCAATCCAGGGAATCGATTTCACCTGCTTATGTGAAATCGCACTCTCGCAAAGGTGTTGCGCGGCAACGACGACGCACGAGCAGAGCCCGTGCACCGGGTAAGGAATATCAGCGACCGAGCGCCGGCGGCGGACCGCGCGTGCGCAGCGATTCCGCGGCGAATATGCGCAGAACAACACGATCGCGATGCGTGAGGCGCAGCGGCACCGGCCCGGGTATCGCGGGCGGGTGATAACGCATCGGCAGCACCCGCGAAAGCACCGCACAAGCGATCCGATATGCGGCCTCCGCACCTCGGATCACCACCGCCGCGAGCACGGCCGCGACGAGATGCGCGGCGACCATACCTGGCGTGAGCTGGGCATCGCCGTGATGCAAATGCCCCGAATTCCAGCCCATGGTGACGTGCCCGAGCAGCTGACCTGCGACGAGCACCGAGATCAGCCCGATCGAGGTATCGCGCAGCGGTGCGAGCCCGGCGACCAGTGCACCGACAACCGCGGATGCGGCGGCGAGGAGCGCGAGCGTGGTACTGCTCGGCGGCATTCCATCGGAGGCCCACCCGTGTGCCGCAACGGATATCGCACCGGAGATCGAACCGGCACATGCGCCGCGCATCCGCGCGACGGCGCTGCGATGCCCCGCAGCGGCCGGGCCGAACTCGATACTCACGCGCTGATGATAACCGACGAATTACCCACCGATTCCCACCCGAGTGGCAGCCGGGATGTATCGAGTTTCCAGCTGGAAGAAAAGCAAAAGCCGCACACCTGGTGAATTCGCAGGTGTGCGGCTCAGCCTTGAATCAGTCCGCGTCGATTTCCATCTCGATCAACGGCTTGCGCAGCAACTTACCGGTCGCATTACGCGGCAGCTCATCGAGGAAGATCACTTCGCGCGGCACCTTGTATCGCGCCAGATTCGCCTTGACGTAATCCTTGATCTCCTGTGCATCGCGCTTGGACTCCGGACCGGGAACGACGAAGGCGCGCAACCGCTTTCCGAATTCGCGATCGTCCACGCCGACCACCGCGGCCTCGAAGATATCGTCGCGGCCCGCGATCAGGTTCTCTACCTCGAGCGGGAAGACGTTCTCGCCGCCGGAGACGATCATGTCGTCGTCGCGGCCGTCGATGTAGAGCAGACCGTCGGCATCGAAATGCCCGACGTCACCGCTGGACATCATGCCGTCCACGATCTCCTTGGTGCGGCCGTCGGTGTAGCCGGTAAAGGCGAAACCGTTGTCCACGAAGATGGTGCCGGTGACATTCGGCTCGGTGATCGGCTTGCGGTTCTCGTCCAGCAGCACGATCCGGATGCCGACCGGCGCCTTGCCCGCGGTGGTCGGGGCCTTGCGCAGATCCTCCGGGGTCGCGACAGTCATGACCGCGCATTCCGTGGAGCCGTACAGGTTGTAGAGGCTGTCGCCGAAGTAGTCGAGGGTGCGGGTGACCACATCGGGTGCGATGGCCGAACCCGCCGCGAAGATCACCTTGATGGTGCGCGGGTCGTACTTGGCCAGCACCTCGTCGCCGAGATCGAGGATGCGCTGCAGCATGGTCGGCACCACGACCAGCGAATCCGCTTGGTACTGCTGGATATTCGCGAGCGTCTTCTCCGGATCGAACCGGCGCTGCTGGAAGATCACCCGGTTGCCGAGGGCAAGGCCCAGGGTGAACTGGGAAAGTCCGGTGCCGTGGAAGATCGGCGCGGCCATGATCATGGTCCCGTTATTGGGCAACGGCACCCGGTCGACGAACTGGGCCGAGGCGAACGGGCTGACCCGGTCGCGCGGCGCGCCCTTCGGCGTGCCGGTGGTGCCGCTGGTCAGGATAACCATGCCGCCGGGTTTCGCGGGCGCGGGCAGCGGCGCGGTCGAGCGGGCCTTGACCAGCGATTCGATGGTCGGCACCGACGGGTCGACATCGTCCTTCTCGTCCACCCAGGTGAGCACCCGGGGGATCTCGGCCGGGATCGCGCTCATCAGGTCGAAAAATTCGCTGTCGTGCAGTACGGCCTTGACGCTCTCGCGCGCGGCCACATCGGCGAACTGCGGTTTCGCGAAGCCGGTATTCATCAGCACCGTGCGCACGCCGAGTTTGCCGGTCGCGAGCAGGCTCAGCACCATGCCGCGATGGTCGCGCGCCAGCAGCGCGACGACGTCACCAGGCTTGATTCCCTGTGCTTCCAGCCCGCGAGCCAGGGCGCTGGACTGCTCGTTGAGTTCGCCGAAGCTCACCTCGCCGCGCTCGTCGACGATGGCCGCCGCATCCGGTCTGGTCTGCGCCGCGTGCATGACGACACCGGCGAACGGGCCGAATTTGAGCACATTGAACGCGGACCGTGCCGCGTGATCGGGTCGGAGCGGATTGAACAAGCGCCGCTTGACCATGACATTCACGCCCTGGGCGAGATCGCCCGCTTTCCGGACGGAATCGTTCAGCGCAGGCAGGGATAGGGACATTCGTCAACGCCTTCCGCGGTCCACCCACCGGGACCGGGGGTGGTGTGGACCGCAACTTCGAGATCCAGTGCTGCCGCTAACAATAGCAAGCATCTGTGACTCGCTGTGTCATGTATCTCAGTTGTCCCCTGCGGCCAAGGTCTAAGCGTTGACTTCGTACTCCACGAGGACCCGGCGCAGCAGCTTGCCGGTGGGGTTGCGGGGCAGATCGTCGAGGAAGATCACCTCACGCGGCACCTTGTAGCGGGCCAGATTCTCCTTGACGTAGGCCTTGATCTCCTCGCCGTCGGGAGAGTGACCGGCCTCGGGGACCACGAAGGCGCGCAGGCGCTTGCCGAATTCCGCGTCGTCGACGCCGACCACGGCCGCATCGAATACATCCGGCCGCTCCAGCAGCAGGTTCTCGACTTCCTGCGGGAAGACGTTCTCGCCGCCGGAGACGATCATGTCGTCATCGCGGCCGTCCACCATCAGCAGGCCGTGCTCGTCGAAGTGGCCGACATCGCCGCTGGACATATAGCCGTCGATGATCTGCTTATGCCTGCCGTCGGTGTAGCCCTCGAACGGCGCACCGCTGCGGATGAAGATGCGCGCGGTGGTATTGATCGCGTTGACCCGCTTGTCGTTATCGTCGTAGAGCCGGACCTCGCAGGTGATCGGCGCCCGGCCGACGGTGCCGGGTGCGATGGCCAGATCGTCCGGGTTCGCGACGGTGGCGACGGCGCATTCGGTCGAGCCGTACAGGTTGTACAGGACGGGTCCGAAGATCTGCGTGGCCTTGGCGCACAACTCCGGCGACAGCGCCGAACCCGCGAGCAGAATGCATTTCAGCGAGGTGGTGTCGTATTTGGCGCGGACCTCCGGAGCCAATTCGGACATCCGGTGCAGCATGGTCGGCACCGCGACCAGCATTTCGGCCTTGTGGTCGGCCACCATCTTCAGCGTGGCCTCGGCGTCGAAACGGCGGCGCACCACCACTTTATTGCTCATCGCGGAGGCCACCAGGTAGGTGCCGAGGCCGGTGCTGTGGAAGATCGGCGACACGATGACCTGAGTTCCCCTGACCGGGAACGGGATTCGGTCCACCATCTGCGCGGTGGCCAGCGGGGTCACCTTGCTGCGCGGTGCGCCCTTCGGCAGGCCGGTGGTGCCGCTGGTGAGGATGACGAACCCACCCGGCTTGGACGGTGCGGGCAGGTCCGCGGTCGAGTTGGCGGCGACGAGGTCGTCGAGAGTCTGCGCGCCCTCGGGCAATTCGGTGCCCTCATCGACCCAGGTGAGGTAGCGCGGCAGATTCGGCGGCAGCGCGTCGAGCAGGCCGAGGAACTCGCTGTCATGCAGGACGGCCTTGACCTTCTCACGCTCGCAGACCTCGGCGAACTGCGGTTTGGCGAAGCCGGTATTCATCAGCGCGACCCGCACGCCGAGCTTGCCCGCTGCGGCCATGGCAAGGATGAGACCGCGATGGTCGCGGGCCAGCACACCGACCACGGACCCCTCGGTCAGATTCGCCTGTCGCAGCCCGCGAGCGATCGCGGTCGACTGCTCATCGAGTTGCCGGTAGGTCAGTTCGCCGCGTTCGTCAACCAGCCCTGGGGCATTGGGCACGATGCGGGCCGAATGCCGGATCAAGGTCGCCTGCGGCCCGTAGACCTGCGATTCCTTCACCGTCCGCAAGGTTTCCAGCGGCTTCTTCGGATCGCTGACCCCGCGCGCCCGCAGCACCCCGAATGCCTTCACAACCTCCAGCGCATGCGCCAACTTCATCGTCGACCACCTCTATCAGCAACTCGCGTCGGCACTCGCCCAAGCGATCTCGAACCACAGTTCTGTCTCACCAACCGTATCAGCGCTATGACTCACATCACACTCGCCGCCATGCGGGCTGGACAGAATGGTCCCGTCGAAACCGTGGCGGCAAACGCGAGAAGCGCTCGCCACCGCTCGGTCATCTCCGCGCGGTAGCCAGCGCGACCAGCAAGGGAACGACCCGATTCGGGGGGACTTCGAAGTAGCCGCGGCCCACGGTGTGCAGCCAGCCGGTAGCTGCTAGTTGACGGAGGTGGTGGTAGATCTCGCCGGAGGTACCCACCTCACCGAGGTCTGTGAGTTCGGCGGCGGTTCTGCTGCCCCGAAGTATCTCCCGAAGAATGCGCAGGCGGACCGGACTACCAAGGGCGGCGAGGCATTCCGCGGCATCGTCCCAGTCGTAGCCGACGATGTCATCGGTGCTGAACTGGACCTGCCAGTCGAACTCTTCCGTGCTGGGTAGTGAGCCCGAACCGGCGAACATCACCCCGCCATTGCGCTGGTCCGCACTCGCGAACTCCTCATGAAGCCGGCGCAGTGCCCACCCTCCCTGCGGGGCGGATCCACTCGCTTGCCCGCTGCCATCCTTGATGAGGTCCATGGCCGCGAGTCGGCGTTCGAGCTTCGCTAGTCGGTCCTCCACGCTCACGAGCGCAAATTTACGGAGTTACGCAATTGCTGGCAATGGCTGGCTGATGTGATGCAAAAACCCGGCACGGAAATCCGTGCCGGGCTCGCGTGCCGGATGGTCAGTTGTAGATCGATCCGAAGGACGGGACCGAGATGGTTGCGAGTTTGTACTGGAAACCGTCCGGGTTGGCGTCGCTGACCGGGACGGGCCAGCGGTGCCACAGGGTGCCGTAGACCGCGCCGACGATGAGGCCGGCACCGGTGTCGACCGGACGCGTGCGGATCGTGGTGTCGACCGTGGCGTCGTTGTGCTCGGAGAGCACCTCGGTGCCGCTGCGGCCGTTGGACAGATTGATCCACAGGATCTGCAACTTGGCCCCGGTCTGATCCGGTGCGATCGTGCCCGGTCCGCCGAAGAATCCGAATCGGAGCCCGTCGTATCCGAGGGCGATGCCGGACCCGTAGATGCCCGGCCCGTCACCGCGTCCGATATCGGATTGAGCCGGGATCTGGAACGGCTGTGCGGGCACTGCCACCTGGGTGGCGACCTGCCCGGATGCCAGCAGCCGGTCCACTGCCTGTTCGGCGCCGGGATTGCCGATGGCGGCCTTCCGCAATTGCTGCGTGGCCGTATTCCAGTCGATCGTCGCCGGCCCGGCCGCGGCATGACCCGCGAATACGGCGACGAATGCGGTGGTTGCCGCGAATGCGGCGGTGAAGCGACGTATCAAACCCAGCCTGTGCATAACCAGTCTCCTGTTGGGGTTCTTGGTACTGCTCGATGGAATTCGTCCGCTGAATCTCAGCTCGCCAAGATACCGTGCGTTACTTCACCGGTTACGGCGGGTGCCTCGAACCCGCTCTGAATAGGAAAACCGGTGCGCGTCACTCGCACCGGTTTCCCTTGTAGCACTTGCTAGTTCGGCATCACTTCAGCTCGGCGCTGGTCTTGCCGAGGATGCGGCGGGCGACGATGAGCTGCTGGATCTGCTGGGTGCCTTCGAAGATGTCGAGGATCTTCGAGTCACGGCCCCACTTTTCGAGCAGCGTGCGCTGGGAGTATCCGATGGTGCCCGCGAGTTCGACGGCCTTGAGGGTGACGTCGGTGCCTGTCCGGCCGGCCTTGGCCTTGGACATCGAGGCTTCCAAGGAGTTCGGCTTCTTGTTGTCCGCCATCCACGCCGCGCGCAGCGACAGCAGGTACGCGGCCTCGTAATCGGCCTCCATCCGCAGGAATTCGGCGGCGGCCGCGGGCTGGTTATTGGCCGGGATGTCGTAGGACGGTTCGATGCCCGCATCCTTCAGGATGGCGCGCAACTCCTCCAGCGCCGCCCGAGCGACACCGACCGCCATCGCGGCCACGAGGGGACGGGTGTTGTCGAAGGTCTGCATGACCCCGGCAAAACCCTTCTCCACGTTGACTTCCGGGCTGCCGAGAATGTTGTCCTTCGGAATCCGGCAGTCCTGCAACAGCAGTACCGCGGTATCGGAGGCCTTGATGCCGAGCTTGTGCTCGAGCCGGGCCACCGAAAGACCGGGAGCGTCGCGCGGCACGACGAACGACTTGATCGCCGCGCGGCCGAGGCTGCGGTCCACCGAGGCCCACACCACGATGTGGGTGGAGCGCTGACCCGCGGTCACGAAGATCTTCTCGCCGTTGAGCACCCACTCGTCGCCGTCGAGTACGGCGGTGGTGGTGACGGCGGCCGAATCGGAGCCGAAGGACGGTTCGGTGATGGCCATCGAGGCCCACACCTTGCCGAACCGCTTCAGCTGTTCATCGGTGGCGACGGCCGCGATGGCCGCATTGCCCAGCCCCTGGTAGGGAATCGACAGCATCAGGCCGACGTCGCCCCACGAGGTCTCCAGCGCGTTCAGCAGCGCGGACATATTGCCGCCGTTGGTGTTTCCGAGCAGCTCGGTGGCGTGCTCGTCCCCGTCGGAACGGCCACCGGCCGCGCCGCCGATCTTCTGGGTGCCGGAGTCGGCGAGTCCCTCGACCATGGCGGCCATGGTGTCCAGCTCGACCGGGTAGTCGTGTTCACCGAGGTCGTACTTGCGCGAGATCGGCCGGAAGATTTCCTGGGCGACCTGATGGGCCTGGTTGGCGCTGGCCCGCAGCTTCTTGGGGAGTTCGAGATTGATCATGGTGATGTCTCCTGGAAGTAAGGAACCAGCCGGTCAGACGAGCACGACACCTTCGGCGACGCCGATGGCCCGCAGATCGCGGTACCAGCGCTCGACCGGGTGTTCCTTGGTGAAGCCGTGGCCGCCGAGCAGCTGCACGCCGTCGAGACCGATCTGCATGCCCTTGTCGGTGGCGAGCTTGCGCGCCAGTGCCGCCTCGCGGGCGTAGGAAAGCCCCTGCTCCGCGCGGGACGCACCCCGCAGGGTCACCAGGCGCAGGCCATCCAGTTCGATTGCCATGTTCGCGACCATGAACGCGACCGCTTGGCGGTGCGAGATCGGCTCGCCGAATGCCTCGCGCTCGTTCACATACGGAATCACGTAATCGAGCACGGCCTGTCCGGTACCGATGGCCAGCGAGGCCCAGCCGAGGCGGGCCAGGCGCACCGCGTCGGCGTATTCCTCGGCGCGGGTCTTGGCATCGCCGTCGCCGAGGATGGCGTCGGTGCCGACCGCGACGTCGTTGAGCAGCAGGCGACCGAGACCGGCGGCACGCAGACCCATGCTCGGATCGGCCTCCACGACCAGACCCTGGCTGTCCGACGGCACGATGAACAGGGCGGGGCGGCCGTCGAGCTCGGCGGCCACGATGAATAGTTCGGCATCACCGGCGGCCGGGACCAGGCTCTTCACACCGTTGAGGCGGTAGCCGCTGGGGGAGCGGGTGGCCTTGGTCTGCAGGGCGAACGGGTCGAACAGCGCGCGCGGCTCGTTGATCACGACCGAGGCCTGCGGCACATTCTCGCCGGTGAAGGCGGGCAGGTAGGTCTGCTGCTGCGCGTCGGTGCCCCACTGGGACAGGGCGACCGCGACACCGCTCGGCGCGAGAATCGGCAGGGCCAGACCCATATCACCGTGTGCGAGCGCCTCGGCGACCAGCGAGTTGGTGACCGCGCCGCGCTCGGCGGCCGCGCCTTCCAGCTCCTCGGGCACATTGATCAGGGTGATGCCGAGTTCGGCGGCGCGCTCGAGCAGGTCGCGCGGGGCCTTGGCGGCGTTATCGGCCTCGTAGGCGGCCGGGCGCAGGATCTCGGCGGCGAATTCCTTCACCGTCTCGACGATCATCTGCTGCTCGTCGCTCGGGGTCAGGTCGAAGAAGTCTTTGTTCTTGGACTCGTTGTCCGCCAAGCGTTTCGGCGCACCACCACCGGCGACCTTGGCGAAGGCGCGAGTGGCGGCACCGAGGGTGCGGAAACCGGTCTTGGTGCCTTCGTAGGTGACCCGCTCGATCGGCTTGCGCAGGTTGTACTTCTCGGCGAGCTCCGACCCGGTAATGGTCGTCATCACCCGCATTGCCGCGCCCATCCAGTCCCGTTTGGGGTGGTTCAGGCCGACCGCGGACGTGTCTGGACGTCGCTTCGTTGCGCTGTCTCGAGTGCTCATCATCACCTGTTTTCTCGGGTGGGTGGGTGAGGTCTTGTCCCAGCTATCTTACTCCAGAGTAAGAAGTGCGTCGAGGTGCAGCATACGCCGCTGAACTGTGTCAGGCTGGACAAGTGCCCAAAGTCGTCGGACGACCGCTGTCCGTCGTCGCTGTGCTGTTTGCCGCACTACTCACCGCATATGCCACGCGCTACGGCTATCACCGGGACGAGCTGTACTTTCTTGCGGCGGGCAGGCATCCGGATTGGGGCTATCCGGATCAGCCGCCATTGACTCCGCTACTGGCCCGCGCGATGTCTGCAATCGATGCCGACTCGTTACTGCTACTACGACTTCCGTCGATCGCGGCGGCGACATTCGTTGTCGTTGCCGCGGGGTTGATGGCGCGCGAGCTCGGCGGTGGGCGCGGGGCACAGGTGTTGGCGTCGGTTGCCGTCGCGAGTGCGGCGATGGTGATGGGGATCGGTCATCTGCTGAGTACCGCGTCGTTCGATATGGCGGCGTGCGTTCTGGTTTGCCTGCTGGTGCTGGGGCTGCTGCGAGGTGGGCCAGATGGGCGCGTGGGTGTCGGTGGGTTGGGGCCGCGGTGCTGGCTCGGCGTCGGGCTGGTCGTCGGGGTCGGGTTGCAGAACAAGGCGCTGCTGATCTTTCCGGTGGTGGCGCTGGTGCTTGCGCTGGTGCTCGTCGGCCCGAGAAAGATATTCGCCACCAAGTACTTTCCGATGGCCGTCGGGTTGGCGATCGTGATCTGGCTGCCATATCTGTTGTGGCAGTGGCGCAATGGCTGGCCGCAGTGGGAGATGAGTCGGGCGATCGCGGGCGGGTCCTCCGGAACGTCGGATTCGCCGGTGCTGTTCGTGTTGTCGCAATTCGGGCTGATGGGCCCATTGCTGGTGCCGATGTGGGCTATCGGGCTATGGCAACTGTGGCGAGATCCGCGTCGGCGCGCGTTTTCGGTCGCGTATGCGGCGCTGTTCGTGGTTTTCCTGGTCAGCGGCGGGAAGGCGTACTACCTGGGCGGGATGTATCCGATTCTGTTGGCCGCCGGTGCGGTACCGGTCGCCGCTCGGCTGGGGAATCGGCGAATCCGTTGGGCGGCAGTGGGCTCGGTCATCGCGGTGAATGCGATTGTCTCCGCGGTGCTGTTCCTGCCGGTGTTGCCCGTCGCGGCACTGAAGGACTCGCCGGTGCTCGCGATCAACTACGACGCGGGCGAGACCATCGGCTGGCCGCAGTTCGTGCGCCGAATCGCCGAGGTGCGCGCCACGCTCGGACCCGACGTCGCCATCCTTACCGACAACTATGGGGAGGCGGGCGCGATCGAACGCTTCGGCGGCGAGTACGGATTACCGACTCCACACAGCGGCCACAACTCCTACTGGTGGTGGGGCCCGCCCAGCGACACAGCCTCCGCCGTGATCGTCGTCGGCCTCGATCGTGACCATCTGACCGGGTTCTTCGCCGAAGTCGAACCCGCCGGTCACATCGACAACGGTCTCGGCATCGACAACGACGAACAGGGCCAACCGCTGTTCATCTGCCGCAATCCGCGAGCACCCATGTCCGAAATGTGGCCTGCGGCGAAACATCTGAGCTGAGCGGTCCGGTTGCGGCCATCCACGAGCCCGACCGCAACGAAGAACGATCGACGCCTATCTACATAGGTGCCGTCCGCAGTGCTCGGCCGTGCCCTTTCGTCGAGGCTGAATCCCGCTGTACGAGTAAGGAGATGCCATGGTTCTTCGCATTGTCGATCAGTTCGTCTCCGGGGTCGTCAATATGATCGCGATGTTGTTCGTTCCGTGAGTCGAGTCGCCCGGGGCGGGCTGTCCGCCCCGGGCAACATTCCAGCGCGGCTGTTAGGTTGTGCCGCATGGCAAGACGGCCGCGGAGTCGGCGACTGAGGGCAACGCTGCTGACCGCGGCGATTACGGCGGGCGTCATGTCCGCGGCGACGGCCGGGGCGCAGACGCCGTCCGGATCGTGTGCGGATGGGTGGGACGTTTCGACGATCGTCAGCGGGGTCGGCAATCTGGAGAATCTCGATACCGACGGGTCTGGTGGTTTCTATGTCACCGGAATCGTCGACGGGTACCTGGCTCATATCGATGCCGCGGGCAAGTTCGCGAAACTGGTAACCGGTCTGGATCACCCTGCGGGTGTGCGGGTTGTCGGACGATCGGTCTACTTCGTCACCGGCGATGGTCTGGCGGAGGCGCCGGGCACCTTGCAACGCTATGACATCGATACCGGTGCGGTGACGATTCTGCTCACCGAGCTGAACGGTCCGAACGGGCTGCTCGAATTGCCGGACGGCGACCTGGTATTCGCCACCATCGGCATCAACGGCCCGCCGACCGGCATTTCGCGGTATCGGCCCTCGACGGGGGAGTACACGAAGACCTGGTCCAACCTGCCCTGGACGAATGGACTGGCGCTCGCTCCCGATGGGAAGTCGATCTACACCGACAATATGACCCTGCGTATCTTCCGCGTCCCGCTCGACGATCCCGACAATGCGACGGTCGTCGCCGGTGCTCCCGATCTGGTTGCGCTGCTCGACGATATGGAAGCGACGCGCGCGGGTCAGCTTTTCGTCGCCGACCACATCCAAGGCGCCGTCTACCAGATCGATCCGGCCACCGGCGCGGGCTGCACGATCATCACCGGCCTGATCAAACCCGGCCCGGTGCGTAACCCGCCGGACGGCGCGACCTCCGTGCGGATCGCTCGCGACGGTGACGGATGGGCACTGTTCGTCACGAGCATGGATGGAACCTTGCGTCGACTACGTCCGCCCGCGGGCATCGACCTGACTCCGGCCGATTCGAGACGATAGAAGGCTTCGCGAAGCTCAGTTCAACGTTGTCAGGACAGCGTCGTGGAGTAAAGAGTTGGTGGCTATGGCGTCGCCGCCGTGGGGGCCGGGGGTGCCGGCGAGGGAGGTGAAGCGGCCGCCTGCTTCGCGGACGAGGATGTCGAGGGCGGCCAGGTCCCACAGGGAGACTTCGGGTTCGGTGGCGATATCTACCGCGCCCTCGGCGAGCAGGCAGTAGGTGAAGAAGTCGCCGTAGCCGCGGACCCGCCATACCGCGTCGGTGAGGTCGAGGAACTTCTCCCGCAGACCGCGTTCGCGCCAGCCCGACAGGCTGGAGAAGGCCAGGCTGGCCGAGCCGAGCTCACCGACCGCGGAGACCGAAATCGGTTTCGGCGCATCGGAATCGACGCTGGCCCAGGCACCGGATCCGGCCGCCGCCCACCACCGGCGCGCCAATGCGGGCGCGCTCACCACGCCGACCACCGGAACGCCGTCCTCGAGCAGCGAGATCAGCGTCGCCCAAATCGGCACCCGGCGCACGAAGTTCTTGGTGCCATCGATCGGATCGATCACCCACTGCCGCCCACTGAACTCGACGTCACCGCCGAACTCCTCACCGAGCACCGAATCCCCGGGCCGCTGCTGCCCGAGCACCTGTCGTATCGCTTTCTCCACCGCCAGATCCGCATCCGACACCGGCGTCAGATCCGGCTTCGCGTCGACCCGCAAATCCAACGCTCCGAACCGCGCCCGGGTAATCCCATCGGCCTCATCGGCCAATCGCATCGCAAGTTCGAGATCGGAGGAGTAGTCAGCCACTCCCGAACCCTATCGCCCTTCCCCCGCCCCGCCAGACGCATCCCCGCTGTCGCATAAGCAGTGCCCACCTCGCATAGGACGGACCTTGTGCGAGGCAGCCACGAGGTCCCCGCTATGCGGCGGCGGGGACGGAGCGGGCGGCGGCGAGGGCACTTGCCCACCAGTGGAGTTGGTCGAGCATGGACTGCGCGGCTGCGGCGGGTTCGGCCGGGTCGAGGAGTTTGCCTTCGGCATCGAAGAGCAGGTAGTAGCGAGGGAAGCTGACGTAGTTGCGGACGGTGTGGGCATTGAGTTCGTTGAAGACCTGGCGCAGGTGTTCGATGGCGAGCAGGCCGCCGCTCGCGCCGCTGTAGCCGACGAAACCGATTGCCTTGCTGTCCCATTGGGTGAAGTGCCAGTCGATGGCGGCCTTCAGCGCGGCCGGGTAGCTGCGGTTGTAATCCGGAGTGAGGATGACGAATGCATCCGCTTCACCGAGCCGCCTGCTGAGGTCGGTCATCCCGGCCGGGCGTTCCGGATTGGGGTCCATCGCCGGGGAAACCGCGGGCAGCGCCAATGGCAGATCGGCCTCGGCCAGATCGATCAGGTCGATCTCGAACTGTCCGTGCCGGGCGGCCTCCTCGACGAACCAGTTGGCCACGGTCGGCGCGAAGCGTCCCTCCCGGACGCTGCCGATGATCACCGCGAGCTTCAAGGACATGGTGTTCTCCTTCGATCAGGAATTGTTCGAGTCCCAATCTGCTGCCTGGCATCGCCGCCAGGAAGACCGTGCGAAGAGTGGTAGTAGCAGGGACACCCTCGGCGCCGACCGCGCTTGTACCGTCGAGGAGTGAGCGACAACGAGTTGGGTCTCTTTCTGCGCACCCGCCGTGAGGCGGTGACACCGGCCCAGGTCGGCCTGCCCACCGGACCGCGCCGCCGAACCCCCGGCCTGCGGCGCGCCGAACTGGCAACCCTGGCGGGTGTGAGCGTCGAATACATCACACGCCTCGAGCAGGGACGCGACCGCCGACCCTCACCGCCGGTGCTGTCCGCACTCGCCGACGCCCTCGCCTTGACGCCGAGCGAACGCATTCACCTGCACCGTCTCACCAAGGGCGCCGATCCGGGTTTCAACTGCATGGGCGGTGCGCAACCGCCGCGCGAGGTGCGGCCCGCGGTCCGCGCCATCCTCGATCGCCTGGAACCCGCGCCCGCGCTGGTTGTCAACCGACTGCGCGAGGTGCTCGCCTGGACCGAGGGATTCGAGCGCCTGATGGCGCCGATCGGACTGCTCGACCACGAACACCGCGCCAATCTCGCCCTGTTCGCCTTCACCGACACGCGCGCCCGCACCGCCTATCCCGACTGGGACCACATCGCAGACGAACTGGTCGCCGCACTGAAACAAGGCCCGTTCCGCAGCGACCCGCATATCGCCGCTCTCGCCGACGAACTGACTATCGCCGCCGGTGCCGAGTTCACCCGCCGCGTGGAATCCGTGCCCAGCCTCGCCGCCGCCACCGGAACCACCCGCCTCACCCACCCCGCGGCGGGCAACCTGCGCCTCACCTACGAAACCCTTGAGCTCTCCGCCGACGACGACCAGCAGCTCATCGTCTATCTCCCCGCCGACGAAGCCACCGCGGCCGCCCTGGACGCCCTCGCCGGCCGTCGCCCAGGCGGGCTGCGTGCCGTCTCCGGCTGAGGACGGCCACCCCCACACCACCGCGTGTTCCACCGTCTTCACCGCGCCCAGTAGGCTTGAGCATCGTGCATCCTGACGTCTCCGCTGACCTCGCCGAACTCGACGCCACGCTCAAGACCGTCGAGTCGGTCCTCGATGTCGAGGAACTGCGTCGACGGATCGATGAGCTCGAGCACCAGGCCGCCGATCCCGATCTGTGGAACAACCAGGAGCACGCGCAGCAGGTCACCAGTGAGCTGTCGCACGCGCAGAGCGAGTTGCGCCGGGTCGAGGAACTGCGCCAGCGCCTCGACGATCTGTCCGTTCTATACGAATTGGCCGAGGAAGAGGAGGGCGAGGCCAGGGTGGCCGCGCTCGCCGACGCCGATTCCGAGCGGGCCACGCTGCACAGCGATGTGGAGGCCATGGAGGTTCGCACCCTGCTCTCCGGCGAGTACGACAAGCGTGAGGCGCTGGTCAATATCCGCTCCGGCGCGGGTGGTGTGGATGCCGCCGACTGGGCCGAAATGCTGATGCGCATGTACATCCGCTGGGCGGACCGGCACAAGTACTCTGTCGAGGTCTACGACACCTCCTACGCCGAAGAGGCGGGCATCAAGAGCGCCACTTTCGCGGTGAAGTCGCCGTATGCCTACGGCACCCTCTCGGTGGAAATGGGCACGCACCGCTTGGTCCGGATCAGCCCGTTCGACAATCAGGGCCGCCGCCAGACCTCCTTCGCCGAGGTCGAGGTGCTACCGGTGGTCGAGACCACCGACCACATCGAAATTCCCGAGGGCGAGGTCCGCGTGGACGTCTACCGGTCGTCGGGTCCCGGCGGCCAGAGCGTCAACACCACCGACTCCGCGGTGCGCCTCACCCATATCCCGACCGGCATCGTCGTCACCTGTCAGAACGAGAAATCCCAGCTGCAGAACAAGATTTCGGCCATGCGGGTGCTGCAGGCCAAACTGCTGGAACGCAAGCGGCAGGAGGAGCGCGCCGAGATGGATGCGCTCAAAACCAACGAGGGCGCGTCGTGGGGTAACCAGATGCGCTCCTACGTGCTGCATCCGTACCAGATGGTCAAGGATCTGCGCACCAACTACGAAGTCAACAATCCGACTGCCGTGCTCGACGGCGATATCGATGGTTTCATCGAATCCGGAATTCGTTGGCGAATGCGAGAGCAGGCGAGCTAGTTGGACGTACCCCAGGCTTTCTCCACGTCCACCGACTTCACCACCTGGCTGCGGTCCGCCGGTCTAGAGATCGTCCTGCTGCTCCTCGGCGTGATGCTGTTCAGCCGTTTCGCCACCTTTATCCGGGATCGGATCACCCGCAAGATCGACGCCGGATTCCGCAGCAGCGACGCGCTCGTCCGGTCCGAGGCCGCCAAACATCGCCATGCGCTGGCCCAGGTGGTCACCTGGGTGGTGCTGACCGTCGTCTATGTCCTGGTCGGCATGGAAGTGCTGCGGCGGATGGGTTTCGCGGTCACCGGTCTGGTCGCACCCGCGGCCGTGCTCGGCGCCGCACTCGGCTTCGGCGCACAGCGGATCGTGCAAGACATTCTTGCCGGATTTTTCCTGATTACCGAGCGGCAGTACGGATTTGGTGATGTGGTTCGCATCGCTGTCACTGGATCCGCGGAGCAGGCCGAGGGTACGGTCGAGGACGTCACGCTGCGGATCACCACACTGCGCAATGCCGATGGTGAGGTGATCACCGTACCCAACGGCCAGATCGTCAAAGTGACCAATCTCTCGAAGGATTGGGCGCGTGCCGCGATCGACGTTCCGGTTGCGGCCAGCGTCGATATCACCAGGATCAACGAGATCCTGCACGAGGTCGGTACAAAGGCGTACGAGGACCGCAGATTGAAGCCGCTGCTGCTCGACGAGCCCACCGTGATGGGCGTCGAAGACCTGACAGTGGACCAAATGAATATTCGAATGGTTGCCCGAACGTTGCCGGGCAAGCAGTTCGAGGTCGGTCGCGAGTTGCGGGTGCGAGTCGCCGCGGCATTGCGCCGGGAGGGAATCAGTGAGACCACGTAGATCCACGGCGATCCTGATGGCATCATGGGTCGCCACGTTCGTGTTGTACCTGTTCGTCAAGCCCGATCAACCGATCGTGACATCGCCCGAGAAACTCAACACCGTTCCCGCAGTGCTGAATACGGCTACGCCTGGTCATTGACCATGATGTAGCTGGTGGCTGCACGACGGTTGCTGGTTACACTGGCTAGCCGTGATCGCTATGCGGAACGTGACCAAGTCGTATCTGACGTCGACGCGACCCGCGCTGGACAACGTCACCGTCGATGTGGGTAAGGGCGAATTCGTCTTCATCATCGGCCCGTCCGGTTCGGGTAAGTCGACCTTCATGCGACTGCTGCTCAAGGAAGAGGCCCCGACCGCGGGCGAGATCCGGGTCGCCGACTTCCGGGTCGACCGGCTGCCCGGGCGGAAGGTGCCGAAGTTGCGTCAGCGCATGGGTTGCGTATTCCAGGACTTCCGGCTGCTGCAGCAGAAGACCGTGGCCCAGAATGTGGCGTTCGCGCTGGAGGTGATCGGCAAGCGGCGCCAGTTCATCGACCGGACCGTGCCCGAGGTGCTGGATATGGTCGGGCTCGGCGGCAAGGCCGATCGGCTGCCGCACGAATTGTCCGGTGGTGAGCAGCAGCGTGTCGCGATCGCCAGGGCCTTTGTGAACCGTCCGCTGGTCCTGCTCGCCGACGAGCCGACCGGCAACCTCGATCCCGACACCAGCGGCGACATCATGCTGCTGCTGGAGCGGATCAACCGCATCGGCACGACCGTGGTGATGGCCACACACGACAATCACATCGTCGACGCGATGCGTAAGCGAGTGGTGGAGTTGGACCGGGGCCGGCTGATCCGCGACGACGCGATCGGCGTCTACGGGGTGGGCCGGTAATGCGCGCTGGATTCCTGCTCAACGAGGTCTTCACCGGCCTGCGTCGCAATGTCACCATGACCATCGCGATGATCCTGACCACCGCGGTATCGCTGACCATGCTCGGCGGCGGTCTGCTCGCGCTGCGAATCGCGGATAAGACCCAGAACTACTTCATGGACCGGGTCGAGATCCGGCTCTACCTCTCCGATCTGGTCTCGGCGAACGATCGGGATTGTTCACTGAATCCGTGTCAGCAGCTGATGTCGGATCTGAAGAAGACCGACGGTGTGGTCTCGGTCCAGTTCATCAACAGCGACGAGGCGATGAAGGAAGCCACCGAGGTGACCTTCAAGGACCAGCCCGAGATGCTGGACATGATCAAGGACACCCGTCTGCCCGCGTCCTTGCGCGTGAAGATGACCGATGCCGATCAGTACCCGCGGATCTACCAGACATTCAACGGTAAGGACGGGATCCAGAGCGTACTCAACGACAAGGACACCGTGGACCGCTTGGTCGGGGTGTTCGACGGCCTGCGGAATGCGGCATTCGCGTTGGCGGCATTGCAGGCATTGGCCGCACTGCTGTTGATCGCGAATATGGTGCAGATCGCGGCGTTCAGTCGACGCGAGGAGGTCGGCATCATGCGGATGGTCGGTGCGACGCGCTGGTACACGCAGTTGCCGTTCCTCCTGGAAGCGGTGGTCGCGGCCTTGGCCGGATCGATTCTGGCGGTTGTCGGGTTGTTCCTCGCGCAACCGTTGGTGGTGAACCGTGGACTCGGTGCGCTCTTCAACAGCAACGTCTTCCCACACATCACAGGTGAGGACATCGCACTGGTGTCCCTGACCATCGCACCACTCGGCATCGTATTCGCCGCGATAACCGCCTACGGCACGCTGCGCTACTACGTTCGGGACTGACTCCCACAAAGCTGATGACGGCCTCGCGCACCATGCACCTTGTGAGGCCGTCGGTGTGCGTCGACGCCGCTGTCCGGCGATCGGAATTGGTTGTCCACATGTGGACAACTCGGCCTGTCACCTGGGATCCGCGCCGATGTAGGGGTTCCGATGTCCGACGGCGCTCGTAGGATGGGCCGCGTGGAATCCCCCGATGCTTTCGCGGCTGGCCCTTTCGAGCGACCTGCAAGCAGTCGCTACGGGAGAATGACCGACGGTGCCCCGGTCGCCGAATCCGGTGCGGCACAAGAGGTTCTACGCAGGGTATTCGGCTACGACAGCTTCCGCGGTGATCAGCGGGAGATCGTCGAGCACCTGGTCGGCGGCGGAGACGCGCTGGTGCTCATGCCGACGGGCGGCGGTAAGTCGCTGTGCTATCAGGTGCCCGCACTGGTGCGTCCCGGCGTCGGCGTGGTGGTGTCACCGCTGATCGCCTTGATGCAGGATCAGGTGGACGCGCTCAGCGCGCTCGGCGTGCGCGCCGGATTCCTGAACTCGACGCAGTTCCCGGACGAGCGGCGGATGGTCGAGGCGCAGTTCGTCGCGGGGGAATTGGATCTGCTGTATCTCGCGCCCGAGCGGCTGCGCCTGGAGTCGACCGCCGCCCTGCTGGATCGCGGCAAGGTGGCGCTGTTCGCCATCGACGAGGCGCATTGCGTATCCCAGTGGGGCCATGACTTCCGACCCGACTATTTGGGCCTGTCGATGCTGCACGAGCGCTGGCCCGATGTGCCGCGGATCGCGCTCACCGCGACCGCGACGGCGAAGACCCGCGACGAGATCATCGAGCGCCTCGACCTCGGCGCGGCTCGCCGTTTCGTCGCCAGCTTCGACCGGCCCAATATCCAGTACCGGATCGAACCCAAGAACCGGCCGGATCGGCAGCTGCTGGACTTCATAAAGACCGAGCACGCCGGAGACGCCGGCATCGTCTACTGCCTGTCGCGCAACTCGGTGGAGAAGACCGCGGCCTTCCTCACCGAGAACGGCGTCGAGGCGGTTCCGTATCACGCGGGCCTGGACTCGCGCACCCGCGCGACCAACCAGGCGCGGTTCCTGCGCGAGGACGGCCTTGTCGTGGTCGCGACGATCGCCTTCGGTATGGGCATCGATAAGCCCGACGTGCGCTTCGTCGCCCATCTCGATCTGCCCAAGTCCGTTGAGGGCTACTACCAGGAGACCGGTCGAGCGGGCCGCGACGGGCTGCCGTCGACCGCGTGGATGGTCTACGGACTCGCCGATGTGGTGCAGCAGCGCAAGATGATCGACTCCTCCGACGGCGACGCCGCCCACCGGAGGCAACTGCAGCTGCATCTGGACGCGATGCTCGCGCTGTGTGAAACGGTGTCCTGCAGGCGAACTCAGCTACTGGCCTACTTCGGACAGTCCGGGCAGTCGTGCGGCAATTGCGACACCTGCCTGATCGCGCCGGAAACCTGGGACGGCACCGTCCCCGCGCAAAAGGTGCTCTCCACCGTGCTGCGGTTGAAACGTGAACGCGGTCAGAGCTTCGGCGCGGGCCATATCGTCGATATCCTGCTCGGCAAATCGAATCCCAAAATGCTGCAACATGATCATCACGAGCTGAAGGTCTTCGGCATCGGCACCGATCTGCGCGATGTCGAATGGCGCGGTGTCATAAGGCAATTGCTCGCACAGGGACTACTCGCTGTGCACGGCGACTACGGCGTGCTGATCCTCACCGAGGCCAGCAACGAGGTGCTGTTCGACGGCCGGGAAGTGCTATTGCGCCGTGAACCGGAGCGTGCGGTCAAACCAGCGAGGACACCCAAGGCGGCGAAGGGCAAATCCCCGGCTGCCGACCTGTCTTCCACAGACGTGCCACTGTTCGAGAAGCTGCGTGAATGGCGGGCCACGACGGCCAAGGAGCAGGGCGTGCCCGCCTACGTCGTCTTCCACGACGCGACGCTGCGGGAGATCGCCGCACGCAAGCCGACGAGCCTGTCCGAACTCGGGACGGTCGGCGGTGTCGGTGAGAACAAACTGGCCAAGTACGGCGAAGGAGTACTCGCCGTCCTGGCCGGAGAAGTGAGCAACGCATGATCGGGCGGCGCGGGTTTCTGGCGGGTGCGGCCACCGCAGCGGCAGGTGTATCGCTGGTCGGTCTATCGCCCGCCGATGCGGTTCCGGTCGCGAGCGGTATCACCAAATTCGACTTCCCGACCGACCACAACGTGCGGGTGCTCGTCACCGGTGATGCGGGTACCGGTACCCGCACCCAGTGGGCCGTCGCCGACGCAATGCGGGATTACCATCGCCGCCAACCGTTTTCGCTCGCTCTCGGCCTCGGTGACAATATCTACGAGAGCGGTCCGAACAGCGCCGTTGATGCCCAGTTCGCGGACAAATTCGAAAACCCCAATGCGGGACTGGATTTCCCGTGGCTCATGGTGCTCGGCAATCACGACAACAGCTCGGTCCTCGGTGGCGACGGTGGCTGGCTGTTGCGCGGCAACAGCGAGGTCGAGTACCACGCGAATTCGCCGCGCTGGTGGATGCCGAGCCGGTACTACTCGGTGCGGATACCCGAGCAGCAGCCGGTGGTCGAATTCTTTGTGCTGGATGTCAATCCGCTCGCCGCCTACATCCCGCCGATCCTCGACCCGTACTGGGCGGTCGACGGCCAGTTCATGAACGAGCAGCGCGCCTGGCTCGACCGCGCCATCGCCGAATCACCCGCAGAGTGGAAGATCGCCTGCACCCACCAGCCGTATGTGAACAACGGTCCGCACGGTGACGCTGGTCGCTACGAGGGGCTTTCGGTAGCACCGATCAACGGCATCCACGCGAAGCAGTTCTTCGAGGACCATGTCGTCGGAAAATGCCACTTCATCCTCTCCGGGCACGATCATTCGCTGCAGGTGCTCGAGCCGACTGCGGGGTCGAAGGGCACACGCCAGCTCGTCTCCGGCGCGGCTGCCAAAACCGTAGCGGCGGAACCGAAGCTGAATCCCGGCGGCTCCGGCAACGCCGCCCTCTTCGAGAACTATCACGAGCTCGGCTTCATGGTGATGGACCTCACCGCGAGCACCGTCGACCTCACGGTGGTCACCGTCGATCTCGCGAGCGGTGGTGCCAGCGCGGCGTTCGCGCGCCGACTTGCCTGAATCGCAATGAAATTGCCCGGCGTCGAACCGGTTCGGCGGCTACCGTGCACGATATGGCATCCGGTGATGGCCCCACCGACGACGGGTCCGACCTCGGCGGCTCGCCGTCCACGGACCCTGGCGATCCGCCGCCGTATCGGCGCGGCACCCACGACCCCGCGGTGGAATCCGTCTGGCTGCGCCACCGTCCGCCGCCACCGCCGCGTCCACGCGGCCTACCACGCATGACCACGGTCTTGCTGGTCGCGGCCTTCATCGCGGTACTGCTGCTGTATCTCGCGGTCCGGCCGTCTGGCTAGCGCAACAGGCGCGGAATAATTCGATTGCCGAGTCACTTAGAGTTGACCGTTATGAAGGAACAGGGGCGCAAGGTCATCGCGACCAACCGCCGGGCGCGGCACAACTACACGATCTTGGACACTTACGAGGCCGGGATCGCGCTGGTCGGTACCGAGGTCAAGAGTCTGCGCGAGGGTAAGGCCTCGCTGGTGGACGCCTTCGCGACCGTCGACAACGGCGAGGTGTGGCTGCGGGGTCTGCACATTCCCGAGTTCAGCCACGGAACCTGGACCAACCACTCCCCGCGCCGGGTGCGCAAGTTACTGCTGCACAAGCGCGAGATCGAGCGGCTCGTCGGCAAGTCACGTGAGGGCAACCAGACGTTGGTGCCGCTGTCGATGTACTTCTCCGATGGCAAGGTCAAGGTCGAGCTCGCGCTCGCCAAGGGTAAGCAGGACTACGACAAGCGACAGGATCTGGCCAAGCGCACCGCTGAGCGCGAGGTCACCCGGGAACTGGGGCGGCGGATCAAGGGCATGCGCTGACCGCCGTTCTGTTGGCGCTGGTGGCCGCGGTTGGTTACGGCGTCAGTGATTTCTTCGGTGGGGTGGCGTCGCGGCGGGTGACCGCACTGCGAGTCGTGATCGTCTCCTACCCGATGTCGACGCTGTTCGTCCTCGTGCTGCTACCGCTGATCGGCGGAACCCCGGACACCGCGTCGATGCTGTGGGGGCTGGCGGCCGGTGTGGCGAGCGGGTTCGCGGTGTGGTGGTTCTATGCGGCGCTGGCCAGCGGCCCGATGGCGGTAGTGTCCCCGTTGACCGCTTTATTGGTCGCTGGAATTCCGGTGCTGGTCGGTCTGGGGATCGGCGAGCGCCCCGGTCCACTTGCCATCGCCGGCATCGTGTTCGCACTCGGTGCGGTCTACCTGGTGAGCCGGGAATCGCCGGATGACGTCACCGAGGAGATCACCGGCGGCCGTGAGCTGCGCTTCACGAGGAAAGTTGCGCTGCTCACCATCGGCTCGGGTGCTGCCTTCGGACTTGCCTTCGTCTTCCTGCACGAAACCCACGCGAGTGCCGGGGTCTGGCCGCTGCTGGCCCAGCGCGGTGCGGCGAGTCCAATGGTCTGGTTGATCGCTCTATCGGCTCGGGAGTTCCGTCCGCTGTACGGTGAACCGCTGCGGTTGGCGGCCTATATCGCGGTGCTCGACACCATCGCGAATGCCGCATTGCTGTACGCCTTCCATGGTTCGCTGCTATCGCTGGTCAGCGTGATCGGCTCGCTGTATCCGGCCGCGACCGTCCTGCTGGCGATGGTGCTGCTCGGGGAACGGGTCGGTCACCAGCAGCAGGTCGGGATGGTGTTGGCATTGGCGTCGGTCGGATTGATCGCGGCGGCCTGATCACCGCCTGCCCTCGCCAGGCGCACCGATCAACGGCCGTCTGACCAAGGTCGAGGCGAACTCGTGGTGGAGCATTCCGCTGCCGATGTGACCACAGCGCCCCCTTGATCTTGGTCCGGCCCGGGCAACAGCGATGGGCTGGCTTCGGTCCGACTGCATACGTGCAGGTCGTGAGGGTGATTCGCGCCGCATGGATAATGGAATGAACGCGGCATGGCCGAGTGTTAAAGTAACTAGCCCGACAAGGCGTCGGGACGTACGGGGCTGAACGGTTTCGACTGCGTACGTAGATTTAGGGGAAGCGTGTCGGTGCAGGCAAGAGACCACCGTAAGCGTCGCTGCAACCAATTAAGCGCCGATTCCAATCAGCGCGAGTACGCCCTCGCTGCCTAAGTAGCAGGTCGTCTCTGTCAGTCCGGGTTCGTCCCTCGACCCGGGTACTGGCATCAGCTAGAGGGAATTACCGTCCGGCTCGGTCGCGGAGTCGGACGGGACATTCAACAGCGACTGGGATCGTCATCCGAGCTTGTTCGCGAGACCCGGAGATCCAAGTAGAGACCTAGCGAACTGCACACGGAGAAGCCCTGAAGACGCGGCGGAGGACCCGGGTTCGATTCCCGGCAGCTCCACAAGGGTGGTCTTACTCGAACCGGGGTCCTTAGGGACACCGGAGAGGGTAGGACCACCTTTCGCGTTTCTGGACCTTCTACTTGGGCGGGGCGATCGGGTTAGCCCCTGGTGGAAAGTTCGTCTAGTCCCGCCAACTTCGTGGAGGCCAGCGAAAGGCTCGTTGAGCTGGTCAGCCTTCACACCGTCAATGTCCAGGTAGAAGCACTGGTAGAACGTCTGGTTGAGGTGGCGCCGGACCACATCACTTCCGTTCTCGTACAACTCCTGCGGATCGCTGAGCAGATCCAGTGCGTTCACCAATACCTCGACACCGACCGCCAATTCCGCGTGTGTGGCGGTCAGCCGGGTTTCGATGCTGGTGCGCTCGTTCTGGATCTTGCGGAGCCTGGCCTTGATCTTCGGTTGCGGCATGGCGTTGTCGATAGCGAGATCGAGCAGTCGTTCTTCTTTGGCGTCTAGCTCTTTGAGCTGCTTCTTCAGTCTGTTGTGCATCTCTCGCAAGCCGGACTGCTCCTCAGCCAGTGCCGTTTCCAGCACCTCGCGAACCTGTATGACGAATCCGCAGGGGAGTTGCAAGGTGCTGTAGTGGTCGAGGATGGCCTGTTCGACCTGTCCAGCCGGGAGATAGGGCAGATCGCACTGGCCGTCTTGCCGTCCCCGACACAGGAAATAGCTGTACCGGCTGCCGTTGTGGCTCTTGGCCTCGGTGTAGATCACGCGGGATGTGCGTCCAGCGCCGTGGCACCGATCACAGAAAAGGTCACCCTTCAGGTAGTGCTGCAAAACCCGATCACGTTGGCCCAGACGACTGCGCATATCCATGACGTCTTGTACGCGGTCGAACAGCTCCTGGGTGACGATCGGCTCATGTCTGCCGGGGTAAAGCTCGCCCTCATACTCGATCCAGCCGGCGTAGTACGGGTCCTGCAGCATCTGATGGAGACGCTTGAAGGACACTGGCCGTTCCGGCCATTTGCCGATTGGTCGTGCAGTCAGCCCCAGGTCGGTCATGGTCGCTTCGAGTAGTTCCAGCCCGTACCTGCCAGTGGCATACAGTTCAAATGCTTTGCACACCAGTGGTGCTCGTCGTTCGTCCTGCGCGACGGTGTTGATGAGCTTGCCCTCGTATTCAACTCGAACGTTGAGATACCCGATACGAGCGATGCCGAGGGTGCCCCCGTTGACGGCCTTGGTGCGCATCTTTTCCTGGATGTCCAAGCCTTGCAGCGTGTTCATCAGGTGGTTCATCACATCGAGCATGCCTTCCATAGCAACGGCATGCGGACCTTCGCCGAAGTCCTCCTTGGCGCTGACCAGACGAACACCCATCTTGTTGAGTTGGGCTTCGATGATCGCTGCGTCGAATCGGTTGCGAAACGCGCGGGAACGCATATAGACGATGACGTAGCGGACTTCGGGGTGCTCGGCCAGGTACTTGAGGAGCTCCCGGAACACAGGACGTTTGTCGATGGTCTTGGCCGAGTAGCCGGGCTCGATGAACTCCGTGGCCACTTCCACGCCCATGGCGTCGGCTTTGGCATTCCCCTGGTCGCGCTGGGTGGCGATAGACAAACCGTCGGGGTCGATGTCGATAGCAGTGTCGAGTTGCTTCTTGGTCGAGACGCGTAGCAGCAGTACGGCTTTGTCACTGGTATGACTCCTGCGCGGGAGGGTTCTGCGGGCCATCGGATGCCTCCATATGTGGTGGGGTGGGATTCGGGATAACAATGGGGGTGAGGACAGCGGGTTGGGAGATCCATTCCGAGAACACCAGCGTTCCAACGGTCTGGTGGGAATCGACCATTTTGACGGCAGAGTTGACGGCAACGCAGCCGAATTTCCACGTACGCGTACGTGTTCGTAGAGCGTTGTTTATAGAGGTCAGGCGATCTTGTAAGGTGGCCTCGATCGGTCTCATAAGCCTAAGGTCACTGGTTCGAAACCAGTCGCTGCTACCAAAGAAAGCGCCTACCCCATCAGGGGTGGGCGTTTCCTTTTGTGGAGTTTTCGTGTGGGTGCGGGTGCTCGGATGTGCGGTTTGACGGTAGTTTTGACGGCTACGCACGCTCATGTCCAAGGGCAGGAACAAACGTTCTTCGAGCTTTTGGAGCGCGTTTCTTTTGCTGGTGATGTCGACGTGCTGGTATACGCCGGTGGTTCGGATGTCGCCGTGGCCGAGAATCGCCTGTGCGTCACGAGGGTGGACATCGAGTATCTTCTGGGCTGTGGCGTTGCTGTGCCGCATTCCGTGGAGGGTGATGAGGTGTAGACCGTGTTGTTCACAGATCCGCGTAAATGACCGTGCGACATTGCGAGCTTCGAGCGGTCGGCCGCTACGGGTGGTGAAGGCTAGTTCCTTCTCGTCGCCGGGGCCATGCCAGTTCTCACCTGCTGCGATTCGGGCTAATTCTTGATGCTCGCGTTGGTGCAGGAGCGCTTCGCGTGCCCGTGTTAGCAGCGGTTCGTCTCGTTCGCTGGATTCGGTCTTGAGTTCGACCTGTCGTAGTTCGCCGTCGATCCGTTGGACTTGCTGACGGATGCGGAGCACGTCGTGGTCGAAATCTATGTCACGCCAGCGGATGCCCAGCACCTCACCGATACGCAGGCCGTAGAGCGCGAGAAGTACGAAAATCGGGTACAGCGGGTCGTCACGGGCCGCATCGAGAAACGCGATTGTCTGATCGGGTTGCCAGTGCTTCGCCTCTTTCGACTTGTATCGCGGGAGCTCGACCAAGCGCGCCGGATTTCGGATGATCACTTCTTGTCGCATCGCGAAAGTGAGTGCGGCACTGAGGGCTTTACGTGTTTGATGCATCGTGGCGACCGTTCGCCCCTCGGCCAGAAGATTGTCCAGAAACTCTTGCACTGTTCGGACGGTGAGGCTGTTGAGCCGATGGTTCCCGAGGAAGGGGGTGATATGAAGGCGTACGACTGTCTCGTGCCGTTGTCTAGTGAGTGGTCGACGCTTTTCGTGTTCGAGCCAGAAGTCCAGATATTCACCCACCTTCCAGACCCGGTCAGGAGGCAGGATGCCTTGCCGGGCTTCCTCCATGACGCGCATGAGTTTCGTATGCGCTTCGGCGCGGGTTTTGCCGTAGACCCGTTTGCGACGGACTTTGCCGCCAACGGTGCCGAGATAGGCGGCACCTTCCCAACGGCCGTCCTTGCGCTTGTAGACGCTGCCTTCACCGTTGGTGTTGCGCCCGGTCATGACCGACCTCCGACGACGGTCAACTCATCGACGAAGCGCTGCACCTCGGTGAGCGGCACGAACCGTCGACGTCCGATCTTGACCGTTGCCAGTTCCCGATTGTTGATCAGCTGGTAGAGGCCCCATCGGCTCAGTCGCAGCCGCGCGCAGGCTTCGGGGATTGTCAGCAAATCCGGTGTACGGCCGACCGAGGAAGCAGGCTGGGTAGGCAGGTTGGCAATCTGGGTGCGTAGCGCGTCGGCGTTGGGAGTGTCGCCGTCGGCGAGGGCGATTGCCACGGTGCCGAGCGTGCGGAGAATTGTTCGGGTCTCGGAAGAAAGGTCTGCGCGCAGTCCCGAAGTCCCATGGTGGGTTGTTGATAATGAATTGGTTTGGTGCATGTGCGCCTCCTTTCTTGTCCTGTTGGGGTCGAATATCCTTGTGCCGCCTTTGTTTACGTGGTGCCTCTGGCCCCATCAGGCTGATCGTGCTCGCTCAACATCACGCCGACGGCAAGCTCGCTGAATCGCCGGTGCAAGTGAGCGGAATGGCCGATCTGACGTGAGAACCGCTGCGGCCCTGGGAAGATAGCGAACCTGACCTCTGGGTGCTGCTGTAGGTAGGCCAGCATGCGCCGTAGTGATGGGCGGCGGCGCAGGCTGGTCGCGGGTGCGCCGATCTCAACGAATTCCTTGATGATGCCGAGCCCGTGCTGGTGTGCGAGTCGGTGACCTGCTTCGCGCTGGACCAGGATCTTGATTGGTTCACTGCCCGCGGCCGTGCCTTCCGGCCGCGTGGCCGTGGACAGAAACAGCACCGCAGGGGTGAAGGGCGCTACCGGTTCGTGGCCGGTTGCCGAACTGGTCGCGAGCCGGTTCATGCAGGGCTCCTGTCGGCCATCAGCAGACGGAGGCCGGGTTTCGGATGAACCCGCAGCCGTAGGTCGTTGAGGCGCTCTTGGGCGATGTCCTCGGTGACGCCGAATCTGTCGGCGAGATCGGCGGTGTCGGTAACGCCGGAGTTAACGGCCTCAATGAGTTGGTCGTCGGGCATGAGTAGATAGCGGGCGAAATAGTATGCAGCGCATGAGGCTTCACAGGTGGCTGACATAGTGTGGCTGCCCTGGTAGAGCACGTCGGTGTGCGTGTAGTCGAGGATGTATTTGAATTCGTGGGCCACCGCGAACAGTTGGCTCTTCCAGTGGTCGTCCCAGTTGACCTGGATGACCCATTGTTTTGCTCGGGTGTCCCAGAAGCTAGCACCGCGAAGTCGTTGTCCCACTACGTAGTCGATGCGCACCTTGTGCATCCGGGTGATGGCCATCAGGATGCCGGAATTACTGCGCTGGGCATGCTCGATCAGCAGATCGGCTTGCTCACGGGCCAGTTGGAGGCTGCGACTGAACTTCACGGGCTGGCGAGGGGTCATGCTCCGTAGCTGGGTGAGGTTGAGTTTCGGTCGTCGCGTCGCATAGGGATGGCGTTCAGCGACGCTGAGCCGAGTTGAGGTAGGTGGTAAAAACATGTTCAAGGTTCTCCTTCGGATGGTTTGTCGTCTTGTCGTTTTGGTTCCTTTCGTTTTGGCATGTTTGCGGGTCATTCCATGTGGTGGGTAAATACGGGTGTGGTGGCTGTTCCTTCCTGATCTTTGTTAGTGCTCGGTGAGGAATTAATAGATCCTTCGGGTATTATGCGGCTCGTTGATGGTTGCTATAGGTAAATTCGTGTGAGCTGTTCAGAATGAGACCATGTCGTTTGGCAATTAAGTCGACGGCGTCGTAGATCTCGTGGGCGGCAGCAGACGGTACGTCGTGGTAGGTGATGTGGATGTCGGGCTTGCTGGGCCGTGCTTTCGCTGTGGTCATGCCGCCTGCCAGTGCGAATAGGTCATCGGGTGCGATATCCAGGGCTTCGGCGAGCGCTCGCAGGCAATGTAAGGTGGGATGGGCGAAGACCCCTTGCTCGATGCGGGTGACGGTGGATGGATTCAGTCCTGCGCGGAGCGCCAAAGCATTTCTGCTCATGCCCATTTTGATGCGTCGTGATGCGATGAATTGTGCGAGCTCTCCGGCTTTGCCTGCGCGCACTGCGGTCATTTGCACTTCTCCCGTTTATATTCATTTTAAAGAATAACTCTTTATTTGCGCAAAAGCAATTACTTTTGATAATTATCCCGATTAAGTACATTTCCGGACTGCTGCTACGCCGATTCGTTAAACACCCACACCCCGCCGTCGTCGGCGGTGAACACCACGATGTCGTCTTGGGCGAGCAGCCCTTGTCCGATCCCGTCGTAGTCGATGCAGTCGAAGTCTCGTATCGACGCTGGCAGCAGCGGTTTGAGCGCGTCGTCAAGGCGCAATGGCGCCAGGAGCTCTCGTGCGTAGGCTTCGGGTGATTCGTAGTGCCCCTGGTAGGCGCGTTCGAACTGGTCCAGTCGACGTAGGTCGTCCTCGTGGGCACTGGCGTACGCGGCATAGGCAGGACCGTGCTCGGCAATCCCTTGCGCCACCTGCGCCAGCAACTCGATACTGTCGACCCCCTCCAGCCCGATCGCTCCGGTCGTGACCTCGAACGCACCGAAGCCGTGGTAATCCCAGATGTACAGCCGGTCGGCTTCGTAGGTTTCGTCGTCGCCGAAGACGGCGAACATCTCGGCGTGTATGTCTTCCGGGCTGCGGGCCATGTCCAGCCAGGTCCCGGTAGTGAGCTCTGCCCGCAGGGGGAGTCCGCTGGTGACGTAGATACGCGGATTCGATCTAGGTTCGTGCTCCTGGTTGGCTTCCATATCGCCCGGTGTCGAGCGAGTCTCAGGCGAGTATGCACTATGCGAATTATGTTGTGGGAATTGTTCATTCATGATCACCTCCTTCGGGTTATGGTTGAGAGTTGGCCGGTCGGATAGCGAAGAGGATTGTTCCTCGATTCGCTATCCGCCGGCCGTATCGCCGGGATGCTGAGCTTGGCTCAGCTGTCCGGCTGCCCTTCGCCTTCCATCTGCTGCCCACCACGGCGGCCTCGACCTCGGCGATTGCCTTGTGGCGGTTCGCCTGCCGTGGCCCCTACTTCGTCGGCCTCGACCTCGGCTTCGGTGGCCTCGGACTCGGATACCTCCTCCTGTTCGGGCGGAGGTGGCGGCGTGGCGGTGAACAGGTTGGCGATGGCGTCCTGGCGTGCCTTGGCTTCGGCTTCGATGGCCGCGCGGGCGGCGTCGGCCTTGGCCATCAGCTCGGAATCTTGCTTGGCGGCTTCGATGTAGGCATCGACAGCTTTGAAGCATTCAGCCTTGAGGCTGGTGCCGCGTAGTTCGGCGATCCAGGTGAGCTGGGCATGCCGGGCCGTGTCGATACGGATGGCAAGGGTGACTTCCTTGCCGCCGTATCCTTCGGGTGTGGACATTGCTCCTCCTCGGTGCGAGCGGCCGGCAAACGTTGATACGCTTACGATTACGGCCGCACGACACCGACGAGTCGGTGGTACAGGAACTATGCGGCCGTCTCGGTAGGACGGGCGCGATGGTGCTTGTCGGGGTTGCGCGCCCGCTCCTGAGCAGATGGCACCGGGTAGCCCGGAATCTCGATGTCAGAGTCGATCTCATTGCCCCAGACGTCCCAGCCAGGCTGCCGCCTGCGGGCGAACAATTCGAGATACGGTCCCGGACTGACCCGCTCGATAATTCCGAACTGCTCTTCCGGCTTGTGGCTGTGCTCCTGGACCGGGGCGATAAACCAGGTGGGTTGTGCCCGGAAGTTGACCGGCGCATGACCCCTGGTGCCGAACAAGACGTGCTCGGTCATATTGCGTAGATAGTGGCCGAGCTGGAGGCGCGGCTTTACCCAGGTAAGCGGGGAGCGGTAGGTGAATCCCCAGGCGTCCATGACGTCGTAGCCGTGGCGCAGGGTGGCGTTGGTGACCCACAGCCACAGGTGGGCGTCGGCCTCGGCCAGGTCGGCGATCGGCATGGCTTTGATCTGGTCGACGGTCATCAGGTCGTAGTGCTGCGAGGCACCGCGGTGGCCGCGCTGCAGCACGTCCCACGGTGGATCGGCCAAGATCGTACGGTAGCGCTTACCTGTGTGTAGGGGCGCGATCGGTCGAATAGCGTTGGTCTTTTTCATGATTCACCTCCTTTCTGCATTACTTGGATGAGTTCGCCCGGTGCGATGACCTGGAACAGGTCATCTGGCAGGGCGCGGTCCTTGGTGATGGCGTCGCGCAATGCTTGGCATCGCCGTTCGGCCTTGGCCTCGGTATCGGCGCTCATGCTCCAGATGACGCGTGGGAACGCCCCGGCGCTGTGTTCCTGTTCGATACCTTGCCGACGGTAAGACTCGTACTCGCGGCACTTCTTGATCAACGTCGGAATGCTCTCGGTGCCCATGTCGATCTCGATGAATGCGGCGTCGACGTAGTCGCTGCCTGGCGGCGTGGCGGTTTCGGCATACAGGTCGGGCTTCAGCGTCAGTTGCGCCCCACCGATGCCGACATAGGCTCGCCACGTGGTTGGCTCGATGTCGCAGCGCAGCAGTTCCAACTGCCCAAGGCGGTCGGCCTCGACAAGCGCCACATGAGCCGCCGCGACGCCAAGCTGGTGGTCGAGGAAGCGCTGCGTTGGCTCCCGGAACGGCCTCCGGGTCTGGCGGTTTGACTCCTGGCGAAGTAGCCGGTCGCCGACCTCGTCGACGTAGTGAACGGTGGCGTTGCTGCCTGCCCGGTGGCCGCCGATCCGTTGCTTCAGATTGGCCAGGACGCGATCCCGGCGCAGCCGCGCCAAGACTCGTTGCGCGGTCCGTAGTCCGCTCGCGGGCGGCATATCACCGAAGTGGAGTGCATGGATCTGATGCACGGTCAGATAGCGGTGTTCGGATACGGATCGCAGGATGGACCAGTCCCGCTCACTGAGCTGTTTGGCCAGCTTGCCCAGGTCGCGGACAGGCTTCCGCTTGGCGGGTGTGGTGCCCGATAGGGCACCATCATTCGGCTTCCGCAACGAAGGAAAAGGTGGGGTCAGAGGTAGTTTTGTGGTTGATGCGGCACGAATAGCGGGACGAATACTGTCAACTGACGTCATTCCTCCGTCGCTTCCGCTCCTCCCGCGCGATTTTTCCGTTGTCATGCCTGCCTCCTTCTGCGACGCCCACCAGCCGTGCTGTCTACGCCGCCATTGACCTGATCGAGCAATTCGGCGAACCCGGCTTCGATCTCGTCCAGCGGCTGGCCGTAGCGCTCCCGCGACAGGCGCCGGATCTCATCCGGGTCGCTCGTTTCGGCTGGGGGCGGCAAGGTGGTGCCGGAGGCCCACGGCTGCACCGAGTTATCCCGCATCAGGCTGGCGTAGATGTGGTGGGCGGGCAGCGCCCCGAAGTCCTCGGGCGCGATCATCGTCTGCCCCGCCGCCATGTCCTTGGCATCGCCAGACTGGAGCTGGAAGGTGATGCGCGAGCGAGCGTTGTTTCGGAAGGCATCAAGCATCGCGGGCGGCAACTGCTTCTGGTATTGATGCGCCAGGTGGAAGCCAGCCCGGAGACTACGCGCGGTGGCCAGTGCATCCCCGAGGTCGGTCGGCAGGCGCAAGTAGTCCTGCACCTCGTCGATGTAGACGTGCACCGGAATCCGGGTCTCCTCGGGCGTCCCGGCGCGTTCACGGATGCCCTGCCAGAGTTCGGCCAGAATGATGGCCCCAAGCAAAGTCGCTGCCTCCGGCCCAATAACGCCCTTCTGGAGCGGCACCAACAGCACCTTGTGTTCCTTGAGCACCTGCCGAATGTTGAACTTCGGATTGCGCTGCGCCAGAACCGCTCTCAGCTGTTTGGTCAGCAGCGGACGCAACTTGTTCGAGAGCGGCGCGATCTTCGTGTCGACCGCTTCCGGCGACAGCGAGTCGAACCAGGCCCAGAACGGCCCGGCCGCGAACGGATCATCCCGGATGACCCGCTGGGTCAGCGACCGCCGGAATCCTGGATTGGTCAGGAGCAGCGGCAACATCGTCAAGGAGGCATCGTCGCGTTTGGCCAGCACCTCCAAGGCATTGCGGAGAATGTCAGCCGAGCGCGGACCGAGGTCCCCATGGATGGCATGGATCGTGCCGAACAACGAATCCGCGATGACTTCTGGCGTCCGACCAGCGCTGTGCGCCAGCGGGTTGATGCCGACCGGTGCTTCATCGAGCGGATCGAACACCACGATGTCGCCTTTACGGTGTTCAGGGATACGCGAAAGGATGTCCGCTACAAGATCTTTCGGCTCGATTACGACGATCGGGCGCCCGGCTTCGAGGTCTTGGACGATCAGGTTGAGGAGCAGCGTCGACTTCCCGGTGCCGTTCGGCCCGATCACCCAGGTGTGGCGCATGCCGTCGAGCACGTCGTAGCCGATGGTGCCGCTGACGCCCGGCGCGTTGGCTTCGGCGATGACGCGTTCACCGGACAGTAGCGCTGGGGTTGGCCGCACTGGCTTCGGATGCAGCGGCGGTTGTCCGGGAAAGCGTTCATCGTGGTCACTGACTGGCCAGGCCAGCAGGTGACTCAGTTCCGGCACGCTGAGCGGTTGAGCCGGGGTCAAGATCGACCATGTTGCCTTCGGCCCGTTGACATTCCCGGCCTTCTCGTTCGCCAACTTCAGATGCACGCCCGCCGTCTCCACCGTCCCAATAGCCGCCGCAAGTCCGAGTAGCAGGGATTTGCGGCGGTCCGCGGTGCTGGCCTCGACGCCGATGCGGATGACCGAGCTGAAGCCGTGCTGGCCGAGCTTGCGGGCGATGGCCTGCTTGGCATTTGGCCGCTTATCCGGCAGCACCCCGTGCCATACCTTTGAGGCCACCGACTGATGACCATCGGCAGAGGGGAGTGTCGGCAGCATCGGCTGACGGCGCGGCCCGAGTACCACCTGGATCACTAGGCGCTCACCAGCATTCACGGCGGTAAGGGCGCTCAAAATGGAACGGCTCGATGCCACCCGATCCACCGGTTCCAGTGGCCAGTCCGTGGTGGTCAGCTTCAACCGGCGAGCGGTGACGATGTCGCCGCGTTCATTCGGGTCGAACGGCGTCACCACCGATCCGCTCACCATCTGCTCTACGGACCGGCGGATACCATGGGCGTGCCGAAGCTGGCTGCCGACAAGGTATTCCACGCCATCGACGGTTGAGCGGGCTTCGAGGATGAGCTGGGGTGCGTGTTTCTGTGCGGCCCAGTGGCGGAGCAGCGACGTTGCTGCTCCTTCACGAAACGGGCTGGGCCAGAAGAGGAGTTGCCAGACGAGAGAATCCGCGGTCAGATCTGGAATCGGATCATCGGTCATCGCGGCTGGCCTCCTCATCACGAGCGGTGGGTTTGTTCTGCTGGGTGGGTTGCGCGGCAGCGGACTTCTCGGCCTCGGCCTCGGCGAGCGCCATCGCAATCACCGCTCGGCTGAGTTTGTACAGATCCGGCGGCGTGCGCTTTTCGCTGCGCATGGTGATCCGATGCTCCGCCTTGTTCGGCTGGTTACGACCTTTCGTCGCCCGTCTGGGGTTGTAGCGTCCTGTTTTTGACATAGCTCTCCTCCTCGATGAATTACGTTTGGTATCAATGAATTACGTGCAGATGCACTGATTCGTCTGGCTATTGCTTTTGCGCAATAGCGCTGTCCCCAATATGTTTTGCTCTTGCGCAAAACTCAACGATCGTTGCAAAAAGCACTACAGCGACACGAACACCCCTGTTAGAGGTCAGGATTGGTGAATGCGGCACGCAATTTCACTCACCACCCGGCACGCAATTTCCGGTAGATGGCGACGCCGCCGATGACCACTGCGATCACCCCGGCGATGCCCAAGATGATCGCCAGCGTCGGCCAGATGGACTGGATCAAGGCGACGGCGAAGTAGATCGCGATCACGCCGAGCAAGATGCTGCCGCAGGCGTGTTTGAACTTCTCGACCAGCCCGGTTGGACCGTCCCCGCTCATCGCGGCCACCGCCGTACCCATTCGATCGCCTCACTGGCCACGATGGCGCTGAATTCCACCGCCAGCAGACTGCTGGCCGGTGCCGTATTTGCTCGTTGGCCGGCTAGGCGCTGGATATCCCGACTAACACGCAGGCTGCGACGGAGGACGAAATTGACGAGCTCGCTGCAGGTTTCGAAGTCATCGCCGGGCGGCACCTTGGGCTGCAGCTCGTTGAGCACGACGCGGTGGTTACGCAAGTTCATGCTCACCACTCCCCACCGAGGTCGTCGGCCTCATCGTCACCCTCTGTCGAGGCGATCGGTACTAGCGCCGTGTTCTTGGGAACGGACGTGGGCGTCTTGCCCGCGGTGAGCGTGCTGTCGATGGTCACCAATTCGTCCAGGCGTTCCATCAGCTCGTCGAGGATCGAGCGGTCCACACTGACGTGCGGCGCGAGCAGATTGCTGCTCGGATTCCCCTGCTGCGGAATGAAATTTGCCTGCGCGCCACATCCCTGGTGGTAGCTGCGGGCCAGCAGTCGCAGCTGGTCCGCGCCCTTGATCGGCGCGCTCATCTCGGCGAGCGTGGCGGCGTAGACCCGTTCGGCCTTCAGTTTGAGCGGCGGCAGCTGTGCAGCGAGACCGTCGCACTGGCGTTGCAACTGCACCCGCTGCTGTTCGATGGGCTCCAGTTGCACGGCAAGGTGGCCGACTTCGTCGGTCTGGAGTGAGCCGTCGCGGAACTTGGTGGCGATGACCACCACGTTCACCACAATCACGATGACGGCGAAGAACACACCCAAGATGGCCGCACCGATGATGCCGTTGCCCGCGGCCAAGCTGTCGGAAATGATCCGGTAAGCCATCACGATCCCGGCCCCGATCGCCAGCGTCGTCGCCAAGCCGACGAACATCAGCGGGATGATGCGCGCCTTCCCCTCGGGCAACTGGATGTGGCCGTCGCGATCCTTGTAGCCCTTGAGATCCCGGCCGAAGGACTTCAGGCCGATTGCCACGGCCGCCGTGCCGAGCAGTGCGAAGACGACCGATGTGATGAGCGGCACCAGGCTTTCGCCCCAGGCCGCATTGTCGCCCGCCGCAATGCCCGCAAGATCGACGTTGAACACCTGCGTGACGAAATACAGCAGTACCGGGAAATCGAGGAGTGCCGCCCAGGTCGCGAACCGGTGCAGCCACACCGGCACCCGCCGATGCTTCACACTGCCCGCATCGCGCTCCTCGGTGATCGTGGCGCTGACCGTCGCCATCCGCTTGGATGCCTCGGAGGCCGGAATGGTGTCGCCGTTCATACCGGTGACGGGCTGCTCGTCCAGGCGGTCGAGTTCGGCGCGCACGGTGCCGATTTCGCCCTTGATCGCGGCGGCCTCGTCCACCAGCTGACCGAGCTGATCAGCCCCATGCTCGCGGGCTTCCTCGGTCGCCAGCATGCCCTTGCTCATGACGAGGGCTTCCATCTGGCTAAAGGTGTCCGGATCGCGGGTGACGCCGATGCGCCGCTGTTCATCGACGAGAGCGACCACCTGTGGCAGCCACTCACGAGGAATGGGCTTGCCGGTAGTGAGCGACAAGGCGATGTCACGCTTCGGTACGGACGGCGGCGGCGATGGCGGACTGGTCGTGGATGCCGGCGGCGTGGTGATGTTTGCGGGCAGGGCCTCGCCGTGATTGACATGCCTGCTATTTCCGTTTGTGGGCACAGGGGAATGAATGGTCATAGTGGTGTCTCCAATCTGGTTGGGGGATGCAGGTTGTGGGGGAGCCATGCGATCGCCGGACATCACCGGCCACCGCGATGGAAGGTCAGTTCGACACGTCGGTTCTGCTGCGCCTTCGACTCGTCGAACGCACCTGCGGTGAAGTTCGGGATGACCGGCTCGCTGGTGCCATGGCCGACGACGTCGCCGATCTGATTACGCGGAATCCCCAGCGCAACAAGGCGATCCGCCACCGCACGGGCACGCTGGCCGGACAAGTCGCCGTCGTCGCGACCATTGCCGATATCCGCCACATGCCCGGTGACGTCGATGGACTGGATGTTGCACCCCGCGGCGGCTTGCACGATGGGTGCGAGGGCATCGTCGGCGTTCGTCGGCAGCGTGGCGCTCCCCGGCGCGAAGTGCAGCACCGAATCGCTGAAGCTGCTCCACACCGGGCAGCCGCCATCGGTCACCGAGGTCGGAATCGCCACGACTGGCACCGGCAAGCTGGCTACGGGCATCGCAGTCGCTATCGCATCATGTGCGACCGTGCAGCTGGCGGCCTGCGCTCGCTGGCACAACCGCGTCCACAGGGTTTCCACCGCCATGCGAGCGAAAGGTGGCAGCGTGGGTTGTGAGCCCGCGCTCACACCGAGGCCATGAAACGTCACGTGACGGCCCGACAGATTGGCCAGTTGCCCTTGCCGCGCCAGGCTGTCGATGACGGTGTCGGGTTTGGCATCCCAGCCGAGCTGCCGGAAGTCCAACGGATCGCTGGTCGAGAGGCCCGAGGACACCACCTCGATATCTCCAGGAAACTGGCTGGCCCGGTCCAGCAGCGCCAGCACGTTCATCCCGGGCTGCTGAGCTTGGACGTTCCCGACGGTGGTGGCCAACTGGTCGATCGCCGTGTGGATCTGGCGATCGGCGTCGGCGTCGGCGTGCTGGACCTGGCCACCGGGGCGAACCGGGGTCAGGTCTCGAGTTACGACATCACCGGTGCTGGAGTTGATGATCCGGACAGTGGCGTCGCCCGGCCGCTTCGAGGTCTTGGCCAGACTGGTGAGGCCGGCGACCAGCGAATCCGGCAGCGCCGGACGGGGTTCGGCGCTGGTAGCGGTCGTGACGATAGTGACGGCCGTGGCCTGTGCTGATGCGGGCGACGAGGCGCAGCCGCACAGGAGACCGATCAGCAGGATGGCGGAGGCCAGGATGAGGACGAAGTAACGGGCGGCCTCATGGGCGACCCGCTGGCCGAAGATCGACCGGATGTTCTTCAGGGACATAGCGTGTGCTCCTTTGGATGGAGGGTCGAGGAACAAGGAGCGGGGCCGGGTGGTTCCGGCCCCGCATCTCAAGTGGTCGAGCTTTGGAGGACTAGCGGTGGCCTCCCTTCCGGTGCCGCTTCTTCGGATCCGGGCTGAAGCGCTTGGCGAGCTTCATGTGGATCTGAAAGGCGACATCCGGGAAGACGATGAAGTAGGTGAGCATCAAAAACGCCCACACTGTCAGCACCATCAACAATGGATTCTCCTGTTCTTATGTCGGCTTTTCCTGGTGGAGAAGCTAATGAAAAGAATCCCAGGACGGCAATGAAGGAAACAGGACTCGAGGGCCGGTTCGGCGCACGGTTCTCGACCATGTTCGCCGATAAAACAACTCCGAGAACCGGTATTCAAACCGGAACTGGAACCCTTGACAGATTTCAGGACTGGCCCTTGGCGGTTGTCTTCGGGCCTCAACCCGAGCAGCGCCGATGTCGTCCAGTTGAGCGGTACGAATCGCTTGCTTAAAACTACATAACTTTACCAGAGCGGCATATTGCAAAATATGCAAAGGTATGCTAATAATGGTTATGACAAAACTTAATACAAACATATGTCGGAACGAAATAAACCAGAACTATCTGAAAAATCTTCAATCGAAACCGTCTCAACTCGGGATGTTAAATATTTCCATACGCTCGGTTCCGGAGTGTTGAGAGCCGTCGAGGCTCCGGTTGTTTTTTCAGAAGATGTCGACAACCATCTTCGTGCGCTTCGGCAAGGAATTGTCGAAAAATTTCCTTCAGACCTTGAGGGCCTGAACATGGCTCGGATAGATTCTTTCTTCGCCAGTCGTGATCTGCGAAGATCCCCTCTGATCGTGTGGTCTTATGACCGACAGGAGGAGTTGACGAAGCATATTACTGAGACTATTGGTCCGTTCGAAAGCATGGAGCGAGGCGGGGTGTACATAGCGCCCCTCGATCTTACGGTCGTGTTTCGCGGCAAAGCTCTTGAGGAGGCCAACGGTGGCCCGGAGATCACCGAAAGCTTGATTGTCCATGAACAGGCTCACGGTACCAATGCGCACCACATCACGAGAGCCGTCGTGCCCGAAAATAGCACCCTGCCAAATATCGAGGTTCCGCGCGGCGGACAGGTTACTCGGTCCTATGGTGAGGAAAAAGTAGGACTCTTCCTTGAGGAAGCATTCGCCGACTACACACGTGGGCAGTACCTGGAAGAAATCGGCATGGAAAATGGCGTGCTGAATCTGTCCGGAAGTATGACGACTACCCATGAGGGGTACGACAAGGAGCTCCCAATGTCTCTGAAGTATGCTTTCAGGCTCCCTGATGGGAGTCTGAACTCTAGTCCGTCTTCTCACGCCGCTATGGCTTTAGAGATGCTAATGGAAAAGGATCCCGACCTGTGGCCTGCCATGCTGAAAGCCCGACATGATGTCGATGGCCTGCGTGAAGTGGCGCGGCGGCTGAATGCGTTGCAGCCGGGGCTCTACAAGACGCTTCGAGATAATTTCAATAGTGAGGCGATTTTCCATAGAGGTCTTGGGTATGTGGTGGACGTACTAGAGAACATAGACCAAGCAAGTGCTGGGCAAGATAGCGCCACCAGTGTGACGGCATAATTGTGTAGATGAACATTCCCGGCATGAAAAAGAGACCCGGACAGACGAGCGGCGGCAGGCGTGGAAGCGACCACTTGGTGATGGGATGAATTCCGCTTGTGTAACGTCGAGGTAGCCAAGGTGCGATACTTGGCGCATGGGTGAGCAGGTCGTGGTCAAGAGCGATCAGGAAAAGCTGTTCGATCAGCTTGAAAGTTTGCGCAAGCGAAGTATTCCCTTGGCGTTCGGAAACCATGAGGGCAACGGCCCGATCAAGATCGACGTACTCGCTCGCATCGTTGAAACCCTGTTCCCGGGCTCCTGGGGCGAGGAGCAGCGGCGTATCGAGGCAACTAGTCAGACCTTGGCGCTGGCGATACAGCAACTCCCGCCTGAGCGGCTCCCTCGGACCGATCCGAAGTCGACAGTGACGTACCGGGACGCAGCAGCACTGATGTTCCAGGTACCACCTCTTCCGATGACTCTGAGCAAACAGATCGAGAACGAGTACGAAAGCCCGAAGCATTTCTTCGCCAAGCTTGCGCATTATGTGAGAGATCTCTCCGGAATGCCGCAGAACGAAAAACTTCTACAAAGTGTGACGCAAGATATTAAGCATGAAATTGCGAGAATCCTACTCAAGGAAGAAGGAAAAGTGAGAAAAGATCCTGAGGAGACTTCGGTGGTATCAGAGACAGGGGCCGACTCTGCGCCTTCTGCTGAAGAATCCTCACCGGAACAGCTGGATGACGCGCCGGTGTCCGGCATGGGGACGATGAACGTCACAGTCAAAGACTCGTATAACGTCAATGTTGGGCCATATGGCAGCCAGACCAACCATATTCATAAATGAGGTATAGATGAGGGGGGATCCAGCCGGTGAAGATCACCGCATAACTCAGATCAGTGGAACGAACGTCGCCGTCGGCGCACACAGTAGGCAGATCAACCATTTCTGGCGCGATAGGCGAACACGCCTTCTGATAACCGTCGGCATAGCGGTGACCTTACTGACAGGTGCTGGGGTTGTCTATGCACTTCAGCCGAACACGCCCCATGAAGACCTTCAGCTCGCGGCACTTGAAGTCGCCAAACCGAGCAAGATCGACGCGGACATCTATGATGCATCGATCTTCCAGAAGCATGATCAGGTTGATGCGACCGCCATAGATATCACGCTGAAGAATCATGGGCAAGATACTGCTCTGATCACGACCGCTCACATAGACGTTCTATATGGCCAGCAGATGGAAAACTGTCCACATCAGGGCGACTCGATCACCGCCAATGCTCAGTACAGTGTGTTTCTCCCGGCCACTGTATCGGGTCCACCTTTCCGTGTCGACCGAGACATGCGCTTCGAGGTCAAGCCGGTGTCGGCCGATCGGTTCTCAATCACGGTCGGACCCCAACACGAATCCCTCTCGACGCTTACGCCGTCAATCTACGTACTACACATATCTTTGACCCACGACAATGACAGCAAGCCGCTTGATATTGGCAACGTGGCCTTGGTCGTCAGACCTGGGGAGGGAGCTAAGACTGTGGACAAGAATTTTTGGTACGACATGCCGTGCGTAAAGCGAAATGCCGACCGGGTCAACAAGCTGTACGAGTTCAACGCTGTACGAGCGGATGAACTCGACTACATGCGTAATCAGTACGCCTCAATCCAAGGCCGGTGAAGGTGAGCAACGAACCAGACTCGGCCGATCGGCAGCCAGGCATCGAGGTGTCGGGTGCAACGAACGTCATCGTCGGCCCGCACGGTCGGCAGACCATCCACAACTGGCGCGACCCGCGCACACGGATTCTCATCGTCATCGGTGCGTTACTTGCCATTGCTGCTGTCGCCGTGTCGACCACGCTTCTATGGCCCGATGCGCCACATCAAGTGCTCGAAGCCGCAGCGGTGGAAGCCAGCGCGCCCGGTGAGATCGACGCAGACGCCTTCGATGCGGCAGACCCTACTCAGCCACACGGAAAAACATCGCTCGGTGTGACAACAGCTGACATCACATTGAAAAACAACGGTAACGCTCCAGCTCTGATCACCGCAGGCAAAGCCGAAATTCTTTACGCCGCGCAACTGGACGATTGCGCCACGGCGGGTGGGGGACCAGTACGAGTGACAGCCAACTACATGGCAAAGGTACCCACACCGATTCCGCCTCTGCCGTACAATATCACTTCGGATATTCGGTTCGAGGTAAAGGCTGGTTCGACCGATCGGATGACTTATTCGTTCGGGCCTAGCGTGCAGACAATTTCCTTCGCTAAGCCATATGTTTTGGTTGGGCATTTGGCCCTTATTCATGATGGTTCGGCTAACGTCCTTGACCTGGGCAATGTTGCAGTCGTCACTAATATTCAGGCGTTCCAGCGTCAGATAGACGAAGCGCGTGATCAAAGATGCGTTGAACAGAACTCGAAACTCTTGGACGACCTATACCGGATACAAGCCAAGCGCCCGGCAATTCTTGAGGCTCTGCACGAGCGGTACGCTGCCATCCTGACGCCAGACGCAGCACCAGCAAAAGAAACCTGCCGCGACGGTGGTGGTGATCCTTCCATACAGCGAATGTGCGCAATCTACACTAGGAACGAACTACAGGTTCAATTGAACCTGTCTGAGCGACCAGTCGCAGATCAATCCATGGTTGTGATCGAAACTGCCGCTGAGGACCCGAAGGCACGTTTTCGCATCACCGCGACGTTGCGCAGCAGCACGACAACCTCACCCGTGCCTGCGTGGGAATGCACAAGCACACCGATCACCGACGTCGGCGGAAAGTTTGACACCAGGGGATCAATTAGCAGGACTGCCGTCGCCCAGCTCAATGACAACACGAGACTGTCCATCAGACTGGCCGGAATCTACTCCTATTTTGCCTTCCATCCACTGACGTTGTCGGCACACGTCGAACACACAGGCAGCGGGTCGACGGCCACTGATCCCGATGCCGTATCGAACAACGGAGGGCTCGTCGTTGAACGAGGAAACTGACCAGCCCAAGCCGTCGACAGTTGAGGTTCAGCACTCCAACAACTTCATCGTCGGCGAACATGGCACCATCAACAATCTCTTCCGGGATCATCGAACGTTGGCGTGGATCGTGATCGGCACGGTCGTCACCGTGTTGGCGGTGGGCATCTCAACGTATGTGCTGTTCCCAGACCCTGACCATCAGACAGTTCAGGTTGCCGCGCCCGCACTCCCGGATCCACGTCCGAAAGTCGAGCTGTCCGGGCTAGCTGTCGCGGATCCAGCTTTACTCGATGCCGACCGGAAGCTGCTGGGGTATCCGCAGCAGGCGACGTCCATTGACGTCACGCCCGTGGATATCACGTTGAAGAACACCGGCAACGCACCAGCCGTCATCGTCCGCGCGGACGTTGAGTTCACGTACGTGGAAACGCTCTTCAATTGCACTGGCTCCGGCCCGGGACTCGTAACAGCCAACTACGACATCACGTTCCCGTCACCGCCGGACACGCCTGCTCGGCCCTTTTCCAAAAGCCACGGCATGCGGTTCATCATCGAAGCCGGCAAGGTTGATCGCCTCACCCTGACCCTTGGTCCAGACAAGCAGCCCGAAGTCACCTCGCTGGTGATCGGCGCGCATATCACGCTCGTTTTCGATGACGACTCACGCTTCGACGTCGGCAACGTGGCCCTGCTGACCACGTCGGGCACCGGCGCAGAACGCTTCAGCATCGGCAGCCCACCGAACTCCAGCCAGCTGCCATGCCAACAGAAGAACGCCTCCGTGCTCGACCGGCTATATCAGATCCCGGCAACGAGGTCAGCCGAGATCGAGCAGCTCCACCATGACTACCCGGCGGCAAAATGAGTAAACGAACGGACGAACCGTCGCCCGGTGGCACCGACCCCGATCCTACGAGCCCAACGCAGAAGCAACCTACTCCATCGGCCATCGAGATAGACAAGTCGCAGAATATTATCGTCGGCCACAACGGCCAGATCCATTGGCACCAAACACTACCCAAGAAGACCGTTGTGGCCGCCCTCGGCACTGTGGTGACGCTCGCTGTCGCGACCATTGCCATTGCCGTCGTGACGGCGACGGGCCGCTCGACCACCGGCACGTCCGCGGCACCGCTTGTACCGTCACCGACGCTGTCACCGATCGCCGCCATCGCAGCCTCGGACAAATGGTCGCCCCTGCACCTAGACCAGGTGACACAACTCCACCCGATTCCCGGGGACAAGCATTTCGTTCTCGCCGACAAGGACAAGAAAGACCCTGCTGCTTTTCAGAAGGCCGACGTCTCCGACCTCTACCAGAACTACCACGGGATACCAGTCGGCATCGGCATCACCACCTTCACGCTGCGCAACATCATCAACGAGCCAGTCAGCATCACCCGGATGGCTGTTCAGAAACAATGCAGCACACCCATCAACGGGACAGTCTTTCAAGGCTGGAGCCAGGGAAACACCGAACTCAATGCTCAGATTGGCGTGAATCTCGACGTTGCCGATCCGGTGGTGCAGGAGATGTTCAACGATGGCGAGGATAAGTACCGGCTTGCCGGGCCAGGGTATTTCGACAAGCAGACGGTGAAGCTCGGCCCCGGCGACACCGAGACCTTCACCATCGGCGCCTTCACCCAGCACTACAGCTGCACGTTCCAGCTGCGTGTCTACGTGACCACCAGCCGAGGCACCGTCTATACCGACGTTGCACCTGCGGGCGAGCCATTCCACGTGACGGCAGCGGCACCCGAAACAAGGAGTGGCTACCGCTACTCGGGCTACGAAGTGCTCTACTCCCAAAACGCCGACTGGACATGGTCACCAGCCGATCCTCAGGCCAACCAGTAACCGAAGGCCGGGAGGGATCAATGAAGCTGTGGAAACTGCTGTCGATCGTCGGTGCTGTCGTCCTTCTGACCGTTACCGCGGTGGCAGTGATCATCTACCGGGCGTCGGATGACGACTCCTTTGCGGCGCCGGCTGGTCCGGCGCTCGCCTATGCCTACTACACGCCCGAGGAACTGGTGGTGCTGCGCGGTGATCGGATCGTAGCCAGGCTGCCTCGGATCTTCTCTTACTCCGCCTTCGCCCAGATGAACAGAGTTGTCTGGACGAGCACCGGCGATTACGTTGCGCTGCTGTCGCTCCCAGATCCCAAGACGCCCACTAATGCCGACCTGATCGCGATCAACACGAGGACCGGCGAACAATCAAGCACCCGCTGTGAGAGCTGCAAGGATCTTGTTGCGCTGGACGGCAATCAGATCGCGGTGTTACGCAAGGGAATGCAGTCGTCGACGGCAAATACGGCTTTCGCTCCCGTCAATAAGGTTGTGCCGGAGCCGAACACGCAGCTGCTGCGCTTCGATCTCGGTACATCGCAGCCCAGCCCTGTTGGCGATCCGATGAAGTTCTACGCCCAGCAGCTGGAGCTCGGCACGCGGTCTCATTTCCTTGTCAGGGCCACCTTTTTGGTAGGAGAGACGATCAAGGGTGGTCTGACCGGCGGGGAGGTGCTGGCGTCTGCGGCGGGGGATGTCGGCTACCGCGTGGATCAGCCCAGTACCTCCGGTGATGTCGACACCGCTCCGCTCGGGCACCAGCGGGTACTGCTCGTGACCAACAAGCGAACGGGCATTGGTTCATGTGCTCAGCGCGGCACCGCATCGCTGCTGACCATGGACGGGCACACGCGCCCGGTCGAACCACCGCCCGTTAAGCCGTCCGGCTCGGCAAGCGATAGCGACTTCGGTGTCAATCTGGGCATCCCCTGGTGGGGCCTCGACGGCAACTTCCACGTTCCGGTCACAACGTGGCGCTGCGTGGCCGAGGACAAAACCCTGGCTACCGAAACCGAGCGCCAGCGGTCTCAGAAGGTGTCAGCCGACATCAACACGTGGTGGACGCTCGATCCGGCGACCATGGAGTGGCACCACGACACCGCCCCTGCCGCGACCATGATCCGGTTCACTGGCGATCACTCGTACGTGTCTCTGGACACGCCGACATGCATAGGGAAGCCCAGCATTGAGGAACGGACGGATAAGCATTACTGCGACGTAGGCACCCTGTATCTCGTCCACAACAGCACCAAGTCAAAAGTTGCAGACAATGTACTTGCGATCTTAACTGAGCCGCAGACGCGACAATAATCACCAGGACTAACGAGACTGATTCGAATGACTAATGAACGGCCAGAACCGCAACCGCCTAACGTGGACGTGCGATGGACCGATAATGTGATCGTTGGCCCCCACGGGCAACAGATAATCCATAACTGGCCAAAGCGACCCAAACAAAAGCGTCCAAAAAGGCAATGGATAGGTGGATTCGCGGCGTTCGCGGTAGTTGCTGTGCTCGTTGTTGTCGTGACGCTTGTGAAGGTCGCAGGCGGTCACGGCACCACCAGTCCGACCGGCCCTGATTTGGTGGTCGACGCAAAGCTATACGAACGCGATGGTGATGGATTTTCCATGGTGGTGCCGGGCCAGTATCAAGTACCTTCGAAATATCTGTCCATGCAGGGAGCGGCGGCGGACGACGGGTTTGCGAGGGACCTCTATGGTGCTGGTGGCATACGTGTTCCGCCGGTCAAACTCGGAGTGATTCTCACCGGACAGCGCAATCAGGAGGTTCGGGTTCTCGATATTCGCCCAGTGAATATCAAGCGGTCTGATCCCCTGCAAGGTACTATTTTCTTGCTTGGCGGGCAGGGGAATCCCGACACTCTTGAGATGATTGTCGACCTAGACGCCCCTAATCCTATTGCGCGGAAAGTTACTGATCACGGCCCGAACCAAACCTGGATATCAGGTGACCCGTATTTCGACAAAGCCAACATCACCGTCCACAATGATGACCATGAAAGTGTTGTCATGCCACTGCAGGTGACGAAGTATAATGTGCAGTTCGATATCGTAGTCGACTACATAGTGGGCACACAAAGGGAGTCGGTAACCGTAGACAACGGAAGCAAGCACTTCCAGGTGACAGCGAGGAGACAGGACTCGAATCCTGATGTACTGCCTTACCAGGGTGCGTACATGTTCCGCGGAGATTTTTCGATCTGCCCCATAGATACGCAACACCGGACCGATTCGGAAATGAAATGCTCGCGAAACTAAAAAGCGTACTCGCTGCTTCGCCGAGTTCGTCACCAGCCACGATGCGGACGGTGCGCGTGCCGACCGGGCCGGCCTCGATCTCGTCGGTCCGCTTGATCACGCCAGTGCGGTCCCCGGCAACCTGCGCGTTGTGCCCTCGGGCATCACCACGGTCACGCTGGTCGACTGGCCCGCCATCGGCTGGACTGCCAAGGCGGACAGCGTCGCGTGGCAAGGCATATCTACCAAACTTCGAGGGCATGTCATGTGACGTTCCGCAGCCCGGACATCGCGTCGGATCGCATCCCGGCTACCGGCCGTTCGCCCGCGTCCTGGTCGAATGAGGGTGGATAGGCATCTGCCAGCGGGTAGCGGACCGGACCGTAGCGCACGACATGCCGTCCGCGGGGGCCCTGTCGCCACTCTGCCGTACCCGATGGTGCGGGCTTTGCGCCGGAGAGCGCTATCCTGCCGCGACGACGCCTTCCCTCAATCGTCCCGGCTGCAGCCAGCTGCAATGACCCTGTCCATCGACATCGCCGCTCACATCGCTGACACGGCGATTAGTCCGGCCAGCGTGCTCGCGCTGTCACCCGATCGGCTTGTCGCCTTGTCACTTCTGGCTCGGCAGGGAGACGGCCAGCAATGGCGCGAACGAGCAGATCATCCGGACTGTCGCATGGTGACTACTCGCGCGCAATCCTCACGCTAGCCATCGTGCTGGGATAGGCATGGCAAGCCGCCAGGGGCAACAGGTCGATCGGAGGTTTGACGGGTACAGTCGCCGACAGACGGTAGAGGAGAAGCGTGCTGGGCACCAGGAAACCAATCAGCGTGGTTGAAACACCGGGATTCGTACTGTCAGGTGTGTAATCAGGTATATTTAGGCGAAGTGCCTAGTTTAATAATGGTCCGGATGGGATAGGGGCATCGAATTGCGAGTCTTCGACACCGCTGCTAAAGGGTTTACCGAAGTTGACCACACAAAAGATTTGCGCATATACGTATGTGGAATAACCCCCTATGATTCAGCGCACATCGGCCACGCTTTTACATTCCTGACCTACGACCTCGTGAGACGGCACGCAGAGGCGGCTGGCGCAAATGTACATCTCGTCAGAAATATCACTGATGTGGACGAGCCGATGTACGTTAAGGCGCGGGAGTTGGGTATGAACTATCTTGATCTAGCAAAGCAGCAGGCTGCGGAGTTCTCCACAATGATGCGTGCTTTGAACCTGTTAGACCCGGCTGTTGAGCCCAAGCCGAGCGATCACATCCTCGAAATCGCCGAAGCGGTAAAGAAGCTATTGAATAGAGGCGTGGCGTACGAACTCGAAGGCGATATATATTTCGATATCACGCAGAGTACGTCTTTCGGTGCCATCAGTGGTTACTCTGATAAATTGAAGAACACATTCTCGTCCAGTCGTGGCGGAGACCCCGAACGCAAGGGGAAGCGTAATCCACTTGACTTTCTCTTGTGGCGAGCCATAGTCGACGAAACGGACGTCGCCGCTTGGAGCACGGAAGTCGGCTATGGACGCCCCGGCTGGCATATTGAGTGTTCTGTCATGTCAAACCAATACCTTGGGGCAGATATCGACATTCACGGTGGCGGAACCGACCTCATCTTTCCTCATCATGAATGCGAAAATGCGCAGAGCACTGCACTCGGGCACGATCCCTTTGTCAAAACATGGATGCATGCGGCACCAATGCTCCTTGGCGGCGATAAGATGTCAAAGTCGCTCGGAAACCTTGTATTCGTCCGTGATATTCTCCAACAAACTGAGCCTGCGGCTCTGCGTATCGCACTAATGAGCTATCACTACCGCAGTGGAGGCGAGTGGCGAAATGATCTATTAGCTCAGGCAGTCGATCTGCTTGCCGGAATCCGGCAAGCGTTGAGGCAGCCATCCGGCGGAGACCCAAGGCCATTTCGAGAGCGGATCATCGCGGCCCTCAACGACGATCTAAACGCCCCCGAGGCAATTCGCGTTCTGCAAGAAATGGTACAAGCAACGATTCTTGGCAACAGTTCACCAAACGCGGCTGAGGGACTCCGTGGGGTTTTGGATCTCTTGGGTATAGACGCCGCTGCGGATGTGTAGCGTTGATGAATTTCAACACGCTAATGCGGAATCGCGAGTACAGATACCGTGTCACGATAGGGCCTAAGTTGGTAGCAACGGCTTGGTTGCGATACCAATTGATGCGAACTCGCGTTGCATACTGGCCAGCATTCCGCAAGTGTAAAACCAGAAAATCGACTGCGAACCTCCTCGTTGAGCTCGTAGCACTCACTTTAAAGTGGCGGTGCATTCCATTTCACTATATGCGATACGGACTTTACGATCGCCGTGTCCGATTCAACGAAATTTTCGGGTACCTGCCAGAGACCGTCCTCTACTATCGAATCCTCCCTGCAATAAATACAGAAACCGTGCTGCTTGACGACAAGCTCGTCTGTAAAAATATACTCACCGCCGCAGGGATACCGCAGCCAGCACTCATAGCATACGGGAACGGAAAAAAGTGGTTCGACACAAAGGGGCTGCCAATTGGCACCGAAAAGCTCAATACTTTGATTTCGCAACATCAGCAGGTTGTCATTAAACCGTCACAATACTCAAGTGGGGGTGAGGGTGTTCACATATTGAAGTTCGTCAATGGGAATGTTTGCAACCAGGACGGCTCAACTTTTTCTGCTTCTCGGTACTCCTTGCTGTATGGCTCGGCGATCATCGAAGAGTTCGTCGCCCAAAGCTCCTTTATGAACGAGCTACACAGCGCGTCGGTGAACACCATCCGCACGATTACAACGTTCAATGAACTTCACGAGCCATCTGTGCGGTACTGCATTCTGAAGCTAGGCCGCGGTGATCAGCCTGCCGACAATGCGCATGTTGGCGGTCTATATTTAGCTATGGATATCGAGACTGGCGCGCTGGCACCGCAGGCATACGACGAATCGTTTTCCGTTCATAGGGTTCATCCTGAGAACGGTGTCCGATTCGAAGGGCGCAAGCTGGATTCAATACACGAACTAGTAGGGATTGCAAAAAGATGCGCAGCCTTATTCCCTGAGGTGCCCTACATAGGCTGGGATATCGCCATTACAGAAGATGGCCCGGTAATTATAGAGGGAAACAGTAGCCCTGGCCTGACTAATATTCAGCGTACGCACGGTGGCGTGGCAGGAGAGTTGCGCAAATATTTGCCGAAGCCAAACAGCGGTTAGAACTGGAACCTTCGGCACATGAAGACGTTGGCTTCCGAGCTCGAACCATTCCGTCGTCGAATGGCGGGAGTTTCAAATAGGCCGATTGACTTACTTCCACTCATGAGACTCGATTTGCTTCGCAGCTTGTGGTCCTGTGAGGCCGCCGACGAAGGCTGGGGGGAAGCCTTTGATGTGAGGCTGGCCTCCGTAGAAGAGCGGACGGGTCGACGGTCACGTTGGCGAGGACAAGATGCGGACGCATTACTCGACCACATTGACGAGTCGAAGCTGACGGCTCCCAGCTTGATTTTAGCGCCCTATCAACTAACAGATGAGTGGCGAAAAGCGACGAATGGTCGACCCGGCCGAATACTTCTTCCTCCCGGTTTGGATCGGCCACCATCGGCAGTTCTTACCAACAAGATCGAGACAAGAAAGTGGTTACGAAGACTTCAAATACCCGTACCGCAGTCAGTCGTAGTAGACAGTCGCCAATTGCAATATAAGCGGCTAGAGAAGATACTTGGCGAACGAATGGTGGTTCAGACACCAACCGGATCGTCAGGCATCGGGACGTTCTGCGTACGCACTGAAGATGATATAGATAAGATAGTAACGCGCTACCCGTCTGTTCCAGTTTGGCTTGCCAGCAGATATTCAGGCGCCTTAACAATAAACACTCACGGTCTAGCTGGCAGAGGCGGTGTAGCTGTCAGCCCTCCTTCGGTGCAATTATCGAACATATCAAGTGTCGGAGCGGGCTTCGGTGTTTATTGTGGCACTGACTTTGGATTGGCGAATTCGCTTCCTTCGTTGTATGCGAAGGAGTCAGCTTGCTTGACTAGCAGCATCGGGCAAGAACTTCTCAATCACGGCTACCTCGGTATATTTGGCGTCGATTTTGCTGTCGGTGACGGTGGCTTGCTGGTTCTAGAAATCAACGGCCGGATACAGGCATCGACCTGGCTCCTGGGAGAGATGGAAGTCTCGCGCGGAGTTTTGCCAATGCAAGTTAGTCATGTCCTTGCCCTAAATGGATCAACCGTCTCCACCCAGCCAGTATCTGGTGACCTCCAGGGGACACAGCTCGTCGTGCGCAATAGGTATGGCCCGGTGCGTATAGCTCATAGCCTGTCGGCAGGAATATACGTCCTTGATGACGAACGCAACCTAGCCTGGCGGCGCTTTGGGATTGGACTGCTAGATTGTGGTGCTGACGAGTACTACGTTGGTGGCCTGCCACGTACTGGCATCACTGTCGAAAGCGGAGCGGTTCTGGCCAGAATCGCATGCCACAAAAGTCTCGCAACCGACGATGGGCAGTCGCTCGATCGAGACGGCCACGCAGTAGTCGAAGCGCTGCTAGCGGCTTTAGGACAGCCCCAGGTCGCGTGCTAGCAGCGTCTGCTACCACGGTACGATGGCCCGATGATTCCGCCGCCGTCCGAGTCCATGTGGCAGCGCGCACGTTCGGTCATGTCGCCGTTCGTCAGTGCCCTCGTTGCAAAGCCAGGTGTTCAGGCTGTCTCGATCCTGTCGTCTGCTGCTGACTTTACGGCCTGCAAGACTCGGTTCGATGAGCACTCAGACTTCGATATCTCACTGGTCCTTGATATTCCGATGTATTCCGAAGAGTGGCGGCCTCGAGTTGTAGACACGTATCGGCTCCTGTCCGATCGCATACCTAGTTGGGTTCCAAACTTTATGTTCCATGTCCCTGTCAGCTGGGGAGAAATGGAAGTGAATGTTCACCAGCTTATTTTCGACTACGAGAACGATCCGCGAACAGCTTGGGACGGAGAAAAGTGCGATGTTTATGCGAACAAGCGCGAGATTGTCTTCGACCGCGATGGTCGGTTCAGCGAACTTGTGAGCCGGAAAGTTCAGTCCGGTCAGGAGCATCTGACCAATGAAACGGCGCGACTCTCGAATAGAATAACGTGGGACATACGTGAAATGCCACTGCGGCAAGCTAAGCGTCACGGAGCTGCTGCCGGGCATTATGTTTTGAACCATGCTGTCGAGGAAGTCCTTGACTATGCATTCGCGCAGAGCGGCAAATTCATATCAAACAAAAAGTGGAAGTTCGTCGACCTAGCGGCAATCCTCGATCAGTGGAGTGGAAACTCAAAGGCACTCCTGGAGGCAGCGTTGAGATGCGATCCAACGTCTGCGGAAGATCTGGAGCGTCGGATAGCTGCTCTCGAAGAGCTGTGTAATAGGATGCCTGGGCTAGCCACTTCGGGCGACGAGGTTGTCGAAAAGCGGCGTCGTTTCCAATCCTGCATCGAAGTGAGCCCCTCAACTCTTGCGGATCAAATCTGCGCAGAGTATGAGCCGGGCACTAAGGAAATGGTCCGAAATGTGATAAACTATACATTATCCGCTAATCGCGCTGAGCTCGATACTGCTATAGGCGCCGTCGACTCGATAACACAATGGACGGATGCGGTAACAGCTATTAGGCGCAGCGGCAATAAAACGGAGACTTCAAATGGCAATTAGCGTTTACAACACACTTTCCCGATCTAAGGAGCCCTTTGTGCCAGCCACGAAGGATGTAGTTCGGATGTTTGTGTGTGGCCCGACGGTTTACGGATCAAGCCATATCGGGCACGCTAAGACGTACACCCAGTTCGATTTCATCGCTCGCTATCTGCGCTTCCGTGGGTTCGAGGTGACCTATTTGCAGAATATTACTGACGTTGATGACAAGATCATCGCGCGTGCGAGAGAACTGAATATGAGTCCCAGTGACTTAGCTACGAAGTTCGAAGAAGAGTATCGCAGCGATATGATGTCGTTGAGCAATACGAGCGTTGACGTGTACGCGCGAGCGCACGACTATATCGCCGCGATCGTCAATCAGATACATCAGCTGATCGACCATGGACACGCCTACAAATTGGATGATGGGTGGTATTTCGATCTGTCGACGTTTTCGGACTATGGAAAGTTGTCGGGCAGGCGAGAGCTAAGAGACGAGGACTCCGTCTCTCGAATCGACCATCATGATAAGAAACGTAACCCTGGTGATTTCGCGTTGTGGAAATCGAGGAAGGACGGGGAGCCATTCTGGCCTAGTGATCTGGGCGAGGGGCGACCTGGCTGGCATATTGAAGATACTGCGATCACTGAATCGTTCTTTGGGCCTCAGTATGATCTACATGGTGGTGCTGTAGACCTGATCTTCCCTCACCACGAAGCGGAAGTAGCACAGATGGAGGCCGCGTCCGGTAAGACACCGTTTGTGAAGTATTGGCTGCATACTGGGCTTGTGAGGGTCGACGGTGCGAAGATGGCAAAGAGTGCCGGTAACTTTATGACCATCAAAGAGGTGCTCGAACACTCTGACTTCCGAACTTTACGATACGCCTTCCTCAGTCAGCATTATCGGTCGTCCATGGAATTTAGTGAAGTCGCCGTACAGAATGCTAAGAACGCGCGGCGTCGGGTCGAGAATTTTGCTCGTTCCGTCGATCGGTCTCGTGACGATTCGGACGATGCTTTGACTGTGGTTCGTGATGCGCGCCAGTCAATCTTGGATCGCTTGGATGACGATTTCGATACCCCAGGCGCATTGGCAGTGCTGTTCGATTTCATTCGGCAAATGAACCGCAACGAAGTCAAGCCCGGGGCTGCGACCTGGGAGCTGCTTGTCGACCTGAATTCGCTCTTTTGCGCATTCGATATCGATGGTGCGCAAACTGAGGATTTCGAAATAGAGTCGCTACTGGAGAGGCGGCGGGCGCTGCGTAAGACGGGCAACTATTCAGACGCCGACGCGATCCGCGACTCGCTGAGTGGACGAGGAATCGTCATCGAGGATACTGCGGACGGAACGCGATGGTGGTGGCACAGCTCCGACGAGCGAAGGTAATGGAGCAAATCCGAACAAGCACTTAACCGCAGCCGAATATTTCGTTACTATAGAAAGAGGGGTGCACGCGGCCGTACGCACCTTTGAAGCATTTAGTCGGCGGGGACAGAAGGTGCACAAGTGAATTGGTTTGAACGCGGTCCACTCGTCGTGGAGAGATTTCTCGATTTGGACGAGTGTCTGGCTATTCGAAAGTTGGCAGAAGCAAGTCCGCTGGCGGCGCGTAGCTATCAGGGATTGGTGGATCCACAAAAACGCAGGACTGATTTCTCGAAACTGGATGAGCAAGAGACTGTGCAGATCGAATCTTCGGCGATTGCTATCCTTGAGAATTTTTTCGGCGAGTCTGTTTCGAGTATCGCTAATCAGTCCGCGCTCGTTTATCGGTACCCGCCGGGTGTCGGCTTCATCCCGCACCATGACGAGCCGACTGATATCGAAAGAGCGCGCTCTAAGAGTAATAGCCAGCCAGTAATTTCTGGTGACGTTACATCAGTTATTTTTCTCAGCGGTCCAGACGATTACGCTGGCGGTGAACTGTTCTTTGTTGGCCCTGATATACGCCTGCGCCCGCCTATAGGCACACTGGTTGCGTTCCCAGCGACAAAGAAATGGGTACACGGCGTCGCTCCGATACTTAGCGGCGAGCGTTGGACTATGATAATTCGGTTCCAAGTAGGCTGACTGACGATGTATGGCGATCAGCTTCGCGACTTAGAATCCAACGGATTTTGCGTTCTGTCAGGCATCAATGTTGCGGACGACGATGAACTTATCTCAGCAGCATCCCTGTTCGGTACCCCTAGTGCTATTGGTAATGGAAATCCGTCTCGGCTCATTTCGGAGATTGCCATTCAATCCGCCTCCGAGTCGAGCCTCCATTCAGAGAACTGGGTAAAGTTCGATCTCCACACCGACTCGACAGGCTATCCGCGGCCACATTCGGTTATCGTTATGGGGTGCTTGAAGGCCGCGAGGGATGGCGGAGAGTCGATTCTTTTACTCGTCGACTCGATAATATCGTCCCTGCCAGCTGACACCCGCCGTCTGCTGCAAGTACCGCTGTTCGAATTTGTTCCTGCGGTGGGTTGGTCGGGACATCGGCTGATAACCACTGTCTTGTCAGAACGGGGTGAACATTGGCGGATCCGCTGGCGGCGCGATGTCATGTCAGCGTTATCGAGACGTGCGGAAGACGCTCTGTTGGCAATGGGTGCTGCCATAGACGCCACTTCTCCTAAGCGAATAAAGCTGCAAACGAACGATGTCTTGATTGTTGATAACCGACGCTGTCTACATGGACGGGCGGCCTTCGGGGAATCGTCGGACCGTCATTTGCGGCGCATAAAAATGTCTTCCCTTTCGAGAGCCGATATGTTGGGTTCGCCTCCTAGTCTTTGGTTGGGCTAGCTTATCAGAAGGATGCGGTGACACTATGGAGCCAACGAGACTTGCAGCTTATGTGCGGTCCATAGAAAATAACGGGTATACTATTATTCCGAATGTTCTAAATCCTGAATCAGTTGCCGAATTACGAGAAGTGGCCACTTCCATCTGGCGTAATAATAATGGGCATACACGTGGATATCTTCACGAATTCGGGATTGTGCATCGTGACCTCCGTTTTGCCAAATTAGTAAGTGTTCCGGACGTGCTGGCGGCAGTGGTGGCGATCATGGGTGAGAATATATCGGTCTATCATTCGCACCTGACGTGCACTGGCTTCAATGCAACGAGCATTCATGACTTCGAGTTCAAATGGCATCGTGATGCAAAACAGACGGTTTGTGACCTGGGCCGTCAATCTGTAGGACCTCCGCCCAGAGTCTCACTCAAGGCTGGGTATTTTCTGACGAGTGTGGAGCGTGAATCGGATGGCGCAACCGTTGCTTTTCCTGGCAGTCATATAGGGGAGGTACACGACGAGGCACCAGTGCCGCTCCTGGGTGAGGCGGGAAGCTGTGTCATTTTTGACAACCGGCTTGTGCATTCACGTGGTCCGAACACGCATCACGCCATCCGAATGGCTGCCTATGTGGCATATGGCTTTCGGTGGTTGCACCCTCGAGACGATCTGGCGGATCGTGGGGTATCACAGCGTGACTTGACTGCTGTCCAACAGTATTTGTTGTGTATTGGGGAAAGCGCGCGCGATCGACACTCGCCGGGTCGGTTGCCGACTCCATGCTGATCGAGCGTGCAATGATGGTTTCAGAATTTTTTCGACGTTCAGATTTCACCGTTCCAGATGAGGCAACTCGTTCGGACGCATAGAAAAGGGCCGTCGTATCGGCGTCGGCCTCGGCGCTAGTCCGGATGTCCGGTTATCCGCGGCAATACCTCAGTGGCGGCGTCCGGCTCGCTATACCACGACCACTGTGCCTGCCACCCTGATCGAAACTTTAGCCCCTCGGCCGCATCATCGACAGCGTCCGCTGCCAGCTGGTCGCCCGCTACCCACGGATCATCCAGCCTCGCCACATTTCCCACCGCATGCCGCACCAGCAGCTCGGTCCCCCTCCACCAGTACCCCAGCCGGAACGCCAGCACTGCCGAAAAGACCAGCGATCCCGCCCACGGTATGACAACCAGCACCTGCCGCACCGCGCCCTTAGCCTTGCCCGATTCGACTGTAGGCAGGACTATTTCGTCGCAGCAGATGCCGCACCAGCGGTCGGAGACCGGCAGTCACCGCAGCCGGTTCTTCGTTCTGGATGACCAATAGCAGCCCGATCACGATCGCGTCCGCATCGACCGCCAGGTCGATGCCCGTGCCCGCCGTGGCCAGGTAGTCATGGACAGCGGCTCGGAGAAGGGCCAAGTGTGCATCTCTCCGAAGATCCGCATCGCCGTCATGCCACCGTTCGGCCATCACCTCAAGCTCCAGCCGTATCCATCCCCGGGGCGCTCGATGACCGCCGTTTCACACCACCCCATGACCAACTCGATCATATGTTCGCCCTCGGCAATCTTCTCGGTAGACCTCAGCCGCGCCAGCTGCGTCGTCGCCTGGGCGATGGCCTTGTGGCACAGCCTGTCCAAGACGGCGTCCGCCAGTTCGGCTTTCGTCCCGAATTGGCCTTGCACTGCGCCTCGGGTATACCCGGCGACTTCGGTGATCTGCTCGACAGAGGTTGCCGTGTAGCTGTTTTCGGGGAACAAAACGGTCGCGGCGGCGAGCAGGCGCTCATGCGTGCGCTGTCGTTGCTCGGTGCGATTGAGGCGTTGGCGTGTAGCTGGCATGGGGGTGAATCAGCTCCAAGATGTAAGGGAAGCGTGAGCAACTGGAAGAGGTCGCATCACGCAGGTGGAACCCGCGCTGCGAAGGCGGTGGGCAAGCGAGATAGCGGGGCGAAGTTCAGATGTCGTTCGCTTCCAGCAGGAACATCGCCACCTGCAGATGCACGAAGCAGTCATCCGGTCGGTGCGTTCCATGGATGCACTGCAGGTCAAGTGCCCGCGGGACGGTCAGCTCCAAGAGATGGGCATGACACCAACGTTCGGCCAGCTTGCCGTCCGCCTTGACGTACTCCTTGCGCTGGGGCTGATCCGGCATCGTCATGGCCCTGTGTGGCCGACATTGGCAGCCCCGCCGTCACCCGTAACTGTGGTAGGGCCCTGGCCGAGGACATCCTCGGTGCCATCCGGCCGCACCGTCCGTGGCGGCAAATCATCGGTCGCCGTGTCCGGCAACCGAACCCCTCCAGCCCTGACATCCTCGACCAACTGGTCGAATGCCTTGCACTGCTTGAGCAGTGCCGCCGCATCACGGTCGCCGTGCTCAGGGTCGTGTTGCCGCAGGCCGTAGAGCAGGAACTTCCAAGCAAGCCAGTAGACCATTTCGCCGTACGACGACGGATTCACTGGGGCGCCGGCCGCGACCGCGATCTCCTTCGTATGCCCTTCGGCTTCGCGGTCGATCAGGAAGGTCAATACCGAGAGCTGTTCGTGGATAACGTCGGGAACATTGCGGCCGTGGTCATGGAGCAGACGGTGGATACCGAGATACTGCTGAGCGCAGCGCAGCATGACGGTCGTTGGTTCTTCTGCGCCGGAAAAGACCCGCAGAAAGGGTCCGGCATCCGGCAGCGGCTGGTCGGGCTGGGCCTCGAGGGGTGGCACCGAGAAGGCCAGCGGCTCTTCCGGGGAATAGCCCATCACGAAGTAACCCGGTGGCTGAGCATCTGACGGCACAGGTGGTATCCCTTCAGGTTTCGAGTGTGAATCCGCGCAAGCCCTGGCGCAGGAGGATTGAAGGTTCGTCAATCCCAGAGCTGGGCGCACGGAAGCGGCGGCAGATCGGCAGCCACGTCGTCATCGACCGTGACGGTGAACTCCGGAAAGCCCTGGGCCAGTTCGTCGGCCACGTTGGCGGCTTGTTCGGCTGAGGCGGCGAAATCCAGCTTCAGCGCGCCAGATTCGATGTGGATGTGCCGGATGCGGCGCGGTGGACGTGGTGCTCGGACGGGCCGAGTGGATGTCATCGCTGATCACCGCCCGAGTACCAGTTGCTGGCCGGATTCGATCGCGGCCGCCAGGCAGTCGTAGCCCTGACAGAGCTGCGCCAGCCGGGTTGCTTCGAGCGGTTCCTCATCCGTTGCCACCGCAGCGAGCACTAGCACCCACAGGTCAGCCATCCGGGCGACCAGCGCCCCAACGCTTTCCGTTTGCACAACCATCACCGACGTGCCCTCGGGGACGCCGGTGATCGGGACCGGTGGCGGTGCCGAGGGCGGTGCTATTGCCCGCTGTAGTTGGCGATGGTCGACCGCATCGTCAATGACGGCGGTCAGGATCTCGCTGTCCTCACGGGCTGAAACCAGCTCGGCGGCAGCGTGTTTCAGATCGCTATGGCCGATCTGCTCGTCCGCCAGCATGACGAGGGCCTCTCGGAACTGCCGTTGGCAGGCCACCAAGTCGACCGCCGCATCCAAAATGTCACTGCCGTGGAGTTGCCGAACGCCCGCGAAGGACGCCAGCAGCAACTCGCTCGATGGCAATGCCGTACCTGGCACCCAGTTCGGGTTCGTCTCAGTCGAAGCACCGACGGCCGCCGCCGATGAGCGATCCTCCGGTGTGCCGCTGTCGCGGATGATGGTCATCGGTGATCACCGGGGCTTACTCGTAGACAGCACCATCCGGCCGGCCTCAACCAGAACATCCTGGGCGGATGCTTTCCGCGGGCAGTCCTTGGCCCGGCAGGCCACATGGATCTGCATCACCTCGTGGGCCTGCCGAACGCTGAACGGCAGCATCGGAGCGGTGTGCGCGGCAGCGTCGCACAGCGCGATGAGTTGGTACATGGCAAGGGAATTGGTAGGCATCAGGCATCGCTTCTTTCCGGTCGAAGAACCGTCGGCAAAAGGTGAAGCGGTGCCCGGCACCGGGGGCTTTCGCCACCGGCCCCAGCTCACAGGGGCCAATGCGCCGCCCGAGGGGTAACGGCGTCGGCCCGGTGCCGGGTACCAGGACTGACCGTAAAGGGACACCAAAAAGGGGTTTGTCCTGAAAGGACAAACCCCTAAAAGTGTGAAAGTTAGCGACCCTCAACCATTTTCGTTGCGCTCGGTCAAGCGTTCGGGGCCAGCTCGGGCGCAATCCCCAGTCGCCAGGCCAGCCCGCGCAGGTTGCGTCCACCCGCATCACGACGAGCCGCGCGCAGGTGATCGGCAACCGCTTCCCGGACGAATACGTCGGCGTGAACACGTTGGGGTGCAAGCTCTTCGGCACGCAGCAGCACCGCCACACCGTTGTCACGGCGTTTCGAATCGGTCATCAGCGACCGGCCAACCTCCATGTAGAACTCGGCTTGGCGGCTCTTGCTCGGGATAGCGTCGACGTGAACGTTTCGGGCTTGCTCGGCAACCCGCGCGCCGTCGCCAAATTCCAGCCCGATACTGGCCTTCCAGATGCCAACGTTGGCCCGGCCGAACCACAGTCGGCCGAAGCTACCAACTTCATCATCCATCCGGGCCGCTATGGCATCAGCTTCGTTCAGATGCGTATCTGCGGTGTCACGGTCTGCCTGCACAGCTGCAGCCAGTGCTGCCGACAAGTGCAGCATGCCGTACATCTGCATGACCTCTGAATTGTCCAGATGCGGCGTAAGTCGATCCGCCATCTTGACCGCGCGGCGATGCTGTTCCGGGCGGCTCAACCCGCCCGTGGCATCACCACGCAGCCAGGTCGTAAACCCCAGCCAAGCAGGGGATTCCAAGGCTTCGGCACACACCTGGGCAGCTTTGGCAGCCAGCAGCGGCAACCCTCGGCCGCCCAGACGTTTCGTCGTCCACGCCGCCGCGCTGTAACAAAGGATCATGCCGAGAAGCACTTCTCGGCGGAGTTCAGGGTGACGAACATAGGTCGCATGCAGTTCGCCGAGCAGCCGGGGTGTCAACTCACCTTGGACGGCGTAGTCCGACGTTCCTTGAGCCGCCACCGCCAGTTGCTCCAGATCAGCCGCAACAAGCGGCCACTCCCGCGTCTCGACCTCAGGATCTTCGCCGAATTCATAGATATCCAAGGCATCTTCGATGGCGATGAGTCCGGCATGGGCTTGTTCGTTGGATTCCGGCGCTGCGGTGTGCCAGGGGTAGGCGTTGAACTCGGACGGCGCCACCTTCAACGCCCGTGCCAACGCTTCGAGCGTTCCCCGATTGGTCAGGGCTTGTTCGCCGCGTTCCAGGCGGGCAAGGTAGCCGAAGCTGATGCCAGCAAGCCCGGCGACGACTTCGAGGCTCTGACCACGCCAGGCCCGGATCTCTCGCAGTCGACGGCCGACGTCGTTCGGTGGTACGTCGTTCATGGCGTAACTCCTTGGCGCTGTTCCCCAGTACCTGGCCCCTGGCTGCCACGGTACCGCCGCCCGCTGGGTAGGGCTAGGGCAAACCGGGCTGACCAGGCCGTTTACGGGCCAGACCTGGGCAAATAGGGGCGGTTCGCGGTGTATTTGGGCACTACTGGATAGGCCGGTTCTGCTCGTCAGGAAGGGACGCGGTCTTATCTATCTCACGGCCAGCCCTGTAGATCGCGCGCCGCATTTCGGCGGCAGCCCGGTCTGCGACAGCAACATTGATGGTGTAAGGACCAAGAGACACGGTGCCAGCAATCGGGTCGTAGGCGAAGCTCCAATATGCCTCAGCGATGTCGCGAGGTGCTTCACCTGCTTTACTGCGGTCATGTTGCGGGCCACTGCCTGTTCCGCGCGACCAGTCCTCGAAGTGCATGAGAGCGTCGCGCATGCGCTTGATGCCGGGCATCGCATCCTCGAACTGCTGTCTCGCCTGCGCGAGCACTGTTGAAACTTCTGGAGCTACGCCAGGCTCCCTCACGGCCTTCTGCATCAGTTGTTCAGCGGTCAGGAGTTGCCGGAGGGCGAAGACGAGGAATCGTGCGTCGATCTGGTGTGAGTTAAACGGAACACGACAATCGTCGTTGTCGCTGAGGCGCTGGATAGTGAGGCGCACACTGAAGAACCACCAAGACGACTCCGACACCGCGATTGCCGCGGGTGAATCGGCCGGTGACCACTCGACGAACCTGGTGGTGTCTGTCATATCCAGCATTGTCTTCGGTTGATCCAGCACGTGTCATGCGGTTTTGACCGAGAGCGGATTCATTAGAAGCTGGCTAGCGTCATGACACATCTACCTGCGCCGAGCCGAGGCCGCAAGCTCCCGCAGCGGGCAGCTCTATCCGGTCAAGCTCGACGGTCGCTGTCCGCCTGAGCAATCCGCAGGGCCAGTACGCTGTTCAGCTCGCGGGCCTCGTCCAGCGATAGCTGCACCAGCCCATCTTTCGGGTACAGAAACACCGAGTACTTACTGTCCCCGGATTGGTCGTCGTAGCGCTCCACGAACACCGACACCGGCCCGTGCTGCTCCAGGACGACTTCGACGTCTTGGCCCCGGTGGCTCGTTCCCTCATCAGGCTCTTCGGGGTTGATGTGCTCGTGGCACCACGCCGGGCAGGCTTGTGTTACTGGATGATTCATCGTTTGAACTCCCCTTCATTCGATGCCGCCCAGTGTAGGCGAACCGTCCAACATAGCAGGTCTAGTGTCCTCCCTTCGGTGCCTACTAGCTGCTCCCATCCGTGAGCTCGTCGGCCAGCACCCAGACGAACGCCACGCCACCCCTCGGCATCACCCACCCGTCGAACCGCAGGCCAATCATCTTGTCGGGCACTGTGTCCGGCGTCTTGGTGACGATGCTCTTCTGACTACTTGCGATGAAGTCGATCATGTTCACGTATGCGACGTCGGTATCGCTGTAGTCCAGCTCGATGTCGATGCCGCGGGTCGGCTGCTCAACGTCGAGGTGGAGGAGGCGGTTGTGCCTGGCAGGCTGCAGCCGATAGGTATATGAAACCTTGCACTGCTTCGCGGGCTCGGTCTCGTCGATGCCGAGGTTGACCGTGTAGGTCTGGGCGCCCTTGCGAGCGGTACGCCGGATTGGTCGTTCCTCACCATCAACCGTGAACTGGACGAGCTCGAACGCCTCCCTGGAACCTGCGTCCAGATCGCTTGTAGGGCGGTAGTACCAGGCGAACGTCGAGGCCGGATCCTGCGCCAGCTCACGGTATTCGTCGATGGCCGATACGGACACGAATCGTCGAACGCGGCTGGCGGGCACTGTCGTGTACTCGTGTCGCACGGTGATCACCATGCGGGATGCATCCGGCTTCTGCTCCGCGGCAACGCCGTGAGCGTTCGAGCTCGGCGTGCTCAAGCGGATCGAAATCTTGGCGTCGTGCCACCGTTCGACAGATCGCACGGCTTGGTCGCGGATGTCGGCGTAGAGCTCGCGAGCAAAGTCCTTGTCGCGCAGGCGCATCGCAAGACTGTTGCCGATGATGTCATCGAGCAGTTCCGGGGTAGCCACCCGCCGCAGATCCTCTTCCTCGAAGGCGAAGCCCTTGATGACGGCTTCTCTCATGGCCGGTGCTTGCTCGATGAACATGCGTCGCAGCCGTTCATCGTCGGCTTCCTGTTTCTCGCGCTCGAAATAGGCGTCAAGCCAGATGCTGAAGAGGCCGGCGCCGACGAGGATGCCACCCAGTTCGCTCCACGGAATCGCACCCAGCCATCCCAGCTCTCGCATTGCCGGTATGACCTTACCGATGGCCATCGAACTCACGCCCACAACGAACAGCACCAGCCCGGCGAGGACCTTCTTGGTTCGGAGGAGTCGGTGTCGCGCGTCGTTCATACAGGTTTGATGCAACCATTGTACCAACATCCTGCTGATCGTCATAGAGCAAAGGAAATGGCGAGGGTCCGTCATGGACGCCTCGCCATTTCGCTTCTCAGGGGAACGGTTACCCGTTGCCGCCGGTCAAACCATTGCCACCCATACTGCCACCTCCTTGCCGGACCAGCCCTCCGCCTGCAACCGAATCTGCCTGGCCAAAGGGGAAATGTAAGCCGACGCAACGTTGTCGGCCGCAAAATTCTAGGACTTATAGTATTGAGATACAAGGTCATGGGATACGAAGTCTCTGGATTATGAGTCATGGGACGTATGGGCTTGGACAACCATGCCGACTCCTGCGAAGCCTCCCCTGTCTGACGCCACCAGGATCTTTGGTGAGCGTGTCCTCGCGCGACGCAATGAGCTTGGTCTGAACCAGGAGAGAGCCGCCGAGGCATGTGGTCTGCACTGGACCTACCTCGGCCAAGTGGAGCGGGGCCGGCGCAATCTGACCCTCCACAACATCCTGAAGATCGCCGATGGGCTGAATATCGACGCTGGGAAGCTCGTGAGCGGGCTTCCCGTGCCGGTCGACGCTTCCGGCGAGTGAAGGGCCGCTACGCCCGCAAGCTCATTGGCGCTCATCCGATTCGGTCGAGTGCGGCCCATGTGGCGCGGGACGATTACTGCCACGCCATCGCGGGCGGATGCGAGCTTCGATAGCGCGCCGCCGTAGCCAGTAGCTCACGGCTGCTCGCCGCAGCTGCATCCGCAGATCGTCCGGATTCACGCCTTCCTCGATAAGGGCTTGCCGCTCCTCGTAGTCCATGCCGGATTCGACGGCACCCAGCCGCCATCGGTTCCGAGCTGGCATTCGGTTGTCCGCGCATGTCCTGAACGAGCTCGAGCTGTACACACCCGAGGGCATCGCGGCAGGCGGTGCCGTAGCTGATCAGCAGTAGCCGGTAGAACATTCGACGTGCTCATCGTGTACGCGCCCTCGTTCTGAGCGCTCTGCGCCGAGAGGCTTAGATCCAGCGAAGCAGCTGGAAGCCGCGCAGAGTGTCCTTTGGATACTCCAGCTTGACTGGGACGCTATTCGCGCTTAAATCTACCGTATAGAGGTCGATATCGTTGTATACGAACACGACTCTTTTCCCGTCGCTACTTACAACTGGGTTGGTGACCGTCGCTCTGTTAGAAGAGGGAAGTAGCGCTTCCTTGGGGCAGGCTGGTGTAACGTTTACCACCTTGTAGATCTGCGTTCCACCGCCGATGACGTAGGTGTTCGGCGAAACCCAGCTGACGTTACCAAATGAGTATTCACAGTTCCCTTCCGGGCTATCGTCACCGGATCCATACACACCGATCGTGCCGTCGCCTTCGCGCCATGCCCTGACTGTCGCGAATGGACCGAGAGTCTTGATCAGTTGCGCACCAGAGGTCGCACCGGACGGGAGTCGATAGACATCAAATTTGCGATCGGTGGAAACCCGTGCGTAGTAGAAGTCCCCGTTACGCCCGAAGCCAATGGAGTCGAAAGCGAAACCTTCTTCAAACGGCCCCGGCTTCTGCCCTGCGGTAACATCGGTGAATTTTCCGCTCGCTTCAACCCAGCCAGCATGACCTTGTCCATCCACGACCTTGCTCATGGCGTAGCGGTCCAATGTCGGCGAGAAGACTAACTCGTAGCTGTAGAAATATCCAGTCCATCCGGTGATGTCAAATTCTCGATACTTTTGGTACTGGCCGGTGCTTGGATTCAAGAAGCCAATCGTCTCTTTGTTGCGAATTCCATTGGATCCTTTTCCGCTGGTGAAATGAACTAATATCCCAGATTGAACCGTGCTGCTGAAGGTTGTAGTAGCAGGCATCGGTGACGTCACGCCGCCAATGAGTGTGGGTATCCTCTCGTTGCGACCATCGCTGCTTCGGTTGTCATCGCCTCCTGTAGCAACGCAAGACACAAAGAAGACGACGATCACGAGCAATAGGATTCCACCGAAAAGCACAGGCCGCGGATGCTGCTTCGTGTAGGTGATGGCTTGATTCACCGTCTTATTCGATGCTTTCAACCGCACCGTCCGGCCAGTGATTTGGCTGGCCATAACGCCGCCTTGCATCGTGCCGGTATTAGTGACGGCACCCGTGGCGACGTGCGGTGAGGGCCGCATGAGAGCGGCATTAAGCTCGGCGCCAAAGCCTGGGTCATTGGAGGCGGCTTCCTCCAGGACATGCTGCGCTTGGCGACGGGTGACCTCGGACGCGGCTCCCGTTTCCGTTGCTTCGTCAACCAGCCGTTGAATGGCTGGGTGCATGCCTAGTTTCCGGGACACAACATCCCATACCCGATCCGCAGCCGCGTCTAGCGCTTGGTCAGTGCGCCCATCCAGGTGTTTTCCGACGCGACGTGCTTTGCTGATCGCCCAGGCAATCACCATCCCGACAACGATTTCCATCGTCATGCTGTCTCCCATTTCGGTTCACTGCTCTAGCCCCCTATCTAAGAGCAAGCCGCGAGCGCTACGTCGGGTTCAGAGTGTCGGCTCGGCGTGTTACATCCAGAACAGTTGGTTTTATTTGGTGTACGTCAAAGAATTTATCTATTAGAAGGAACGATACTGGCCCGATATCGCCGCCACTAGATCTCGGTGAGCACTCTGTCGGTTTGATGCTCAGGCAGTACCGGGGCATGGATACGCTGGGCGTCGGTCGCCAGACTTATTTGTCAAAGCAAACCAGGATCACGCGTTCAAGATGCTTATTGCGCCACAGGCGGGTGCTCGTCTGGAAATTATGGTCGCACGGTTTTTGCTTCCACGAATAATTGGCCGACAGGGTCCAGTCAGCACTGGGAGTATTGAGCGCCGCGGCAATCGCTCACCGGAAAGATGCGATACGGTTCAGATCCGGCTTCTCGGAGGGGATGGCCATTTAATAGGGCTGAGGTCGCCTTATTGCAGTCACGTATCAGAACGCAAAGAATCAAGAACGCGGTCCGGCCGAGCTTGGAATCGTCACTAAGGGCACAGGTACTTGCGAGCTGCATCCTCTGATTGATGAGGCAGTCGAATTTTTCCCTCGGGGTATCCGGGCTGATGTATTAATATGCACGCTCTTAGTCCGTCGTCGAGAATTCTTCCGCGCACGCTTTTGGCCCATTTCTTGTCCTCGTCCACGAGGCCGCACACCGCTGCGGTATATCCAGAGTGATCGCCCTCCTGTAAAACCCTTACTGCGATCGGGTTGCTTTCTATGTTCTTTTTGTATTCATAGTCAGAATCAGGCACGGGCAACGGATCGCGAGGATCCTTCCGCGCTGCCAAAAGTTCGTCAATAGTGACATTTGGTTTGCCGACGTCGATACAATCTGACGCCGCAACGTGTGTCGATGCTCCGTCGTGAGTTTGCGACGTGCAGGCGAGGGGCGAGAATGCCATTGTCAGAAATACCGTCACAAGCGCTATTCGGGCGGAACACTGCCGTGGTCGCCACCACATGACGGGCGTCCTGTTCCTCGTCAGCTCTTTGCTACTTCTCGCGGACACGACTGAAGGGCGAATTCCCTCGGTCTCTCCCTCGATCACATGCTCCGTGTCCGGGTGAACACGTCGCGACAGTGCGTCGGCGACTGGGTATGTCTGATTTCGGCCATTCGTCATCGCAGCCGCCGACGCCGTCCATGTCACTAACACCTGCGGATACATTTCCCTCCTCGTGCCGCGTGGCTCCAGCGCCGTTGGCTGGCGCTTCGGCACATCGAACAGTAGCGGCCGCTGGTGCGCCGATACAATAACGACGAGCGAAATCGTGATCGTTCTGCCATCTTTTCGAGGTGTGACAACAAAAGGAGACGTAGCGGTTGCTTTGTTCGCCCAATTCTGCTCATTTGAGAGGGCTATAAGCCGAATCGATCACCACCTTACTGGAATTACTTAGATACCGACTAGTCCGAACTTGTTGATGGAAGTGGTCTGGCCAGAAGTGGATCCTGGTGTGCTAGCAGAATTTGCTCGCTAATTCCTGCTTTTAGTTGAGCCGGTGCCCCTAATCTCAGGGTCTGTTTTGTGGTTTGCTCCGAGAATAGTGATGTGAGCTGTGAGACCTGCTCATCACGCTTTTGCGATGGCGGTGCGCCATGTTGACACTCGGCCACCGGGCCTGTGCGGCTGACGTAGTTCCGCTGCGCCGCGAACCCGGCGTCACAGCTGTCCGGCGTGACAACCTCGTCAATCGGGGTCGGGCTCACAGGCACTAGGCCGCTTGTGGAACCGAACACGTCGCCACCGCGTCATATAGTGCAGATGCGATCTGTAGGCGACGGAGGGGGAGGCAGCGTGTCCGGGGAGCTCCAGGTCGAGGTTGACCGGCTGCGTGAGGCCTCGCGCTTCGTCGCCGACAAGGCTCAAGCCATTCGGGACGAGTTGACGAGCCTCGACAACACGATCGGCAAAGAACTCCTCGCAGATGATTGGCGAGGGAAGGCCGCCAGTGCCTACGACGAGTCGTGGGTGGAGTGGAAGCAGGGCGCCGATACTGTCATCGCGGCCTTGGAGGAATCCGCGGCGAACCTCTCGGAGGCTGCCAACCAGTACGAGTTGCGCGACATCGCGAACCGGGACGCGATCACCGGACTGCAGGGGTTGGATCTGCCATGACCGGTGATGATCGGTATCGGGTCGATCTTGAGCAGCTCGATGCCGCGATCGACACGATGGAGAAATTCGGTGCCACGGTGCAGGATTGGCTCGGCGAGGTCGACCGTCATATCGCTGACCTGCACCTGACCTGGTCGAGTGCAGCGGCAACCGCGCAACGTGCGGCGCATGACAAGTGGGTGGCCGGTGTCGATGAGATGGCCGAAAACCTGGATGAGCTAAGGGAAGTCGCGCGCAAGGCGTATACGAACTACTCCGCCGCGATCAGCCACAACACGCGGATGTGGCCACAATCGTGAATTGCACTCGGGCCGTTGGGGTTCGGGCGTCTCGACGAGCACAAGGTTTAGCTGGATGCGGTTGTCGCGGAGGCGGACGAGGTGAGGCGGGCTGTCGACATCAATGGCACCGGGTCAGCGCCGATGCGGTATAGGACCGCCAGAAAGTAGGACTGCTCGTTTCGCCTCAACTGCTTCCGCGACGGAGTCGAGTACGCAACGATAGCTCCATGCCGAACTCGAATGGACAGCTGTGGATTCGGACAAGCGGTAACCCGGAAAACTTAGTACAACTGCTGGACTGGTTTCGGCACGACGATGCTCTGCGTGGCCGGATCAGTCCACAAGCCGCCCAGATCCGAAGCGACGAGATGGGTGGCCTCACCGATGTTCTGGTTCTGGCCGCCAGCTCTGGAGGGATCGGTGTCGCTCTAGTTCGTTCGCTGACAGTCTGGCTCACCCATCGGCGCACCGATATCACGGTGACGGTGACGCGGGCCAACGGCGACAAGATCGAGCTGGACGCGAAACGAGTCGATTCGACCGAGGTACTACAGCAAGTCCAGAGGCTAATCGATCCGCCGGACGTCGCGTCGTGAGTCGAGTTCCTGACCGGGCTCGGTCGTGGGCGGTGTTGATCGGTGCCGGTCGGTACGTGCATTCCGAAAAATTGCCGGAAATCCCAGCCGTGACAGCAAATCTCACCGATCTGCAGCGCGTGCTGACTGAGCCCGGGTTTGGAGCATTCAGCACTGAACAGTGCGTGGTTGTTCGCGAGCCGCACTACGGCGCCCAGATCGGCGATGCCATCGGACATGCTGCCCGTCGTGCTACCGACGTTCTGTTCGTGTATTACGCTGGCCATGGCCTCATCGATCGACGCGGACGTCTGCACCTTGGGTTGACCATTAGCGATCCCGACCAGGTTGGGTGGTCCACGCTGTCGTTCGAAACCCTCCGTGAGGAAATCCTTGAGAGCCCGGCGGAGAACCGTATCCTAATCCTCGACTGCTGCTTCTCCGGCCGAGCATTCGAAGGTATGAGTGGTACAGCAGGGGCGATTGCGGGACAGGTTGAGATCAGAGGGACCTACACGATTACGTCCTCAGCGGCGAACGAAACCTCTTTCGCCCCGGCAGGAAACAAGTACACAGCCTTCACAGAAGCGTTGCTGAGTGCTGCGGCCGCACCGGGACTCACCCTCGATGAGTTGTACAGCGCAGCTGACCGCCACCTCAACATGCGGGGACGGCCACGGCCCCGACGGCGCAGCATCGATGCTACAGGCAACCTCATCCTGTTCGGCGGACCCCGCGATACCGCCACCGGAGCCGCGCGCCCTTCTCGGTCAAATCCCGTAACGCCAAGCGTCTCCCAACAGCCGTCAGTTGCATCAACCGCCGTCAACCAACGTGAACCAGAGCACGACTCTGACATCGCGCGAACATTGGTAGCTGGGGAAGTGGTCGAACAACCTAAACCAGCGCCCGAGAACGACCAACCTTCGACCGATGCGAGTCAGCTGCAAGCGCGTGGTATCGACTCTCGGCCCGATCGGTACGCGCCTGCGGCCGCTACATCGTTGCGCCCCCGCGGTAAGTCCATCTCTACGAGGTCCCGGAGGCCACGTGCACGTCCTTCCGACACTCCGGGCGCACCACCAGAAGCGGTAGCCCTACCCGATTCGGGCGAAGCGTTGGACGATCGCCAACGCCGGGGGGTGAGTAAATGGCCAAAGCGGCGCGTAACACTCCTAGGATTCCTAGTGGCGCTGGTTATCGTCGGAGGTGCTGTCTATTGGACTTATTTCGATCGAGACTCGCGACCGTGGCCGACTATCGCCATACCGTCGAAAGCTTACGGTATGGCCATCGATCCCACCACACGCACGATCTACACAGCCAATCATGATGCTGGTAATATATCCGTCATCGACGCGAATAGTAATTCGGTAAAAAGAACCATCGACGTCGGCGCGTGGAAGAACCCGAACCGCTACGAACTAGACGGTGGGCCCATAGATATAGTTGTAGATTCCAGTGCACACCTACTTTACGTGGGTAACGGACCCCAGATTCAAGTGGTAGATTCCGAGGCCGATAAAGTCATCCGAACAATCGATATCTCCCATTGGGCACACAAGCTGGCAATTGACGAATCCAGAAAAAGGCTCTATGCAATACAAGAGGGTTCCGACCGCATATCGGAAATCGACGCCACAACCGGCATCGCAACCGCAACCATAAGTGTGCCGAATGTAATGAGTATCGCCTTTGATTCGGGCATCGGTACTCTATATGCAGTTAGCTGGAAACAACCGAATGGAAAGGAAGAAGGTTCGGTATCGGCAGTCGATGTCGACACGCGACTCGTTAAGGCAACGATACCGGTTGGTATCTACCCGAAGGATATAGCGGTGGATACTAAGCTGTCCGCAGCGTACTTGGCAGATCCCTATGCGTCAGAATCCGGCGAAGTAAAGGTGATAAACAAGGCTGACAACAAGATCGCTAGCGCTATTTCTGTCTCAAAACCCCGCGATCTCGAAATCGACCCTGCTACTGGTCGGCTGTATGTCGAACACTCCGGAGGTTTCGCAGTTGTAGATACTGCTACTCAGACGGTTGTCGAATCTTTCTCACACGATTGCGCAACCTTTGGGTTCGTCGTCGACCCGGTATCGCACACGATCTACACAGCAGATGACCGCTATCAAACAGTTTCAATTATCGGCCGATCTACTTAAACGCCTACCCGCTGTATGTCCGACGCCCATGGACGCCACCAACTGGACTACGAAACAGAAGCGCGATATCGAATGCTTTGTCGGCTCCTTCACGATCTGGTCATCCTTGGCACAATGCTGATCTCATCAGTCAACCGCGCTGTGCCTGCACTGCTCGCGGCTGCGTTGACAGTCGGGATGTGGCCGTCGTGACTCCGGTGGTGGTGACGCCGACCGAGCTCCGGAAAGCCTCGGAATCATTCAAGACGCAGTGGCAGTACGCGTGGAACGACATGAGCAGCATGTTCGACATGCTCAAACAATGCGGTGGCTGCGCGGGCACCGACCGGATCGGGAAAAACTGGTCCGACGAATACGATCCTGTTGCCCAGCAGGCGATCGACGCGGCGACCAGTTACGTCATCGGCTTGGGCCAGATGCGCGACCTGCTGGAGGCCACGGCCTCCAATCATGCGAACGCTAACCAGCTTTCGGTCATCGGCGGTGCCCCGGACGATCTCGCGTTCCCGCCAGGCTCGCTGGAATGGATGAAACGCCCCGACATCCCGAACCTGTATGGCGGTGACTCGGGAACCCCGTCGTGGTGGGACAAGATCTCGGCCTATACCCAGGGGGAGGTGTGGCCCAACGGAAACGTCGACACTCTGCGCAACGCCGCCACCGGGTGGAGCTACTGCGCCGAGCAACTCGCCACGCATCTGAACTTCCAGCCGGCCCGCGACATCATCGGCGATCAGCAAACCCCCGAGGTCCAGCAGATCCTCGACCAAGTCAACCTGCTGGACAATCAGGCAAAAACCCTTGCCACGCAATTCATGACGCTGGCCCATGGCTGCGCTGACTACGCCCAATCCATCGAGGACGCCCACCACAAAATCCTGCGAGAACTCGCCGAATTCGGCGCGACCTGGGTCATCGGCGAAGGCATCATCTGGCTGGCAGCCACCGAAACGTTCGGACTGTCGGTCCTGGGAGGCAACGGCGCGCTCGCCGCCCGCGCCGCCGTGGTCGGCTCCCGCGTCGCCACAATCATCCGGGAGACCGCCCTAACCGCTCAAGCGACAGGGCTGCCCGTGGTCGCGGCCTCGGGGGCATTCATTCGGTCGGTGGAAGAGCTGACACCCCTGCTCACCTCGCAGGCCAGCCTGCTGACCGCGGAGTACGCCGGAAGCGTCAACCCGCTATCCCAAACCGATCTGAACCTGCTGTCCCGTCGGCCTTACCTGCGGCAGTCGACCAAGAATGCCGTGAACGCTGCCGCTGACAAGAAGATCGTCAACGGACAAGAGTTCTACGTCAGCGCCACCAACTCCAAGATCCTCATCCCGGTCAGCGAAACCTACGACGACGCCACGATCCTTGCACTGCCGAAACCGACGCAGCCGCCGCACAACGGCCAGTACTACCAAGCCGCCGATGGGACCCTGTATCCCGTCGAATCCAAAGCGGTCTATGGACATGTCACCGGCGAAGAGAACTGGCGCCTGCGCGATGAGGCACTGCGTGGCAACCCACCCATGACCTGGAAGGAATACTCGGACTTCTACAACGACCCGACGCACTTCCGGATCGAGGACAAGTACGGAAACTCCACCCACCGTGACGAGCTGCCGAAGTAAGGACGCCTGCTATGTGGAAGAAGAAGGACAAGACACCGCCCGTGACCCGTGATCGTGGCGGTCGCATCCCCCTGCACTACGCCGCCGCCGACCGGCATGGCGACAAGGCCGACCTCGTCGCCCAGCTGATCGCCCAGGGCCAGGACCCCAACGACCGCGACTACGCCGGGTTCATGCCACTACACGGCGCCGCCCAATTCAGCGGAGTCGAGACAGTGCGGGTACTGCTCGAGGCCGGTGCCGATATCAACGCCGTTGACGACGAAGGCAACACCCCCCTGATGTATGCAGTCCGCAGCCCATGGACCACGCCGGAAGTCGTTCAGCTGCTCCGCGACCGCGGCGGCGACCCGACCATCGCGAACCAGATCGGCGACTCCCCGCTGGCCCGTGTCCGCACGGTGGACAACAAGCCCCTCATCAAGGCGGTGTTCGCCGACCTGCTCGACGAGGACACCCCATGACCTACCTCGATGAGTGGGAACAACAGCTCCAACGCGATCTCGGCGAAATACGCAGCAGCACAGCCAAACTGGCCAAAGCTGCAGCCGCCATCCGCGGCCGCAGCACGATTCATGGGGTCGCTGTCGAGGTCGACACGGCCGGGGCGATCACCAACCTGCACATCCCGGCTGCCGCAATGAAAGGGACAAGTACCCAACTTGGCGACGCGCTGATGGAGGCCCATCGCCGTGCTCGGGCTGACGCGCAAGCCAAAGCCGAAGAGCTCATGCGAACTGCCGACCCACGCCTGCGCGCCGGGATCCAGGAACTACGGGGAGAACCCGCGCCGGCACCCGCGGCACAGCCCAAACCCATGACCGAAGAACAGATCCAGGCAGCCGACGATGCCTATTTCGAGCGCATGAACGAGCAGGGTTGGCGCGGCTAAGCACACCAACCAACCGCCACAACGTAGCGGTGCACCGTATCGACGCCGGTCACGATCGTGATCACTTACGCACGTCGACCGAGATGGCGTTGCGCCAACCGCAGCGTGGCATCTCGATTGAGGAGTTGTGGTGTGGCTCCGACGGGTATTCGTCGAGCGCGTTCTGCGAAGAATTCGAGCATTGAGAGGTTGTGTCCGTCACTGTAGGGTTTCGAGCGCTCGACCATTACATAGGGCGCGATGGCGTCCCAGATCGTCACGAATCGGTAGTGCAGCATGGCCATCGTGCTGGCCTCGTCAAGGATCCCGAGCGCGATCAAGCTGGCGAGTACCTGGAAGTAATAACCAACGTCCAGCACCGCCTCACGCATATCCTCCGGCAAGTCGCTGATCCCAGCACCGGTCGGGTTCTGACGATCGAGCTGGGTGACGATCTTCATGTAGTTGTCATGAAACTTGACGGTTCGGAACTCAGTCAGCAAATCAATCACGGCTGGAATCTGATTGGCGTCGCGTGCGAGCCGCGCCTGCTTGAAGCCGATCAAGGTAGAGGTAATCATCGTTGCGACAGATACGACGATGGCAATCGAGCCCAGAAGAATCGCGGCATCCATCAAACGGCTCCTTCGATGTCCAACCTGTGGCTAGAGGGACTACGTGTCCAGGTCAATGGCATTGCGCCACAGGCATGTTCGGAGACTGTCTGGCGACACTGTTCCGAGGTTGCGTGATTGGGATACATTCTCACGAGCGGTCACGGCCGATCTTTTCTCTGGCGATGATGGTGAGCACGACCGATATGACGGCCGTGGCGGCCACTACGAGTCGCCAATCGAGTCCGCCTGCGATGTCGGTGGAGAACAGGAAGGCGGTGATGCCGGTGACGCTGCCGACCACTCCGAATACGGCGAAGACATCGACGGTGACCCCGAGGCGTCGTTCGCGGCTAGCCGACGCTCTGGAAAGCTGTGTCTGACAGGCGCTTTGGAGCGCGGCGAGCTTGTCTTCGAGGGATCGGACGATGTGGTCGTATCGCTGAACCTCGTTGATCGCGCGCCAGGCCGGCCACAGGGGTGGACCGCGGTCGATCATCAAGCTGTCGATGAAACCGAGGGATAGGCGGACCTGATCCTGAAGCTCGAGAACGGCGAGCGCTTCGGTTTCGAGCTGCCTCGCACCGGACGAAACTCCTTGTGCGGTGAATAAATTGAAGCGTCGGTGCAGGGTCCGGTCAGCCTCGGTGAGTACAGCCAGTACCGCCCAGTTCAGATTCATGACTTCCAGGATCTGGCTCACTTCAACCAAGACTCGGCCATGCGGGTCACCGTCGACTGGGATGATTACGCTGGTGGAGATTCCCGGCATGAACACGAATCCTTGGTAGACGACCACGCTGTGGATGCTCGGGTAGAGCACCTCGACCGCCGACTTCACGTGGTCGGCCATCGCCACTGGCACCGAGGGGATGAGGAATGTCCGGTGCAGCCACAACAGCCGCTGTGGTCGTGAACGCCCTAATGTCACACCATGACCCGCGTCCGGGGTGCCGTCGTCCTGGCACCAGGCAACATCCAACACGTAGTCGGAAGCGACCGCTCGACACGCATCGCGCAGACTACGGCACTCATCAGGAAGCCAGCTATTGATCACCGCTTCGATGCGGTCCACGACCGGATCGAGTCGAATCCGCCAGTCCAGCAATGGCATCGCCTGCCCAGCCGACACGGTCAGTCTCGTCGATGCCACACCGACGCCACCGGCGTCGGTGAAGTCCACAGACACCTCATCAACGGTCCACGACAGCCCATCCAGCACGCCGCTCCGGTCTAGAGCCTGGTGCAGTCGATCGCACAGGGTTTGACCACGATGGGACATAAACCACGTGGGTACCAGCGTTGAGGAGAGCTTCGTACTCCAGTACCACTTCTCGTCACCGATCCGCTCGTAGCCCCATCCCGCGTCGAGTTCGGCGAGGCCTCGGCAGACGTCACCGACCTTCGCGTAGCCCTCGGCGGTCAATCGATCGGCGTCGATCGCGAATCCACAAAAGAACGCGCCGTTGAGGAACAAGCCCATCGAACTCGAACGCATGAATCCCCCACCACTGCAGAACGCTAATTACCATCAAAGTACCGTCGCGCCCCGCGTGGCTACAACGCCTCCGGTGCAACATTTTTCGAGTTCATTTGCCAGGAGCAGCGTGACGAGAAGTGGGGTCTGGTGCGTGTCACCACTTCGAAAATCCGGACTCGGCTTCTGTGCCGGGCTTTACGCCGCTTACCGCTAGGCAATATCTGGCCTAGCGGTTCGCCTCCTAGGCAATTAATGGTTCGTGCATCAAGGGAAAACGCTGATATTTGCGCGATCGAAAACCGGTAGTTCGCGGATGGCGTGCTAGGGGAGGCGCGGTACGCTGCGGGTTCACGTCAGGACGGAGTTTCGATGGCCGAGTGTGAGCCCGGATGGGCGCACCGCGAATGGGCAAATCTCAACGTCGGTTCACACCAAGCCATGCTCGTAGTACGCGGAGACGAGTTGAGGTGAGATCCGGCCTCGGCTGGCTACCTGATGGCCGTGACTTCGCGCCCATTCGCGGATGGCTGCGCTCGGTTGTTTTCCTACCGTAAACCTGACCTGCCGCTTGACGCCTTCATCCCCGTGGGGTATCTCCTTCGCGTGCGGCGTCCACTGCTCGAAGATTCGCCGTAGCTCGCTGGCGTTGAGCGCGGACAGGTTCATCTCGTAGCCGACGCCGTCAAGAGCGAACGACACGGTTTCCGTGGCCAGGGATCTGCCGTCGTAGTTGTCGACGAACGGCATGGTCTTCCACGGCACAGGCATTCGTTCTTGTCCGTGGTAGCCCAATTTTGAAGGACATGTGCTTGTCGCCGCCGTCTCGACGGCACAACCGGTCACTGGGCTCGGCAGCTCGGTTGGGGCTCCGCGGTAGGGCGTTCTGTCCCGGAGCATCGCCCAGAGCACATTGATTCGGCGGCGGGCCAAGGCGAGAATGGCTTGAACATGGCTCTTTCCTTCACGCCGTTTTCGCTGGTAGAAAGCATCTGCCACTGGATCCCACTGACGTGCTGTCTGCGCCGCCAGGTAGCAGGCTCGCAGGAGGCGCCGGTTGTAGTGACGGGGGCGGCGATGATTGCCGGTCACCTGTCCCGAGTCGCGAGGCACCGGCGCCAGGCCACAGAATCCGGCCAGGCGATCCGCGCTGGTGAAAGCGGCCATGCCACCGCGGGTCGCGGTCAGGAAGTCGGCGGTGAGCGACACCCCGAAGCCCGGCATACTGAGGATGATTGCCGCGTCGTCGTGCCGATACACTCGGCTTTCGATCATCGCGTCGACGCGAGCGATGTCGACATCGAGATCAAGCATCGTTTGGGCGAGCTTCGAAACCAAACTGCTTGCCAGCGCTTGGCCTGGAAAAGTGATCTGCTGGGCGTGTGCCGCAGTGACTGCGGCGGTGGCGATTGTGGACGCCTTACGGACCTCCTTGCTCTTGAGCCAGCTCACGAGCTCGTCGTGTCCGGCATCTCGAATAGCTTGCGGGGTCTGGAACCTCGTCAGCAAGATCCGTGCGCCTTTGGAGTGTGCGTAGTCGAACGTGGCTTCGAGCGCGGGGAAGTATTCGAGTAGGTGAGCGCGGATTCTGTTGACGACAGCAATTCGGTCGGAAACCAGGCTGGCACGCTCGGCAGTCAGCAGACGGAGCTCGGCAGTGATCTCATCCACTGCGTGGATCGGCCGCAGATCTCGCCGCATCCGGATGTGGTTGGCCATCACGGCCGCGTCCTTGGCGTCGGTCTTTCGCTCGCCCGACTGTGCCACGGCTGCATGGTAGAAGGTGCGTCCGTGGATATAGACCAGCCGATGGCCGCGTTCCAGCAACAATGCGATGAGAAGGCAGGCGCCGCCGCGGTTGACATCGGTCGCCCACGTTACTTCCACACCGCCAGCGAGCGCTTCGACCGAAGCGATGAGCGCGTTGAGTTCAGTCTCATCGTTGGCGACTCGTTGCGTCAGCAACTGGGTTCCATCGTCGTCGATCACCGCGCAGTGGTGCGCTGACTTACCGACATCCACTCCAGCCCAAAATCTCTGCTGCACAGCCGCATCCATCCGATTGCTGTTCTGTTCAGGTTGTGTGACAACTCGCCGGCAGGCTCCACAAAGCGCTTCAAGCGCGTCCATACGTGAGCGGTCGAGTCGCCCTTTCGCCGAGCATTGATCGGCCTTCTTGCATGAGCCTTCGTGAGGGCCAGAGGTGTGCCAGCCATGGTCAATGCCCGCAATGTATTCGGAGCCGATGGGCCCCTGTCGTGGTCAGTCTTGAAAAGGACTGCGTCGCTGACGAAGCAAGAGCAGCGCGTTCGAGTGTGCTTGGCGGCCACCAGCAATAACAGCACCCCTTGGAGTCCGTCGGCAGTAGGATCGACCGCAGCGCCAGGTTGGCATACCAAAATATGTCCGGTGCAAGATCTTTCGAGTTCACTTGCCAGGGGGCAGCCGATGGTCCGCATGACGAGGAAGTTCGGTCCGGTGCGTGTCACAGCTTCGAAATCCGGGTTCGGCTTCAGCGCCGGTGCTGGGCCCGCCCGACTGACACGCCGCGCCGACGGACGTCTCCAGCGAACAGTGCGGATACCTGGCACCGGCATCTACGACACCAAGACCATCGGTCCCCGACCAAAAGGCCGACCGAGACAAGTACTCGCGCCCGCTGCTCCTACGAACTCGACTGCTGCGGCCCCGACTGGCCGCGAGGCTGAGATCGGTGTCGCCTTCTTTGCGTTGATCGTCGGGGGCGGAGCCTGCGCGGCCACCGCAGGCGGACTGATCTGGCTGGCGATTCCGCTTTGGCTGGTGACGGCCTTTCTGGTCTACAGCGCGCTGCTGGCGCGATCGGACAGACGAAAAGCTGCGGCGAACCGCAGTGCTTCGCAGGCCAACGCCAGTACGCCCTTGAGTCACGACGACGATGAAACCTCTGACTTCAGGTGGCAATAGTGGACGAGTTTGAGGACGCTTATCAGCAGTTTTTGTCTGAGCTGGAAGACCTGACGGTGCCTGAGAGCGCCGCAGATGACGCACTGCATTTCCAGTCGGGCGTCAGCTATGGTCATTATCGTCCCGGAGATACGACGCTGAGCTTGGCCGGTGCCGATACCATGGAGCATCACGTCACCCATATCCACGAGATTCATCACAAAGCGCTCAATGACTCAACGGCATGGGGTTCCGCCCTGCATTTCGCACATGAGTATCAACCGTGGGCGGTCGAGTTGTTCGGAGAACTTCTCGGGGCATCACGGTATACGCACGAGGTTTTTGCCACTTTCAGCAGCATCAACCTAGCTGAGGTCAGATACCCAAACGCCTCGTCAGTTCTCTCCAAAGGTGGAGCGTACGAGGCGTACTACAACCGGGCGGCCGTCTTAGTCCAACAGCTGGAGGATCCCATTCGCAAGGATTCTCTCCTGACGGCAATAACGCGTGCGTCGATGCAGACGCCGATCCTCTCGCTCGCGGCCAGCGCGTTCCCCGGTGAGTTTAAGTTATCTGACATCCCGAATGTAGATCGTCCTGACCGGCGGTTCTCGTTGCTACTTCGCGACCTGGCACCCCGCATTTCAGAGCTTGCCAGGCAAGCGGACACCGCCATATCGGATCGCTTCGGCAACCACACGCTCCAGAAGAACACCGCGTATGGGGGCGTCGATGACCCGCTGAACGATGAGGCATGGCGAGCCTGGGAACAGGTCGTCTACGACGAGTGCGCCAGCCATCTGAGCGAGCGCGGCGCCACGGTACTCCCGTGGGATGGTCATATCGAAGCGACTCGACAGGTGGCCGATCTGCTGGCATCGGCAGGACATACGCGTCTTCGCGTCAACCCGGCAGGTGCGCCGGCACCGACCAGCTATGACGAGTCCGTCGCCATGCTGGCAGCTACCCGCTTTCCCTTCCGCAATCATCTGTGGCCAGCGAGTTTCGGATACATGAAGGGCGTCATCGACCCCGAGGACTTCATGCACGTGATCACTCACGTCGCATCTGTTGACGGCGTTCCCGACCTCGTGTTCCACGCGCGCCTGGCAGGACGCCTTTTAGAGAGCTACGAATGGGACGAGCAGCCCCGAAAACACCTTGAAAGCCTCGGCAATAGCGTTGTTGTCTCGGTGAAGTGCCGGACAAATATCGGGGACAGCGATGACTTTGAGATTTTCCATGTGGGGTTCCGAGAACCCGCAGACATGCTTGAGTTGCTCGACGCATGGAAGGATCGCGGGCCATATGCGTTCTGCGTGGCCGCCAGTTGCTACACGGATCCTCACTTCGCGGCCCACTGGATAGAGCCAACTCGCAAGCGCATCCCGACCGTCGTTCTACTGGATGTCCCGACGAACACTCTCATCGGTCCCGAAAAAGCCATGCTTCCAAGCGATCGACAAGCTTACGGGATCTATTGGAACTTGACAGGTACCCCCTACACAGCTCTCATATGGCATGTCGACGGTCAGACACACCTGGGAATGTATATCGGCGATGACCTGGCGACGCAGCTTACCGCTGGCCAATTTGAGGACATTATGGGACAAGGTCTGACGATGCAGGATGTCGATTGGTTGCAATGGGAACGAGAACTGTCGGCCGTCATCCGGAGTATCATTTCCTGTGAATCATACGTCGATCAAAGGGCGCTCGAATCACTCAGACCAGATAGTCGCGACCATTCGGATCTTGACAAATAGTGCGACAAATGAGAAAATCGCGTCAATCTTTCTATTTTGGCTCTTCGCTGCGCTGGTCAAACGAGCGCAGGGTGGTCGCCGAAATGCGGTGACTCGGGCCGTTGGCCCGTCTATTGACGAGGGAGTCACCGATGGTAGACCCGAAACAGTCAAATTCAAATCGGTCCAGCAAGGTTCTTGGAAACCTCATGCTGTTGATCCAGTGCGGCCTAGCCGTTGGTCTTGCAATATCGCTGACCATTGCGCTTGCGCCCGAGCTTTCACACGGCCTTGGGACCCTGGGCTGGAAGCTGTTCGGCACCGCGTTCCTGCTGGGACTGATCGTCGCTGTCGCGCTCAATCCAATTGTTCGGTACGTCCGAATGCTTTGGCGCGACGATCACGACAACTGACTGACACGGCTCCGCTAAAATCCAGCGGAGCCGTTTTCCCATCTAGAAGATATTGATCTTGATCCAAGGCTCTTTACCGTCCGGGATGATCCGGAAGGTTCCGCCGATTTCCTGGCCAGCTTTGCCTGCCTGCCGCAGCCGTTCGACAAAAGCGATGAAGTCGGACTTCGCGATGGATCGCCGCTCCTTTCTGGGGAGCAAGTCGTACAAATCATCTATCGACCGCGGTCGCCCATCGTCGCCAGTCTTCTCCTGGAGTACCAGCATGAGCGCTTTGTCTTTGGTTTCTATGCGCACTTTCTCCATCTTGAACAGAACGCCCAATACGGCAGGAACGGTATATCCGGACCAGTGAAGATGGCCGGTCGATTCAAGGACGGCTCCAATTACCAGGCTGCTCAGTAGAGAGTTCGCGAGATTCGTCGCCGCGTCCCATTTCCAAGCGCCTAGCTTGAACTCAAGCCCCTCAATCTCGGCGCCGACAGAAAGCGTCTCGACAAAATGTTCGAGTCCCACCTCCGCTCCAGGCGTCTCCTGATCGAATATTGACCACCATAGTTCGCGCATATCGTCAAGAGAAGGCGACTCCTTGCCCTCCAAGAACGTAGCGACCGCATCATCAAGGACTATCGTTTGCGTCACACCGCCCAGTATCGCAGTTTAATGCCAGGTCTACAATGGCCGGTAGCCACGCTAAATAGCCTATATCTGCTAATTGTGGACCTGCGGGTTCGTTACCTTTCAGCCGAGTCCACGATGAGCTAGTAGTGGCAATATTCTTATCGGAAGGCATTAATCGTAGCTGCATCGACGTATCCCGGCCCGTCATCGCAGCGGCTCTCTCATGTTGTCAGGTTGAGGTATCCCCGTTTGCTGTTGGCTGAGGTCCAGGACCACCGCAAGCCGGGGAACGCGGTCAGAGCGCCGAGCACCGATCGAGTCCAGGTCGGGGGGTATGTCCGTCGCAGTCTGGATGTACCGGGGCAGGTTGGTATGAAGTCGGCGATCCTGAAGATGGAGCCACTCTTCTACGGGGATGACTGAAAAGTGTTCCATGGTGTAATCGTCTGGCAACTCGGCGAGCTGCGTGATGGCTTCGACTCGATGCCACACCGCGTTTAGGATCGCCGCGCCGTCCTGCTTACTACCGCCATATTTGCCTGCGCCGGCTGTGGAAAAAGTGGGAATGATCAACTCGGACCAGGGCACTGAGTGTTCCAGGTAGGACGGGACGTAGGTGAATTGGTGCCTACCACGCTTGATCGCGTGTTGTTCGCGAACCTTGCGAGTCGGCATCACCGTACACCCCCATAACTTCGAAATATCTTCCTGGACACGGCCACTGATTTGGTGGCGCTCGATACTCCTGTTGACGGCAATGTCGTCAGCCCCACGAAACCGCCCATCTGACCAGCCGTTGTAAAAGACATGAAACGGGTATTCGGCCCGTCGTGAGTCGCATTGGTCAATGAGTACCTCGTACTGTCGCAGCGCCGCCGACCCCGCTCCGGCCTTGTGATTCAATTCTGGATAGCTCAGCCCATAGACGCGTTTGGCTTGGATCTTGAGGCACAGCCAGCCACGTTCGGGCGTCCCGATCCACCATTCCCAGTCGGCGCCCGATTTGGTCTCCTCTGTCTGGTCGAACCGGTACACCCGAAGCTCCTGGTGACGAAGATGCAGCTCGAACAGATTGTGATCGGTTAACGAGTCCTCTCTGAACTTAAGATTGACCTGGTCACCGACGTCGGCGCGCCTCCATGTATCGACGGACAAGCTGTTCATGTCGGCGACGAGACGCCCCAGATCGACTACCATCCTGTGACTATCGCACCGCCTTGATGACGCAGTGGCTCGATCGTGTGAACAGCTGAGCGGAACTACCTACGACGACGGCCCCGGCAACGACACTGTGATATCACCACCTGACCGCCCAACGATCTTCGCCCCGCCAACCTTGGCCAAGAACTCGCGGAAGTTGCCGAAACCGTAGTTGTTCTCATCAAACGTCGAGTCCAGCGCCAGCATCTTGGATTTGATCGCGCTAGCAGTCGGGGTATCGGTCGTGATCTGCCCTACCGCCTGCATCAGCAGCTGTCTAGCCTTGTCCAAATTCTTCTGTGGCGCTGCCTGTTTCGGCGATTCAGTCAGACTCTGGGCCGGTTCCGCCTGCCTGAGCACCGTGGCCCAGAACTTGTACTCACTGCAGACCGACACCAAGCGGGCGCTGGTGGAGTTCTCGTTCGTACCGACGCCGATGACGTGCTTGCCGAACTCACGCAGCTTCTGCACGAGCGGGGTGAAGTCACTGTCTCCTGTGACGAGCACGAACACGCCGATCTCACCGTGAGTGATCAGGGTCTCCATCGCGTCGACCGCCAGGCGGATGTCAGCGGCGTTCTTGTGAGTTCCGGGCGTGAAGCGACCGAGCTGAACCAAGTCGATGCCGTTCTCCGCCAACACCGGCTCGTACTGGCCAAACCGGACGTCACGCCAATCCGCGTACGCGCGCCGAACTGAGGCGTTACCGAAACCGCGGCACAACCAACGCACCGCCGACGACGGAATAGTGTTGCCTGCAACAGTATTCGCGCCACCGACACCGAGGACCAGGTTCTCGAAGTCAAGAAAGACAGCAACGGCCTCGTTCGTCACGTCAGTCGATCGCGTATCTCGCCGCATGGTCCACCCCCAAGGATGCGTGTCGTGCCGTCATCTGCAGTTTGCGGCTAATGCTGAGAAGCACCAATTCGCCGAGCGCGCCGTGCCGCTCCCGGCACTAACCGTCCACAAGTGCGTCGTCGACCACGCTACGACACGGCCGCTGTAGAACAGGGTGACGCGGTCACCAAACCGGAGCTGACAAGATCAGCTCGTCATCGTTGGGAGCCACAGTCGCTCCTGAACGGTGATCCGTGCCCACGTTCCTGCCGCTGGAGCAACTGTCGCGGAGACGGAGGGATTTGAACCCCCGGTCGCTCACGCGACTCTCGCTTTCAAGGCGAGTGCATTCGGCCGCTCTGCCACGTCTCCAGGATCACGAGCGTACCCGGCGCTCCATAGCATGCGCGAGTGGTCGCATGACTCAAATCAGTCGACGCCGTTGCCGATCTCGCGGTCGGCGCACATGAACGTCACCGATCACCTTGAGATGTTGTCGGCACCACCGGCTACTGTTGGGCGGCAAGCCACAACGAGCGAAGGGGAATTCATGGCCGGTCGGCTGACATTGTCATGGGTCAACAAGGACCAAGCTCTTGTGTCGGACGACCAAGGTGGCTACACATGGGTCGATCGTGACAACCCCCGGGTCACCGAGGTGCGCCTACTCCACAGCGCCGGTGCCTCGGGAGACGGCGCACCAGATGACAACCTCCTCATCCAGGGCGACAGCTACGACGCTCTTCATGCACTCGTGCGTATACCCGAGTATGCCAAGCAGTACCGCGGCAAGGTCAAGCTCGTCTACATCGATCCGCCCTTTAATACCGGCCAAGCATTCGAGCACTACGAGGATGCACTAGAGCATTCTGTGTGGCTTGGCATGATGCGTGAACGCCTGCTGCTGATCCGCGAATTACTTGCAGTTGATGGCTCAGTTTGGGTGCACCTCGATGACGCCGAGATGGCATATTGCAGAGTGTTGATGGACGAGATCTTCGGCCGGGGAAATTTTGTTACTTCCATCATCTGGAAGCGGAGGAATGATCCACGGAATACGGCTACACATCTGTCGGCTGATCATGACTTTATATTGTGCTACACAAAAGACCTTGCACTCAGCTCATTTAATCAACTGCCGCGCACCGATGAAATGGATGCGGCTTATACCAATCCCGATGAAGATCCTCGCGGACCGTGGCGTCGCGGCGATTTAGCGGCCCGAAATTACTATTCCAAGGGACTGTATCCGATAACCACTCCAAGTGGACGTCGCATTAGCGGCCCTCCGTCGGGTAGCTTCTGGCGCGTTTCTGAAGAAGAGCTGCAGAGACTAGATGCTGATGGGCGGATTTTCTGGGGGCCGGATGGGACAAGTCGACCCTACCTCAAGCGCTACCTGTCTGAGGTAAAAGGCGGTCGAGTTCCTTCCTCGGTTTGGCACCCGGAAGAGGTTGGTTTTGTCCGTAACGGAAAAGAGGAAGTGCGCTCACTCGTGGGTGATGTTTTCGCGACACCGAAGCCTGAGCGGCTTATGCAACGCGTGATTCATATCGCCACCAATCCCGGAGATATCGTGCTGGATTGCTTTACGGGCTCAGGTACGACGGCGGCAGTTGCGCACAAAATGGGCCGACGATGGGTCGGAGTGGAATTATCAGAGTCTACTTTCGAGACCTATACCCGGCCTCGGCTCGAGAAGGTTGTTTGTGGAAGCGATCCGGGCGGCGTTACTAAAGCAACGGGGTGGACCGGCGGAGGAGGGTTCCGGACAATGGTCGTCGGCCCTTCACTCTACGAATATGCCGACCAGCGGATATTACTCGCAGATTGGGCCAAAGGCGAAGAGTTCGCGCAAGCGGTAGCAGCACAGCTGGGTTTTACCTATCAAATAGAAAAGCCATTTTCAGGCATAAAGGGAAGGACTCGTCTCGCAGTCGTCGACGGCGTTGCGGACGACGTGGTGGTGCGAGCGATCGTGTCGCATTTAGGGGAGGACGAGCGGGTGACAGTTATCGCTAAGGCGATAGCTCCAGGGACAGCAGATGTTCTTAAGGAGCTCAGCACGGGTTCGCGTTTACTCAAGGCACCGCGGGATCTGGTTCGTCAGGGGAGGGTTGTGCGATGATGTGGTTGCCCTACGACGTCGCTTTGATCGAGGAGATCAGAGCGCGGATGGACCTTCGGAAGCCCAATGCAGTAGGGCTCGCGAGAGTCGCCGAGGCGATCCAAGAAGGTTCAGGTCGTGAGGTTGTCTGTGATCTCGCGACCGGAGTAGGTAAGACGTACCTCGCTGCGGCCCTGATCGACTACCTGGCGGCCCAAGGCGTCCGCAATATCCTGATCGTGACGCCAGGTAGCACCATCCAGAACAAGACTGTTGACAACTTCACGCCCGGCCATCCCAAGTTCGTACCGGGCGCCGAGTACCAGCCGCTGCTGATCACCGCAGATAACTTCTCTCGCGGTCAAGTCGGTGATGCGCTCCACGATGAGACGGTCCTGAAGGTCTTCATCTTCAATGTCCAACAGCTGACCAAACCATCTGTCAAGACGTCACGTAAGACCCGAGATACCGATGAGTTCATTGGCCAGGGACTCTACGACCATCTCCGCGATGTTGACGATCTGGTTGTCATTGCCGACGAACACCATGTGTACCGGGAGAAGGCGAAAGCCTTTGGCGCGGCAGTGCGTGAACTCAATCCCAGAGCTCTCGTGGGCCTCACGGCTACCCCCGACGAGGCCGACGTGAACAAGGTTGTCTTCCACTACAGCCTGGCCGAGGCCATCGCTGACGGGTTGGTTAAGACGCCTGTCATCGTGTACCGCGAAGACGGCCAAAAGGACATCGAGACGCAACTGTCCGACGCTTGTCTTCTGCGCGCCCGCAAGGAGGTCGTGTGGCACTCGTGGTCCGCGCAGAACGGCCACGCTCAGATCAGCCCGGTGCTGTTCGTTGTGTGCCAGGACATCAAAGATGCTGAGAAGGTTGCCAACATCCTCACCCGCGAGGGCTATCTGCCTGGCGCCGGCCAAGTCCTGCTTGTGACATCCGAGTCGAGCGACAAAGCGCTTGCCCAACTGGCGGCCGTCGAATCTCCCGATTCGCGTGTTCGCGCGGTTGTCAGTGTGAACATGTTGAAGGAAGGCTGGGACGTCAAGAACATCGGCGTCATCGTGGGCTACCGAGCATTAGCGTCGAGTACTCTCACCGAGCAGGTGCTCGGACGCGGACTGCGGTTGCCATTCGGATCGCGTGTCGGCATCGCGGCGATTGACCACGTCGACCTGGTGGCCCACGACTCATACCGTCGCTTGCTGTCGAACAAGAACGCGCTGCTAGAGCAGCTCGTCCCGACTGCGCCTGAACCGACCCCTTCCCCTCCGTCAGTCGGCGAGCCGACACCTTTGCCGTTCGGCAACGGCCGACCGGATGTCACCGAGATCGAGCAGAACGGCGAGCTGCACCTGGTCGGCCCGGCGCGAATCAACAACGGTGACCTGGTGGATGGGTCTGAGTTCCTAATCCTCGCCTCGATCGAGGCAGCCAACGAGCAGCTCGACAAGGACCAAGCCGCCGCCAACAAGGTCCTATACAAGGTCAAAGACGCGCCGTCGATCAATTTTCCTCGGCGCGAGCGCGAGACCGCGCCAGTCCAATTCTCACTCAGCTATATCGAAAACTCGGCTGCCCAGGCAGTCGGTGCTGGCTTTCAACATGAGTTCCCAGTGCACCTGAAGCGACAGGCACTCATCGCGGAACGCGATATGCACGGCAAGGCTGTCGTTCGAACACAACAGGTAGACGACGAGGACGCGACGCAGAAGTATGTCCCCGTCGCCGACGTACGGAAAGACATAGAGAATCGGATCTGGAACCTCGGGCTTGTCCCCGAAGAGATGCAGGAGCTCAATGCAGCGCAGCGCATCGCGAGGGAATTTCTACTTGGCGCTGGCGTCACCGACGATGATGAGGCGCTGTGGAGCGAGCGCCGCACCGATCAGGCAGTAAAGGCCATCGCTGAGCTCATTCGTACCAGCTACCAGAATCGACGGCTTCAGCCCCAGTGGTCGTATACTCCCGTCGAAGTACCGATTCGCCGGGCAATGCCAAGCGACACAGCCAGCCGCTGGGACGAGTTCAACAAGAACAGGTGGTACGGCGGATGGACGCGATCGATTCAGCCGTTCGCAAACTTCGACGCCAAGAGCACCGAATTCACGCTTGCCCAGATGTTCGACAACTCCCCGCATGTCGAGTGGTGGTTGCGGATCTACGAGCCTGGTGATGTGTGGATCGAGCGGGAAAATGGGAAGAAGTACTATCCGGACTTCGTCGTGCTCGACACCGGAGGCGTGTTCTGGGTAGTCGAAGGTAAATCGGACGGTGCCGCTCGCGACATCGATGTTATCGACAAAAAGAAGGCTGCTGAGGAATGGGCCCGCTTCGTGCGCGACGACGGTCGTTTTGGTACATGGCGGTATGTCTTCGCGACCGAAACCCACATCCGGCAGGCAAAGACGTGGGAGGAATTGATCGCTAAGACCAAGCCGGAAATGTAAGCACCGCTTCGCGGCGTCACCATAATTACAGTTGCTGCAGTGAAGGGGTGGTAGCTGAATGGTGCTCGAACAAAAGGGCACGTTCGGCCGCGTCGACGAGCTGGTCGTACGTGATCACTTCAACCCGATTGAGTCCTGCTGTGTATTGCCGTAGGGTTCGCGCGACAACCTCGCGTTCAGCATCGGCGGGACGGTGATGATCAGAGTGACCTATCACCACCGTCGCGAATACGCGGCTCATATCGTACTTCTGGCCCAGTTCGTAGTTGTACATCGTTGAGAGACCGCTACCGTGCTCATCGAGGCTGCGCAGGTAATTCATGGCTTGCGCTGTCGCTTCGTGGACTGCGGGACCAACGATCCAGTGATTGCGATGTCTGACGATGAGCTTGTCAATGTCTGGGCCTTTTAGTTCCACGATATGCAGCGTGCCATCTGCGCCGAGAAGGGGTATATCTGTTTGATCGAGCGCGATGAATGATCGCCGTTCGGCGACACCGACGTACCGCCCTCCGAAAACCCAATAGGCGTTGCCGATCAACCTCTGGATTTCGGTTTCCGTGCTGCCTGGGCTATCAACAAGTTGACGCAGTTGAGCGACAAGATTGCGGCGGCTTTCGAGCACGGCCGACTGAGCTGCGGACATGCCTATGTCACTGCTTGCGATAAGACTGACTATCTGGTCTATGTTGGCATGTCGTACCAATGCTTCGACGATGACCTGGGGATCAACCTCGCTGCTCTGCAACAAATCGATCAACGCTGCGCCGGGTGAATCTATATCTACAACTTGATAGCGGCCAGTGCGCGCGACGTCTGTATGCAGGAAGGCAAGCAGCTTCTCTATTTCGTCGTTTTCGCAGAACCATGCATTCTTGTCTGTCTTACCGTCGTCGAAGTCAACAGCCCTGTTGCCGCGGACGTCGATCGTTCGGAACCGGAGGGTCCGTTTTCTAATTTCGCCGTCGGCCGGGTTGCCATAGTGGCTCAAGTCGACCGTCTTCATAACGTCTCGACCCTTTTTGATCACAGCCCCCCGTTGACCCAGCTGTGGACCGCGAGAGCCGTTAAGCCACATGAGGAAACCGGCTTCTGGGTCAGCCGAGTCGCTTGCGGTGCCGCTCATGAACCCTCCCAATCGGCCGCCCATACATCGGCCCCAACACATTGTTGCACTCGTGGTTGGCTTGATGGCAGTGCTGGTGGCATCGGAGTGAGCAATCAGCGGGAGAGGCAGGTCAGGGCCGTTGTTCCGCGCGAGCTCACCAGCCGCCGCATCCGTGATTACCTATGTTTGCTCATTCAAGCCAACGCACGAGGGCACCCTTACAAACGTCTCTCGCGATTTCGGACGAGGTCCATGGGCGACCGTGGATTCAAAGCTAGCGATTCGCTTTCTTGTATGCCTCAACCACTTCCGCTGAGATTCGCCCGCGGCTCGACACCTCCATACCCTTCTTGCGCGCCCACTCACGGATGGCAGCAGACCGATCCCGCTCGGCCGCCGGCCGTGGGGTGATGCTCTTGCCCCGCGGTGCGCGTCCAACCTTGCGGGCGTGGGGGGTCCACTGCTCAAAGAAGCCCCGTAGGTTGCTGCCGTTCAGTACAGATAGATCCATCTCGTAGGTAACGCCATCCAAGCCGAAAAAGACCGTTTCCTCGGCCTGGGACTTACCGTCGTAGTCATCAACCAACTCGACAACGACCTTGCGTGCCATGCGGTGCCCCTTCGTTTGTCATGAATACAGCAAAGAAAAACCCTAGCCCGATCTGATAAGTAGTGGCAAATTGGTCATCTGTATGGGTATTCCAATGCTTCATGTCCGCAGTGTAGGTAAATAGCCCCTGTCATCCCGGCTCTCATGTGATTGGCCCTGGCGCCGCCGCTTCGCAGCTGCTGTCATTGTCACGTGAGCTACCGCGACCTGGAGATCGGCGAGATCTTGTTTCCTGACGACGAAGACGACATCATCTGGGGTGAGGTCTATCCGCCTGATCCTGATTATGGTCACCTGTACGTCGTCGAGTTCGACTCCGGGTGGGTCAAGGTCGGGAAGACCTCGAACTGGCGCACACGGCTCGCGTCCCATCGGCGCGAATATCGCCGCTGGTATGGCTGGTCGGTAGTGGACCAGTGGTATTCCTGCTTGGTCAGTGACATCCGCGATGATCGTCGGCGCTCGTCGGGTCTGTGCAGTATTGAGTGGCGCCTGCTGAGATACGCCGGTGCTGTGTCGGACGGGCAGCAGCTCAATCCGTGGACTCCGGCTGTCGGCCGGGACAAGAGCCGCCCTGCCGAGACGGAGCTGTTTCACGACTGCGACTTCGGCACCCTATGCGCGTACGCCGATGTTCTGGCGCTCTGCGACGCCGTCCGATGATGCGAGCACCAGCAACGATGCGGAAGTGCTGGCTTAAAGTCCCTTGAGCAGCTCGTCGGTTTTGACTCGCAGCGCTTTTGCCAGCCGTTGGAGCGTGGTCAATCTGGCCCAGCGCTTGCCCTGCTCGATTGACGCGATCGTCGTGACCGCCAGATCTGACTGTTCGGCCAGCTGTTCTTGCGTCAGTCCACCTGCGCGCCGAAGCGTGGCAATATTCTTACCATCGAGATCCCGGATGCCTGGCGACCGTCGCGCCGGAGAGTCGGCCCCTCCGGCGGCACCCGTATCCGCACAGTCACCCGTTGGGCGCGGGCAACCGTGAAGTATTCGGAGCTATCTCCGGCGTGGATGGTGGATGTCTAGATTCCCGGCGGATGACCTTCGGCCGACGCATTCAGCAGTTCCTGCACTGTCCGGTAGATCCGTTCGGCATACACCGCAGTCGTGTCTGCATCCAGTCCGTGGACGTCAACAAACCAGGCCACGCGATCCTTCTGGTCAGAGCGATCGGCTAAGGCGCGTCCAGCGGGCGTGCCGTCCGGTGCCGCGAACGCCTCCTCGACGATGTCGCGCAGGAACTGCCGCTGTGTCTTCTTGAGTAGCCGCTGTATAGGCTCCTTGTGTGCCCCCGGGGCAGGCTCGATCAAATCGGACGCCAGCGCTGCCCATCGGGGAGTCGGCTGTCCCATTTCTATGACCATGCCGATCACCTGCAAGAACGCAAGCATTGCAATGCTGGCATCATTCGACAAGTGCAGCGTATCCCGGAAATATCTCTCCACCGAGCCGCTCGGAACCGGATGGCTCATGAGGTGTTTCAGTGCCACTTTCAGCGTTGCGGGCCGAATATCTTCCAATCGACTTAGCGGTAACGGGGAAAACGGATAAGGGTTGTAAACAGTCATACTTCTTTCTATTTATACCACAAAACAGCTCAGCCTCCAACGGTGAGTACCTCAAATGGTTGACTCGATTGCCTAATCAAGTCAAAATCAGGAGTGAATGGAAGAGCAATACAATAAATACGAAATTCTCGCTATCCACCTCGATCCCCGATTCGGGAATATCTACGAATACAACATGGATGGCGGCGATGTCGAGTTTGATGTTCAGGAATGGACCGATGAGCTTCGCGTTGCCGTGCGGGACTACCTGCATCGCGAACTTCCAGCTGATGTTAGTGACAGGCTGCTCATCTCAGACGGAGGACCAGTCGATGGCACCAACAAGGCCGCCCTGGTCGACGAAGTGCTTGAGTCACAACCCTGGGAGGTTGCTATAGCGGTCCGCAATGCTGCGGTCGCGGCGGTACCTACCCTTCGCCAACTCATTGGCGACTTCGACGAGTGGCCATCCGAAGACGAACGCCTCGACGCCGACAACTGGCTGGACTCACACATGGAAAACATCAGCTGGAGTGAGATCGTCCGCAGCAGTAGACGATTCGATCTTCTGCCCGTTCAGGTGACATCCTGGAACAACCGTCACCTTGGACCCGCCGACCTGGTTCACGCGCTGACACCGGGTGAGCTACTGCATGTGTGGGAGGACGTTGTTGGGGCCGAATCCGATCTGACCGATGAGGAGTGGCGACTCATGGTGCCGCACTTCGGGCTAAGCCGGAACAGGTACGGCAGCTTTCCGCGATCCAACCGCGAGTTGGAGGCCAAGCGCCGCATGCTCAATGGCATCCGGTTCAAGCTGTCCCACGATGTTCGCTGGACAGAGGTGCCGGCCCGCTACGGTCGCCCCTCGTCCGCCTACCAGGGCTACAGGGGCTACCAGAGTTCGGGACTCTTCGCCCGTCTGCATCAAGCGCTCCGCGGCAACAACGAGGCTCGCCGGATTGTGGCGTGGCTGGAGCAGATCGCGAACGCCGACCGGGCAAAGTCAGCCACCCCTACGGAGGCCGCCGCGTGATATCGCCGCTCCACCGACATCCTCGGTCGTGGCACGCCGAAGACGTCGAACTCGTGGCGGCCCGCCGTTTCTCGGGCATGGGTTCAGAGCGACGCTTCGTTGTCGGTGTTGCGGCCGGGTCCGCACCGCCCTCTACCTGTGGCCGACTCTGATCTTTCGGCTAACCCTCATGGGAGTACGCGATCCGGCCTACCAGGACAAGGCATCTGAGTTGTCCCAGCAGATTGTGATGGCATCAACGCGAGTCGGATTTAGTCCAAGTGGCAAACGCCTCGGCTTGGAATCACCGCTTGCGTAGCGAGTCCAACGATGGCGGTCCAATCGCTGCTGAGTCTCGCGGCCTTGTCGTCATCTGCACCATGACCTCTTGTTACGGCGCCGGGATTCTGACCAGCGATCGCACGCCGATCAGCTCGGCGTGCCGGTAGCTTTCCACCTTCGTGACATAGCTACTGACCGGGTCTCGGGTGACGACCGTGCGGTTGGCGCGCGAGATCTTCCAGGCGTGCGGGATGCGCTGTTCGGTAAGACGACCGGATGTTTCATGGGTCAGACTCGCCCCATCGAACAGGACGGTTGGAACAGCGATCATCGGAATGATGCCAAACCGATCACCGGACACCGAATCCATGTCGTCAACAGTCTGAGTGGCATCGAACGGCAGTGAGTAGCTGATGATGTCGTCGCTAACCTCGAGGTCAGCCTTCGCGGCGACGTCGATCATGCCGCACGTGCCGTCGATCTGAACGGTGCCCGCATACAGCCGCCGCCGGTTCCCGACCACGTCCCGCACGGCGATCATGAACGTGTAGTTGTCGTCCAGATGATCGTCCCAGCGGTCGATGCGCTCGTGGCAATGAGTACTCGCCATCGCCTTGCCTCCCCCGAAATATATTGTCGCTATGACGTTTCCACCCTGACATGTCGAGCAAGCGAGGGCAACGCGTTGCCTCTCGCGATTGGCCGAGTCGAAGGCATGCCTGAATTGGCAACTGCGAGAGTAACTTCCTTACCTGCAAGCGCCGCTTCTTCGCGACAGACGATCCGTACGAGTAGATCTGCCGGCTCAAGAATTCCGGCGGCTTCCGGCTTCCATCCATTCGTCGGTGACGCCGTTGGAACTCGGCTGTGCTAACGACATCCATGCAACCGCCGACACATCCGGCATGGCACCTCCCTCCTACCGTGGTGTGAAGAACCGAATCGCTTACGACCGCGGTGAACTGCTGAGCAAGGTCATGACGCCCCGGAACGTCGAGGATCGGATGGCCGAGCGCTACGACGGCCCCATCGGTGAGCTGAACCGGTGGGTGGACGATGTCCGCACCGCGACCGGTGAGAGCGTGCCGTACTTCGATCCCCGGGCAGCATCGGACGGAGCGAAAGTGCTAATGCTGCTGCAAGATCCCTCCGGCGCAGCGGACGGCGAGTCCGGTTTCATCAGCCTGCACAACAACGACCAGACTGCGCACAACGTGTACAAGCTGTGCGAGGAAACATCCCTCCAGTACGCCGATTACGTGCCGTGGAACGTCATTCCGTGGTGGGTCGCCAATCCCGCGAAAGGCCGGCGCACATTGGGATCTGAGGCGCGGCGTGCACGGCCCTACCTTGATGAAGTGGTCGACCTTCTGCCCGGTGACCTCGCAGCCGTCATTGTCATGGGTAAGTCGCAAACCTGGCCAGCCTGGGAAGCCTCAGTCGGAAAGAACCACCGACGGTTTCATGGTGCCGATGTTCTGTTCACCGCGCACCCAGGTCCCCTGTCGATCAACCAGGTCGACAAAGACACCGGTCGCCGGAACCGCGACGACATCGCAGCCGCCTTTGCACATGTCGCAAGCATGGTCCGATGAACGGCTCTCCGCCGGGCGCCACCGGCGAAACAGGGGATCCGGGCAGCTTCGATGACGCGCAGGAAGAGGCCGCCACGGACGAACGCCCCAGCTATCTGGAGAAGTCCGCCGATTCCGCTCGCATGGGCAAAGCGGCCGAGTACCTGGTCGCGGCGATCTGCATCCTGGCCACCCGAGGCCAACTGAATGTCTCCACCACGATCGTCGATGACGAAGGCGTCGACCTGGTGTTCCACCTGCGCGATCACACTGCGACGCTGGCAGTGCAGGTCAAGGCACGTATGTCGGACGGATCGGTGGCGGCCCGCGGCCGGCTGCAGGCACAGATCCGCCAGGCGACATTCCGGCCGAGAAACGACCTGGATCTCCTGTTCATCCTGGTAGATATCGAGCACGGCACGCTCAGCGCGGCGTGGCTGGTGCCCAGCCGGGATTTCGACCGACTCAAGGGAACGCCGACTTCACAAGGCACACTGCGGTTCTCCGCGTCGGCCAGTGTGGACAGTCACGACAAGTGGTCAAGCTACCGGCTGACGGCGGCGGAGTTGCCACAGCGGATTGTCGAACGGGTGCAGTCGCTTGATTGCTCGTGAGGTGCCCTATCTGCCAGACTCGACGGGTGTCAGCGACGTCGTGCAGATCAGCGAATGGCTGCCGAAGCTGATCGTCGTCCACTCCCTCTATGTCCAGGTAGACGCTTCATGGCGGGACTATTCATCATCGAGCTCGACGGAACGCTTCGAGTAGACCCTCCGCCAAGACTTGGGCCATTTGGTTTGCTCCTTCATCGAGGGCTGCGCCGGAAACGCTTTCGTCCGGATCGACCCGTACGACACGGTCACCGAGCCGACCGAAGCTCGCTCTGTCGCGGGGTTCACCTGTCACTTTTCCCTCAGTGACCTTCATTGTGGGCCCACCCAACCCGATCGCGACGAGGTACTGCTTTCGATCCGAGGAGTCCATCACTTCCGCTGGGCCCACTGCGCCGAGCACTCGAAGATTTCTGGCAATCATTGCTGTCAGTTCCTGCTCATCCAGGATCGCTCCCAGGAAATCCCCCGGTAGCGACCACCATGCAGAACACTGGCCGGTGCGGTCAACGCGGACACCGCGCAGTTCGCTGGGGTGGGCATGGTTGAATCCGGTGGGCTCGCGCAATGGCAACTCAATTGTCACCGAATCGTTGGTCGCCGTAGGCGTTACACCGATCTCGGGGCGCAAAGCTCCTGTGGAGCGCAGAGCGCCGATCAGCGGTTCAGGCAGTGAACGCATCACCCGAGCGGGTATCGGCGTGTCATGCAAAGACCGGACATGCAACTCGACATAAGTCTTCTCCGAACTTCGATACCTTGTCGACTGGGCCCAGTCGGCTACCCATGAGAATTCGACCGGTCCATTCAAAGGTGCGTAGATGAGTGGTGTGGATCGGGCTTCTTCGACGACCGGTTCCGCAGCCTGAGGCGTCGGGGCATTGACTGACGTGACCAGGGTGCGAGCGGGGTAGTCGCCGTTAGAGAGAGCGGAATTGACGGTGAGGGAATTGCTGGTCAACCCCGGTTGCTGGATACGTCCGAACAGGACCAGTTCACCTGCGGTGTCGATGATTCGGCGGTGCGGCACTGGGTGGCCATTGGACTGAAGGTGACGTGCGATGCTGGGAAACAACTGATCGAGCGTTAGACCCGGTTGCTGACGAGCTGTGGCCAGCAGCGCCGCCGTGAACGCAGTGTTTCGCTGACCAGCCGGGGCTAAGGACGGTTCGTTCGCTGCGGAAGACGCGATCGTGTACGTTCCGGCAATGTCGATTTGACCGATGACGGCGTCCTCCGCGTACTCGGCGTTCATGGACTCGAACGCGCGTCCGGAGAAGCAACAGTCCAGGATCAGGATGCGAATGGCAGCAGGGCTGGAGGCAATCTCCTCGCGCAACCTCTCGAAGGGCAGCGCGGTCCAAGCGATATTGTCCGGACGGCTTCCTGTCAACGACAAGTACAGGCGACCGCGGGCGTCGACGAGGCCGTGACCGCTGTAATACACCAGAAGGACATCGTCGGCCTGGCTGGCTGCTGTGGTGACAGCGTCACCAATCTGGCCTTGTTCGCTGGGGTTCTTGATGACTGTGCAGTACTCGGCGGCGAAGGTTCCTTGTTCGGCATCAGTCAGTAGCTGATGAAGATCGGTGAGATTGTGCGCGACTGACTTGATCGGAGGCAGTCCGCGACCGGAGTTGGCTTGTCCGGCTATCTCGGTTTGTACGGGGGCGTCGTAGCGGCTGACGCCAATCAGTACCGCTCGTGAATCCTCGATATCTGGCCGCCGAGTCATTGCGGCGCATCCCGGGGCTCGACCAACGCCGTCAGATCGGACAACACCTCGTGCGAGTTCACGTGTTTCGCATCAACTTTCAGCTCGGTGCCGTCGGGCCGAGAGATGGTGACGACAAGATCGGACCGCCGGGTGGTGAACCACGTCTTCAGCGCACCCGCGAGGGCCGTCGCGATCCCGCCGGAGCTAAGAGCGACTGTCAGTACCTGGTAGAGGTCACCCATCTGGCCGTCTTGTATCGGAGGTGACTCCAGCCGTACCCGTCCGCGCAAGGCGTCGTCACGCCCGAACCAATCCAGAAGCTGGACAAGGTCATCCGGACTGCCGGTGGTGCGGATCGACAACTGCCCATTCGGATTCGACATGCAGCCATCTTGCCGCACTCCACCTCTTCCCTGGTCGCCAGGCTCCGTTCGCCAGGCTGGCTCTAATCGTCGGTGTCCGCCCGTTGGGCGAATGATCACATCAGCGTCCCGCAGCACCTTCGCCACAGTCAGTTCACCGAAGTTCTGTAGGAAGTCGGTCCGGTTCCAGAGCCCTGTCATTGTTGGGTTTCAGCACGTCACAAACAGTTCGAGTGTCCGGTTGAAGTCGTGCGCGTAATGTCGCAGGGCGGCAGCGATGTTGGTGTGGCCGGCCAGCGGATGAGGCTGGTCGAGGTGTTGCGGAGGGTGGCCATCGCCTGCAGTGTGCGGCCGGTGCGGACCTGACTGCGGTCGTCATCGAAGGTGAAATCCCGCACCTACTGGGCTGAATTTCTGTGCGGACGTCTGTCCATCGTATCGACGAACAGCGATTTACTGTGATGAGTTGGGAGAGTTAAGGATTCGGCGTCACCTGCTCGGTATGTGGGTTCAGCGTCAGTATGGACACGGACGGTGCTCGCGGATACATCGGGGCGCATCGCCTTCAGTGTGGTGGCGAAACCCGTCTTGGTGCTACTGGGCAACCTCCTGCGCCTGCCAGGTGATGATCGACCGCCCGCCTGGCTGTGCGAAGCACCTACCTTGGCCCACATCGTTGGGCTAGCCATGATCGAATTGCTGGAACTACCGCCGCAGGTAATAGCCCTCATGGTGTCGAAGGTGACGCACAGCCGCGACTTCGCGCGAGTTAGACGAGTTCCGCCGACACGGCATCCTGTGCTGATCCGGCTGGAGAGCATCGGCGTACTTCTTCGGGGTTGCTGGTATATCGGTTGACTAGGACAAATGTCGGTAGGACCACGTCGCAGATGACCTAGCCGAGTCTCAAACCTATTTGTGATGCAAATCACAGACTGTGGTCCAACTTCGAAAGCTGGCTCCGGTTGTTCGACCTTCGAGCTGGCCTACCACGAGATATGCCGGTTGCCCGGCGGTGGCGTCAGCCTCCTGCTGGTCTACAGACGGGAAAATTGGAACATGTTCACTGGAGTGAATGACACGGCTGTCATTCTGGGGTCTATCCTCGGTGCGGGTACGCGGAAGGGGTAGCTCGTCCTTCTTCGGCTTGTTGTTAGTTGGTTTGGGGTTAAGCTCGGCGATCTTGTTGTCTGCTTTGTGCGAAAAAGAGTTCATGAGACAATGGAGTTGGAATGATTACTCGCATCGTTATAAAAGGCTATCGCTTATTCAAGGACTTTGAACTAGAGCCTAATGATGGTGCGAATATCATCGTTGGCGACAATGAGGCGGGCAAGTCTACGCTACTTGAAGCGATCTCTCTGGCTCTCACGGGTCGAATAAATGGTCGTTGGGCGGAGGATGAACTAAACCCATACTGGTTCAACCAAACGCAGGTCAAGGAATACTTTGAGTCGCTTGGTACTGGTTCACCCCTTCCGCCTCCGGAAATTCTGATCGAACTCTATCTGACGAATGACGACGACAGCATTCAAGAAATGCTCGGGGTTCACAACTCTCTTCAAGAGAAATGTCCCGGTATTCGCATTCGCATCGCCCCCTCTGTCTCATACCGTGAAGAGTTTACGGATTATGTAAAGGCTGAAAGCCGTCCAAATATTCTTCCAACTGAATGGTATGAAGTCGAGTGGAAAGACTTCAGCGATTTGAAGCTCACGCGGCGGCCAAAGTGCCTCGGTGTCGCCACAGTAGATTCTCGTACGATTCGATCCACGGCGGGTGTTGACCATCAGACACGCGAGATGATTACGGACTTCATCGAGCCGAAAGAGAGAGCCGCAGTCTCCGTGGCGCATCGGAGTGCTCGATATGGAATCAGTACCGATGCCTTAGCATCTGCGAATGCGCGAATAGCGGAGCAGAGTCGGCTCCTCTACGACCGACCGATTGGCCTTCATCTGGATCAGTCGGCGAGCGCATCGTGGGAAAATAGCATAGTTCCACAGGTCTCAGATGTCCCGTTTGCAATGGCTGGCCAGGGGCAGCAAGCTGCAATCAAGGTCGCGCTCGCGATGAACCGATCGGCAGATAAAACCGCATTTGTTCTCATTGAGGAGCCTGAAAACCACCTTTCTCACACGAGCCTTACGAAGCTGATTTCTCGCGTCGAAACCCTGGCGGGGAGTCGTCAAATCTTCCTGACCACGCATAGTTCGTTTGTGTTGAACCGTCTCGGCCTCAATAAATTGGTGCTACTGCATCGTGGGGTACGTGCAAAGTTCGACATGTTGTCCGCCGATACAGTGGAGTACTTCAAACGTCTGTCGGGTTACGACACTCTTCGGCTTGTTCTAGCTCAGAAGCTTATTCTAGTCGAAGGTCCGTCCGATGAGATGGTTTTTCAACGCGCATTCCGGGACGCCCATGGAGGTAAAACGCCGATCGAACTCGGCGTCGATGTAGTGTCTATGGCCGGTCTATCGCTTGCTCGTGGACTTCAGCTCTGCACCGCACTTGGTCGTCAAGCTGCAGCAATCCGTGACAATGATGGTAAGAATCCTGACCACTGGCGTAAGTCGCTGGCCCCCTGGCTGAAGGAGGGACTCCGCGAAGTATTTATAAGTGATCCTACGGATGGTAACACGCTTGAACCTCAGTTTCTGAAGGTAAACGACGAAAATGAGCTTCGTAAGCTGTTGGGGATATCGGACTCTGAAAAGGGTACCGAAAAATGGATGACTGACCACAAGACAGACTGGGCGTTGACGTTCGCGGAGTCGAATTTGACAGTCAAGTATCCTCAATATTTGACGGACGCAATTGGCTTCGTATCATGAATACAGTAACTCTAGCAGCGGCAGGATCTCGCAAGACGCAGTCCATAATCGACGCTTGCACAGGAGGTCCATCGGGTCGCCGTCGCCTCGTCGTCACTTATACTCAAACTGGACAGCGTGACCTTGAGCGACGCCTCCATGCCGTTTGCGGGTCCGATAACCTCCCAGACGTGTGCGGTTGGTACGCGTTTCTAATGCGTCATTGGGTTCGTCCGTTTCTTCCGCTGAAATATCCAGGGCGGCAACTTAGTGGACTAAATTTTGACGGTTCGCCGCCGAAGAACGCAAGGGGAATTGTTGTTGTCAGTGGGGTGGACCGCTTCCTGGATTCAAACTCGCGCGCATACAAGATGTTCCTTTCAAAGCTTGCGGTAGATATCGCCGATGCCGCTGAAGGTAGCGTTATTGCGAGACTTGAACGCATATATGATGAAATATACATAGACGAAGTTCAAGATTTGGTTGGCTACGATCTTGATATTGTTGAATCGCTACTCAAGTCAACCAGTGTGATCCATTTAGTTGGAGATCTTCGTCAATCTCTTATTAGTACGAATCCTAACGATCCGCGTTTGCCGGAATATAGGGGCCTTCGCATGCGTGGATGGTTCGAGGAGCAAGCCGAACTCGGCCATCTGCGTATCGAAAATTCCTCGGATACCTGGCGGTCTGTTCAAGCTATCGCCACCTTTTCGGATTCAATTTTTGATTCCGCTGAGAAATTTCCGCCAACTATATCGAAACAGACTGCTACGTCCGACCACGAGGGTGTTTTCGCTATTTCGGAAGATCATGTGCGCGAGTACATAGATACTTTCAACCCGGTATGCTTGCGGGAAAGAGTTTCTACGCCCATGCCCGATGGTGTTGTAGCGGTAAATTTTGGTTTGGCGAAGGGGCTTACCCATGATCGGGTACTCATATTCCCTACAGGTTCAATAAAGAAATTTCTCTACAAGGGCGATCCCCTGAAGGAAAGATCCGCATGCGGCTTGTATGTCGGCGTTACTCGCGCTATCCACAGTGTGGCCTTTGTGCTGGACAGGCCAGAAAAGGCCTCCCTCCGTATTTGGACTCCTAGCGACCAACTAGCCTTGAAGATTTCAATCCCGCAAGATTTCCAGGAAAGTCTCTCATGTGCTGGGCATGATCAGTTAGCCCTTGCGATCTTGCCCGACGGTGGATGACCGGCGCTGGCCGCCCCGCGACCTGATCACCACCCCGGCCTCCCGTAGCACCTTCGCCACGGTCCGCTTGGCCATATGGTGCTCCACCTTCAACTGAGCCATCGACGCGCCGGCTTCGTATTTGGCCACGATCTGTGCCGTCTCCTCGGGTGTCAGCAGCTTCTTTGGCCCACCTGACGTCCGCATCCGCTCCGGCTTTGACCTTCGCGGTCCGCTTAGCTCGATCCGTTTCAGCAGCTCAGCGAACTCCTCCAAAATGTCGGTCCGGTTCGAGTAAGTTCCCGCCATGTCCACGAAAAGGCCCGGTCCATACGGACCGGGCCTTCGTCGTTTCGGTGGATCGTTCGGAACTACACGCAGAAGCCGCCGAGGTTTACTGCGGTGACGGTGGTGTACCCGGCTGCTGGTTGGTAGTCGGGCAGGCCGTCGTAGTAGACGGCGCTGACGATGTGCTGGCCGACGGTATCCGGAATCCAGAGGATGCTCGCGGTGCCGTTGGTGACCGGCACGGTCCCGACGATATTCCCGCCCAGGCCGGGCAGGCGGCTCGTGAATTCGACGACACCGTTTTGCACCGGAGTGCCGTCGGGGCGCAGCACCGTCGCCTGCGCAGTCTGCCCACAGCCGACCGCCGCGACACTGTTCGCACCGAGTGCCGGGCCGACCATCGCCACTGACAGCGTCGGGGCGATCATCGCATTCGCTTGGGGTGCCAAGGTTGTCGGTACTGCCAGACACGCCGCCGCCAGCGCCACACCGGCCGCCCCGCGCGAGAGTCCGCCCATCATGCCCGCCTTTCGCTGTGCCGACCGAGCCGCTCATGGCCCGGGCGTAGGTCGTCGCACGGTACCTGAGACGCGGATCACCTCGGCGCAGGCCGCGCCGAGAATCTTCGGAAAGGACGGAGCATCGTCGCGCGTGCGGGCCGTCCGAGTGGAACTCGTTGCGCCGCTGCCGGCGGAGGTGGCAATGAGCGGGCATTCCCGCCCGAAACCGTGTCGCACGGAGTTAGTGTTGCACCGCGTTACATAGCCACGTTCCAGCAAACCTCGGATGGAGCGTTATGGGACACAGGACAGGCATCGCCGCGTGCGTTGCGGCCGGGCTGTTGATCGTCACGGGTTGCGGAACGTCGACGGACACCACCGGAACTTCCACGCAATCGACCGCGGCGGGCACTGAGCCCGCATACGCCGCCGCCATCCGGCCGGTGATAACCACGCTGATGAAGGACAAAGCCATTCCGGGCGCTGTGGTGGTCGTCAAATCGGCGAAGCAAGGCGATTGGGCCGCGGCATTCGGTACCCGAGCCATCGATACGAGCGAGCCGATCGAAGTCGACGACTACTTTCGCGTCGGCAGTAATACCAAGACGATGACTTCGACGGTCATCCTGCAGCTGGCGCAGGATGGCAAGCTCTCGCTCGACGACCCCATCGACAAGTATTGGCCCGGCGTGCCGAACGGTGATCGGATCACGATTGCTCAGCTGAACGAAATGCGAAGCGGGCTATACAGTTACACCTTCGACCCGCAGTTCAATGCCGCACTCGACAACGAGCCGCAGAAGGTATGGACGCCGGAGGAATTGCTGGCCATCGCGTTCGCGCACCCGGTGAACTTCCAACCCGGGGAAAAGTTCGAATACAGCAATACGAACTTCATCCTGCTCGGTCTGGTCATCGAGAAGCTCACGAAAATGACGGCCGCCGAGAGCTTTCAGAAGCGCATCTTCGAACCGCTGAGCCTCGAGCACACATCACTGCCTGCGCCCACGGACTCCTCGATTCCGGATCCGCATCCCCAGGGCTATGCCTTCGGCACCAACGTTTCCACCATCGACACGTACGCACTTCCTCCCGCGGAACAGGCCGAGGCCGTCGCGGGCACCCTGAAACCGGGCAACCAAACAAATATCAACGTGTCTTGGGCGTGGACCGCCGGTGGTGCGATCTCGACGGCCGCCGATATGGCGACGTATGTGAAGGCGCTCGTCGGCGGTGGCCTGCTCGATGCGAAGATGCAGAAGACTCGGTTGGACAGCATTCAGCCGATCGATCCCGCCAATCCTGATCAAGCCGGATACGGCCTCGGCATCGTGCGATTCGGTACCCACCTCATCGGACACGACGGTCAGCTCCCGGGTTTCATGACCTTCATGGGTCATGACCCGGCATCGGACCTCACGATCGTGGTCGCCACGAACCTTGCGGCGGTTCCGTCGGGTGAGGGGTCCGCCCTGGTGCTGGTCAAAGGCATGCTGCCGACCTTCTACGGCGCTGATGCCCGGCCGGGGAAGGATGTGGCGACCACCGGCGCGAGTCCGACCAGCACCACCGAGGCGACTACCCCCGGTCGATGACATGAAGGTGATGTCGGATGGATGAGACCGCCGTACTCATCGCAGGCGCCGGCCCGATCGGCCTGACCACGGCGATCGAGTTGCGTCGCAGGGAGTGTCGTGCCGGTGGAACCGTGCAGGCTCGGCTCGACCATCTGCGGCGTCAGCATCACACGGCTCTGCTTCATACCGAGCGGATCGAGGACGCGCTGCTGAATCAGATTGCCGAGCGACTTGCCCGTGGCCTTCTCCAGCACCACACCGAGTACGACCAAATCACTATGGGCGTAGGAAAAGCTGGAACCCGGTGCGAATAGCGGCGGGCGCGCATTGGCCAGGTCGAAGAGCTCCTGGCTGGTGAAACCCTTGATCGGGTTCGCGTAGAAAGTCTTCAGGAACACGGGATCGGTCACGTAGTCCGAGATGCCGGTGGTGCCATTGGCGAGCATCCGCGGCGTGATCTGGTCGGCACGGGGAAAATCCGGCACCCACTTGGCAATCGGTTCGTCGAGGCGAGCGAAGCCTTCCCTGTTCAGCTGTAGCAGCACCGTCGAGAGCATGGGTTCCATCGGCTGGCCGACTCGCACCTGCATATCGGGTGCCGCCGGAACTCCGAGCGGGGAGCCGCCGAGTGCACCCGAGGCGATCTGCTTATCGCCGCGCCATACGCCGAATACGGCTGCGCTGAGATCGAGTTCGATCATTTTGCCGCGGACGATATCCACGATTCGCGCGGCTTCGGGGCTGTCCGTTTGTGAGACAGCTGGAAACCGGGTGAGCCGAAATTTACGCGCCGCCGACCCGGCCCGGAAGATAATGCGACGTAGCAGGCACACGAGGAGGAAGCCGTGCGGTACCAGGCCGGGCTGGAGGGCGAGGCGACATTGCGAGTCGCCGTCGAGTTCACCGATACCGCGCGCCGATCGCTCGGCGTCACATGGTCGGCCGCCAACGCATCGGCTGCCCGCAAGAAGTTCGAGTACGCGCGGATCTTCCTGGTGGCACTCGGCGGCGATCCGCAGCGGATGTACCTGGATCTCGTGGACCGGCGGCCGTCGGCAATGGTGCAGCTACCAGCTGATCTGGCCGACGGCGAGTACGCCATCGAGGTCGACGCCTACTGCAGCGCGAGTTGGGGTGATGGCAGGTTGGACGCCCGCGGTCGCAGCGTCTCGTTCACGATCGGTCCGGATGCCCAGTGCGAGTGCCAGGATCTCGGCGCGGTCCGGGGACCCCAATAGCCTGAATCCGCGCGATCAGGGTTCTGTTTCCACCTCCGGCGGCGTAGCCTCGGTTCTGTGCTGCGCCGCCAGCGAATGCACCAGATCGATCAGATTGCCTACGGTTATCAGACTGTGCACCTGATCATTTCGCAGTGGGTCGGCCAGTGAATCGCGACGGAACCGCGGTAGTACTCGCTCGAGATGGGCCAACCCCACCTCGCTCGGCGAATTCGTCGTCCGGAATATCACCTCGCAAGAGCGCGGCGACATCGGCGCCGGAGATCTCCACACCGGAGCCCGGTGGATGCGAAACCACATATCCAATAGGTCGATCGACTCAGCGCCGAGTTCGTCGATCAGTGACGACTCCGGGCTGATCCGGGTTTCTTCCAGGCCGATCGCGTCCGCGACGGACGTGATGTCCACGGCCGTAAGATCTTCGGCTCGTATGCGAAGACTCTGGCCCCGTACACCCAGGCGTGGACCTCGAGCAGACTCGAGCCGATCCAAACGACCAGGTTGCCGGGCATGGCAAGTCAGATTGGTTGTGAATCAATGCAATTCGTCAGATCGAACCGTTACCATGGGCAAATGACCGCGATGCGCCTTGGTAACGAGACGTGGTCGATGCTGCGGGTCGCCTGCGCGGACGCGGGCGTCAATGCCATAGGGGCCCAACTACTTCGAGTGACCGACGAGATCGACTACCGGCTGCCCGGAGGTGTGATAGCGCGGATCGGCGCACCGGGACAGGAGGGCGCCGCCAAGCGTGCGGTCGATGTCGCTCGATGGCTGGAGTCCGCCGGAATTCCGGCGGCACAGGTGGTTTCCGATCTTCCGCAGCCGGTGGTGGTGGACGGTCGCGCGGTGACCTTCTGGCACGAGTTGCCGCAGCACCGCGCCGGCACACCCGCGGAGGTGGCTGCGGCGCTGACGCGGCTGCACGGGCTGGCGCCGCCGACCGATATGGAAATCGGACAGGTGGCCCCCTTCGTCGGACTCGATGAACGCATCGACGCGGCGCACACCATGAGCGCGGACGACAGATCCTGGCTGCGTAGGCATTTGGCGGAACTTCGAGGGCGCTGGGCCGCGCTGCCGAACGGACGGCCGTGGTCTGTCATCCACGGCGCCGCGTGGAGCGGCAATGTGGTGGTCGCGGAGGACGACAGCGTGATCCTGCTCGATACCGGACTGGTATCGATCGGCCCGCCGGAATGGGATCTGGTGCATGCGGCGATCGAATGCGCGTCGTTCGGCTGGATCACCGATGCACAGTATGGCGAGTACTGCCAGGCCTACGGCTGTGACGTGATGCGCTGGGACGGCTTCTACCTGCTGCGCGATATCCGGGAGTTCCGGATGGCCACCATGGCCGCACAGGCGGCCGCCGCGAATTCGGAGTACCAGGAGCAGGCGGATCTTCGCCTGGCATGTGTGCGCGGCGATATCGGCCCACGGGTGTGGGACGGATGGACGGCGCTGTCATAAACGCGCTTCTGACGGAGCGGGCGGACGTCCGGAGGGACGTCCGCCGCGTCGGTTTCAGCCCTGCTGGGTCGGTACGACGATGAGCTCGGCCACATTGACCCGCGACGGTGCGGCGACGGCGTAGGCGATCGCATCGGCGATATCGTCGGAACGCAGGATTTCGAGTTCGCTGCGCCACTGGGTGAGCCCGGCCCGCTGATCTTCATCGCGCATCCCCGCACCGAGTTCGGTTTCGACGAATCCGGGTTCGATGTTCTTCACCCGGACCCCGCGCGGGCCGAGTTCCGCGCGCAGATTGCGGGTGAGATGGGCAACCGCGGCCTTCGTCGCGGTGTAGACGCCGTAGTTGGGAAAGACGGTATGCCCGCCGATCGAGCCGACATGCACCAGATCCGCGCGGCGGCCATCGCGTGCCGCGGCGAGCAGGTCATCGATGAAAGCTCTTCCGGTGTAGAGCAATCCGTTGATATTGGTACCCACCATCTGATCCCATTCGTCGGTGTCCGCGGCTTCGAACGGCGCGGCGAGCATGACGCCCGCATTCGCGACCACCAGGTCGACCCGGCCGAATGCCGCGCGCACGGTCGCGGCGGCATCGCGCATTGATTGCCGATCGGCCACATCGGCGACCACCGCGAGGGTCGATCCGCCGATCTCGGCCGCCAGTTCTTCGATCCGATCCTTGCGACGGCCGAGCAGGGCGACGCGGGCGCCGTTGTGTGCGAGCTGTCGGGCGGTGGCCGCGCCGATGCCACTTGATGCGCCGGTGACTACCGCGGTGCGGCCTTCGAGGTTGTTTGTCATGAGCACCACGTTCGTATCCGAGATCGTCACCCGCCAGGCTGCGGACTTCCTGGTAGTAGCGGGGCCACCCAGGCCAGGCCCGGTTGTCCTACCCTCGGGTACATGGACTCCGAGAACCGATTGGGCGTGTTCCTCCGCGCCCGCCGCGAACTGGTGCGTCCGGAGGAGTTCGGTATTCCGGGTGGTGGCCAGCGGCGGGTGGCCGGACTGCGCCGCGAGGAAGTGGCCATGCTCGCGGGCATGAGCGCGGACTACTACGTGCGGCTGGAGCAGGGACGGGATAAGCATCCGTCCGAGCAGGTCGTCGAGGCGTTGGCCCGGGTATTCGCGTTGGACGAGGAAGGGGTCGCGCACCTGCGCGAGTTGGCGCGGCCGACGGCCCGGCGCAAGCGGGCAACGCGACGGCCCGAGCGGGTCGCCCCCGGGCTGTTGCGCCTGATGGATTCCTGGCCGAATACGCCCGCATTGGTACTCGGTCGGCATATGGATGTGCTCGCGGCGAATCCACTGGCCACCGCGGTCAACTCCTGTTCGGCCGAGGGCGTCAATATGGTGCGGGCGATCTTTCTGGACCCGCAGGCGCGTGCGTGTTATGCCGACTGGCCGAGCATTGCCGCGGATACCGTCGCCAGCCTGCGTGCCACCGCGGGCACCGACCTCGACGATCCGCGCCTGACCGAACTGGTCGGCGAATTGACGCTGAAGAGCGAGGATTTCCGGCGGCTGTGGGCCCGTCATGACGTGCGCGCGAAAACCGCGGGCGTCAAACATTTTCGCAACCCGCTGGTCGGCGACCTCACGCTGTCCTACGAAACGTTCGCCGTCAACGGAGCTCCTGGCCAGATCCTCATCGCCTATCACGCCGAGCAGGATTCGGCCGATGAGCGCGCACTCGCGTTGCTCGGCATGATCGTCGCGGGTGCGGTCCCCGAATCCGCTTCCATACCAGTGGATTCCGATAACTGACTCAGTTTCACCCTGGGGCTCGACGAGCAGTAGCTGCGCGCCCTTCGCATGACAAGAGAATCGGCGTTCATGTCGCCTGTGACCGCAGGAATTCGATTGCGGCGGTGGGTCGCAGGCCCGCTGTGCTCTCGTAGGCAGTGGTGAAGGCTTCAGCACCGAGTGCTTCGCGGGCTCGGTCTGCCGGTGCGATGAGATTGTCGTACCCACGCCGATCCTCGGTGCCGAGCATGGCGGCCGCCGCACCGAGTAAGTGGGCCGCGGCGGTTGCGTTGCCGTCGCGCATTGCCAACGCGGCATACAAGTGCGCGAACATCGCCAAGTCGTATGGTTGTGCCCCGCTCGCAGTGGTCATCGATCCGTTTCGACCGATGATCAGCCCCCTGGTCGCCGTATCGAGGACTCGCCGAGCCCGCACCGGATCGTCGTCGAGAATTGCGATGAGCGCTCGAAAACCGGCACTCCGAGCCCGAATTCGAGTACCGAAGGCAGTGTTCGCGAGACCGGTTTCGGCCCGCTCGAGTTCACGCAGTGCCGCTTTCCGATCCCCGCGACGCAGCAGATACTCCGCACGCGCAAGCCGCACATATGTCGCGGTGCCCGGCTCTCCGGCCGCCTCGACGTGTTGTCCGGCCCGGGCCAGCGCAACTTCGGCACGGTCGAGTTCGCCGAGTCGAGCCAGTGCAATGGCCGATTCGGCACAGACGGCCGCGGCATCACCCGCATTGCCGAGCTCTTCGAAGGCCGTAGTGGCACGGGTGAGCGAAGTGATCGCCTCGGGCAGATCACCACGGCGCATCTGGTCGTCCGCGATCGACTGAAGCGTCGTCGACAGACCGAAACGTTCGCCCGCCGACTCGAATTCCTTTTTCGCGCTGACCAATTGGTCGATGCTCGTACCATCGAGTAAGAGCGCAATACCCCGCTCCCATCCGACGAGCCCTTGCCATGAAGCCGAAAGGCCCCGCCCCTCGAGGAATGCGGGCGCTACCAGCAACACCGTACGAGCCGGTCCACTGGGTAAACCCGAGCTCCTTGCGATTTCGAGACCGGAGGCCACCGCCCGCATCCCGTCATCGATCGCCCCGCCCTCATATCTCGACAACCCATCGAGCACACCGCGCAATGCCCGCAGCTCGTCCGGCACCTCGCCCCGAAGCTCCGACACCGCCCGCATCCAGTGCAGCCGTTCGCTGTGGATCCCGCGCAACGTCCAGTACCAGAACATCGCGGCGATCAGCCGAATGCCCAAATCGACAGCATCGGTGTCGACCGCGAATCGCAATGCGGCGGCGATATTGTCGCGCTCGACATCGAGTCGAGCGAGCGCGTCGAGCTGCGCGGCGGACCGCAGTTCGGCCTCCGCCGATTCGGCGAGCCGCAGCATGTACTGCGCCTGCCTGCCCCGAACCACCGCCTCCCGGCCGGACTCCGCCAGCCGTTCCAACGCATACGACCGGATCGTCTCGAGCATCCGATACCGCTCGCCGCCGCGTTCGACCAACGACTTGTCCACCAACCCGGTGAGCAACTCGAGATCGTCGACGGCATCGAGGGTCGCACCGGCCGGAAAGACCGCCAGCCACATGACAAGTTCACGTTCGGGCTCCGACAGCGGTGCCCAACTCCATTCGATGACCGCGCGCAGTGTCCGATGTCTGGCCTGCGCCGTCCGGCTGCCGCGACCGAGCAGCGTGAACCGATCATCGAGCTTCGCCGCGATCTGGCCGACCGATAGTGCCCGCAGCCGCGCCGCCGCCAATTCGATGGCCAGCGGCAAACCGTCCAGCCGTCGGCAGATCTCGACCACGGCGAGGGCGGTACCGGCGTCGAGCGCGAAATCCGGACGGACCGCTCGCGCTCGTTCCACGAAAAGCCGCACCGCCGAATAGCTTTCGGCCACGGCCGCATCATCGGGCCACGACAGCGGGTGTATCTGGTGAATGTGTTCGCCATCGACCGCGAGTGATTCCCGGCTGGTCGCCAGCACCCGTAGCTCCGGACACGCACCGAGCAGCCGGTCGACGAGCTCGGCGACCGCATCGACGAGATGTTCGCAATTGTCCAAAATCAGTAGGACATGTTGCTGCGCAAGGAATTCCGCCAACCGGTCGACGGGATCACCCGCCGACGGCTCCAGCACCCCGACCTCTCGCACACCGATCGTGGTGAGCACCGCAGACGCAACCTGTTCCGGATCGCGCACCGCGGCGAGTTCGACCAGCCAGACGCCACCGGAAACCCGCTCGCCCACCTCGACGGCGAGTCGAGTCTTACCTGCACCACCCGGTCCGACAATGGTGATCAGCCGGGCTGCCGCGAGTCGCGCTGTCAGATCGGCCACATCATCTTCGCGCCCAACGAAACTCGTGACCTGCGCGCGCAGGTTGGTGCGTCGGCGCGGCGCCGCGGATTCCTGCCGCAGAATCGACAGGTGCAGTTCGCTCAGTTCGGAGGACGGATCGATGCCGAGTTCGTCGCCGAGCCGATCCCGGGTGCGTTCGAAGGCGGCCAATGCGTCGACCTGCCGACCCGCCGCATACAGCGCACGAATCAACAGAGCCTGGATGCGCTCGGTCAGCGGATGCGCCTCGGCCAGCGCGCGCACTTCGTCGAGGACATCATTGCCCACGGCGACCTCCAGCCCGAGCCGGTGTTCGGCCGCGCCGAGCCGCAACTCGTCCAACCGCACCGCCGCATCGGCCGCGAACCGCAGCTCCAGCAGTTCGGTCAGCGCCGGACCCCGCCACAGGGACTCGGCCTCGCGCAGCGCGGCCAGATCATCCGATTCCCGCCCGGCCGCGGCCAGACGCTCGAACCGGACGACATCCACATCGACCGGATCGATGACCAGCCGATAACCGGGCGCGAGTCCCTCGACCCGCGCCGTGCCCACCGCGCGCCGGACTCGAGACACCAAGGCCTGCAACGCATTCGTGCCGTTATCCGGCGGGCGTCCGTCCCAGATCGCATCGGCGAGCGCATCGGCGGGCACGACTCGGCCGGGTTCCATAGCGAGCCGGGCCAGCAATGCGCGCACCTTGACCCCGGCGATCCGGAGTGGTCGGTCCTCGTCATCGCGGACCTCGAAAGGGCCGAGCAGCAGTACACGCACGGCAGTAAGCCTGCCGTATCGAGTAGTGGAGTCGAGGTTCTGGTGATCGGCTAACGACTGTGCGGGAGGATGCCGAGTGTCACGGCAAGTCCGGCCGCGATGCATCCGGCGGCCGCCGCGCTGGTCGGGAAGGAACGGGTGATGGTGGCGATGCCGGCCACGAAAATCAGGCAGGTTGCCGAGGCCAGCAACACGGTTCCGCGATCGACACCGGCGGGGCGGTGAAATCGCTTGTGCGTCACTGTCATGTTCACGGGTTACCCGATCGCCGAGTTATGAAACTGTTATCGACCGCGACAGGCCGAATCATTCCGTGACAACTGCCGTCTCCGGCGCATCGCGAGTGGTAGTACTGGCAGATGGGCAATGACGAGACGGACCCGGACCTGATCGAACTCGCCACCAAGATCTTCGATCTGGCTCGGCACGGCGATGCCGAGCGGCTCACGGCGTACCTCGATGCCGGAGTCCCGGTCAACCTCACCAACGACAACGGCGACACGCTGCTCATGCTGGCCGCCTACCACGGTCATCAGGACGCCGTGCAGGTGCTGCTCGCGCGCGATGCCGACCCGAATCGAGCCAATGACAAGGGGCAGACCCCGTTGGCCGGTGCGGTCTTCAAGGGCGAGACCGAGATCCTGCGCGCCCTGCTCGCCGCGGGTGCGGATCCGGACGCCGGGACGCCGTCCGCGCGGGCCGCGGCCGCCATGTTCGGCAAGAACGATCTGCTGGGCTTGTTCGGGGCGTCCTGAGCGTTGTGCCATGAGCAACAACGCGGATTCGGCTGCGTTCGTGCGGGTCGGTATAGTCGCCGCGGATGAGTAGTGTCACCACCCCAGATAGGTCGAAGCCCGTGAACCGACGATTCGGGCGCGCGGTGTGGCTGGTGCCGGTACTGCTCGTCGCCTTCGCCACCTGGTGCCTGATGGCGCCGCTGTGGCCCTTCCACCGGATCACCGGTGGGTTCATCGACCTGCAGGTGTACCGGCTCGGTATCGAGGCGCTGCGCGACGGCGCGGATATGTACGGCCAGCTGCCGCAGACCACCATCGGCATCGGCCTGCCGTTCATCTACCCGCCGTTCGCCGCACTGGTGCTGAGCCCGTTCGCGCTGCTGCCATGGGATGCCGCGGCCTTCACCTTCTTCATCTCCTCGACGCTCGCGCTGGCCGTCACGCTGTATCTGGTCGCGCGGCGGCGCTGGCCCGAGCGTGGCGCGTTGCGACTCGCACTGCTTGCCGCCTCCTGCGCGACACCGTTGGCCATGCTGCTGGAGCCGGTCCGCTCCACACTGGACTTCGGACAGGTGAACCTGCTGCTGATGGTGCTGGTCGCCGCGGATGCGCTCACCGCGAAGCCGAAATGGCGGCGCGGCATGCTGGTCGGCGTTGCCGCCGCGATCAAGCTGACACCGGCCGCATTCGTGCTCTACTTCCTGGTGCGCCGGGATTACCGCGCCGCCGTCACAGCCGCGATTACCGGTGCGGTGGCGACCGCGCTCAGCTTCGCGATCCTGCCCAAGGAATCGGTCAACTACTGGTTCGGCGGACTCGGCAATGTCTCCGGACTCAGCGGCTCCTCCTTCCATACCAACCAGTCGATCCAGGCCGTGCTCGCCCGATTCGGCGTGGAGAAGCCGCTGTTCACCGTGCTGTGGCTGGTGCTGAGTGCGGCGCTGCTCGCGCTGGTGGTCCCGGCCATGCGGCAGGCCGCCGAGGTGCCCGCACTCGCGCTGTCGATCAACGCTGTCTTCACGCTGCTGGTATCACCGATCTCCTGGTCGCATCACTGGGTGATGATCGCCCCTGCGCTGTTCGCGATGGTTTGTTACGCGACCACGCTGCCGCGCGGTCGGGCGATCGGCTGGTATGTGGCGATCGTCCTCACCACCGCGGCATTCGTCTACGGGCCGCAGAACTGGCTGCCGGGCGATAATCGCCGCGAATTGGCTTGGACGCCTTGGCAACACCTGTGGGGGAACACCTACGTGTGGTTGAGCGTGTTGCTGGTCGTTGCGTATCTCGTCGCCAGCAAGCGGGCGAAGTCGCAAGCGGGCGAACGCGATTCCGCGCCGAAGGATATCGATCTCGTCGATCTGGCAGGTCCTCGCCCGGCGGCCTGACCGTTTCTGGGATGCTGGGTTTTTGGACGGAGGGCACCGCGTGGTCGCGATCGATATCGAACGGAATCCGAAGTCGGCGTGGCCGCTGACGCCCCTGCGCGCGGTGCACGCGCGCGGGCTCGGCGGGGTGCCGCCGACGGCATTGGTGCTGATCGGGATCGTCAGCGTGCAGGTCGGCGCGGCACTGGCCAAGCAGCTGTTCACCGCCACCGGGGCCGCGGGTGCGGTTACGCTGCGACTGTTCTTCGCCGGGGTGGTGCTGCTGGTGGTCTGGCGGTCCGCGCTGCGGATCGAGCGGCGGGCGCTACCGGTGGTACTCGGCTACGGCACCGTGCTCGCCGCCATGAATCTGTGCTTCTACCAGGCCATCGACCGGATTCCGCTCGGTATGGCGGTCACCCTCGAATTCCTGGGACCGCTCACCGTCGCGCTGGCCGGCTCGCGGCGCTGGACCGATCCGGTGTGGGCCGTGCTCGCCGGTGGCGGCGTACTGCTGCTGACCAAGGCGGGCGGCGATGTCGGCTGGTCGGGTGTGCTGTTCGCGCTGGCCGCGGGAGCACTGTGGGCGAGCTACATTCTGCTGAGTGCCGCACTCGGTGACCGGACCAGCGGCGGCGGGGGATTGGCCATTGCGATGGCCTTCGGCGGTGTGCTCATGGTCCCGGTCGGCATTGCCGACGCGGGCGCCACACTGTTCCAGCCCTCGGTCCTCGCTGCCGGTTTCGCGGTCGCGATGCTGTCGTCGGTACTGCCGTATTCCGTCGAACTCGAAGCGCTGCGGCGCATTCCACCGCGTGTCTTCGGCGTGCTGATGAGCCTGGAACCCGCGGCTGCCGCACTCGCCGGACTGATCGTCCTCGGCCAGATCATGCACGCGGCGCAATGGGCGGGCGTCATCTGCGTGGTGGCGGCCTCCATCGGAGCCACCCGAACATCGCGGCGGAAATAGTCAGCAGTCCGCACTACCCGGCGCGAAGATCGGGATCTCGCACCACCACGGCTTGATCACCGGCGGTATCGCCGGTGCGCCCGCGACGATCCAGTCGCCCTGTACCGATACCTCGCGGCGCGACAGCGGTTCGTTTGCCGGACCGGTCGCCACGGATCCGTCGAGATTGAATTTGCTGCCGTGACATGGACAGTTGATGGTGCCGCCCGCGATTTCGTTGAGGGCACAGCCCTGATGTGTACAGATCACCGAGAAGCCCTGGTAATTACCGGGATTCGGTTGGGTCACCACGGTATCGCCGAGGATGAGCCCGGAGCCGACTGGTACGTCGGAGGCGCGGGTGAGGGCGTTCTCCGGTGCGCCTTCCTCGACCGGCGGTGCCGGTGCGGGTTGCTCCTGGACCTCTTGCCGGGCGGCGGGTAGCGGCGCGAAGGCGCCCGCGACGATCCAGTCGCCCTCTACCGAGATGGTGCGCGCGGCGAGCGGCTGGGTGGCCGGACCGGTGGCGACGGATCCGTCGAGATTGAATCTGCTGCCGTGACAAGGGCAATTGATGGTGCCGCCGCTGATTGTGGCGACGGCACAGCCCGCATGCGTGCAGATCACCGAAAAAGCTTGGTAATTACCCGGACTCGGCTGGGTGATGACAGTATCGCCGAGTAATACCCCGGACCCGATCGGCACATCGGAGGTGCGGGTGAGTGCGGTGCCCGGGGTGGGTTCCGGCCCGGCAGGCACCTCGGTCGGGGGCGGCGAAGGTTCGGCGGCAACGGAACTCGATGTCGTCGTCGGTATCGCGGTGGAACTGGAGGTGGCCTGCGTCGACGAGTTCTCGCTCGTAGAACAGGCTGCGACAACGGCCGCGGCCCCCGCTCCGATGACGATTGTTCGACGGTTGACGTGTTCGACGCTCATCATGACCTCGGCGTTGTCGGCTCGTTGTTGTAGGAGTTACGAGATAGCCGTCGATTAGGTTCGAGGTCGTTTCGGATTCTTGCCGAAGTTGGCGCTGCCTACCGCCCGGGTGAGACTGGGACCGGGCGGGGCAGCCACCGGTCATTGAACGGAACGGTTCTGAGACCAAGGGCAGGTGTTCGATGAGACTCTCCTGAGAAAACCTGGCGGCGCTACCCGTAAGCGCGCGGTCCCACCCGTAGGCTGGGACGATGCGGGCGATTGCGTTCTACGAATTCGGCGGTCCGGACGTACTGCAGATCGTCGACATCCCGATCCCGGAACCGGGCCCGGGGCAGGTCCGAGTCGCGGTGCGGACCACGGCGGTGAATCCAGCGGATTGGAAGATCCGTTCCGGCGCGTTGTCTTTCGGCGAGCCGGTGTTTCCGCAGTATCCCGGTGGTGAAATCGCGGGGGTGGTCGATGCGGTCGGTCCGGATGTCACGGATGTGGCGGTCGGCGACGAGGTACTGGGCTGGGCGGTCGCGGCGTATGCCGAATACACCCTCAGCAATGCCGTCGTGAAGAAACCCGAGGAATTGTCCTGGCCGGACGCCGCATCGCTCCCGGTCGCGGTTTCGACGGCGGCGAAGTCATTGGCGGCACTGAAAATACAACCGGGGGAAACGTTGCTGATCAACGGTGCGTCCGGTGCGGTCGGGTCGATGGCGGTGCAGCTGGCCGCGGCCGAGGGCGTCACCGTGATCGGCACTGCATCCGCGGCCAATCAGGACATTGTGCGCGAACTCGGCGCCACCCCGACCACCTACGGCGCCGGGCTGGCCGAGCGTGTGCGCGAACTCGCGCCGAACGGCATCGACGCGGTCTTCGACGCGGCCGGACATGGTGTGCTGCCCGCCGCCATCGAATTGCGCGGCGGCACCGACCGGATCGTGACGATCGCCGATCCGGCTGCCCGCGAACTCGGTGTCACCTTCCTCGCGGGCAGCAGTCCCGAGCGGCCTACCGAACTGCTCGAGCAGGTCGCCGAACGTGTCGCCAGCGGTGCGTTCCGGCTGCCGGGGGAGGCGCGGACCTTCCTGCTCGAGCGGGCGGCAGCCGCGCAGGAGGAGAGCGAAAAGGGGCGTGGCCCAGGCAAGGTCGTCCTCAATGTGAGCTGACCCCGGTCCGGAACGCCTTGTTGCGAACGACAACCGGCGTACCATCTTTTCTTGCCGCGTGCAGATAGGAGCCGCGGCAAGGAGGAGGGCGGGCGCGATGGCCGGTAGCCCATCGGCTGACGGAGCGAGCCGCGGTGTGCTCGATGCCGGTTTCCAGATACTGGAGGCCATTTCGGTGGCACCGGAGGGCTGCGGACTCTCGCAACTGGCCCGCACTACCGGATTGGCGAAGGCCACCGCATATCGGTTGGCCGAACAGTTGGTGGCGCTCGGTGCCGTGCAGCGGGTGGAGCAGCGGTATTTCGTCGGCGAGCGGATGGCCGAGCTCGGGCGGCATTGGCAGGCCGCGCCTATCCTGCGCCGGGCCGCGCAACGGCCCGCCCGGGTATTGTCCGCATTGACGAATTCGACTGTCGCGGTGTGCATTCTCGACGGGGGCGAGGTTCGGATGGTCTCCGGGATCAAGGGTGCCGAGTTCTTCGTCAACACCACCGTCGATCCGGAGTTGGTCTATCGCACCGCGCTGGCGCAGGTGCTCTTCGCGGGACGGGCCGACAATACCGTCCCGCCGCCGACCTATTCTGCCGCCGAATGGCAGCGTGTCTGCTCCGGAATCGTCGATGCCGGAATGGTTTCCGTAGATCATCACAAGCTGATCGCCGGGATCTGTTGTGCCGCAGCGGCAATCCGTCAGCCGAGCATGTGCGATGCGGCCGCGATCGGCTGTATCTCACTGTCCCAACAGTTTCCGCCGAATCTGCCGGGGCTGGTCGCGCATGCCGCGCGCGAAATCGAGAAGAATCTTCGCTGATCGGTTCGTTCAGTGGACCGGGCCGTTCTGCACGCTCGGCGCGGGAATCAGGATAGATGGGCTGTCGAACGATGCGAGTAAGGGCCGATCCACCGATGCAAGATTCCGATCTCTGGGGCCACCGCTACGTCTCCTCATCCGTCACCGAGAATGGCCGACCACGATTCCTGGTCCGCGGCACCCGGATCACCCTGTGGTTCGTCGACGAGACCCGCCGCCTGTCCGCGCACGCGGGCGCCAATACCGTGATGTTCGAGGTGGATGCCGACAGCGGCGTCCTGAAAACCCGGTCCCCGTTCTCCACCGTGCTGTCCTATCCGCCGGAATTCGCAGACCAGGACTCCTGGCTACTCGACTTCCTGCTCCTCGCGCCCACATGGACCACCACCGGCGACGGCACCCTCATCCTCAGCGATGACCGGATCAGGATCGAGCTGCAGCAGGCCGCCGACTGCCCCTGATCCCTAGGTCGCCGGGATGAGGAAGCTTTCGACAACTCGACGGACCTTGGGCACCGCATCGGCTTCGCCGAGGCGTAGCGCGGTATTGGCGGCGCAGAGGACCGCGTCGATCTGGAAGGCGGCGAGATCGATATCCAGATCGGCGATTTCGCCCGCATCGACGGCATACCGGAGTTCGCCCGCGATAATCGCCATCCAGTCCCGCTGATCGCGTACCAAGGCATCACGGACCGGACCGGGACGGCTGTCGAACTCCGACATATTCGCGACCCGATAGCAGCCGCCCGTGAACAGCGGTGTCTGCGCGTAGACGATCCAGAATTCGATCAGGGCGCGAAGCCGTTGCACCCCATGCGGTTGCGCGCGGGCGGGCCGGATGACGGCATCGATGAACATATCGCGGGCGAAATCGAGCGCCGCGAGTTGCAGCGTCTCCTTCGTCTTGAACAGGGTCTGCACACCCGCCTTGCTGAGCCCGGTATCGGTCGCCAACTTGCCGAAGCTCAAACCCTCCAGACCGTCGAGGGATGCGGTGTCGACCGCTTGGCGCAGCACGAGCTGGCGACTCCGTGCACCGCGCAGCAGGCGTTTGTCCTCCGTCATCACTAAAGAGTACGTCCGACCGTATGGTTAAACAACCGGCGGCACCATTGCCTGCAGTAGATCGCGCAGGGTCTGCTGCTGGGCGGCGGTGAGCGAGGTCAGTGGTGACTGCGCGCCGAGCAGATCGAGCGCCTCGGCGCGCCGCCGCTCCCCGGCTGCCGTCAGCACGATCTGCTTGGCGCGCCGGTCGGTCGGATGTGGTTGCCGCCGAACCAGATCCTGCTGTTCGAGGCGGTCCAGTACGAAGGTCGCGTTCGACGGCTCGCACGACATTCTGGTGGCCAATTCGCGCGCGGTAATCGGATCCGACAGTTCACGCAGGGCGATCACCTGCGACGGCGTCATATCCAACGCCTCGGCGACGCGGCGAACGTGCACGTCGAGGCGGTGGGTGAACTGATGCACCAGCTTGCAGACATCCCGATCGATCTCGGTATCCACGGCGAGATTCGGTGGCGTCTGCTCCTTCATGTCGTCGAGTCTAGTGTCATGCTTCGAACTGTGATAGTTATAGTTCGAATCATTTGAGTTGTAACTATCTGGGGTGGATATATGCGTCCTGCTGTCTTTGCGCTCATGCTGGTGGTCTTCAGCCTGACCACCGGCGAATTCGTAATCGCCGGAATACTGCCCGAGGTGGCCGATGGTCTCGGGGTGTCGGTGGCCGCGGCGGGTCTGCTGGTGAGCGCCTATGCGCTCGGCATGATCGTCGGTGGGCCGGTGGTGACCGTGGCGACGGCGGGGCTGCCGCGCAAACCGCTCGTGGTCGGTTTGGTCGCGGTGGCGGTCGTCGCGAACCTGGGTTCGGCTCTCGCACCGAACTATTCGACCGTGCTGCTGGCCAGATTCGCCGCAGGAGTCGTGGTGGCAACGTTTTTCGCCGTCGCCATCGCGACGGTCGTATCGACGGCCGAACCCGGCCGCGAGGCATCGGCGGTGGCGCAGGTGGCGCTCGGCATGAATCTGGGCATTGTCGGCGGCACGCCGATCGGCGCGGCCATCGGCCAAACTTTCGGCTGGCGTGCGACATTCGTGTCGGTCGCGGTGTGCGCGGCCGTCGCGCTGCTGCTCGTGCTGCGTTTCCTGCCGACGATGCCCGCGCCGTCGAGCGGATCTGTGCGCGGCGAGCTGCGCGTATTCGCCGATCGCCGTGTGCGATTGGCGATAGGGCTCACCGTGCTCGGCAATGTCGGTGTGGTGACGGTCTTTACGTACTTCACCCCGCTGCTCACCGAGGTGAGCGGCTTCGCGGAGAGTGTGGTTCCCGCGCTGCTGCTGGTGTATGGCGCGGGCGCGGTGCTCGGCAATTATCTCGGTGGACGGCTGGCCGATAAGGCGCTGATGCCATCGCTGGTGGGTCTGCTCGCCGCGCTGGCGAGCGTCCCTGCGCTGCTCTGGGGCGTCGCCGAAATTCAATTGATCACGGTGGCACTGATTTTCGTGTTGGGTGTGCTGGCCTTCGCGATCATTCCCGGTATGCAGATTCGGGTCGTGACCGCGGCGGGCGCGGCACCCACACTGGCGGTCGCGGTCAATGCCTCCGGATTCCAGCTCGCCGCCGCATGCGCGGGCCGCATCGGCGGTTGGGCCATCGATGACGGACCGGGACTGCGTTCGATCTATCCGATAGCCGCTGTCCTCACGGTATCGGGATCGGCGATCGCGTTGTACATGCTGCGGCGTGATCGCAAGCCCGTGTCGGAATCCAGCTGACCGGAATGTCGTTGAATCCGCTTGCTGCACAATCTGTCTCGAGTCGAGCCGCTATTATCTGGCTAGGCGCTTACCAGCGTCGCCGATATCAGAAGAGGGGTACGACTGTGAGCATGATTCTCGCCGCGGCACATGACACGTATGGAGCAGTCCTGGCCCAACTCGGCAACCCGACACCTGAGGCGCCGCCCCTCGCGGACAAGATCCTGCAGATGGTGCGCTATTTCACCTGGTTCATCCTGCTGGCGGGCATTACCGCCATCACCTACGCGGGCGGTCGATTCGCCTGGGAGAAGTGGTCCGGCGGCGGTCTGCAATCGCCGAAGATGGTGGCGGGAGCCATGATCGGCGGTGTAGTCGCGACCAGCGCGGGCACCATCATGAATGCCGTGATCGGCACCTAGGCACGCCATTTGATGGAGCAACCCATGCTCGGCCGATGCGGCTCGGGCACGGGGGCTCCGGTGCGTACCGCCTCGACCGCGGCGCGTAATTCGTTGCCGGTCACCGGTTTACCGTTGCCCGGGGTGGATTCGTCGAATGCGCCGCGGTAGGCGAGTTCGAGGTGTGCGTCGTAGAGGAAGAAGTCCGGCGTGCACGCGGCCCGGAAGGCTCGACCGACCTGTTGTGTTTCGTCGATCAGGTAGGGGAATTTCCAACCGGCACGGTCGGCTTGGGCCCGCAGGTGCTCCGGCGCGTCATCCGGGTAGGCGTCGGCGTCATTGGTGCAGATCGCCACCGTCGGGATGGTCAGCGTGCCGAGCACCTCGCCGAGCTTCGACTCGAGGTGCCGCACATACGGGCAGTGGTTGCAGGCGAAGATGACCAGTAGCCCGGGCCCGTCCGCGTAGTCGGCGCGGGTGTGCAGCTGACCGTCGAGGTCGGGCAGGCTGAACTCCGGAGCCGGCGTTCCGATCGGGACCATCAGGGATTGAACCGACATGATGTGCCTCCATCCGAGTCGATATCGAGCGTAGTGCGCTTTATCGCGCCAGATCCGCCGGATCGGTATTGGCCCCGCACAGGACGACGCAGACCCGCTCACCGGGCTCGGGGCGATACGCGTTGGTGGTCAGCGCCGCGACCGCCGTTGCGGCGGCGTGTTCCACCGCGAGTCGGCGGTCCTGCCACAGCGCCAGACGGGCCGCGATGATGTCGGCGTCGGGGACGAGCACCGAGGTCACGTCATAGTTCTGGGCCGCGTGCAGTGCCAATTCGGTGGCGCGGCGGGCGCCGAGGGAATCGGCGGCGACCGAATCGACCGTCGCGTCGACGATCCGTCCGGCCTGGATCGCATCGTGCAGCGCACGGCAGTGTTCCGGCTCGACCGCGATCGTTCGGACGCCGTAGTGACCCGCGGCCGTGGCGACCCCGGCGAACAGACCGCCGCCGCCGACCGCGGTGACGATGGTGTCCAGTCGGGGAAGCAGGTGGTGGATCTCCACCATCAGGGTGCCCGCTCCGGCCGCGATGTAGGGGTTGTCGTACGCGTGTGAAGGCAAAGCGCCACTGGTGTCGGCGAATTCGCGACAGGCGGCGAGTGCGTCGGCGTATTCGGCGCCGACCAGGCGCACATCCGCGCCGTAACCGCGCAACCGCTCGACCTTGACCAGCGGCGCGGTGGTCGGCAGGAATACCGTCGCCCGTACGTCCTGTTCGCGGGCCGCCCACGCACACGCGAGTCCGGCGTTTCCGCCGGATGCGATGGTCACGCCCGCATCTGGCAGCGTCCCGTCGTCCTGGTGCGCCTGGATGAAGTTTCGGGCACCACGGGCCTTGAACGAGCCGGTGTGCTGCATGAATTCCAGTGCCAGCCATAGCTCGCCGGTCGTCGCTATCGCGTCCCCGGATGCGATGGCGACCGGCCGCACGTGTCCGGCGATCCGATCGGCGGCGGCCTTCACATCGCCGTAGCTCAGTTCCATTCGCGCTCCTGTCCTCACTGATCATCTTGCCCTTCTCGTCAGGCGCTGGGGAACGCCCGGTGCAGGAGGTCGAGCAGATCGGTGAGGTGGCGGTCGTAGGCCGCCTGATCGAAGACCGGGGTGTCGCGCATGGTGAAACCGTGGCGGGTATTCGGGTAGACCACCGATGCATAGCGGACGTCCGCCGCGTCGAGAGCCTTTTCCAAACGGGTGATCTGCTCCGGGGGTATCGAATCATCTTGGCTCGCATGGGCGATCAACAATTCGGCGGTGATGCCCGCGGCGGTGTGATGCGGACTGTCGGGTTGTTCGTCGACCGCCAGCCGGCCGCCGTGGAAACTGGCGGCTGCGGCGATGCGATTGCCGAATGCGCCCGCGGCGCGCAAGGCGAGCCGGCCGCCCATGCAGTATCCGGTTACCGCCACCGGACCCGGTGTCACGAAGTCGGCCGCGTCCAGCCAATCGAGATAGGTTCGGGTGTCCTGCAATGCTTTTTCGGGAGTGAGCGCCGCCCGCGCCGGGCCAAGTGCGACAAAGAATTTCGCATGCCCTTCCGGATCGGCGGAATCGGGCATCGGGAGCACCGGAGCGGGCCCGGTTCGGTAGAAAATATTGGGCGCCAACACGGTGTAGCCGTCGGCCGCGATGGCTTGCATCATTTCGCGCAGCCACGGCCGCAGGCCGTAGGCGTCCATATTGAACAGCACCCCGGGATGGGTGGTGCCGTCATCGGGTCGGGCCAGGTAGGCGTCGGCATTGCCGTCCGCGGTGCGGACATCGAGGGTGCTGAATGCGACGGGCATCGTCATGGCATATGACGCTATCGGAGATTTTCGATATCCACCGAGTCCTCTTATTTGCGAACAAATTGCCGATTTTCGCGCCATGTAGTCTGCGTCCATCTGGAAGTTGTAGTCATGCTCTGTCGAAGAGAGGTTGACCTGTGAAACTGATCTGGATGACGGCGACGGCGGCACTCGCCGTTACCGTGGCGGGATGCACCGATGACAAGTCCACGACGGCCGCGTCGAGTTCGTCCGCACCATCGGAAACGAGTTCGGTGAGTGCGACGCCCGTCGAAAACGAGGAGCCGGACGGTGGCGTGCGGATTCCGTTGGGGGAGACCAAGAAAGTGCCGATTCCCGCCGATGCCGTAATGGATATCAAGGTGCCCGTCGACTGGGGTGCGGCGAGCGGGAGCCTACGCTGCGCGGTAACCGACAGCACCGGCCGCAACGAAGACCTCCGTTCCACCAATACGAAAAAACAGGAAACAATCGGCGGAAAAGAGTGGATGACGCTGTGGACCTTTTCCTCACCCGCCGGCGCCGAGGTCACCGTCGGATGTAAGGATCCGGAGTCGAAAATCGCCGCGGGCGACGATCACCTGATCCGGGTCGTCCCGCGCGGCATCACCCCGCACTGAATCGCTGTGACGCGGGCGCCCAGCCCGCGTCCCGAGCATACGATGTGCCTCCTCGGCGGTGTGGTCCGGTCTGCTCGATGCGACGACGCGGCTGCCGGGAATCCATCGGTGACCGATCACCAATCCCAGTAGGCGCAAGGCGAGTTCGGTATCGCCTGTGACGTGCACGCGGTCGACCACATCCGCCGGATCGAGTTGGCGCGTGCCGAGGCGACCCAGGGTGTGCAGGTCGGTGGTGACGGTGGCATCGGCATTGCCGAGTTCGCCGGGGGTCGGTCACGGTGGCTTATCTGTCCCGGATGCGCACACCGGGCGCGAATGCGGCGACCATCGACTTCAATCGCAATGTGGTGTTGCACGAGGTACCGCATTTCGCACGGCACTACCGCATGATGCGCCTGCGAGTTCCGACCTTGCACCTCAACGGTGCCTGCGATTCGCTCTCCGAGGGCGTGCCGGACAGCTATCGCGATTACGCCGATGATATGCGGCTGGAACGGATCCCGGACTGCGGTCACTTCGTGCCCGAGGAGCGGCCGCAGTGGCTGGCCGACCGGCTGCTGACCTTCCTCGACCGAGGCACGAGACGTCGCGGGTAGCCTCGGATTGGTGGCAGAGGTAGTGCCGGGATACCGGGAGCGGCCGTCGCGGTTCCCGGGTGCCGTGGTGTGGACGAATACCAATGTCACCGGGGCCGCGGCCGTACCGGTGTTGCCGGACGGATGTATGGACCTGCTGTGGAGCAATGGCAGGTTGCTGGTGGCCGGACCGGACACCCGGGCGTATATGGCCGATGGTGCGACGGGCACTCGATGGGTCGGGATTCGATTCGCACCGGGCAGCGCGCCCGCACTGCTCGGGGTGCCCGCGCACGAATTGCGCGATAAACGGGTGGAGTTGGCGGATCTGTGGCCCGGGGCGGCGGCTCGGCGGCTCGCGGAACAGGTCGGGACGGCAGCGGATCAGACCGTCGCATTGGAGGCGATCGCAATGCGGCGGGCCGGCGACACCGAACCGCCCGACCCGGTATTGCGGCGGATCGTCGATGCGCTGGACGCCGGATGGTCGGTCGCGGCGACGGCAGAGGCCGCGGGGCTCGGTGCGCGGGTGTTGCATCGACGCTCGCTCGCGGCCTTCGGCTACGGGCCCAAAACATTGGCGCGGATCCTGCGGCTGCAGCGGGCGCTCGCGGTGGCCCGCAGCGGAGTACCGCTCGCGGACACCGCATTTCGTACCGGATTCGCCGATCAGGCCCACCTCGCGCGCGATGTGCGCGAACTGGCCGGCATGCCGTTGAGCGAATTGCTCACCCGCTCATAGCGACGGCTCGATCCGGCAGCGGGGCGTACAGATCGACGCTATTGCCGTCCGGGTCCAGGATCGTCGCGTAGCGCTGGCCCCAGAAGGCGTCCCAAGGCTTCAGTTCGCCGCGGTATCCGGCATCGATGAGTTCGCTGTAGACCGCGTCGACCTCGGCGGGGTCCGCGCACTGGAAGGCCAGGCCGAGTCGCCCCGCGGAAGTCGGCGGCTGCCAGTCGGAGTGGAACGACTTGATCACGGCCTCGGTATCCAGCGTCAGCCGCATACCGCCGGGCAAGGGTGCCTCCATATGCCCGTCATCCGCCTCCGGGAACTCGAGACCCAGGCGTCGGTAGAAGGCGAGTGAGGCGGCCATATCGCTGACGACAATGCCGATGACATTGAGTTGTGGAGTCATATCCGCAGCGTATGCGGCACTTCGGTAGGCGTCTTGAACAAATCGGACTCAGCAGGCGGTGGCCGGGATCAGTTCCGCGATCAGGTTTTCCACCAGGATGCGGATCCGGTCACGGATCGAGCGCACGATGGCGATGTCCTCACCGGTCGCATCGGGCAGCATCCAGTCGCGGTAGCTGATACCGGGGAAGAACGGGCAGGCATCGCCGCAACCCATGGTGACGACGGCATCGGACATGGCCACCGCGTCCACGGTCAGCAGCTTCGGCGCGTGCGTCGAGATATCGATACCGAGTTCGGCCATGACCGCCACGGCGGCCGGATTGATGACGTCGGCGGGCGTGCTCCCGGCGGAGTGCACATCGATGCGGTCGCCGGCGAGCGCATCGAGGAATCCGGCGGCCATTTGCGAGCGGCCCGCATTGTGGACACAGACGAACAGCACGCTGGGCTTGTGAGCCATGTGCGGGAATACCTTTCAGGCTGGTGAATCGGAGCTGTGCCGTGGTTCTGGGCGCAATGTCGGGATTGTCGGGCGGCTGCACCGGGTCTGCGTCGTAGGGTGCGTGATACGTATACCAGGACGGGTGGAATATGTTTCGCGACGAGGGGGGCGACTTTGTCCGCCAAGGCATCTCGAGGCCCGTCGCTCGAGAGTTGTTGCTGCACGCGGGATATCGGTCAAGAAGAAACCGGTCGGTCAGGAAATCGGCATTTTGCCTGGATACGACGCGGCCCGCGGTGCCGGAGCGGCAACCGCGGGCCGTGGACGCGCGCGAGGCGTCACATGGGACGCAGATTGATGACCTTGCGCAGACGCGCGCGATCGCGCTCGAGCCGCCGTGCCTCGAACGCGATCGGGAAGTAGCGCACCCGCTCAGGCAGCAGCGGCACCGTGCGAGCGATGAACCAGCCCAACGCCTTCAGCTTGCGCTCATCGGACTCCGACCACGTCAGGCCGAGCTTGCGCCGGGCCGCCTCCGGGGTGGTGCCGACGGTGACGAAATACTGCAGCCGACCAACCGGTGCGACCATGCGCTTCCAGACCGGCCGCAATGCACGCGGCAATTGCTCGGGCGGCGCGATCGACTGGATTACCCGCAGGTAGTCGTGCGCGGTGCCGGTCTCCTGCAGGTGGTTCTCCACCGTATCCGTGAAAAACTTCTCGAATTCGGTGTAGTTCGCCGGAATCTCCTTGGGCGCCACCATGAAATTGCGCATGAGCTGCACCGTTTCCTGGTAGTACGCGTCCTTCTCGGCCGGGGTCAGCGGGCGGCGGGCGAAGTATTCGGCGTTCTCGGTGAAGGCGAAGGTGCCGGTGTGCAGTACCCACGCCCACGGACCAGAGGCCAGCGCCTTGTGCCGGACGCCATCGGGGGTGGTGGTGTTGAGCGAGGCGTGCATCTTGCGCAGGCGATCCGCTTCGGCGATCGCCTCGTCGCCGCCGTAGATCCACATCATCACCGAACCGATGCTGCGCACCGCGCGTCCGAGCGGATCGGTGCGGAAGGTGGAGTGTTCGTCGACCACGGCGGCGATGGTCGGTTCCATGGTCTGCAGCAGAAATGCCGAGCCGGCGGTGAGGGAGAAGGTGATCAGGCCGGTTTCGTCCCACATTCGAGTACCCGGTGCGAACGGGCGGCGCTCCGGTGCGGTCCGTGAATCGGCATCGAATGCGGCGGCGGCGGTCATTGCGATCTCCTTTGATCAACCATCCAAGAACTTGAGAGACTTAGTGTAACAATCTCTCACTAACTTGGCTTGTCGACCGCGCGCCCTGGGCACTGATAACGCAGCCCCCTAGGCTGAATCGATGTGACGACCGACTGGCGCAAACGGGACGGGCGGATCGGCGTGCTCACCGGCGCGGGCATCTCCACCGATTCCGGCATTCCCGACTTCCGCGGCCCCCGCGGCGTATGGACGAAAGACCCCATCGCCGAACTGTTGTCGACCTACGATGCCTACCTCGCCGATCCGGAGCTGCGCAAACGCTCCTGGTTGGCCCGCCGCGACAATCCGGCCTGGCAGGCCCAACCCAATGCCGCGCACGCCGCACTGGCCGACCTGGAGCGCGCCGGGCGCACCATCACGATCATTACCCAGAACATCGATCGACTGCACCAGCGTGCCGGATCCTCACCCGGCCGGGTGATCGAAATCCACGGCAATATGTTCGAAGTCGTCTGTGTCGGTTGCGAATACCAGACGAGCATGGCGGCCACCCTGGCCCGGGTCGCCGCGGGCGAGGCGGATCCGCCATGTCCGGCCTGCGGCGGCATCCTGAAATCCGCGACCATCATGTTCGGCCAGCAGATGGATCGCCGCACCATGACCAAGGCCGCGCTGACCGCCGAGGCCAGCGATATCTTCCTGGCCATCGGTTCCTCGCTGCAGGTGGAGCCCGCCGCATCGATGTGCGCGATCGCCGTCGACAGCGGCGCGGATCTGGTCATCGTCAACGCCGAACCGACGCCCTACGACAGCATCGCCACCGAGGTCATCCGCGAACCCATCGGCACCGCCCTCCCGCGCTTGGTCGCCGAAATGCTGCCTGGTTGACCATGCGACTGCGCCACGACGGAGCGAGTCTTACGAGCGACCGTTCGCGGCCCGTCTCGCGTCCGAGCCGTCGAAGCGCATGCGACGAAGTCGCGAGTCTCGACGGCTCGGACGCGAGACACCCGGGGGCCGCGAACACGCAGCGCCGCAGGCGCTGCAATCAGACCGAGCCGAGTGCCCGCTCGACGTAGGCGTTCGCGAAGCGGCCCTTGGGATCGAAGCGGCGGCGCACTTCGGCGAAGCGATCCCAGTCCGGATAGCGCGGCCGCAGCGTCTCGGCGCTCTGGAAGTGGCGCTTGCCCCAGTGCGGGCGGCCGTCGTACTTGTCGAAAACCGCTTCGCAGGCGCGGAAATACGGCTCGAAGTCCATGCCGCGGTACTGGTGCACGGCGATGTAGCAGGTATCGCGGCCACCGGCCGGGGAGAGGAACGCGTCATCGGGGGCGACCCAGCGCACCTCGATCGGCATCGGCGTATCGAACCGCGTCGCGAGGTCCTTGATCTCGCGGATGGCGGCGACGGAATGTTCGCGCGGGATCGCGTATTCCATCTCGGTGAAGCGAATCAGCCGGGGTGAGGCGAAGACTCGATAGGAGCGGTCGACCTGGCGGCGGTAACTGCCCGCATACGCCGCGCCCCGATGGATCCACGGCACCAGCCGCGGCTGGCGCTTGCCGAGTCGGCACAGCGCGTCGAAGGCGTAGTTGGACATCAGGATGTCGGCGAACCAGTCGGCGGCCCGGCCGCGCGGCTGTTCGGGCAGGTCGACGGGGTTATTGCGCTTCGTCATCGCCAGCGGGCTGTGGCCGAACATGTAGAACTCGAAATGCTGGTTGCCGTCGACATAGGCGTCCAGATCCGTGAGGACGTCTTCGACCGGCACCGGCCGCTCGATTCCCTCCAGCACGAACGACGGCACCATCTGCAGGGTGACCGCACTGACCACGCCGAGCGCCCCGACGCTGACTCGCGCCGCGCGCCAGCCGTCCGGATCGGACTCCTCGTTCAACTCGACTCGGCTGCCGTCGGCCAGCACCAGTTCGATGGATTGCAGTGCGGCCGAGAGGTTTTGCAGTGTCGCGCCGGTGCCGTGGGTGGCGGTGGCGGTCGCGCCCGCGACGGTCTGCACGTCGATATCGCCGAGATTGGGGAAGGCCAGGCCGAGCGGATGCAATGCATTGCTCGCGGCATTGAGGGTGATGCCCGCCTCCACTCGAACGCGGCCGGTCTCCCGCTCCACGTCGAGGATGCGGTTCAGCTTCGCGAGGTCGAGCAGGATGCCGTCGGTGAGTACGGCATCGGTGAACGAATGACCCGCACCGGCGACGCGTACTGTCTGTCCGGTGGTGGCGGCGTGGCCGATGATCTCGGCCAATTCTTCGGCATTGCGCGGGGCGACGATGGCGGCTGGCGCGCACTGCTGATCCCCGGCCCAGTTCCCCCACGAGTTGGTCATGCGTCCAACTGTAAGGGCTGGCTCAGTTGAGCGCTAGATATCTCCGGTTTTTGCGCTAGCGCTTGCGGCCGGCGCAGGCGAACGATTTGGCCTGTTCGACTTCCTCATCCGTCAACGGGGGTGCCGGTAGTGGTCGGCGCGGCGTGTCATCGCTGCGAACGCCGTTGAGTGCGATGGCCATATAGCGCTGCCAGGTATTCGGATTGACCGGCTTGGAGAACTCGGCGAGTGCGTCGACCATATGGATCAGCGCGAAGAAGTCCGAGGGCTCGATATCGGGCTGCAGTGCGCCGGCCTTGCGCGCGCGATCGATGACCGCGGCAATGGTCGGCTTGATCCGGTCGCGCAACTGGGCGAAGCGCTCCATATCCTCCTCGAGTTCGAGCATCACCTCGCTGAAGCCGCGATTGGTAGCCAGGTGGGTGCAGGCGTACTCGAAGAACTGGACCAGCCCCAGCCAGGGGTCGGGATGCTTGGCTGCGGTCTCTGCGGCGACGGCGAATTCGCCGACGTTCTGTTCGAAGACCTCGGCGATCAATTCCTTCTTGTTGGCGAAGCGCCGGTAGACGGTGCCAACGCCGACCCCGGCGCGTTCGGCCACGTCATCGAGGGTGATCTCCAATCCGTGATCGGCGAAGAGCTGGCGGGCTGCCTCGACGATGCGCTGCTGATTGCGGGCAGCGTCGGCGCGTAGACGCCGAGGTGGAGGCACGGTAGTGGCGGGATTCACAGGCACATCCTAGCAATAAGCGGGATTAAGTGGAGGAGATGTCTCCGTTATTGTGTTAGCTTAACTCAGTAAGCGGAGGTGCCTTCTCCGGATCAAGCCTCGAGACAAAGGGGACACATGACTACCACGTTGGACCGTGGGGCACTCGCCCCCGAGAAAACCGACTCGGGCCGCCGCGGCTCGCACGCCCTGCGCTGGTGGGTGCTCGCCGTACTCGGCGTGGCTCAGCTCATGGTTGTGCTCGACGCGACCGTCGTGAATATCGCGCTGCCCGCAGCGCAACAGGACCTCGGTTTCAGCGATGGCGATCGGCAGTGGGTCGTCACCGGTTACGCGCTCGCCTTCGGCAGCCTGTTGCTGCTCGGTGGCCGACTCAGTGACCTGTTCGGCCGACGTAACACCTTCATTATCGGCTTGATCGGATTCGCCGTCGCCTCCGCGGTCGGCGGCGCGGCCACCAGTTTCGAAATGCTGGTCGCGGCCCGCGTCGGACAGGGCGTCTTCGGTGCGCTGCTCGCGCCCGCCGCGCTGTCGCTGCTCACGGTGACCTTCACCGAACCGGGTGAGCGCGCCAAGGCCTTCGGCATCTTCGGTGCGGTCGCGGGTGCGGGCGGCGCCATCGGTCTGCTGCTCGGCGGCATGCTCACCGAATGGGCCTCGTGGCGCTGGGTGATGTTCGTCAACCTCGGCTTCGCTGCGGTCGCGCTGGTCGGCGCGGTGCTGCTGCTGGCCAAGCATGTGGTCGCCGAGCGGCCCAGGCTCGACATCCCGGGCACCGTCGTGGTGACCGCCGCACTGTTCGGCATCGTCTACGGGTTCTCGCACGCCGAGTCGACCAGCTGGGGCAACCCGGTCACCCTCGGTTTCCTGATCGGTGGCGCGGCCCTGCTCGCGGTGTTCGTGTGGATCGAGACCCGGGTCGCGAATCCGCTGTTGCCGCTGCGCATCGTGCTGGACCGCACTCGCGGCGGTTCGTTCCTGACGGTATTCGTCATGGGCATCGGAATGTTCGCGATCTTCCTGTTCCTGACCTACTACATGCAGCTGAGCATGGGGTACTCGCCGATCAAGACCGGTCTGGCGTTCCTGCCGATGGTGGCGGGCATGGTCGTCTCCTCGACCACGGTGCCCTCGCTGCTGCTGCCGAAGGTCGGTCCGAAAATGGTGGTCGCCGGTGGCTTCCTGGTCGCCGCGATCGGCATGGCATGGCTGACCCAGATCAGCTTGGACAGCAGCTATGTCGCGAATATCCTGCCCGCCCTGATCCTGATGGGTCTCGGTCTCGGTGGTGCGATGTCGACCGCCTTCCAGGGTGCGACGGCCGGTGTGCACCACGAGGATGCCGGTGTCGCCTCGGCGATGATCAACACCAGCCAGCAGGTCGGCGGTTCGATCGGCACGGCGCTGCTGAGCACCATCGCCGCCTCGGCCGCGACGGACTACCTGTCGTCGCATACGCCGGGTCCGCTGGCCGTGGCACAGGCCCAGATCGAGAGCTACACGACCAGCTTCTGGTGGGCCACCGCGATTTTCGTGGCCGGTGCGGTGATCACCGCATTCCTGATGCCGAATACGGTTCCGGCTCCGTCGGAAGGCGAACCGGTAATCGTCCACTGATCTGTTCCGCTCGAACGACACAAGCCCGCGTCACTCGAGATGCGGGCTTGTGTCGTGCCGGAACTTTCACACGTGACCCCGACGGAGCGAGTCTTACGAGCGAACACGCAGCGCCGCAGGCGCTGCAGATTAGACACAGTTGCTGGGCGCCGGGAGTCCCGCGAATCGGTCGGACAGATAGTTGAATGCCCGTGGCGCACCGGCGAATATCGCCGCATTGTGGTCGGTGCCCGGAATCAGGTCGAACAGCACCGGCGTGCCCGCCGCGCAATAGCGGCCCACCACCTCGCGGGCCAGCTGCGGATCCACCTGATGATCGTTGGCGCCGTGCCATTCGTAGATCGGAGCGCGTGGTACACCGGGATATATCTCCAGGCTGTTCTCGTCCAGAATCCCGATCGTGGTGTCGTCGGCGTCGAACATCGAGCCGTTGAAGACATCGTCGAAGTCCTTGTTCGCGCCCGCCGCGATGATTTCGGAGGTGCAGGCATTCGCAACCTGGCTGCGCAGTGCCCAACCCTCGGGATTGAGGAACCGCTCCATCGACAGCTGGGCCGGATATTCGCGCTCCAGACCGACGGTTGCAGCGAATCCGAGGCCGAACAGCGGGTTCGGCTGCCTGCCGACATCGCGGGCCAGCTTGCCGATATTCACCGGAACCCCGCCCTGCGCGACCCCGACGATCGGCAGCTCCGGCGCATACTCCGGTGCCATTGCCGCCGCGAATCCGGTCGCCATAGCGCCGCCCGAGTATCCGGCCATGCCGACCGGACTAGCCGCGAGATCGGCTGGCGCGAAACGCTTTACCGCGCGTATCCCGTCCAGGGTGAGCCGACCGCCGAGGCGGGCCGCGCCATAGGCGCTGGTCGGCCCGAGGTGGTCGGGAACCGCGACCGCCCAGCCGCGAGCCAGCAGCAGATTCAGCGCGGGCGCCTCTTGCATGCCGCCGTCGAAGAGACTGTGCGACGGCGCGCACTGCAGGCCGAGCGAATTGATGAACGCCTGATACGAGACCAGCGGCCGGTTGAGTCCGCCGCCCGCGGGTAGCAGCAGGGTGGTCATGGCCGCGATGGGATTGCCTGCCGAATCGGTCGACCGGTACAGCAACTGCCATGCTGTCGCGCCTGGAAAGCCCGCCGCGGCCACCGGCCGACTGCGGATCACATCGCCGGGCTGGAAGTTGCCCACATCCGGTGGCGCCCAATAGAAACCATCCGGCTCTGGAATCGGATAGATCGCCTGTGCCATGGCAGGCGGCGCATAGCCGAGTCCGGCCAGCGCGACCGCCAATGCCGCGATACCGAGGCGCCGGACCGAAGATCCCCAGTTGCCACGAATCGATCTGCCGATCAGTTGCTGGCGCCCGTTTTGCGCCGTCTCTCCAGGCGCTTCGGATACCGCCATTCGTGCCGCCATCATCGCTCCCGACCTGTGTCCGTTGGGGTTGGGTGGGAACTTCGGCCAAACCTTCCAGGCATTCGTACGTTCTCGCCGCCGCCGTGTCAACGAACGACGCTGGTCATGGTGCGTGCCGTCGTCCCGGATGTTCGGCTCCGCCGACCCGACCGTTAGCATTGCGCCGGTGACATTCGGCTCGGCAGGAGGTCAGCGCATGGGTCAGCGGGCCCGCATCCCTGCCGTCGAGCCGTCGGTGCTGGTGGTGATCTCCCTCGGCGGTGGTCTCGGCGCGCTGGCACGCTACGGCATCGGCGTGTGGTGGCCCGCACAACCGCACCAGGTCCCCTGGGCGACCTTCACGATCAATGTCGTGGGATGCTTTGCGATCGGAATTCTGATGGTTCTGATCACCGAGGTATGGGTAGCCCACAGACTGCTCCGCCCATTTCTCGGTATCGGCGTGCTCGGCGGCTTCACCACTTTTTCCACCTACAGCCTCGAGGTTCGTAGACTGCTCGAATCGGGTGCGCCGGTCGAGGCGCTCGGCTATCTCGGGGGAACGGTGGTGGCGGGCCTGGGGGCGGTCGTGCTCGGCATGGTTTTGGCGCGGTGGGCTACTGGTACGGCACGGCGGACGAGTTGAATAGTGGAGAGTGCGACGGAAGGGGGTCAGGCGATGAAAGATTCACCGACGGGCACTGGTCCGGCGGCGGGACAGTGGCAGTCGGCCGCGCGGCTGACACTGCTGCTCGACGAGGACGACAAGTGGCGGCACGGGCCCCTCTACCACGAGATCGTGCGGCGCGCCCGCGACACCGGACTGGCCGGCGCCAGCGTGTGGCGCGGCGTGGAAGGTTACGGCGCGTCCTCGCGCATCCACACCAGTCGGATCCTCGATCTGGCCGAACACCTACCCGTGCTGGTGATGATCATTGACGAGACCGAGCGGTTGCGTGACTTCGTCGAACAGAATTCCGAGGTGTTCGCCGCGGTGAATGTCGCATTGTCCGAAGTAGAGATCTGGCAGCCGACGCTGGGGGTCGCTCGATGATGGTGGTGCTCGTACTGGTCGGCGGCATGCTCGGCGCGCCTGCGCGGTATCTCATCGACCGTGCGATGGCCGCGCGATTCGAATCTCTGCTGCCGCTGGGCACATTGACCGTTAACATTGTCGGTTCGGCGTTGCTCGGTGGACTGATCGGCGCCGGCGCGAACAGCTGGCTGCTGGCGACCGCGGGAACAGGTTTCTGCGGTGCGCTGACCACATTCAGCACATTCGGCTACGAGACGATCAGGCTCGCGGCCGAGGGTGCCTACGCCTATGCGGTGGGCAATGTGGTGATCAGCGTCGTGACCAGCCTGACCGCGGTGTTCGTCGCCGCGGCCACGACCCAGTGGTTGTGGACATGATTTTGATGACGAGCCGGGCGCAGCCGACACGGAAGGGAGACCCGAGCATGGCCCATGATCGAGCCGGGCGACCCGCGCGTCCCACCGACCTGGAAGACATCGCGCGTCTGGTGACGGCCTACTACAGCCGCATCCCGGATCCGGCCGAGCCGGCGCAGCAGGTGGCGTTCGGCACCTCGGGGCATCGGGGTTCCAGTCTGGATACCGCGTTCAACGAGGCGCATATCCTGGCCATCACCCAGTCGATCGTGGAATACCGTGCCACGCGGGGGATTACCGGTCCGGTCTATCTGGCCCGCGATACCCACGCATTGTCCGAACCCGCGTGGACCACCGCACTCGAGGTGCTCGCCGCCAATGATGTGACCGCGATGATCGACGCGCGCGATCGCTACACCCCGACGCCCGCGCTGAGTCATGCGGTGTTGCGGCACAACCGCGGTGGGGCAAAGCATCAGGCCGATGGCATCGTCGTCACGCCGTCGCATAATCCGCCGCGCGACGGCGGCTTCAAATACAACCCGCCGCACGGCGGTCCGGCCGATACCAAGGCCACCGACGCCATCGCCAACCGCGCCAACGAACTGTTGCGCAACGGCTTGGCCGGGGTGCGGCGGACCACGCTTCGCCATGCGCTGGAAAACTGCGTCGAGCGCTACGACTACCTCGACCACTACATCGCGGATCTGCCGAATGTGTTGAATCTGGACGCCATTCGCGGCGCAGGGATTCGACTCGGCGCCGATCCGATGGGTGGGGCCAGTGTCGACTACTGGGAGGAGATCGGGCAGCGCTACGACCTCGAGCTCGAGGTCGTCAACCCGTTCGTCGATCCGACCTGGCGGTTCATGACGCTGGACTCCGACGGCAAGATTCGGATGGATCCGTCCTCGCGCTATGCGATGGCCTCGCTGATCGCCATCAAGGACGACTACGACATCTCCACCGGCAACGACGCCGACGCGGATCGGCACGGCATCGTCACACCCGATGGCGGACTGATGAATCCGAACCACTTCCTCGCGGTCGCCATCGAATATCTGGTCGCGAACCGGATGGGCTGGGATGCGCTCACCAAGATCGGCAAGACGGCGGTGAGTTCGTCGATGATCGACCGGGTGGTCAGCGTGCTCGGGCGCGATGTGTACGAGGTGCCGGTCGGCTTCAAGTTCTTCGTGCCCGGATTGTTCAGCGGCAGTCTGGCTTTCGGCGGTGAGGAGAGTGCGGGCGCATCGTTCCTGCGGATGGACGGCACCGTGTGGACCACCGATAAAGACGGCATCCTGCTCGCCCTGCTGGCCACCGAGATCGCCGCGGTCACCGGCCAGAGCCCGTCCGCGCGCTATGTCGAACTCGAGAAGCGGTACGGCAGTCCGGCCTATGCCCGCATCGATGCCGCGGCGACCCCGGAACAGAAAGCACTGCTCGGGAAGTTGACACCGGACATGATCACCACCAAGGAGATCGCCGGTGAGCCGATCACCGCGGTCCTCACCCGAGCCCGCGGCAACGGCGCCCCTCTCGGCGGCCTGAAGGTCACCACCGAAAACGCCTGGTTCGCCGCCCGCCCCTCCGGCACCGAAGACAAGTACAAGATCTACGCGGAGTCCTTCGAGGGCCCCGAACACCTGACCCAGGTCCAAGCGGCCGCGGAAGAAGTGGTTGGGCAGGCGCTGTCCGGTGAGTGATGGATCGACTGCGGGGTCGTCGGAGTCGCTAGGTTCGAGAGCTTCAGCGGGGGAGACGGGCGCGTTAGGGGCGGGAGCGCCAGTGGGGGCGGGGCAGGCAGCGGCGTCGGGCGCGTCGGATTCACCAGGGCCGGGAGCATCGGCGGGATCGGCAGAGACTGCGGCGGCGTCCGGTGGGGAGGGGGCGAGGTCACTAGGTTCGGGAGCGTCGGCGGGCGCGGCGGGGTCGGCGAAGGCGTGGGGGTCGGCGGGATCGGTTGGGGCATCGGATTCTGTTGGGGAGCAGGGTGGGGCGGGGGCTGGATGGAGTGGGGCGGCATCCAGGGCGTTGCCGGTTGAGATCTGGGTGTTGGTCGGGGCATCGTTTGTTATCGCCGTCGGGTTCGGCCTGGTGGCGCCGGTGCTGCCACAGTTTGCGCGGGGGTTCGGGGTTGGGGTTGCCGCGGCTTCGGCGATTGTCAGTGCGTTTGCGTTGATGCGGCTGTTGTTCGCGCCGGTCAGTGGGCGGTTGGTGCAGCGGCTGGGGGAGCGGTCGGTGTATCTCGGGGGCTTGTTGATCGTGGCGGTGTCGACCGGGGCCAGCGCATTCGCCCAGAGTTATTGGCAGCTGCTGGTTTTGCGGTCGGCGGGCGGAGTCGGGTCGACCATGTTCACGGTGTCGTCGCTGGCACTGGTGATCCGGATGTCGCCGCCCGCACAGCGCGGGCGGGTGTCCGGGCTGTGGTCGACAAGCTTTCTGATCGGATCCGTGAGCGGGCCGCTGGTCGGTGGTGCGCTCGCCGGGCTCGGACTGCGGGCGCCGTTCCTGATCTACGCGGCGGCGCTGTTGCTCGCGACCGCGGTGGTCTATGTGAACCTGCGGCATTCGACCCTGGCCGCACCGGAACCGGTGGGCGGGCTGCGGCTGATGTCGTTCCGGGAGGGACTGGCAAGGTCGGAGTATCGGGCGGTACTGCTGTCGAATTTCGCCAATGGCGCGGCGGTATTCGGCGTGCGGATGGCATTGGTGCCGCTGCTCGTTGTCGAAGTGCTGCATCAGCAACCGGGCATGGCGGGTGTCACGCTGACGGTGTTCGCCGCGGGCAATGTGGCGGTGCTTTTCGCATCAGGGCGGCTCTCGGACCGCTTCGGGCGCAAACCCTTCCTGATCATCGGATCCCTGATCTGCGCGGCCGGTACCGCCGGACTCGGTCTCGCGTCGAACCTGCCCTGGCTGCTGCTGACCTCATTCGTGGCCGGGCTCGGCTCGGGCATGTTCACCCCCGCCCAACAGGCGGCGGTCGCGGACGTCATCGGACCGAAGGCCCGTGGCGGCCCGGTCCTCGCGGGGTTCCAAATGGCGGCCGATCTCGGCACCGTCATCGGCCCGGTCGCGGTAGGCGCCGTGGCCCAACACTTCTCCTACGGCCTCGCCCTCGCCCTGACCGGCGCTCTGCTCGCCATCGCAGCCGCCATCTGGACACTCGTCCCGGAACCATTGCACCGACGCGTTGTGGAATCGAAAGTGGAAGCCATCGCGGATAGCCCACCCGCCCACACCTACGGCCCCGAGCGCCTCGTCGACGCCCCCACCCCCGACCCCCACGACAACAACTACGCCTCCCGCTGATCTGGACTTCTGATCACCATGTGACCCTGGCGGGCGCTCTCAACGTTTGCCTGCATCAATGCATGGTGATCAAGCACCCCGTGCATCAGGTGGGGTGTGGTTGGGGCAGAGTGTTCGGGGTGAGCGAATCGGGATCGAAGTACACGCCGCGGCCGATGTCCAGTGCGACCACATATGCCCTGGGTGGCGTGGCGCTCGCGCTCATCGTGTTGATCGTGATCCTCGCGTTCCGGTGGGGGCGCGACGACGCCACGATCCGCAATGACGGCTATGGATCGGTGCACAGTGCGGACGTGCGCGCGGTCCTGGACCAGAACAACGGCACGATTCTCCTCGGTCGCCCGGACGCGGCGAAGACCATCGATGTGTACGAGGATCCGCTGTGCCCGTCCTGCGGCGCGCTGGAGCGACTCTACGGTCAGGAGATCGCGCAGCAGATGGACGAGGGCAAACTCGCCGTCCGCTACCACCTCGTGACATTCCTCGACCCGAAGTCGAAGAGCAAGGATTATTCGACCCGTGCGGTCGCCGCTAACGAATGTGTCGCGGATAACGGTTCGGGTCCGGTGTATTCGAAATTCCATGCGCTGCTGTTCACCTCGAAGCAGCCGAACGAAGGCGGCGCGGATCTCGGCAATGACGATCTCGCGAATGTCGCGAAGGAATCGGGCGCCTCGCTGGAGGCGGTACAGTGCATCAACTCCGGCGCGAAACTCGACGCGGCGAAGATCCACGCGCAGATGGCACGTGCCGCCCTGACCGATGCCAATGGCGAGGTCGCAACGCCCGCGGTCTTCGACGGCAAGAACAAGATCGACGTGAACAACCACGAATGGGTTGTCGACCTGACCAAGTGATCGTGCCGGGCGGCCGTACCGCCCGGCACGACGCAACTAACCGGCGGGTTCCGGCTCCGGCTCTTCCTCCGCGATCGCGGCCAGTTCGCGCTCGACGAGTTCATCGTGCGCCTTGGCCTCGGCGGCCGCCTTCTTCGGGCTCCAGTGTCCGGCCATCAGGAAGACGAACGGCAGGAACACGACCTGTGCGGCCAGGCAGATCCACCACCAGCGTTCCCACTGCTTCGGCGAATCGGCTTGCGCCTGCTGTACTTCCTTGGCGTGCGCGGCGAGATAGGCCTGATCATCGGCCGGAATGGTGCCGACCGACTGCAACTGCGTAGTCGCCTGCGCCAGTTTGGGGCCGACGGTCGCCGCCACCGCGAGGTCAGCGGCCGGAATCTGCTGCACGGCTTGCAGGCGCGCGATCGCCTGATCCACCGGAATGCCGAACTTCTTCGCGACCTGTCCGACCGCTGCCAGCCCTGCGTTCGCATCGGCCGGATTCGTGGTCAGCGTGGCCAGTGTCGCCGAATCGATCGCCTGCAGCGTCGCCAATTCCTGCGGGTAGCGGGTGTTGAGGCCGACGGTCGTCTGGATATCGGCCGGTGACGCGCCGGTCAGTTTGGTCAGCGCGGTGACCTGTGCGACCTGATCATTGGGGTTCTGCTGCAGTGCCGCAAGGGTTTCCGTGCCGACCGTCTGGATGGTCGCGAGTTGCTGGGAGTATTTGTGCGCGATCTCCGACAGCCGTGGTCCGTAATTGACCAGCGGACCGGCAGCGTTCACCACGATCAGCAATCCGAACAGCACCACGGTGACGACGCTGCGCAGCGTGCCGCCCCACACCGCGAGCCCCACCGCGGTCGCGGCCGGATTACGGGCCTCGACCGTCTCGGTGAAGCTCGCCATCCAGGTGGAGTAGGCGATGCCGGTGCCGACCGCGATCACCACGAAAACCGTTGCGAACGAGTAGTAATCGGTATCGGGCTGATCGGTGTAGCCGATGAACAGGTACATGCCGACGATGCTGATGAGCGCGCCGACGATCATGAACGGCTTGCGCACCTTGAGTTTGTCCGACACGATCCCGGCCAGCACCAGGGCGATCGCATTGGCGGCCCAGTACCAGTTGCCGAGCGCATTGGCTTTGGCCGGACTGAAGCCGAAGTTCGTCGCCATATACACCGGTAGGAACGACACGATGGTGTAGAAGAAGGCGAGGAACAGGCTGATCGCCAAGGCCGAGCCGATGATGTTGGGGCGCAACATCTGCCGCCACACGCCCTGCTCGAGTTCCTTGACGTCCAGACCGCGAGCGCGGGCTTCGATCAGCGCACGGTCGCGCAAGGTCACCATGATCTGGTCGCGCAGTTGCGGGCTCAGCTCACGCAATCCGATCACCGCGACCACGGCGATGACGAGGCTGATCACGCCGCACAGCCGGTAGTGGTACTGCCAGTCCGGATGTGCGTCGAGCGTGCGGGTGGAGATCTGCGTGGTGACCAGGGCGCCGATCACCGGTCCCAGCGTCCAGAAGCCCATTGCCGATGCCCGGTCCAGCTGCGGGGAGAAGTCGCGGATCAGAGCCGGTGTGGCTACCAGCACCGCGCCCTCGACAATGCTCACCAGGCAGTACACGAACAGGTACTGCTCCTTGGTGGTCGTCGCGGGCACCGCGAACAGGGTCAGCAGCGAGCAGATCACCACGCCGTAGGCGACGATATTCGCCCGGCCCCATCGATCCAGCACGCCCGCGAGCACCGAGGCCACCGCACCGAAGGCGGCGCCGATGATGAAGATCCAGACGAAGTAGGCGAAGGAGAGGTCGAAGTAGCCGATGAGTTCATTGCCAACGGCGCCGGTGACGAATAATTGGTAGTAGAGCGCGATCGAGGCGATGACCACGACGGCCAGATACCAGGAGCGGGCGGGTGTATCGGGATAGTGCGGTAGCTTGCGTTGCCACAGCCCCGTGAGCAGGGTCGGCGGATCTGCGGTCTGGGTCGAGCTCATGGTCGAGATGCCTTTCTAGCCACGGCATTTCGTAAAGACCTGAACCGTGCATGGATCAGGACGAGTTGCCGGGTGGACACAGGGTAGTGAGCTGAATCACTCCCCGCAGGTGTTTTGGACCATAAGAACGCTCGATTTGCGGAATTGAAATAGACGGTACCGATGAGTGGGACTCTCGGTTGACGTCGCAGGCATCTCGAGCTGGGGTGGGGGTTATGAATTCTGCCGCCGCGGAGGGGTTTTCGATCCCGATGTCGAGCGTGCGGCCGGTTGAATTGTACGGCGGTTGCTTGCTCGGTTGCTGGAAATAATTCCGGCACCGGTGATTTCGTTCGATATCTACCGACCGTACTGACGACAACGGGGCCCGTGCTCGATGGCACGGACCCCGTCAGGTCTATTCGGGCTTACAGGTAAGCGCCGCACACGGGCCAAGCGCCCGGGCCCTGGGTGGCCAGCACATTCTCCGCGACGCGGATCTGCTCCTCGCGGCTGGCGTTCTCCGGGCTGCCCGAGCCGCCGTTGGCGGCCCAGGTGCTCTGGGTGAACTGCAGGCCGCCGGCGAAGCCGTTTCCGGTGTTGGTGTTCCAGTTGCCGCTGCTCTCGCACTGGGCAACGGCGTCCCAGTTGTGGCCGGAGGCCGATGCGGTGGCGGTGGACAGGCCGAACGGAACGGCGGCGATGGCACCGGCGACGGCAGCGAGACCAAGGGCACGGGTGAGCTTACGGTTCTGAGTCATGTGGATTCCTGGCTGCGCCCGCTCGGCACCGGCGGACTTCCGCCGTGTCCCTGCCCCCAGCAATGTCGGGGGACCTCTCGAACCGTGGGGCAGGGTTACCGGCGTTCGGCGGTTCGAGTTCGAGTCCTTCGCGTTGATCCGGACTGCTGACGACGCTAGCGAAGAATTCGCGACAGATCACGTGCAGATAACGTCTGAATGTTCTCGACCGCAGGTGTAATTTTTCGACATTCACGCAGTTCGAATGCGTAAAAATGTATATATACGATCGTTCGTGATAGTTACGTTATGTGTTCGGTATCACTGTGAAATGGTGACGTCCGTCGCGTTTAAGGGTCGAATCCTGGGATGAATGTCCGGTTTTGCTGTCGGCTCGATGCACGTCCGCGAGGTGCGGATGGTGAAGTTGTTATCCGCTGGGGTATTTGTGAAATCCGCTCGCCTCAACTCGCGGTAGACAAATCGAGCAAAGTCGCAATCGATGGCGCCGCTCGGTGCGGACATCGGCCTGTGCCGCAGCGGGCAACCCCGGCAGGTCTGGCGCCGCCCACACAGCCGAGCTGTGCCGACGGCCCGTGCACTCGGCGACGGCGCATGGGCGATCATGCGCGAACGTCAGTGGTCGGCATGCCGTGCGCGGTTGGTGTCGCTGATGCACGTCGACGGCAGCTATGGACCGGGCACTGCTGGTCTTGCACGATGTTCGGGTGATCGGGTCCTGGTCGGTCCCGTGTACCGATTGGGGCGGGTCCTGTCGGTCCTGGTCTCCCTTGGAATGGATTCGGAATCTGGCCCGTCTTCCGTCCCGCTCGGTGGATTGGCCTTGCTGGTCTTGTGCTCCGCTGGGCTGGGGCCGGGAGCTGACCGCTTACGCGCTCTGCTTGGTGTGGGACCCGTGCCGGTCTTGCGCTCCGCTCAGGTGGCTCGGGACCTGGTCGGTGTTCTGCCGTTCGGGGTGGGGCGGGGTCCCGCCTTGGGGCCCGCTTGGCGCGGATCCAGTACCTGGCTACTTTTGTGCCGGCTCGGTGGGATCCGGTACCTGATAGTCCTGCGCCCGCTCGAAGCGGAATGGCTCGATCAGCGGCCGGGGAACTGGGCCGCCTGGGGCTTATCCTCCGGGATCTCGTCTTCGGGGCGGATTCGCCGGAGTTGGCCGTGGACGACTATGTAGCCGTCGAGCGGGTAGGCGATGTCTTCGGCGGTTGGTCGGTCGGCGGGATGGATGGGGATTGCGGGAGGAGTTTCGGGCGGTTCGGATCTGTGGTGGCCGGTGTAGGGGGCAACGGGAGCGTCGATGTCGGTGCGCGGAAATAGGTATCGCGCGCCCTCGCGGACCGTGGTGTGGATATCGCCGGTCGGTACGGTCCATTGGAGGCGATCCGGATCGGCGCGCCAGCTGCGCCAGGGGAGTCTTTTGTTGTCCGCCAACGTTTTCAGGCGACGGTGCCGTGTGCAAAGTGTGGCTAGTTTGGTGCGGCTGGTGCGTCCGCCGCGGTCGGGGCGTTGGTGGTCGAAGGGGTGACCGTGGTCCAGTTCGGATTCGGCGGCGGGCATGACGCATCCGGGAAAGCGGCACATGCCGTCCACCGCCCGCACCTCCCGCTCCAGTCGCGCCGTTGGCCGCCACGGCATCGCCTCATCGACAACGGCCGCCTCGTCGTCGGTCGAGCGTTCCGGTATGACCTGGAAGCGTGCGTGTTCGGCCAGAATCCGGGCCAGCGCCGCGTCGATCGGCCCGTACCCCGCCAGAAATGCCGGTGCCTCCTGAATCCCGAGCAGCGTGTCCGCCGGAATCCCGATCTGGATCAATGGTCTGCGCGGCTGTTCGATCGGCGTACCGAACTTCGGACAACGCTCACCGCGTCCGCACTGGCATTTCAGCCGTCCGGAACCATCCGCGAGCGCCACCAGAGCGTCCGCCCGCCGCTGCGGCATATTCCGCGGATCCGATGCACACACCTGCGTACTCATCTCGCGCAGTCGCATCGCCACTGTCTGTGCCCCCGGCGCGGGCAGTAATCCGTCGAATACCGCCATACTGTCTTGTACCGCTCGGAGCCGAACGTCGCGCTCGTCCTGCCGCAGTTCCCGCCGGCGCTGTGTGCCGCCGGGATCCAGCCGCGCCGCCCACCGCCGCGCCGCCTGCCGCAGCCGCACCGGATTGTTTCGTCCCGCCGCCTCGAGTAGTCGCGGCTCCAGCGCGTCCAGCACCTCCCTGGCCACCGCTCGGGTGCTGTCCACGATCACCCGCACCTTGGCCAGATCGATCCGTCCCGCCGCGAAAGCCGCCCGCGTTCGCGGCAACGAATCCTCCAGTGCCAGACCGATATCGATCAACGCCCCCGCCGTCCCCTCGTCGACCTGCAATGCCACCGCGGCCTCACTGGCGGCGAATTCGCCGGCCCGCACCCCACCCGGCCCCGGCTCCGCACTCTCGGCCCGATGCCGTCGATACAACTCCCGCACCGCGAACACCTCAGCGGCCTGCGCCACCGCCGCCCACCCATGCGCCGCCCGCAGAGCCTCGATCAGCCCCTCGTCGGTCATGGCCCCGAAGTCCGCGGATGAGAGATCATTGCTATCGAACATATGTTCGATTCTACGACCCAACAACTCACTCCACCACCCCCGAATCGAGGCGATTTGGTTGCCGACACGCCAGTGGTGTAACTTCGTTCAGGCGGTCGGGGAAACCCGACAGCGACCCACTCGGGGCTATGGCGCAGCTGGTAGCGCACCACACTGGCAGTGTGGGGGTCAGGGGTTCGAGTCCCCTTAGCTCCACTCTTTTTGCAGGTCATGGCCGCTTTTTGGTTCGGTGAGACGAACCGAAAGCGGCCAATCCTCCAACAAACTCCCAACTAATTCCCCGGACCATTGACGGCGCGTTCGAGTGCTTCCGCCGCCGCGTGGTGAGTTCGCCCGCGTGCCATGTAACGCCGCTGGGTCATGGCGGGGTCCGCATGGCCGAGTACGTCAGCGGTGATCCTTGCCGACAGGCCCGCGTCATCGAGAATCGTCGCGACGGCGTGGCGGAAGCTGTGCGCGGTGATGTCATCGGCCATGCCCAGCGCTTCACGTACCCGCTGCCATTCGTGGCCGACGTTCTGGGGATCGCGCAGCGTCCACACGGCCGAGGGAAAAACCAGGTCGAGTGTCGGTGTGTCCGGGTCCGGCGGGGCGGCCAGCTTGCGGGCCGCTAGTACCGCTTTGCGTCGCTTGAGCATCTCGACGGCGAAGTCAGGCAGGGCGATTGTTCCCCGGCGGTTCTTGGGGTCGTCGTCGCGGTCTATGCGTACCAGGCCCTCACCTTTGACGCGCACGACCTTGCCGGTACTGCGCAGAGTCCGGGCCTCGAGATCAATGTCGGTCCAGAGCACGCCGAGAATCTGACTGCGCCGCAGGCCCGTTGCCGCCAGCAGGGTTACCACGTCGGCCAGATCGGCACTGTCGCAGTATTCCGCGACCGTGGGCGGGGTGTACGCCTTCACCGGAGTTTTCCGGTTGCGCTCGGTGCGTGAGAGCTTGCGCGGGCACGGCACTTGCGAAGTCCGCACCGCCGCGAGGATGAACCGCAGTTCATCGATGGTGATGTCACGTGCGCCGCCGGTACGGCCCTTGGCCTCCACGTTCTTCGCCATCTCCGATTCACGGACAGGGTTGACCGTGAGGGCATCTTTACGCACCGCGTAGCGGAACATGCCCGACAACACATTGCGGCCGGTCCGCATCGAAGACGGTCCTTTGGCCGCGCCGACCTGCTTGAGGAACGCCTCAACCGATGACGTGGTGACCTCCAGTAGCCGCCGCTGCCCGAACGCGGTGGTGAACAGTTCCGCTGCCACGTCGTAGCGTTCCAGTGTGCTGCCCGCGCGGCCCTGTTCGACCAGATAGCCCCGGTACAGAATCCATAGCTGTTGGACCGTGGTGGAGTCCGACAGTTCCCCGCCGAGGTCCACCCGGATAGCCGCCGCAGCCGCCATCACCGCATCCAGAGCGTGAGACCCGTTGCGGTCGGGTATCTTTCGGCCGCGTGTGTCGAGCCTGACCGGGGAGACCCGTCTCAGGTCACGCCGCTTGCCGGAGGCGTCGCGGACGAGTATCCGCGCTTCCCAATGCCCGGCCGATAATTCGGTCAGCATCGGCGTACCGGGGACGCCGATAGGGCGTGCAGGTCTGCCCCGCTTCACCGCCGCATCCTCTCAGCGGCGCGGTTCACTCGTCGGTGCGTGCCTCGAGCGCCGCGTCGAGCGCGTTCAGATCCCACCGGAAATCCTTTCCGACCCGCTTGGGTCGCGGTAGCCACGGGTACTTGTCACGATTGCGATTCCAGCGGCGCAGCACTTCGGGATGTACGCAGATGTGCGCCGCAGCGGCTTTAGTGGTGGCCCACTGTCGAACCGGCCGTGATCGTGCGTGTTCAGAAGACCCCGGTCCGGCAGGAAGATCAATACTCATTTGATTGCTCCAGATTAGCTGTGTCGGATGGCGGTCGATCTCTCCGGGCCGGGTGGAGGTTCGGCGGCGAGCATGGCCCGGTCGTATTCGGCGCGCCAGGCGATGCGTTGAGCGATGGCGGCCATGAGCAGATGCGCCCGTGACGGGATTCGGGTTCCCGGTGCGAGTTTCGACCAGGTGTAGCGGTGCGGGTCGGGGGTGGGTTTGTCGATCCCTGCCGCCGCGAGGGTGGCGCGGACGAATTCCATTCGGTCGGCCTGGTGGTCGCCGAGGGTTTTCCCGGTCCACAACTCCGAGGTCAGCACGCGGTTACCGGGCAGCCCCAAGGTTTCGCGGCGGTGTGCGCGTGCCTTGCAGCGGCCGGGTTGCATCCGCGATTTCGCGCCTTTGGGGACGATCCCGTACAACAACCACACCGCGCACCGTTCAGAACATGGTGTGCGGCATAGCGCTTGGTGTAGCCGGTCGTAATGCGCGTGTTGCCGAGGAGTTTTCGCCTCCAGAACCTCACTGACCGATTTGGTGAGGTACTTGCACAGGTAGCCGATGTGGCGGTTGGCTTCCTCTGTGCCGCCGAGGATGCCTTTGGAATGGACCTGTGTACCGAACCGCACCAGGTGCGCCGGGTTCTCGTAATCCCAGGTGCTGTCCATCGCGGCGTCCCAGCTTTGCAGCGGTAGCCGCGTGTCCGGGTCGACGAACGTCTTGGCCTCGCGGTCCCACAGCGGCGCCCGCGCCCCGTGGTAGAGCATTTCGTTCGGGTGGGGCCACCACACTTGGTGGTAGGTCGCTTGGGTGACTTGCCGGATGATTCGGTGGGGGATGTCGCCGCGGATTGCGATGTGGGCATGGGGTGCGCCGCGTCGTTGGGGTTCGACGCTGGCGAAATACTGCACGTTCCAGCCGGCCACGCGGCGCAGGTTTTGTATCCAACGGGAGAACAAGCGTGCGAACCAGATCGCGTCCCACGCGGCCCGGTCGTAGTCGTAGCTGTCGGGGTCGATGGGGGTGCCGTCGTCGTGATCCACGTGCCCGTAGGTGGGCAGGGTGAGTGTGATCATCATCGATGGTTTGAACTTGCCCGCGTATTCGCGCCCGAGGGTGCGGTTCTGGATCGGGTTACGCGGCAACTCGGGCACATCGGGGCGGCGACGAGTCGACCGAGCACGCCCGGAATCCTGCTCACCATCCCTGCGATCAGAATCAGAATCAGAATCAGGGGCAGGGTCGGTGCCGTCGTCGCTGGCGTCGACCGGTTCGGGTGCGGGTGTTTTGCCTCGCATCCCCAATGCGGTCAGTTGTTTATCCACCCAGGCGATGTCATCGAGCAGTTCCGGAATCTCGCCTAGGTTTCCGGCTTCCCCGGCGTGGACTCGTTCGCACTCGGCGATCAGATCGGCTCGGTACGCCATAAGCCCGGTCTGATCGAAGGTCGGTCGTGCGCACGGGATTTCGGGTTCGTGGTCCAAATGCCAGCCTTCCCGGCATTGGGCCAGCCGCAAAGCTTTTGCCTTCTTTGCGCACGCTGGGCACACCGCTTCCATGGTGTTGCCGCACGGCACCGGAATATGCGAGATCGCCCCGGTTATGGTGTCGGCACGTTCGAGGACCATCGGCCGGATACACACCCCGAACCGTTTCGCGGTCTCCACCGCCACCTCATCGAACGACGGCCCCCGCCGTGGTTGCTCGTCTTGCCCGCTCACTTGTGCCTGGTCGTCACCGACACTGTCTGACATGAGATCACCTGTTCCGTAGTCGAAGACGCGGCACCAGACCGAGAAACACCGACCGAGCGGAATTCGGCTCGGTGCCGTGTCGTGAACGAAATTCAACTGCCGGAACAGGTTTCAGAAATTACGTGACCCCGCCGGTTCGGCTGCCACTGGGCGCTACCCGCGCTGTATCGAAAGATTGAGGATGCGCTACCCGCGCTGAATGAGAATGCCGCTCGCAGAGGGTGTTTCGTGCTGTTGCCCGGCGCGGCTTATTCCAGGCTACCTATCTTGTCGGGATGTGGTGTTTCCCCGATCACCGGGGTGTTGATCGCCTATGGGAGAGTCTGAGTGTTCATTGCTGCTCGGGATTGTCGTCGAGTCGGGGTGTGCCGTCGGGGTGGCGTGGCAGTGGTGGATAGGCGCGCATGATCCACTCGATATCGTCATCGGTCACCCAATAGGCTCGAACCCTGGTGATTTCCACCGATGTCTCGTGCTCGACATAGGCCACCCCCGGAGTGGTTTCCGGTATCTCATCGCACAGCGCGCCCCGGTCCCGCCCACTCTGGCCGAACAGCATGTTCGGTTGTGTCGGCTCGCTCATTCGCAAACCGATCCGGTAGGGGTAGAGCTGCCGGAGTTCGAGCACGTCTTTGGATGGGTCTTGTAGGGCTCCGACCATCGGCACTGCCACCGCCCGGGATTGCGTGAGCACGATGCCCATCAACCGTGTGATCTCGTCTTTGATCTTGCGGTCGCTGTAGTAGGCGGTCAGGCTCGCGGCCTCATCGATGATCACCACGACCAGGGGTTCGGCCACGGTTGGGGTGATCTTGCGTTCGGCCTTGGGCATGTAGAGCACGCCCCGGGACTGCACCAACGCCGCAGCGTCACGCAACAGCTCGAGCGCCATGGGACCGTTGTCGTAGGCGAAGCGTGCGAACCACTGCCGAGCTGCCCCGTACTCCATGCCTCCCTTGGGATCAACCAGCCACAGCACCACGCTTCCGTCCCGGATCGCTGGGCCGAGTGCGGCGATCAACGACCACACCACCGACCCTTTGCCCGAGCCCATCTTTCCGGCGACGAGGACTTGATTGCCGAGCAGACGAATCCGCCACGGTTCCCCGAGTTCGGTCAGCCCGATCGTGAGCGCTTCCAGGTCAACGGTTTTCGGTGCCACCCGAGGCAGCGGGATGGGATCGATCAACCGATCGGTGTGGATGACCTGAAGGCGCACGAACCCCGATTCGGCGTTGCGGACCCGGACCCCGACCACACCGAAGGCGTGGCGCAACGCATCAGACTGCTTGGCCCACGTCTGCACCGTTTGACCGCCCACCAGCTTGACCAGCAGTTCATCGGCGGTATCGCCGATGGTGATCTTCACCAATGCGGGAGTCTGGACCCCGTTGTCGAGAATCTTGGTCAACCCGTGGATCGCGGTCAGTGTCTTCCAGCGCCGCCTGTAGCGCTTCCACGACAGATAGCGCGAGGTCATCCGACCCCATACCCACCGCCGCCACGAGACAGGCCACCAGGCCCACCAGATCACCCACGAGGCGACCGATAGCGCGGCGACACCGGCACCGAACAGCCAGCCCAGCCACCATGCCGTCGCGCCCGTCGCCACGAGCGGTAGCGAGATCATCGGGAACAACGCTGCCCACCACAACAGATGCGCCAGCACCAGCATCAGCGCCTCGAGCAGATACATCAGCCCTTGCCCGAGATCATCCATGATCGTCGGCGGACGCGCCGGGGGCTTCTCATACTCTGCGGAACGAACCATTTGCCTATCAACCTCTTTCGGTTGGCATTATCGAATGTTGTTGCCCCACAGCCTCATACGGCTCGTAGGTGGGGTTAGGGCGGGTCGGCTTCCATCGCGGCGAGCCGACCCGCCACACGAGAAACAGCGGTCAGCGATCAGGGTCAGGCCGGGGACTTACCCGCACCCGATCCACCCGCCGACCGATTACCGGACCCCGGCGGGGTCGCATACCCGCTCGCCCGCACGGTGTAGGTCAGATATTTGAACTCGTTCTGCCCACCCACACGCGGCTGAACAGTCAACCCCGCCAACGCGATCGGCCGCATACCCGGCGCGATCTCTTGGGTGGTGGGTTCGGGTTCTGTATCCGACAACAGCAGAACCTCGTAGCTGGCGCGGCGAGGGTTGGGTTCATTCGGGTCGGTGACCGGAATCTTCCACACCAGCTGCCCCGTGTGTTCGTCCCGCTTCTGCGGTCCCGGACGGTCCGGGTTGCCCGTGTATTCCAGATCGGGGCGGACATCCCCGATCTGATACAGCCCAGCAGCGAAGAACTCCGTGAACTCCACGGCGTATCGAAAGTTTCTGCGAATGTCGGACTTGTTGTCGTTGGCCACGACGGCCACCTTTCATCTGTGATAAATCGGATTCTCGAGTTGGCCCCGCACCACGGCGGCAGCCTGGACGCGGTCGCACACCGCAACCGCTGATGGGAGGGCTCACACATGCGGTGAGCAGCGGAAACAGGCGGGTCACGACCGCCGACACACCCCCGCGCACCACGGCCACCGATCGGCCGAACACAGCCCCAGGTTGTTGCGAATTCGCCGCAAGAACCCGATGATCGGTGTTCCAACACGCGGGAATGCACTACTCTGAACACAGCAGAGACCGCCGTTTCTGCACTGGATGAAATGGGGACTCCGAAAGGCTGGGCTACTACCCGTATGCCTTCTAGGAGTGTGTTTCGTTCACGCTGTCCCCTCGTTGGCGCGGGGGGACAGCACGAAAACCGTTCGGCTCAGCCGATGCTCACATCATCGAATACTCTTCACCTGCCTCTCATTGATCAACATTCCATCGTCACCACAGCGACCCCTCAATGTCCAGAGCCCCAAGTGACAACGTTATTGTCCATTAGGGCGGCCTAACTACCGCCCGATGCGTGCACAATGATGAAATATCAAGTAAGGCAATAGAGTTCGCGGCCCAGCCGCGATTACGTATCGCGAATCCCTCAGCGACACGGAAACTCTCACGCCACGACGAACCGGGACCACCTACGCACAGGTGATCACTGCCGTTCCAAAATGCATGCGACAGCGGCACGATCCGTTCCATCCTTTCGTCTCGTGCCCACGCCGTCTGCTGATTCTCCCAACCTCCATGATCCTGATCTTGCGACCGAAAGCAAGGCCCCACATCGAATTTGCGCCGGTCGTGCCACCAGTCGTGGGACACCGACTGCAGGTGATCCACTGAGAGAACATGATCCAGATCCGTTGTGCGGACCGATCCTGGCGACGACAGCTGAACGCTCGGACATGTCGAGTTGCGTACATCCGATCCTCGAGCAGACTGTGCATGTGTATGGTGACCGCTCTTTCGTAAGCGCAACGCGGGCCGTGGAGTATGTCGCCACACAGTCTCAGGGGCGCTCGTTGGACTCCTCGGTACCGGTGACAGTGAACTTTCATCCCGATTGGCTGGTCGGGGACCGGCTCATTATTGAAGCCCTGGTCGATGATGGGTTTTACCGCTCGCAATTCGTCACGGGAACTAGCAACGGCGGCCTGACCGCGTATCCCGGTGGCGACCGTTGGCAGTGGGAGAGCCGGATGTTTGGCGGTGCCTATGACCAAGCACCAGTCGAACATCGCCCGGTCTACGGTGCGCTGAACTTCCGAAACTTGCCATTCGGCGCCGCGCCGCGGTTCGGATCAGCACATTTGCGATTGACCGCGGCAGTGTTGGACCGCGCGACATTCTGCTACCCCGACAGCCATCTGAACCCATCGAATTTCGGCGTGACATCACGTATGAGTCTTATCGCACTGGCCGAGGCAGACGCCGACACTGACATGCTCGATACCTACATCGAGGCGCACATCCACGGGCCCGTCCGGCTCGATCGGGATGTCGAGGCGATCGTGCTCGATCCCAGCCACCATGGAACCAGCATCGAGGCCGCCGCACGGAGGCTTCCGTGTGCTGTCGAGTGGCACAACGGATTTCACCTCAGCGTCGATTGTCTGCTCCGGTACCCCGGGTATCGCGGGGTTCAATACGTAGACCTGGGTATTTCGATCGCGGTGAACGGCGTACTGGACGCGTACCTCCTCGGCAAGGCCGCGCAGTCACGCGAATACGATCCCCAGTCATTGAAGAAAGTCTGGCACTATCTCGCCCGCTTCGGAACAAACCGACCGGGAAGACAAAACGCACCGTAGTGCCTCATGTCGGTCGTTCGAGAACGCAGCGTTCGCCAATCGATTGCGCGATAACCTGTTCCACTTCTGTACTGCCGTCGGTGTCCCACAACTGGCAACGTGGTGGTCCCACAACGGGGGTGGCAAACGACAGTGCGCGATCACCGCATCAGCTTGGCCATCTCGTCCATCACCGGCGAATCGGGAAACGGCTGGTCTTGCCCGATCACTCGCCAACCCCAGGACTCGTAAGCGGCTTTAGCTGGATTGCCGACCCGGACGAGTAGATAGGCCAACGGCTCAGGGTGTCCGGATAGCAACGCATCGTGGATGATTCGTGCATATCCGTGTCCCTGATAGTCGGGGTGAACGGCAAACTCGCGGAAGATATACACCAGGCCAGACGTTTCAACCGCAAGCTCGGGGTAAATGCGAACTGCCTTGTCCCATACCGCTTGCGGTCGGCCGTACCGGGTCCCGAATGCGTAACCGACCATCCGGCCGCCAACTCGTCCGGTGACAAGCTCGAAACTCGGGATTGGTGCGTACAGTTCTTCCAACCGCTCCCAGAACCTCGCGGGGCTGTACCACGGGTCGGCTTGCTGCTCGCGATGCGAGGCGAGATACACCGCCTTGAGTTCGTCAGCCAGCCCGAGCGTCGCGGCGGCATCGTGGCGTTCGGTACTCAACGGGCTGTTATCGGCGTCGGCCTTCATTGTTCGATCGCCCGCTGTGCACCGAAGGCATCGTCGCGCAGGAGTTCATGCAGCTCGCGGGCTGTCGGTGTGCGCCGTTGATCAGGCGGCACTGCGGCAAGCACCTGTTCCCCCAAGCCCATAACGAAGCGAGTACGGTGCTCGGTCGGAAGGTCATCCAAAGTTGTTGTCGCGTAGGCGGTTCCCCCGCACGGGTCGCCGCTACGCACCAGGCACAGCGCGCGCTGTAACTCGATCTGCACGGGTCCACGACGACTATTCGGCGGGTATAGGGCAAGCGCTGCTGACTGCGCTTTCTCGGCCTTTTCGGTCTCACCGAGATGGGAGTACACGAAGCTTTCCGCGAACCTGACTCGTTCCTCAGGGTAAGCCCAGCAGTGCCAGCCGTGATCGCTGGTTACCGCGGAAGGCAACGCGGCGAACGTCTCTCGTAGTGCAGTCAACGACACCTCGGCATCGTCGGCGTTGCCGAGGAGGGCGTGTGACTGCGCGCGAGCAGCGAGCAGGCTCGGACGCCCGATAATCGGGCCGTTGGCAATGAGATGGTCGGCTTCTGCAATGTTCTCGATGATGACGTGCGGGGACTCACCGTCATAGATGGCGCGGATTGCCTTACGACCCCGGATGTATGCCATCGCGTGCAGATCTCCCGAAAGGTCAGCTGCCTTGCGGGCGGTACGCCACCAGCGCATAGCCTCACGCCGCTGTCCACGGTCACCGATCGCTTGCGCCATGTACTGGCTCAGCAACGCGCCGATTTTGTACAGCTCGAGTCTCGCCCCGTCGCCCGATGACAGACTCAGCGCCATCTGCAGGCCCAGCACATCTACCAACAGCATTTCGTGCAGTTCGTCCGCAGTGTGCGTGACGTACGCGGATCCGTATTCCCGTACCACCTCACGCCAGTCGTCGAGATCGACCGACACCCCATCCGACATCGCGCGGTTGAGTCCATGGCGCGCTGATTCCAAGCCGAGCACTGCGCCTACGCCAGCTGCTGACGCGCTGAGCAGGAAGGTCCGGCGGAGCACGTCATCTACCTCTTTCCCTGCGCTCGGCAGGAACATCGGCGGGTCATTCGTAGATGCCCCCATGCTAACCACATCGCTACCGCGCTCGGCGGGCCGAAAACCGAGTTCGGCATCCGTCGCGACACCGAGCACTGCCCGCAGCCCTGCCCGGAAATCGGCGTTCGGCCAGCGGAAGACACCGCGTTCGAGCTTGCCCACGTAATTGCCGGACAGCTGGACCACCCGTCCGGTCTGCCGATACACCCACGCGTTCACCGCGTCCGCGAGTTCGGCCCGCGTCAGCGCGTGCCCGGTCGTCGCGGAGCGGATCCGAGTCCGCGCGGCGCTCAGCTGGTGATTCGGTTCGGACACCGCCCGCCCTCCCCTCGTTCGGCAACTTCCTCAAATCATTTCACCTAGATGGCGCGATAGCCGCCGAACGGGTGCGCCCTCCCTCGAACCTCCCCCAGACCTCCCTATTCCCGGCGTTCCCAAGCGGTCGCGTCAGGGCGGAGTCTGACAGAGCACTCGACACCGGGCGACGCCGGACCCACGTCCCGGCATCAAGCCCAGCAGCATCGTTTGGCCTTGGCGAAAGCATCCGGCGTCGGGTGCTCATGAATCGAATTGCGCAGGGAGCGAACGCGAAAGGGGCACCATGCTCAACCCAGAACGACAACTACCGCGCCGGATACCGCTCATTGGTCCGCCCGTCGCCGTCGCCGTCGACTTTCCCGCCGATGTGGTCGAGCGCTTCGCAGACGCCCTACGCGAGTGGGATACGACCGAGCAGAGCCGCACAGACCACCGCGACCAAGAGGTCTAATCCGATGGACCACATAGCATTTGGCGACACGCCCGTATCACGCTGCACCTACTACCGGCGCGTGTGCGATCTTCCCGCGAATATCGACCCGCCCCACCTCGGACGCATCGTCATGAACGCCGAATATGTGCTTGCACTGATGATGCCCGCCCCACTCGGTCAGGCGGTCAAGGTCGACATGCAGCGCCGACAGGCAGATATCGGCCCGATCCTGTCGCATCCGCGCTCCGGTCGTTGGACCTACCTTGTGAGGCCAGATCTCCCCGACGACGACAGCCTGTTCGCAGAAATGTTCCGGCTCAACGTCTCGGTGGTGCGCGCCGGAGGAACCATCGCATTGCCATCCCCAACGGATCGCGGCGGGATGTTCCGGCGCTGGGTCGAACCGCCCCGGTGCACGTTCCGCCCGTCTGGTCTGGTCGTGGTCGACGCGATACGGACACGCTCAGGTCAGCGTCCACCCGCGCAACGGCGGGCCGCTCATGGGTGAATGTCGTTGTTGCCCTTGGCTCTTGGCTCGGGCCGTTGATGTGCAGGGTCGGCGTCAACCTCGCCGACTGCACGTTGCACGCGGCTGTGCGCCTTTCACGGATCGAACTGATGGAGCGTTACCTCGAAGGCTACGAGTGGGCCGATACAGAACGGCTCGAGGAGGCGCGGTTAACCGAAATCCATTGCACACCAACGCGATACCCGGGAAGCTCGCAGTGTGGCAGCTCGTCAACCGCGCTGCCCGCATACTGCGCGTGCAGCTCACCACCGAAGCATTCACCGCCTACCGCCCGCCATCGCTGACCAAGCCGCCCGACGCGCAGCCCGGAACGATCATGTTCGACACATACCCGGATTTGGTCGACGCCCGCGAGCTGCTTTCCGAGCATGGCGACCTGTGGGACGCGGTACGCGAGGACTACTGGGCCGCCTTACTCAATCCGGCGGATCTCCCGTCGCCGGGCGTAGGCGGCTAGCAGATGACCGAATTGCGTTCCACACGAACGGATATCGCTCCATCGGTGCGGGCGCTGCTCGCTGCCTTCCATGAGGACACTCACAAGAAACTCGACCGTGCCCCCGTGGATAGCCGTCCGATATTTCAGCGCGCGGACGGCTCGATGATGTGGGTTGACGAGGACGGGTGGATATCCGACTCGGACTCAGACCTGGACAAAGCGGACGCCCCCACGATCACGCCTATCAGCGTCGTCGACACCGAAACGCCGTGACCGGGTAGGAACCGCGAACGCGAGCGAAGGACTCTCCATGCAACCCAAGGCAATCGGCCTGCTGCTGCTCGAAATCACCGGATCGGATCGGCAACGATACGAGCAGGTAATCAGACATCTGGCACAGCGCCAAGGCTACGAACTAGCCGGACTGCTCACCATCGGTACCGACACCTACATGCCGACGACACTGGTAGTCGAAACCGTATGCAAGGCAGGAGCTTCCGCCATCTTAACCCCCGACCTCGCCCACTTCGGCGGACACGCGAAGGCAGTTGCGTTGGCGTGCGATCTGGTGACTCCGGCTGGAATTGTGCCGCGTTCGGGCGGGCAACCGTGATCGCGCCCGAAGAGTGCGGTCCCAGGAGTGCGGGCACCCGCTTGGCCGAATAACCCACCTACACAACGTATTCGAGTGTCTCTTCCACGATTGGCCGCGGGTTGCTCTCTAACCGGCGCGGCTCGGACCTGTGTTCCAGAGACCACCCTCAGCCATCCCGAAGGAGCCCGACATGATCAACGTCCCCGCGAATTTGAAGGGCGTGCGCGTCGCAGTCCTGTACGGGCCGGTCTCAGAAGAGGATCGCGTCTACATTCGCAACACACCGCACGAGAAATGGTCGCTGACTGCGATCATGGAAACCCTCACCGAGTCCGGTATCGACGCCGAACACCTCGACCCGACCGCCGCCGATTTCGTCGAGCGGGTCCGCACGTTCGACGTCGCATACGTGAACGTCCACGGCCCCTGGGGTGAGGACGGCCGTCTTCAAGGTCTGCTGGACTACCTGCACGTGCCCTACACGTCGTCGGGTGTTCTCGCGGGCGGTATCGGTGCGGACAAGCTGGCCTCGAAGGCGGTGTTCAAATACGTCGGCATCCCGACACTGCGCGACTCCGGACTGATCACGGAATCGGCGATCCCGGCGTTCCCGATGCCCGCGATGCTCAAAGCGGTCGACGGCGGCTCCAGCGTCGGGCTGCAACGAGTCGAGACACTGACCGAAGCCGCCAACGCGGCGCACCGATTCCGTGAACGCGGATTTCGCCGATTCTTCCTCGAGGAGTTCGTCGTCGGTCGTGCGATGACAGTTGCGGTGCTCGGCACCCCGACCGGGCCGAAAGCGTTGCCGCCGTTGGAAGTCCTCACCGAACGCGATTACTACGACGAGGAAACCAAGCTCGGCGGCGGCGATGGTCCAGCGGTTACCTATCAGGTTCCCGATGATCTGGCATCGGCCACCCTCGACGCGATGTCCTTCGGTGCGCTGGCGGTATACGGATTCCTTCAGTGCCGTGGCGCGATCCGTATCGACTACATGGTCGATACGGCTGGTGTCGCATACGCGTTAGAGGTGAACACGACTCCGGGTGTGCAGCGGCACAGCAACCTGCCCGTTGCGGCCCACGCGGTCGGAATCGGATACCGGGAGCTGATCCTGATGCTGCTTGCGGATGCGATCGAGAACGGAGTTCGTCCTCCGTGGGCGCTCCGATCGCTTGTTGAGCAGCAACGCGGCCCCTCGCCCCAACTCGAGGCGGCGTTGCCCTACATTGAGCGGGCTACCCCGGATCGAACGGAGTGAGATTGCACCGCCTTCCGCTGGATGTCCACCGGTTCCCGCAACACTTCACCGACGACGAAACCGACGACTCTGGTTTCCCATGGCCCGATGGCGGCCCACAGACATGGGGTGATCGGTGTTGCGGCATTGCGTGCCTGCGAATGCTGCTCCAGTTCCATGGCCTGCCGGTGCCGCTACAGCGTGAACTACTCCGAGAGGGGTTGGACACCAACGCGTATGCCACCGGGGTGGGCTGGACACACGCCGGACTGGTCGCGCTGGCCACACGGCACGGCCTCGCCGGTACTGCCGAAGCGGTCGACCGCTCCACACTTCAGAGTATGGCCGCTGACGGCATACCCAGCATCATCTCCTGCACGTGGCAACTGCCTGAAGACGGCCGCAAGGGCGGGCACCTGATCGTGTTTACCGGCGAGGCAGATCGCGACGGTGACACCATCGCGGGATTCGCCGACCCGTCCCGATGGGGTGCCGAGCATTCGGAGGTCCCGGCGCGACGGTTCTGGGCCAGTTGGACCGGGCGCGCGATCATGCTGCAACCGACCTGATCCAGGCTCCCAGCACCAGCTGCAAAGGGACTCTTCCCTACGAACAGAGGCCCCGGTTCCAGAACAGATCTTGAGGCGAGGGGGCCTTCGTCACCTGATCCCGGCACGCGTGAGTTCCCCGTCGTGCCGGATTCGCCGCCCCACTCCTGGAGCCTTGCGCCGTAGTGCCTGCCGGGATGCGTCGCTGGATGTGCGGGGAATCCGATCAGTCCCGCGAAATCTGTTGTCCCGCAGGCTTGATGGGTTCATGTAGAAGAGTGAGAAGAATTTGGGAGCCCCCGGAAGAGAAAGAAAAGAAGAAAAAGAAGCCGGAAAACCCAAGTATGAAAACTTGCCGAATTTCCCTCTACAGAATCAAGAGCGGCGCGCATGCGCGCGCCGCCCGGGGTGCCCGCCCTCCCGCTCCGCTCCCGGGCGGGCACCCCGGCGCAGAACCAGGATGGTGACCGAACTACCTCACCGGCCCACGCACAACCCACCGCGGAGTTGATCAGGTGCCCAAATCATCGGCGAACCGCTCCAAAGTACTGCCGCACCCCTTCGGGGCTTGCCATCTAACCCCCCGTGGTCCCGCCGACGACCAAGGCCTCCAGCGCCAGGCAAGCTGTGCGAAGGCATATCGGTTACGGCGGTCATTGAAAAGCAAGGGTGCTTACCGAGTGCTCGGCTGCCCGTCATCGTGCGGCACGCGGTCAACCAAGTACCAGCTGTAGTCCTCATGGCGCTGGTCCCGATCTCGTGTGGGTATCGGACCGGCTGTGTCATGACCTAAACCGGTAGTGCTGTGTCGGTCCTTTTGGGAGGATGTTCGGCATGCCTATTCGCGCTGAACTGTCCGACGATCACCGATTCGTCGTCGTTACGGGTGATGATTTCCCGACATTGCAGCTGGAAGAATTTACCAATCCTAGCAACATTGCAAAATTCCGCGTGGACGAACTGATTAACGCGTTTCGCGAAGGCCTCCAAGGAGCCGATTATATCGGAGTTGGAGTCTATGGCGGGGAAGAATTTCGCTGGGGTGTCTTGAACTTTAAGGCGGTGAATTTCGGTCGAATTGAAATCGCGATGGAAGTCATTTGTCCCGCCGGGGAGCCATCGCATAGTGCGGTCTTACTCGCGAAGAATATTATAGAGAGAAACTTTACGGACGGATTGGAGTTTTCAACCATCAGATACACCGAATATGAGTACGTCTGGTGTATTGAATTTTATGTCGAACATGTTGAGTACGAATTTCATGAACTATTCGATTTATTCGATGGCATCGCCCGGTTGGTCGATCTCGAGAATCCGAGACGTGTCGTCGATCTGGGGTCGGCCCGACGCGCGCTCACAGGAGGTGTCCCCGAGCTGTTGGTGGGGCTACTGGAGAATTCATGGTTGGACGCCAAGTCGCAACTTTACGATCTGACCAAACATTCTCAGCGGATCGAGCTTGCAAAAGATGTTGCTCAGTTCGCCAATAGTCCGGGTGGAGGTCTGCTCGTAATCGGGATGCGGACGCGTAACAGCGGTGGCGGCGACCGGATCGAGAAATTGGTACCGACGACTCTACCGGGTAAGATCATCGAACGCTATAGAAAGACGATCGACCAACGAGTATTTCCGCCGATTACAGATCTTGAAATTTCCGTGTGCAAGGCTTCGCGGGGCGAATTGTTATATGTCTACGTCCCTCCGCAGTCTGAGCGTGCCCGACCTTTCATCGTGGAGGGGACGGCAGCTGGGGAGGAACTATATGAAAATTTCTTTATGATACCGCAGCGGCGCGGCGACGCATCCTATTCAGTTTCAGCACGATCCCTTCATTCATTGATTGCGGGCAAGCTCCTGTATGACGCCGACGACAGCGATAGGAATCTTGATCCACAACCAGGCCACTCGTCATGAAGGCGGGTCCTTCCGGCTCCGCGGGTAAAGGCCCGGCCGTAGCGCTGTCGCTGCGAGCCGGGTCTTCCATTGGCTATGGACTCAAATCACCTACATCGCAAAATGTCCGGTAGACAACTAGGCGAGACGCGATTTCCGCAGGTCAGACCGCCTATCCTGGAATAGGCATCGACCGGGGTGAAGTTCCGCATCACACCGCATTGGCGGTGTGAATCGGGAAGTACGTGATGAAGATGTCACCCCGCCGATGTGCGTCGCTCCTCGCTCCGCTGCAGCCGGGCGCGGAAAGATGGGGCCAGGGATTCCCGACACCACCATCACTCGCCCGACGCCCAGCCGAGTCAAGGGCGGGCGCTGTCGAGCTCTACGACGTAGCGCTGCCGCGACCCTTCGGGGCTTGCCATAGCTGATACGGCCCAACGTCAGGCGGGAGGCCAAATCTACCTTCCGAACTTTGTGGATCATCTATCGTCGAAGTCAAGAACATTCGATTGGATTTCTGGACTCAGATCCAAGATGCGCAGAGCATGGGCTCGCACTACTGATTGAAGGGTTCTGGCAACCTCCGCTAGTTCCCGATAGTCGTATGTCCTATTTCCGTGGGCCAGGTCGTTCCTGATTATTCTTAAGGCAGCTTCCATCGACACCTCGCGTTCTTCGCATACTTTAGTTACCAGGGAGGATGCACGTAGAGCAGGAGCCGGATTTACCGGCAACAATGCGAACATTTCTTTCAACCGATCATCCAAGCTGATCGGTGACATTTTAAACTGCGACTTGGCGAATTTGCGGTATTTACCGGTCAGAAATTTCATGCACGCGCTTATTACTTCATTTCTGGTTTTCTGGAAGGAGGCGAGCCTGTCGTTAAGTATATTTTCTCGATTCGAGATGCCTTCGAGTGCTTGGATTAGAAGAAGGAAGCGCGCCCTCGGATGCTGATCGGCGCCCAGGGAATAGGGGTCGTACGTATACACTAGCGGATTCTGTTCATCCTCCAATATTTGCCATTTCTTGACCAGTTCAAGGAGGGATACGTTGTCGCGATCTACCTTGAGTGCTGAGTCCTCTCGTTTAGGCAGGCGTCCTTTCGGCGGGAAGTAGGGGGATTGCGAGATTGGCGAAGCGAATACCTGGCAGAAGTAGGGGTCTCCATCGCCATCTGGTTGAACCTCAAGGTATGTAACTTGTTCTTGGCGGCCGGTGAGAACCGATATTACTCGGAAGAGTGTCCGCACCCAGTTGTTGTAGGCTTGTAGAACTTCCTCGGGCCTATTGAGGCTAATCATTATTATTGGAGTGCAGCGCACTCCAAATTCATACCCACCGGTGACTGTCGCGGCGAAAATGTAATCGATTGTCATCGTGGCGGTTTCGTCGGACCATTCACATCCGCCGGATCTGACTTGTGCCGAAAAGCGATTCTCCACATCGTCGCGAAGTCTATTCGGGAAAGTTGTGCTCACTATTGGAGCGCTGGCGGATATTCTGTCGATGTTCGAAATTTGAACTTTGATGGCTTTTATTTTCGAATCATTCAATTTTTCCACTTCGCGCCCGACCAGCGCGACGGCCGCGAAGATGGTTGCATTTCCCTCGGGGAACCGGAATCCAGGGAAGCCCCACAGGCCGAAGGCTTCAATGGTCACATCAAGGAGCAAAATTTCCGCTCCAGTGGCCATCTCTCCGCGAAGACGTTCGAAGTGCAGCCTTTGCGGAAAGCCGCCTTGGGTAATGCCTGGTATAACATCGGAAATTCGGCCCTCGGGTTGTTCCTCGCTACGGAGGTCAACCTCACCCGTGCAACTTCGGAATGCACCCGAACTTGGGTCAGGGATCAACCATTGGCAAGCGAACGTGCCAGTCGGTTGCTTGAGCTTCAGCGGGTTGTCATCAGGATCCATCTATACGACCACCATCCCGGTTCTCGCCCAACGTGATTCAGGTGGGTTCGGTATCACCCGGCGCCATTCTAACTTCCCAAGGCGAGGATTTTGGGAGTGTGTAACTGAGATATTGACCCTGCGAGCTGTGCTCCATCCCGCCGTTGCAAAGCCGGTGTGCTGCCTGGTCTCGGTGAGTCCACGTTGCGCGGGCCACCTTCAAACCGATGGTGCAGCCTTACCCATTGCTTACACCGGCGAAGTCGCCATCGGCTGTCACAACCAAACCGCCGCACCTACCCGCATTGACCGCTGCCTGCCGCCGCCCGGCAACCAGGTGAGAAACTCGGTCCGCATAGCGGAGGGTTAACCAATGGTGGAAAGTCATGGCGTGTCACGTATTGGACACGCCGATGCCAGCCGCAGGATGCTCCCAACTAAGTCCCAACAAATTCCACCAACGTGGCGATCTACCGTATGTGTGTTCGATAGTCCTGAGTAGTCGATTGTCGTCGTATGAGCTGGTCAGGTGATATTTTTCCGACAGTCGAGTCGTTCGTAGTTGTCTGTGGTAGTCATGAGTTCTCGTAATGTGGGGGTCAGGGGTTCGAGTCCCCTTAGCTCCACTCGATGACAAAGCCGCAGGTCGAGACCTGCGGCTTTGTTCGTTTCCGGCATTGCAGGAACACCGAACCCGCTCGGGCCGGTGGTCATCGTCAGCCAGTTCCTCTCAACCGCTGATGCCGGAAAACACGGGCAAGATCAACCCGACCGGAAGACCGGGAGCAACCTCACCCGAGATCGACTTCCGGCCAGTCGATTCCGCCGATGAACAGCGCAAAACACTGCCGCCAGCGCTGCACGGCCCCACGCGCTGCGAGGATGGCTCACCGCACCGACGTCATCGCCTCCAGGGTGACCGGCGTCGATAGCGGGGTTCCCAGATCAGGCGGTGGAGTACTCGCACGGGCGGCGGGACCAAGGTGAGTACGGCGGTTCGAGTCTCCCGTGAGGCGTCGTCCAGCAGCCACGGGAAGAACCATGCCACGCCACGGATGCCGACGCTGCGGCGTTGCAGGTCGGTGAAATGCTGCCATTGGCCTGCCGTGAGTGTCTGCTGGACCAGCGGCAATGCGGCGGACTCCTCGTGGTCGAGGTGATCGGTCAGAGTGGCGGCGAGTTCGTCGAAAAGCGCTCCCAGACGCGCGGGTGAACCCTGCGGCAATACCGTGCTGATCTGGTCCATCAGCGGATCCAGCCGGGTGTGCTCGTCGGCCATGGTCGCCAGCAGCTTCACATCCTGGTGCTGGTCGCCGAGCGCGGCGTGCATCGGCGGCCAGAGCAACCGATCCTCGGCGGTGTGGTGCACGGTCAGGTAGCGGGTGAATGTTTCCCATCCGGTGCGTAGTGCGTGGCGGGTATCCGGATCGTCGGCGTGTGCCGCGGCCGCCCGCATCCGGGCGAGATCGCGGCGAAACGCGTTGTGCACCACGAACATCATGGTGAGGTCGGGTTTGTCCATGATCGGTCGTCCTTCATCGTGCTCGGAGATTCGGGAACGGTCGTATGTCAGCGAAAAGCCGGCATGACGTGTTCGGCGTAGGCCTTCAGCTGGTAGTGGTGGGCGTCGATGCGTTCGCTGTCGGGCAGTGACTGGCCCCAGGTCTCGTAGATCAGCCAGTCCAGCGCGCCGCCGCCGTAGACACTCGCGACTTCGGCGACCTGATCGTGCACTTGTTCGGCGGTCCCGCACAGCAGTTGGCCGCTGTCGATCATTCGCTGGGTCAGGGCCCGTGCGTCGCCGAGATCGAATGGCCGGGTGGGGTCGTCGGCAGCGGTGCGGAACACTTCGGTGAAGCCGAACTTCTGGAAGAAGTTCTGGTACCAGAACCCGTATGTGCGCACGGCGTAGTCGAATGCCTGCTGGAAGGTGTCGCCGAAGGCGATCTTGACCAGCATGCCGAAATTCTCCCCGATGCGCAGGTCCCGGCCTGCCGCGTGGGCGGTCTCGCGGTAGAGCAGGGCGGTCTCGCGGGCTCGATCGCGGTTTCCCGCCGCCAGGACCAAGGTGCGGCCGTGCCGAGCGGAGTCGATCGCGGTCTGCTGCGAGAACGTGTTCGGAATGAAGATCTTCGGGACTTCCAGTGGTTTCGGGACGACGCCGATCTTGCGGACGGTGCCGTCGTCGTCGACTTCGCCGGCGCTCCCGTAGGTGCGTGTCCAGTCTGCGAGCGCCCAGTCGCGGATCCCCTCGGCCGGATATGGTGCCTGGTAGGACTCGCCGTGGTGGTTGAACGCATCCGGCGCCCAAGCCTTTTCGATCACCGCTAGGTATTCGTCGAATCTGGCGCGGTTGCGCTGATCGGAGGCCGGATTCAGTGCGACGACGTGCTCGGACTGGGTCAGGGTCTGCAT
>NZ_BAGN01000183.1 GCF_000308835.1 Nocardia vinacea NBRC 16497 | reverse complement strand
CACTCGGGCATCGCGAGACCTCGCCGCATGCTTCCCCGCTGACCCGAGCTGGTCGGTTCCGACCGAGCCGATGCGTCGACTGGCAGTGCTGTACCTCGACGGGGTCGAGCCCGATCCGGATGGCCTCGGAACCTACATAGCCCTGCCCGGCCACGGCGAAATCATCTCCTATCCGGGACTGACCGGTCCGCCCGGACAGGAAAGGCGTTGCGAAATACTGCTTTTCGAGGGATTGCCCGGCAGCGGACTGGATGTTTTCGCGCACACCGTGCCTGCCGAGCGACTGCCGCGGGCCGAACAACTCTTGCGACAGTATCTGCCTGCGGCACTTGCCGATCGGTATCGCAACGCCGAATTGACCGACGGTGGTGCGACGCTTGTCGGCGCCGTCCCGCCGACCATGCGCGAGCCGATCGGCACACTGCCCTCCGGCGCCCTCGTCCTGGGCGGCGGCGATGTCGTGTGCCGGATGGATCCCGGCGGTGCGCAGGGCGCCAACAGCGCCGCGCACTGCGCTGCCCAGTACAGCGCAGCGATTCTGGGCAATTCCACCGGCCCGTTCGACCGGGCTTGGATGAGTTCGGCAGCACAGCCGTGGCTGACCGCGATCGCCCACCCCGCGGCACGCTGGACAATGGCCGCACTCGACCCGCCGCCGGCCGTGCGGGAACTGATGCAGGCCGCACAGGATGACACCGCGCTGGCCGACGCCTTCGCCGAAACCTTCGTCCGCCCAGCGAATATGGTGAAATTCGCCGCTGCCGCGCCGGCCGAACACCCGGACGCCGATGCCTATGTCGATACCACACCCCACTGAGCGCGGCTGGATCGCCGAGCCCACCATGGCGGTCAGCGCGTCGTCGACGCCGGGAATTCCACAGGTAGGGAAACAAGAGCGCGGTGGAAAGGTCCGGGCCGCCAGTTCAGTTCATCGGCCGGCACGGCCAGCGTTAGATCGGGAAGGGCGTCGAGGAGCTGATCGATGGCATCCTGGGCGATCAGGTAGGCCGCCGTTCGCGCCGGGCAGGCGTGCGGTCCGGCGCCCCATGCCAAGTGCGAACGATTGCCGAGCTGCTCACCGCCGCTGATCGTTGGATCGGTGTTGCAGGCGGCCATGCTGATGACGACCGGTTCGTTGGCCGGCAACCAGATATCGCCGACCAGAATCGGTTGTCGTGGATAGGTGACGCAAAAATTGGCCATCGGCGGGTCTGCGAACAAGACCTCGTCGAGTGCGTCCCGGGTCGATAGGCTACCGCCCAACACATTTCCCGCGAACCGCTCGTCGGTGAGCATCAGCAGCAGCGTATTGACGATCAGATTCTGTT
>NZ_BAGN01000184.1 GCF_000308835.1 Nocardia vinacea NBRC 16497 | reverse complement strand
GGCTCGATGGTCGAGTCCTACGCGTGCGGCGCATGCGCTTCGACGGCTCGGCTGTGTCGATGGCCGCGCCTTCGGCGCGGACGCGAGACGGGCCGCGAACGGGTCGCTCGTAAGACTCGCTCCGTTGGGGTCACCGATGGCGGATCGCTTGGCCACCGATGCATACGCGCCGGATGGTCGAGTTCTATGCGTGCGGCGTATGCGGTTCGACGGCTCGGCTGTGTCGATGGCCGCGCCTTTGGCGCGGACGTGAGACGGGCCGCGAACGGTCGCTCGTAAGACTCGCTCCGTGGGTGGTCGGTTGTGCGGGGGCGGTCGTTGCCCTGCGTTGTTGATACTGGACCATAGATCGGGAAGAACGGCCCGATTGTCGGTGTTGAGTAAGTAGGCGCTGAGCCACCACAGTGCGATCGGCCAATTGATTCGAGGAGCCCTGGACGTGTCATCACCGAAGTCCCTGCCGCCGCTGGTCGAACCGGCCGCGGAGCTGACCAAGGACGAGATCGCCCGCTACAGCCGTCATCTGATCATCCCGGACCTGGGTGTGGACGGGCAGAAACGGCTGAAGAACGCCAAGGTGCTGGTAATCGGCGCCGGCGGGCTCGGCTCGCCCGCGCTGCTGTATCTGGCGGCCGCCGGTGTCGGCACGCTCGGCATCGTCGAATTCGACGAGGTCGACGCGTCCAATCTGCAGCGCCAGATCATCCACGGTGAATCCGATATCGGCCGCCCGAAGGCCGATAGTGCGCGCGATTCGATCCTCGAGATCAACTCCGGCATCGAGGTCCGGTTGCACAAGATCCGCCTGGAGCCGGAGAACGCCGTCGAGCTGTTCGCCGAGTACGACCTGATCGTCGACGGCACCGATAACTTCGCCACCCGCTACCTGGTCAACGACGCCGCGGTGCTGGCGGGCAAGCCGTATGTCTGGGGCTCCATCTACCGCTTCGAGGGCCAGGTCTCGGTCTTCTGGGAGGACGCACCGGACGGCCGCGGCATCAACTACCGCGATCTCTACCCGGAGGCCCCGCCGCCGGGCATGGTGCCGTCCTGCGCCGAGGGCGGTGTCCTCGGCGTGCTGTGCGCCTCCATCGGTTCGATCATGGTGACCGAGGCGATCAAGCTGATCACCGGCATCGGCGAACCGCTGCTCGGCCGTCTCATGGTGTACGACGCATTGGATATGAACTACCGGACCATCAAGCTGCGCCGCGATCCGGAGCGTCAGCCGATCACCGAACTGATCGACTACGAGGCGTTCTGCGGTGTGGTGTCCGAGGAGGGTCAGGCCGCGGCGGCGGGTTCGACGATTACCGCGCGCGAGCTCAAGGAGTTGCTCGACGCGGGCAAGGAAATCGAGCTCATCGACGTGCGCGAGCCGGTCGAATGGGACATCGTGCACATCGAGGGCGCCAAGCTCATCCCGAAGGATCGATTCCTCTCCGGTGAGGCGCTGTCGGATCTGCCGCAGAACCGGCCGATCGTCTTGCACTGCAAGACCGGTATCCGCTCGGCGGAGGTGCTCGCGGTCCTGAAGAACGCCGGTTTCTCCGACGCCTCGCACGTGCAGGGCGGAATTGTCGCCTGGGCGAATCAGGTCGACAAGTCACTGCCGGTCTACTAGACGGGGTACGGCGCGCCGCAGGCGTGCCAAATTCAACACAGGTACCGTACGGCCGTGACTTCTGTGGAACCCCCCGAGCACGTGCGCGCCACGTTCGGTCTGCGCGAAGTGACCCCGGTTTCGCTGGGAGACTGGGACGGCGGCTGGCGGCTCGGTGACGTGGTGTTGAGCCCGATCGCCGATCATGCCAGGGCGGCGTGGTCGGCGAAGGTCCGCGAAACCCTGAAGGTGGACGGCCTACGCCTGGCCCGCCCGGTGCGTGCCACCGACGGTCGCTACGTGGTTTCCGGTTGGCGCGCCGATACCTACCTGGAGGGTGTACCCGAGCCACGTTACGACGAGGTCGTCTCGGTATCACTGCGACTACACAAGGCCACGGCGGAGCTCGAGCGACCACGGTTCCTGGTCCAGCCGCCGGTCGCCCCCTGGGTCGATGTCGACGTCTTCGTCGCCGCCGACCGCGCGGCTTGGGAGGCGGTACCGCTGCGAAGTCTGCGCGCCGGTGGCATCACACCGGCAACCTCCCCCGACGGCCAACGCAGCATGGAACTGATCGGCCAACTCGCCACACTGCGCAAACCGGTCCAAACCCCCGCGCAACTGGTGCACGGAGACCTGTTCGGCACGGTACTTTTCGCCGGCGTCTTCACACCCGGCCTCACAGACATCACCCCGTACTGGCGTCCGGCGCCATGGGCCGCCGGTGTCATCGTCGTCGATGCACTCGCCTGGGGCGGCGCCGACGACGGCCTGCTCGACCGCTGGTCCGATTTACCCGAGTGGCCGCAGATGTTGTTGCGAGCGGTCATGTTTCGGCTTGCTGTACATGCGCTGCACCCCCGCTCGACTCCCGAGGCGTTTCCCGGATTGGCACGTACCGCCGACATGGTTCGCTTGATGCTCTGAGTTCCGTCCCAACCGCGCGATCGCCCGGTTACCCGATCTGCGCCTTGCGCTGCATCGGTTGCTCTATGCTCGGACAACCGCCTCAGGCGGCGTTGTTTTACCTGCTTTTCGGGCCACCGGGATGCTATGTGGTTGCCCGTGCTCGGACGGCCCCGCGACCGGTTCCGATGATGCCGGAATGGAACCGGATCGGACCCTCGTGGAGCCAGCGTAAGCGTTGTGCCCGTGCTAATTTGACGTTCGTGGACGCGGTGAGGAGCGGCGCGCCTGCGACTTGGGGTGAGGACGGCAGCAGGTGAGAATCCAACCGAGGCAACAGATTCTGGACGTGTGGCGCGCCATGCTCGCCGCGTGCTGGGATGGCAGGGACTGGCGCTGGGGCGGTCGGATGGACCCCAACTCTATCAGCGATTCCGAGCAGTTGCTCTGCCTGCTGTATCCGGCCACCGAGATCGATATCTTCGCACTGGACAATCCGGATCGCATGGAGGACGACGTCAGTTCGGTCCTCGAACCGCTCGGCGGTCCGAAGCAGATCGGCAGCTTCGTGGTCTGGCTGCTCGAGCGCTACATCGAGCAGAACACCCGTAGCGACGGGCAGCCGAACTTCTCCGCGGGTAGCTATCTGCGCTCCGCCGATGAGCGCGAACCCAATGCGACGCAGCGCGGCATCGAAGTCGTCGACTCCTATTCGATGTCGCTGACCGTCTGTATGGCGGGCCTGCGCTTCCTGCGCGCCTTCCGCGGTTGGGCGCGACCGGGGGAGCTGACACAGCGGATCGATATCCTCTCCGGGCAGCTCAGTGCGCGGCTGACCGCGGCGATGACCGGACTGGTCCGCAGTTTCGTCGTCAATACCGTCAAGCCGAAATCTCCTGAGGGACAGGCGATTCTGGGGATGCTGAACCAGACCGGCGAGCCCGAGCAGGCCATGGTCGACGGTGTGCGGCGCAGTCTGGAACGGGTTCGGGCGCGGTTGCGTAGTGACGTCACCCTGGGCCAGGAGGAATCGGTCAGGGAGCTCGAGGACGAGAATCTCTTGTTCGAATGCGGGTGGAGTTGGGGTGTGGTGCGTGACGCCACCGAGGTCGACTTCGTCGAGGCGCAGATCGCGAGTGAGAAGGGCATCGCCGATCCGCGCCCGTATCTCTATTTCACGGTCGTCGCGCTGGACGGCATCAACGACCTGGTCTCCCCGCGCACCGGTGAGCTCGGTCTGCTCGACGAGAAACAGCACCGGCTGGCCCAGGCCCTGCGTACCCGCTGGGAGTTGACCCAGCGCTACTGGTCGACGGTCGCGCGGTTCGGCTCCGGCGGTTGGCCGCTGGAGGATATTCCGTGGCGCACCTCCGACGGTGAGCAGTCGGACTACTTCAGTCTCATCGTATCCGCCGTACTGATCCAGGATCTGGTCGCGCGCACCGCCTCCGATGACGACTTGACAAGAGCCGTGGCTATTTTCGACGAATTGGCCGGCCGGGGCCGCATCATTCGCCGGACTATGCGCGATGATCCCGCGGTCGCGCTGCACACTCCCGGTGTACGGCTGACCCTGCGGGGCAGTGAGGGCGTCGACGACGGACCGACGCTGCAGTGGGAGGTTTCGGACTTCTCGGCGGTGCTGCTCAAACGAATGCTGCAGGCGGCCAGGCTGTCCAACAATGTCGCGGCCCGCGACAAGCTGATGGAATTGGCCAAATCGGTGATGGAACATCTGGATCGGCGCATGCTGCGGGCCGGTGCGCCCGGACTGTGGGACGATCCGGCGGGCGCGTTCGGGGAGAACGGCGATGCCGAGGTAACCAGGCCGTCCTGGTACATGACCGAACGTGTCGTCGAATGTTTGGTGGCCGCGGACCGCACCTATCGTGAACCGCCGCCCAACTGGCCGGATCTGCAGGACGTCGCGCGGGTCATGCTGAATACCGCCGAGCACCGATTCGATCAGGAGATGCTCGGTGTGAGCATCGACGACACCTCGGGTAACCGGGCCGCGCTCGATCGCGTGGAGGACCATATCGATCAGGCCAGGCGGTTGGTGCGCGAGGATTCCGCCACCACCTTCGTGCACGCCCTCGACGCGCTGCGTGAACTCGACCGACTGGCCGCCGCCCGCCGCGATGCGACAAGGAACCCCTAGCGCATGATCGTGTTCGCGACCTCCGACAAGGGCGGCACCGGCCGCTCGGTGACCAGCTGCAATCTCGCCTATCGGATGTGTGTGCGAGGTAAGCGGGTCGCCTATCTGGATTTCGATTTCGGTTCCCCTACCGCGGGTGCGCTTTTCGAGATCAGTGGTGTGGAGCGCGGCATCACCGGTGGCGACGGCCTGCATTCCTATTTGCTCGGCCGGGGCGTCGCCACTCGAATCGACGTGCGGGACAATACCGATCGTCGCGAATTACGTAAGATGCGTACGCGAACCGGCAAGCTGTTCCTGTTGCCCGGCGATGCCGGTGGCGCGGAGTTCACCAAAATCGATGACCGAACCCTCGACAACTGCGCCCAGTTGCTGCTCGAACTCGATCAGGACTTCGACGTGTGCATTGTCGATCTCAGCGCGGGTCGCTCGGTGGCGATGGAAATCGCGCTCAAGGCAACGGCTTTGCCGCAGCTGGCCGCGCGAACGGTGCGCTGGTTGGTATTTCATCGCTGGACCCGTCAGCACATCATTGCCGCGCACGGCCTGGTGCGCGGACAGTACGGGATCCTCGACTGCGGTGCGGGCGCCGGCCACGATCCCGAGGCGCTGCTGGACAACCTCAGGTACGTTCGCACCGCGGTGCCGCAATTGAACGAGGCGACCGAATCCCCTGGGCCGCAGGCGGCTTGGTTGCACCAGCAGGACTCCATGTTGAAACGGCTGGCATCGACGAACAAGGTCGGTGCGAGCGCGATGCTCGGCGAGACCCCGGTCGAGCCGGTATTGCAATGGCGTGAACAACTGATTCTGGACATCGACGTGCAGAAGGAAATTGCCAACAGGGCAACCGTCGAGGCCTTCGACATGCTCGCCGATCGCGTGCTCGATCCCGCGACCTGGCGCCGTATCTGAATCGACCGAACTCGAGAACACCATCGGAGGAAAGGGATTTCGAGCACATGGAGCATGCCGCAGGCTACAGCGAGGCCACCGAGCACCCGCGCGTCGCCAAGGTGCCGCTGTCCCATGTGTCGATCGAGGTCGGACATTTCTATATGCACGATCTGGCCAATGGCGAGGAGAAGATTCGCACGCAGTTTCGTCGGATCGTGCCGCTGGTCACGGCATTCACCGAGGCCGCGAAAATCGAATTCGGCCCGCGCGCCAGGGTGAGCACCTGCTTTCTGGTCGACGACTATTTCCGGTCCGATACCAATCCCGGCGAAATCCTCGACAAGTTGCTGCGCAATGCCGACGAATGTGGTTTGAGCATCGACTATTTGGCGCGGGAGGCGGGCTGCTGGGAGGTTCCGGCCGCCGAATACGGCGCGGTGAGCGCGCCGCGTATCGAGCTGGCCGAGTTGGTCCGCGCCCGCATCGTGGCCGAACCGCCCGAGGGCGCGAACGGACGCAGACCGCCCACCGCGGAATCCGGCTGGCTGTGCAATGGCCGACGCGCCTCCGATGATCCCTCGGAGCAGGCCATGCACGACGAGCCGTACGAACCGGCCGAGGAGTTCGGGCGGCGCGAGCATTCGATTTTCCTCGATGTCGAAATGTGGAGCAAACAGACCCGAAAGGTGAACGGGCGCAAGGAAGTCTTCACCAAATGGTCCTGCCCGTATCTGGCCTCCATCTGGCAGTTGCTGCGACTGGGCATGCTGCGCTTCGACGGTATGCCGGTGGTCGAGCCGCAGCCGTGGGAGGCGGGTATGCCATGGCCGAGCAGTTGGTGGGAGATGCCCGCGGTGGTCCAGCTGAATCCGCGAGCCAAACCTTTTGCCGCATATCGGTCACTTTCGCTGCTGCCGCAGCGATATCTGGGTATCGAGCACGCGGTGCGGGTAATACTCGATCACATCCAACTCGACGACGAAGTGGTGGATCAGATCGTCGCCAGGGGCAACGAGGAGGGTATCGACGTATCGCGCAAGGTGACCGAACGCCTCACCCATTTCCTGCTGGACGGATCCTGACGTGAACGAACCGAACGATTCGGCCGTGCGCCGGATGCGCACGGCCCGCTCGACGCCGCATCTGAGGCAGCTGCGTCGTGGCCGAGCCGTGCGCCTGCTGGTGCGCGCCGGTGCGGCACAGACCAGGACACCCGCCGGACCCCTGATCGTATTCGGTGAGGTGGACACCTGCCTGCTGCCCGCGGCCACGCCGCTGCCACGCGGTGATCTCGAGGAACTGCTCGAGCTGGTGCCGGGACGTCCGATGCTGTGGCGGGAGCGGCCGATGTCGCTCGCGGTTTCGCCGACCACCGCCGAGGGTGTGGATTGCCGATTGGCCGCCCCTTCGCATCCCGATGTGCGGGCGATCGGCACGGTGGCAACGCATGCGGTCGTGGTCGGCGGACGGGTGCTGCAGAGTTCGGCACAGACCAGAGTCGTGCGTGCCGCCGGCGATCAGCGCCGGACGTGGTCCCACTACCTGAGCCAGGTCGGGGTGTCCGAGGTGATCACCAAGGTCACCGCAGAAACGGGCGCCCGGCTGGCCGAGGGCTTCCTGGCCGCGGGCCCGCCGCCGGTGGGCACCCTCGATTTCGCGTCGATCGTCAACCGGCTGCTCGGCCGCATTCGGATGGATCACCGCCTCGACCAGAACACGCCGGTGCAATCGGGGACGACCAGGCTGCGCTGGGCGGCGCGGATCGGTGATCCGGCGCAGCCGGTTGTGTGGTTCCGGTTGCAGAACGATACGGTCCGCACCGCGTTGATCACCGTGCGCACCGAGGCGGAACTGGCCGATGTGCAGCGGTTCTGTGAGGATCTCGCGGTGCACGATTGGCTGCTGTCGGTCACCGCCGCGGCGCTGGAGCAGTCCGATCTGTACCTGCCGGGCAGTGCGGAGTCGGTGGCGGTACTGGCCCCGGTGCTGCACCACCTGGCACATCTGTGGGTGCCCGGCGCGCATACGCCGCCCGCGCTGCGCGGGCTGTGGACGCAGCTGAATACCGATCCGGATTTCACCGCGGGACGGCGGGCATTGATCGATCAGCTGCACAATCGGGTGCTGGTGGCGACACTGGATGCGGTGCGGCACACCAGGATCGGCACCGAGGACTACAGCGCGGATTAGCCTTGCGATCAGATCCGGAACCATCGCCGGACCAGCAATGCGAAGAACAGCGAGTTGAGTACGAGTCCGGCGTAGGCCTCGATGATCAGGAGTGTCCGTCCGGCGCCCCTGATGTCCTCGAGATCGCCGAGCCCGAGCGGATTCAGATAGTTGATCAGGCACATATGCAGCGCGGTCGGGATCGGCTGGCCATCGGTCGTCCATAGCACGAAGGTGCCGATGAGCAGGACGGCGGCGATCCAGCAGAGTAGCCGGAACGGCCGAAAACCATAGCCGCACAGCACTTCCAGGGTCCAATGCGGGATCCGCTTCCAGACCGGATAGACGGCGCGGCAGCGAGCTTGCGCCAAGGCATGCCCGCAGCGGTCCTGTGCCTCGAAGTCCTCCTCGACCCGGTGCAGTCCCACCGCGCGTTTGAAGGCCAGGACGGCGTGTTGGGGCAGATCGGCCGCGATCAACGCGCGGCCGAGATGCTCATAAGTTTCCGCGATACGGATGTTCTGGGTGCGGCTCAGCCGTCGTGGTCCGCGGAATTCGACCTCGGCGGCGAGTAGAGCCGTCAATGCGCGCAGCCGGCCGTCGCCGTCCGCGGCGGGTTCCTGTGCCGCCGTGTAGATATGGGAGAAGACCAGGTTGTCGCCGGGCTGGGAGATCTTCACCGGGTCGTAGTCGAGTTCCAATGTCTCGACATGGGTGTTCAAGGAGTCGAGAAGCGGCTGTTCGGACTCGCCCTCGGCCTGTTGGAAGTATTCGGTGATTTCGCCCGCGTATCGGTCGGCATGGCGATCGATGAGCATGGTCATCGAATTGACCGCAGGTGACAGTTGGGATAGGCCCGCGTATTCGGTCATCGTGTGTTCCCCCGGGTGCAGCCGTCACATTCGACGTGATACCCACCATACCAACGCGATTCGACTATCAATCCGGTGCGCGACCGCCCTTGAGCCATCGCTTGTCGTTCGGTCCGGGGAACCGCGAGGTGGTAGGCCAGTGATCGATGCGGTGTACCAGCACATCTCGCGGTTCGTCCGCGCCGAAGTAGCGCTGTTCGTATCCGGCCCAACGGAATCCCGCGTTCTTGTACAGCTTGACTGTGCGCTGATCGGTCGGTCGCACCGTGAGGTATACCGAATCCGCCTGTGCGGTGCGGCAACTCGTCACGGCCCGGTCCAGCAGCGCGCGGCCGAGGCCCCGATTGCGGTAGTTGGGTGCGACCGCGAGACCCATCACCCAGCCGCGCCGCCGGGTGCCGACGCCGACGAGTGCGTAGCCGCGCACTCTGCCGCCGATTTCGGCCACCACCCAATCGGGTCCGTGCAGGTCGAACAGTTGCCGCAGCGTCACATACGGGTAGCACAGGTCGCCGAAATGTTCTCGCTCCAGCGCGGCGATATCGTCGAGATCCGCCAATCGTGCGGTCCGGAACACCGGTTCCCCCGCCCCCTCGGAATTATCCAATGCCCACCCTCCCGGTGTGAGGCTGCTTTCCAGCGTAAAGTGCTGGCGCAGTTGACGGACCGAGACCGCCAAATGCGATCCCTGCTCAGTCGCGGGTGGTGATGCGGATGTGTGCCATCGCGCCGGAGCCCCCCTTGTGCTGCCTACTGACTCGGCGTGATATCCACCATAGCAATGTGATTCGACTCGTGGACGGCCGAATGCCGCGCTGGGGACCTCGTCCAGCGCGGCATTCGGGTCTAGCGGTGATGTGGTTACACGTTGGCGTAGGCCAGTGAGGGGACACGGGCCACGGCGAACGAGGAACGCAGGTAGAAGAACCAGGTGACCGCGGCCATGACCAGGAAGGCGCCGGCGTAGGCCCAGAAGGCCGGGTTCATGCTGTGGAAGTTGATGTTGGACAGGCGAAGTGCCTGCTGGAGCAGGTAGCCGCCGGAGGCGCCGATCGCGCCGATTACTCCGATCGCGGCACCCGCTTGGCGCTTGGCCGAGGCGACGGCGTCGGTGAGGTCGAGTCCGTGTTCGGATGCGTACTTCTTGGCTTCGGCGCTGAAGATGGACGGGATCATCCGGTAGGTCGAACCGTTGCCGATACCGGTCAGCACGAACAGCACCAGGAAGGCGATCAGGTAGAGCGGGAAGCTCTTGGCCTGCAAGCCGGCCATGATCAGCACGCATGCGATCGCCATACCGCCGAAGACGAAGATGGTCATCTTGGCGCCGCCGACCTTATCGGAGATCCAGCCGCCGAACGGACGGCTGAACGAGCCGACCAGCGCGCCGAGGAAGGCGAGGTTACCGAGGGTGGTGATCCAGCCGATCTTGGCCAGATCCGGGAAGTTGGCCTTGATCAGCGTCGGGAAGGCGAAGGAGAAGCCGATGAACGAACCGAAGGTGCCGATGTAGAGGAACGACATCACCCAGGTGTGCTTATTGGTCAGCGCCAGCTTGTAGGACTTGCCGTCGGCCTTCGCGGTGCTGATGCTGTCCATGTACCGCAGCGCGCCGAATATGGCGATCAGGATGAACGGCACCCAGACCAGCACCGACAGCGTGATACCGAAGCGGTAGCCCGCCGCGTCCTTGGCCATGATGTGCGTGCCGAGGGTGATCAGCAGTGGCAGCACCAACTGGGTCTGTGCCACACCGAGATTGCCGCCCGCGGCGTTGATTCCGAGGGCCGCACCCTTTTTCCCTTCCGGGAAGAAGAACGAGATATTGGCCATCGAGGACGAGAAGTTACCGCCGCCGAAGCCGGCCAGTGCGGCAAGCACCATGAACACCCACATGGGGGTGCCGGGCTGGTTCACGAAGTAGGCGAGGCCCAGCGTCGGGATGAGCAGCATGGCCGCACTGAATGCCGTGAACGCTCGCCCGCCGAATTTAGGGATGGCGAAGGTGTACGGAATGCGCAGTGCCGCACCGACAAGCGTCGGGGTCGAGGTCAGCAGCAGCGCATTGCTCACCGCGGTCGGGTTGCCCTTGCCGAGTCCGGCCAGGAAGTCGAAGCCCGCCAGGCCCATGCTGGTCACGACGGTGCCCCAGATGACCCAGACGCTGAAGCCGAGATTCTCGGCGAAGACGGAGAAGATCAGGTTCTTGCGGGCGGTGAATTTGCCACCCGATTCCCAGAATTCGGTGTTGTCCGGCTCCCAGTGATCCAGCCAGCGCCCCCTTTTCTGGTGCGTGAATACTGGGGTGTCCGACTGCTGGCCGGTGGCAGCTACTGCGGCAGTCATCGGCTTCCTCTCGATCTGGCTCGGTGGGTTCGCCGAGCTGCGGTCGAGACAAAGGTAAGAGCCGCTTGTTGCGTGTGAATGGCCCCGAGTGACGTTCCAGGCAAATCCGACTCACACGGCGTTGAGCCGGTCGGTGACCTATTGGTTACCTGCCGGGCGCAAGAGTTTTCGGTCGTCCGACCAGAAGTCTAGCGGTCCGGATATTCGGCGATCAGCGAAGCGAGGAAGCACCTCGCGGCCTGTGCCGCTCGATCCGGATCGCCATCGATAACGGCCTGCACCAATTCATTGTGTTCCGCGTCGTAGGCATCGTCGGATTTCGCGCTTCGCGCCCGGATCACCTGTTCGATAATCGGCAGCAGCGAATCGTAGAACTCCAGATATACCGCGTTGTGGCTGGCGACGACGATCGCGCGGTGCAGTTCCACATCGGCCTCGATGGCCGCGAGATTCTGTTCATCCCAGTGCTGCTGACTGCGTTCCTCCAGTAGCCGGCGCAGATTCGCGATATCGGTCTCGTCGCGACGGCGCGCGGCCAAGGCCGCGGCATTGGTGTCCACGGCCATGCGCAGCTCGAGTACATCGCGTTCCTCCGCGTCGGCGAAGTACTTCGCGAGGGTGCCGCCGACCTCCGAGGCCGCGATGACATAGGTGCCCGAGCCTTGGCGACGCTCCAGCATCCCGGCATGGACTAGCGCCTGCACTGCCTCGCGTACCGTATTCCGCCCGGTTCCGGTGAGCTCGGTGAGCTCCGGTTCGGTGGGGATTCGGGAGCCGATAGGCCAACGGCCGGAACGAATTTCGGCACGCAGCTGCTCGGTTACCTGGGCAATGAGGCTGGTCCGCCGGACGGGTTGCACGGCATCAGAGTACCGCCCATCACAAATCCTTGCCTCCTATCATCGGGTCATCCTATGATTTCGCGGTGACTGCAACTCTCCCGGAAACCACCACTCGCCCGGAACATGTCCGGGTCGAGTGGCGCAAACGTGCACTGACGGAAGGCCGACTGCTCGTCCTCGCCGCCATTGTGATGTCCGCGCTCACCCTCCGGGTCGCCGTCACCGCATTCTCGCCGCTGGCCGAGCGCATCGGCGCCGATATCGGTTACTCGACGGCCGTCGTCGGTGTCTTCGGCATGATCCCGACCCTGATGTTCGCGGTTTCGGGTCTGCTCACCCCGGTTTTCGTGCGCCGGATCGGGCTCGAGCGCACCGCACTCGTCGCGATGCTGATGGCCGGACTCGGCATGCTGATCCGGGCGGTGGTCGGCGGCACGGCCGAACTGCTGATCTTCTCCGCGCTGGCCCTCGGCGGTATGGGCATCGGCAATGTCGTTATTCCGCCGCTGGTCAAGCGGTATTTCCCGGACCGGCTCGCGGTGGTGAGCTCGCTGTACATCACCATGGTCCAGCTCGGCACCGTGGTGCCCGCGCTGATCGCGGTGCCGGTCGCCGACGCGCACGGCTGGCGTATCTCCCTGGGGCTGTGGGCGATTCTCGGCTTCGCGGCCGCGCTGCCGTGGCTCGGTGTGCTGCGCGATCGCCGCGGTCACGATCGGGTCGACAGCACGGCGCTGCCGTCGCGGACCCAGGAGCCCAAGGGCAAGGTGTGGCGTTCGCCGGTGGCCTGGGGGATGGCGGGCATGTTCGGTATGACCTCGCTGACCACCTACGCCATGTTCACCTGGCTGCCCAAGATCCTGTCCGAAGCGGGCGCGAGTGCCGGGTTCGGCGGAACCATGGTCGGTGTGTTCGCGTTGGTCGGGCTGGTGTCGGCGTTCACCGCACCGACGGTGGTCGCGCGGTTCCGCAATCCGTTCCCGTTCGTAGTGGGTTGTGCCGTCTTCTTTTTCACCGCATTCGCCGGACTGCTGATCGCACCGATGACTGTGCCGTTGCTGTGGGTCGTGCTGTTGGGCCTCGGCCCGAGCACCTTCCCGATGGCGCTGACGCTGATCAATATGCGCACCAGGACCCCGCAGGGTTCGGCCGCACTGTCGGGCTTCACCCAGGGCGTCGGATATGCGGTGGCCTGCGTCGGTCCGGTGCTGTTCGGCATGTTGCACAGCGCGACCGGCGGCTGGGCCGCACCGTTCGCGATGCTCGTCATCGCGGTGCTGGTGCTGCTCACCGGTGCATGGCAGGCCTGCAAGCCACGCATGCTCGAAGACACCTGGAATTGATCGCGCCGTTCGAGTTGCGAGGTGGTGTGACGTCGAGCATGCTGTCCGCGTCACACCTCACCGGCCGGTAATTGCAAGATCGGCTGTTTGTGACGTGTAGAAACCGGTGTGTCACATGCGCGAAACATTTCGTTGAAACTCACCCGGCTAACCGGGGAATCGTGAGCAACCGTTGATTTGACGGTCATTTGGGGCATCATTTCGGCAATACCCGTTTCCTACCGTGGGGCTAACCGATTTTGGGAGGCCCCCGTTGAGCACGCTGACGCGTAACCACAACATCGAGCATTGGGATGCCGAGGATGTCGCGGCCTGGGAGGCCGGTGGCAAAGACGTCGCCAAGCGGAATCTGATCTGGTCGGTCTTCGCCGAGCACGTCGGGTTCTCGGTGTGGTCCATCTGGTCGGTCATGGTGCTGTTCATGCCCACCGATAAGTTCGGCATCGATCCGGCGGGCAAGTTCTTCCTGGTCGCCATGCCGACGCTGGTCGGTGCGTTTCTGCGCATTCCGTACACCGTGGCCACGGCGCGCTTCGGCGGTCGCAACTGGACCATCTTCAGTGCCACGCTGCTGCTGATTCCGACGCTGCTCACGCTGTACTTCATCAATCAGCCGGGCACCTCGTACACGACCTTCCTGGTCGTGGCCGCATTCGCCGGATTCGGTGGCGGCAACTTCGCCTCCTCGATGACCAATATCAATGCCTTCTACCCGCAACGGTTGAAGGGTTGGGCGCTCGGGCTGAACGCGGGCGGCGGAAATATCGGCGTGCCCGTCATCCAGCTCGTCGGTCTGCTCGTCATCGCCACTCTCGGCAACGGTTACGCCTCGCTGATCTGCGCGATCTACCTCGTGCTCGTCGCGCTGGCCGGTGTCGGCGCCGCGCTGTACATGGACAACCTGAAGAACCAGAAGGCCGATCTCTCCTACATGATCACGGCGCTCAAGGTGCCGCAGTCCTGGGCGATCGCCTTCCTCTACATCGGCACCTTCGGTTCGTTCATCGGCTACAGCTTCGCCTTCGGTCAGGTGCTGCAGATCAGTTTCAAGGCCGGTGGCGACACCGTCGCGCAGGCCGCACTGCATGCCGCGCAGATCGCCTTCATCGGCCCGCTGCTCGGTTCGCTGGCCCGCCCGTACGGCGGCAAACTGGCCGACCGGATCGGCGGCAGCCGGGTCACCCTCTACACCTTCGCCGCGATGACCGCGGCCGCGGTGCTGGTCGGCGTGGCGAGCACCGCGGGTGACCGCAGCGGCGGCGTGCCGAGCGGTACGGCGATGGCCGCACTGGTCGCCGGATTCATCGCGTTGTTCGTGGTGTCGGGTATCGGCAACGGAGCAGTCACCAAGATCATCCCGTCGGTCTTCGACGCCAAATCCAAGAGCCTGGACGCGAGTCCGGCCGCCCAGGCCGCCTGGTCGCAGAACACTTCCGGTGCGCTCATCGGTTTCGTCGGCGCCATCGGTGCGCTCGGCGGTGTCGCGATCAACCTGGTACTGCGCTCCTCCTACGCCTCGACCAAATCGGCGACCACCGCCTTCTGGGTCTTCATGGCCTTCTATGTGGCCTGCGCCGCGGTGACCTGGCTGGTGTTCCTGCGCCGGCCGCGCGGTGTCGTCGACTCCGAGATCGTCACGGAGGCCGAAGCACTCGTCCTCGAAGCCGAGGCAGGCAACCCGTCCCAGTCCACCAGTACGTCGGCCCGAGCCTGACGCCGAATCATCAACGGAGGACAGTCATGAACTCGACAGTCGACCCCACCCAGCGCAAGACCGTCGTGGTCGTCGGCCACGGCATGGTCGGGCACCGGTTCGTGGAGGCGCTGCGGTCCCGGGACGAGGCAGGCCAGTGGCAGGTCGTCATCCTCAGCGAGGAGCAGCTGCCCGCCTACGACCGCGTCGGACTTTCGTCGTACGTCGGCAACTGGGATGCCGCCGCCCTGGCGCTGCCCGGTAACGAATACGCCGGTGACGCCCTGGTGGAGCTGCGGCTGGGCCAGTCCGCGCAGTCCATCGACCGCGAGGCACGCAAGGTCACCACCTCGGCGGGCGACACCATCGCCTACGACGCGCTGGTGCTGGCGACCGGTTCGTACCCGTTCGTGCCGCCGGTGCCCGGTCACGATCTGTCGGAGTGCTTCGTCTACCGGACCATCGATGACCTCGACGGCATCCGTGCGGCCGCTGCCGCGGCGGGTCCCGGTGCGGCCGGTGTGGTCGTCGGTGGTGGTCTGCTGGGTCTGGAGGCGGCCAACGCGCTGCGCCTGCTCGGCATGACGCCGCATGTCGTGGAGTTCAACCCCCGTCTGATGCCCGCCCAGGTCGACGAGGGTGGTGGCGCCATCCTGGAGAAGCTGGTCACCGATCTCGGGCTGCAGGTGCACACCGGTGTCGGTACCGCATCTATCGAGGCCATCGCGGACGCGGAATCGGCTGAGCGCCTGAAGGTTACGCTCTCCGACGACACGGTGATCGACGCCGGACTCGTGGTCTTCTCCGCCGGTGTCCGCCCGCGCGACCAGATCGCCCGCGACAGCGGCATCGAGGTCGGCCCGCGCGGCGGCATCGTTACCGATCTCGGTCTGCAGACCTCGGATCCGAATATCTACGCCATCGGCGAATGTGCCGCGGTGGAAGGTGTCTGCTACGGCCTGGTCGCCCCCGGCTACACCACCGCAGAGATCGTCGCGGACCGATTGCTCGGTGGTGCGGGCGAATTCCCCGGCGCGGATATGTCGACCAAGCTCAAGCTGCTCGGCGTCGATGTGGCCAGCTTCGGTGATGCGCACGCCACCACCGAGGGCGCGCTATCGGTCGTACTGCACGACGCGGCCAAGGGCACCTACGCGAAACTCGTCGTCTCCGATGACGCGCAGATCCTGTTGGGCGGCATCCTGGTCGGTGACGCGACCGCGTACTCGGCGCTGCGTCCGCTGGTCGGGCGTCCGCTGCCCGCCGAACCGGCCACGCTGATCTCGCCCGCCGGTGCCGAACTCGGCGCCGACGCACTGCCCGACGATGCCCAGATCTGCTCCTGCAACAATGTGTCCAAGGGTGCGATCTGCGGGGCCATCGAAGAGGGCGCCTGCGATATCCCGGGCATCAAGAAGTGCACGTCCGCCGGAACCTCTTGCGGCGGTTGCGTTCCCATGCTCAAGAAGCTGCTGGAGCAGTCCGGCGTCGAGATGTCCAAGGCGCTCTGCGAGCACTTCTCGCAGTCGCGCGCCGAGCTGTTCCAGATCGTCCAGGTCACCGGCATCCGCACCTTCTCCGGCCTTATCGCCAAGCACGGTAAGGGCACCGGCTGCGATATCTGCAAGCCGACGGTCGCCTCCATCCTGGCCTCCACCTCGAGCGATCACATCCTCGACGGCGAACAGGCCGCGCTGCAGGACACCAACGACCACTTCCTGGCGAATTTGCAGAAGAACGGCACCTACTCGGTGGTGCCGCGGATGCCCGGCGGCGAGGTCACCCCGGATCAGCTGATCACCATCGGCCAGATCGCCAAGGAATTCGACCTGTACGTCAAGGTCACCGGCGGTCAGCGGATCGACCTGTTCGGCGCGCGGGTCGAACAGCTGCCGCTGATCTGGAAGCGCCTTGTCGATGTCGGCATGGAATCCGGGCACGCGTACGGCAAGTCGCTGCGCACCGTGAAGAGCTGCGTCGGCTCCACCTGGTGCCGCTACGGCCAGCAGGATTCGGTCGGTATGGCCGTGTTGCTGGAGAAGCGGTACCGCGGATTGCGGTCGCCGCACAAGTTGAAGCTGGCCGTCTCGGGCTGCGCCAGAGAATGCGCGGAGGCCCGCGGCAAGGACGTCGGTGTCATCGCGACCGAGCACGGCTGGAACCTGTATGTCGGCGGCAACGGCGGTCTGACCCCGAAGCATGCGGTGCTGCTCGCCGGTGATCTGGACGACGAGACGCTGATCAAGTACATCGACCGGTACCTGATGTTCTACGTCCGCACCGCCGACCGGTTGCAGCGCACCGCGCCGTGGCAGGAGGCACTCGAGGGCGGTCTCGACTATCTCAAGCAGGTCATCTGCGAGGACAGCCTCGGCATCGCCGACGATCTGGAGGCGGCCATGGCCCAGCATGTCGCTGGCTATCGCGACGAATGGGCCGCGGTGCTCGACGACGAGGAGAAGTTGTCGCGCTTCGTGTCCTTTGTCAATGCCCCCGAAGAAGCCGATCCGACCATTTCGTTCGATGCGACCGGGGAGCGGAAGGTCCCTGTGTTGCTCGGCATGCCGGAAGTCCCGGTCGCCACACGCGGGCAATAGCCGCTTAACCCCGAAGAAACAGGGCGCCTGTACCAATGGGTAAGGCGTTTGGAGGATGACACCGATGACCGTGACGGAGACCCCCGGCATTGCCACAGCTACCACCACAGGTTGGACGCAGGCGTGCCGACTCGACTACCTGATTCCCGGCCGCGGCGTCGCGGTGTTGCTGAAGGGTGGCCGACAGGCCGCCCTGTTCCTGATGACCGATGGCACCCTCGCCGCCGTCGGCAATATCGATCCGATCGGCCGGGCGGCAGTGATGTCGCGCGGGATCGTCGGTGACCGCGCCGGTATTCCGGTCGTGGCCTCGCCGCTGCTGAAGCAGGCGTTCTCGCTCCTGGACGGGCACTGCCTGGACGACGATTCGGCGACGCTGCCGGTATACGCGGTGCGCGTCGAGGACGGCATCGTTTCGGTTTCCAATGAGCCGGTCGATGCCGGTCTCGTCGCCACGGATGGTGGATCGGCATGACAACAATCGATACGGGCGCCTGTCTGGCCGGTTTCACGGTCGGCGTCACGGCCGCCAGGCGGGCCGATGAGTTCGCCACGCTGCTCACCCGACGGGGCGCCGGTATCGTCGCCGCTCCCGCCATCCGCATCATTCCGCTGGCCGACGACACCGAACTGGAGCGGGTTACCCGCGATCTCGTGGCCGATCCGCCGCAGATCGTGGTGGCCACCACCGGCATCGGATTTCGTGGCTGGATGGAAGCGGCCGAGGGCTGGGGCATTGCCGAGGATCTGCGGCTGACGCTGTCGTCCACCAGGATGCTGGCGCGTGGGCCGAAGGCCAAGGGCGCCATCCGCGCCGCCGAACTGCGCGAGGAATGGTCGCCCGCGTCGGAGTCTTCCGCCGAGGTGCTCGACCACCTGCTCGCCGAGGGCGTGGAGGGTGTGCGGATCGCGGTCCAATTGCACGGCGCGACAACCGAATGGGAGCCGGTACCCGACTTCTGCGAGGTATTGCGTTGTGCCGGTGCGGATGTCGTCGCGGTGCCGGTGTATCGCTGGGTGCCGCCGGACGATCAGGGGCCGATGGACAACCTGATCGAGGCCATCATCACCTCGAGCCTGGACTGCGTGACCTTCACCAGCGCGCCCGCCGTGGCGTCGATGTTGATGCGCGCCAAGGAAACCGGGCTGCTGGAGGGCGTGCTGCACGCGCTGCGCGGACGGGTGCTGCCCGCCTGCGTCGGACCGATCACCGCGGCTCCGCTGGAGGAGCTGGGTGTGGCGACCTCGATGCCGGGACGCGCGCGCCTCGGTGCGCTGGCCCGGCACGTCGCCGAGGAATTGCCGCGGCGCGCCAATCGAATTCAGGCCGCCGGACACACCATCAGCGTGCGCGGTGCGTGCGTGGTGGTCGACGGTTCGGTGCGCCAGCTCGCGCCCGCGCCGATGGCACTGATGCGCTCGCTGGCGCGGCAGCCCGGCCGGGTAGTTTCCCGGGAGGATCTGCTCGCCGCGCTGCCCGGCGGCGGTGACGACACCCATGCCGTGGAGACCGCGATCGCGCGGCTGCGCGCCGGGCTCGGCACGCCGAAAGCCATTCAGACCGTGGTCAAGCGGGGCTACCGGCTGGCGCTGGACGCCGCGGATTGCGCCGATGACTTTCCGCGCACCGTCGCTAACGGCCGTGCGCCGGTAGCGGGCATCGGCACCCCGGCCCGCACGCCGAGGTACGCACAGCCTGCGGGGAGCTGGTGACGGCTCCGGCCCTGGTCCTGGTCGCACACGGCACCAGGAGTACCAGGGGTGTGCAGATGATCGCCGCGCTCGCCGAGGCGGTGGTACAGGAGTTCAGCGGGATGGCAGCCGGCGGGGTGGGTGAGCTCGGCGCCGCGGTTTCGGGGCGCGACGCCGAACCACCTTGGGTGCGTACAGCTTTCGTAGATGTGCTCGGCCCGTCACCAGCCGAGGTGCTCCGCGATCTGACCGATTCCGCGGGGGAAGCCGTTCCCGCCGTGGTGGTTCCGGCCTTCCTCGCCTCCGGATACCACGTCTATCAAGATGTGCCGCGCGAGGTGGCCGAGAGTGGTCATCCCGAAGTCGCGGTGACACCCGCGATGGGGCCGGACCCGGCATTGGCCCGCATCATGGCCATGCGGTTGCGTGCCGCAGGCTGGCGTCCCGGTGACGCGGTGGTCTTCGCGGCGGCCGGCTCCTCGGATGCCCGTGCGCGCCAAGATGTTCGGCGCGCGGCAGGCATGCTGGCCGAACATCTGGATGTCCCGGTTCGCATCGGCTACGTCGCCACCGGAGCTCCGCGCGTGCCGGAAGTCGTTGCCGAACTTCGCGAGTCGGGTGCGCGGCGCGTCTTCATCGCCTCGTACCTGCTGGCACATGGCCTGTTCCAGCAGCGCCTGCACGAGGCGGGAGCTGATGGTGTTGCGGAACCGATCGGTGTTCACCCGGCTGTCGTCCGCCTGATCGCCGACCGCTACCGTGCTGCCGCCCGAGAACTGATGCGGGCCAACACATTCCCTGTGGAAGTCAGCGGGGCGTAGCGCGCGCTCCAACGGGGATTGCGGCGCGCACCTTCTCTCGCGCCGCGCACGAATTCGCGGGATAAAACATGCGCGCCCCGCGAATCAGTGCGCTGCAGCAACCGGGTGCATGGCGGGAGGGCGATCGGTGATCAGCGGGCAATGTTGTTGGGCGCGGGGGCAAGAGGGTCCGGTGGTCAGTGCGAATCGTCCAGGCGGACACGCACCGTGACTCGCCCGCGCTCGTCACGATGTGCGAGCGCGTGACCATGCCGGTCGCCGCCCTCGAGGTGCAGCGTGATCGGGCCGCCTTCATCGGTGAAGTTGCGCCACCAACTCTTTCGATCCGGGAGCGCAACTCCGATGACGATCGAATCGCCGGAACGGCGGTAGTTCACGGGCGTGCTGAAGGTTTTGCCGGAACGGCGGCCCACGTAACTGATCTCGACGAAGCTCTTGCGCATGAGCGACCCGACCAAAGGTGCATTCGTCAAGGTCAGCGTCACCGAGTTGAAGCCGTTCACGAGCGATTTCGCATTCACCGAATGCCTCCTGGTACAGCCTGGATAGCGGTCGAGCTCACTTTACCGACCATCCATGACACCGGCAGGCGGCGGTTGGTGTATCGAGGTGGGTCCGAATAGGCCGGATTCGGCTGAGTCCCAGCGCTGTTCAGCGGCATTCCGGGCCTGGCGACCTGCCGGGCAACTGCGATCGCACAGATGGCCGGTAGTTGGTCAGGACACCGGGTTTCGCTTTGTCTGCCGGAGCTGACTGTCATTCAGGTATAGCCGCCGCCTCGGGTTCGCTCATGCGGATCGGCGCGGGGTGCGGGTGAAGGAGGCGCGGTAGGCGCTCGGGGGGAGGCCTACGTGGCGGATCATGTGTTGGCGCAGGGATTCCGCGGAGCCGATGCCGCTGTGGCGGGCTACCTGGTCCATGGGCAAAGTGGTGGATTCGAGGAGTTCGCGGGCGCGCTGAATGCGTTGGTGCAGCAGCCATTTCTGGGGGCTGAGTCCGGTTTCCTCGTGGAAGCGGCGGGTGAGGGTGCGCACGCTGGTGCGGGCGTGGGTGGCCAGATCGTCCAGGGACAGGGGAGTGTCGAGGCGTTCCAGGGCCCAGGTGCGGGTGGCCGAGAGGGTGAGACCGTTCTCGGGCGGCAGTGGCGAGTCGACGAATTGGGCTTGGCCGCCGGGGCGTACCGGTGTCACCACGGCGGCGCGGGCCGCGGCATTGGCGACCGTCGCACCGTAGTCGGTGCGAATCAGGTGCAGGCACAGGTCGATTCCGGCGGCGGCACCGGCGGCGGTGGTCACCGGTCCGTCCTCGATGAACAGGGCGTCGGTGCGCACCGTAACCTCCGGGAACATCGCGGCGAGTTCGTCGGCCAGTCCCCAATGCGTGGTCGCGGTGCGGCCGGACAACAACCCGGCCTGGGCCAATACGAATGCGCCGCTGCAGATCGAAGTGACGCGCTTGCCTCGAGCGACGGCCCGGCGCAGTGCCGCGATGGTGGCCGCGTCGGCGGTCCCTCGACTGCCCGTGCTCGGCACGATGACGGTATCCGCCTCGTCGAGCGCATCCAGTCCGCGCGGCACCACGACATCGAAGCCGCCCAATGCGCCGGGAACAACGCCGGGTTCGGCGGTGCACACCACCATCCGATAACACGGCTCACCGTCTACCGTCACCGTGCCGAGCATGGTTCCGGGCATGGCGAGTTCGAAGGGCTTCACCGGCGCGACGGCGACAACGGCAACGGTCTTCATGGCTGGATCCTTGGGATAGATGGCTGACCGGCCACTAGTCTAGCGCTCCCGCGCCCGGCAATGTTGATGGCACGCGATCGGCGAATTTGGCTTGGTTGCGTGAATCATCTTGTCTCAGAAGGGAAGTCGCATGCCTTCGCATGTCATCATCGGCCGGGGCGCCACCGCCTCGGCAACCGCGGTCCGGTTGGCCGAATCCGGCGACCAGGTGCGGGTGATCAGCCGCAGTGGGACCGGCCCGCAGCATCCCGATATCGAGCTCATCGCAACCGATGCCGTGGACGCGACCGCGCTCACCGATCTCGTCAAGGGCGCGGACACCGTATTCAATACCGCGATGCCCGCCTATCACACCTGGCCGGAGGCGGTGCCGCCACTGTTCGGGGCCATACTGTCGGCCGCGGAGCAGTCCGGTGCGAACTACGTAATGCTCGGCAACCTCTACGGCTACGGCCCGGTGGACGGTGTGGTCACCGACGACACACCGCTGGCGGCCACCGGACCCAAGGGGCGGGTGCGCGCACGGATGTGGCTCGATGCCAAGGCGGCGCACGATGCGGGCCGGGTGCGGGTCACCGAGGTGAGGGCGGGCCAATTCCTCGGCCGCGGTGCGGTATCGCTGTTCTCGCTGCTGGTGCAGCCGAAAGTGATTGCGGGCCAACTCGCTCTGGTACCGCAGGACCTGGATCTGCCGCACTCCTATACCGCGATCGGTGACGCGGCCGCCGCACTCGTCGCGGTCGCGCGCAGCGAAAGCTCTTGGGGGCGGGCCTGGCTCGCGCCGACCATTACCAGCACCGTGCGTGCGGCCGCCGAGCGCTTCGCCGCGACAGCGGATGCCCCGAAGCCGCGGCTCGAGGTGATGACGGACCGCGAACTGACCCTCCTCGGCCACACCGACCCGTTCTGGGTCGAATTGTTCGAGACCTACCACATGTCGCATCGCGAGTTCACCGTCGACGACACCACCACCCGGGAGACCTTCGGACTCACCGCGAGCAACCTCGACGATGTCTTCGCGGAGGTGGTTTCGCCATCCTGATCGGGCCTTACGACGACGGCGTCGGCGGCGACATTCCGAGTGTGCTGAACGACGCGGGCTCCGAAGCCTCGTTGTTCAGCCGTCAGTCTTCGTAGTGTGAACCCACTTGCACCACAACGATTTCGGTGTCTGTCACGTAGTAGATCAATCGATGCTCTTGGGTAATGCGCCGTGTCCAGTGCCCAGTAAGGTGGTGGCGTAGCGGCTCGGGTTTGCCGATCCCCTCGAACGGGTCGCGGAGTGTGGCGCTGCATACCCCGCCCTTGCCGTAGCCGGGCACCCCGTGTGTTGGGTGCCCGGCTATCAGACGGGGTGCCCGGTCTCACGCGTTGTCGTACGCGTCCTGCAGAACCTTGATATCCAGCTTGGTCATGGACCGCAGCGCCGTGGCGACCGCGCCGGTCTTTGTGGGGTTCGCACCGTCCATGAGGGTGAGCAGGGCCGCAGGGACGACCTGCCAGGACAGGCCGTAGCGGTCGGTCAGCCAGCCGCAGGGGCCGGGTTCACCACCGTCGACCAGGGCGTCCCACAGGCGATCGACCTCGGCCTGGGTATCGACGACCACCTGGATCGACGCGGCATCCGTGAACGGATGCCCGGGACCGCCGTTCATCAGGGTGTACGGGTGGCCGTCGAGTTCGATCGAGACGATGAACGCCGAACCATCGGGGTGGCGATTGACCTCGACGATGCGAGAGTTGGGGATCAGCGCGGTGTAGCGGGTGGCGGCTTCTTCGGCGTCGCTGTCGAACCAGAAGAACGTGTTGACCGACATGATGGGCTCCTTGGGTTGGTTGTGACCTACTGTCACCCTTTGGTCGGAGCCGCCCCGACGCCTTCTACATATCTCCGCGAAATTTTCTGAAGAGATTTTCGCGCAGGTCAGACGCTCGCGATGGCGACGAAGCGATCGGGGGTAATCGTGATCAGCACCCGCGCACGCTCCACCTCGCCCAGCACCGGCCCACTGCCGTACTTCTCCCAGATGCGCTGGGTCCACACGCCATCCGCATCGATGGTCAGTTCGGCATCCCCGATCACCCGCACCTGCCGATTCGGCCGCTGCCCGCCATCCCGCGAACCCACCACCTCCCGATCGATCACCAACCCGACCCGCGGATTCGCCAGAATCCGCCGCAAATGCGGCCGCCCCGCCCAACTGGTCAGCCGAAAGGCCTGCTGATCCCACAGAAACCAAATCGGTGTGACATGCGGATATCCGGCCGCGTCGACGGTGGCCAGATGCGCGACGATATCGCTGGCCAGTAACCCGGCAATCTCGGCTCGACGTAACGCCCGCATTCAGAACCCCTCGATTCGAACTTATGTTCGAGTCTACCTCGCGGCTGGGGTGCGGGCGATCCGCTCGTTTCAGTTGTGACGACGGACTGTGATGGTCGTGGCAGGGTCGGTACGGCGGAGATGGGCGGTTTTGGCGTCGGGTTCGTTGTTGGTGGTCAGCCGGTGGACGGCCCGTTCCAGGGTGGGCAGGATTTCGGTGATCGCGAGTGCGCCGTCGACGTAGCGGCCGATGAGCCCGTAGCTGAGATTGGTGAGTATGCGACCGAGGTCGTCGAGGTATTCGGGATCGGCGCCGGCCAGGACGGCGCCTGCGGCCGGGAGAAGCGCGGCGAAGCCCTGGGATTCGAGGCGATGTCCGCCCGGTCCGGAGCGGGCGCGATGGTAGGCCTCGAGCATTCGAGGGCTGCGTTCCCAGGGTTCGAAGACCCGGCGGAACAGCCGCATCAGGCCCTCCGGCAGCGTCTCATGCGGTAACGGCGGGGCGAGGTCGGCGTAGCTGGTGTCTGCCATCCATTGTTCGATCGCGGCGACGATCAACTCGTCTCGGGTGCTGAACAGCTTGTACACCGTGGTGAGCGACACCCGCGCGCCGCGCGCCACCTCCTGCAAGTGCACGCCGTCGTAGCCGCCGCGCTCCAGTGATTCCAGCACCACGGCGCGGATGCGCTGCGAGGTATCCGATTCCCGCCCGGTGTCCACACCTGTCAGAGTAATCTCATTACTTGAGTAATCGGATTACTCACTACATAACTCTCATATTTGAGAATGAAATTTTCGGGAGTGAGATGGCTACCTTTGTCCTGGTACACGGCGGTGGGCACGGCGGGTGGTGCTACCGGCAGGTGACACAGCTGCTGCGTGCGGCGGGCCATGAGGTGTACGCGCCGACTCTGTCGGGGCTCGCCGAGCGGGCGCATCTGCGCCTTGCCGGTATCGGTTTGGACACTCATGTTCAGGATGTGGCGTCGCTGCTGCACTACGAGGATCTGCGGGAGGTGATCCTTGTCGGGCACAGCTACGGCGGGATGGTCATCACGGGCGCCGCGGACCGGGCCATCGAGCGGGTCGGTCGCCTCGTGTACCTGGACGCCGCCAATCCGGTCAACGGCCAGTCCCTGGTCGATGTCGCAGGCCCGATCATCGAGGCGACCCGACCGCTCGGTGAGACTGTCGATGGGGTCGAGCTGGTCCTGCTTCCGACCGAGCACGCGGGCCTGTTCTACGGCGTCACCGATGCCGCGGACCTGGCGTGGATGCAGGCGCGGCTGACCGCTCACCCGTGGCGGTGCTTCGAGGACAAACTCGATCTGTGCAACGAGGACGCCCTGTGGGCGCTGCCGCAGTACCACATTGTGTGTACCTCCACGCTGGTCACTCGCGACCCGGTGCTGGTCGAGAATGCCAGGGCATCGGGGCGCCTGTGGGATATCGACACCGGTCACGACCTGATGATCACCGAGCCCCAGTCGGTGGCCGACGCGTTACTGGAGATCGCGGCCGACTGAGCTACCGGCCGGTCGATCCACCGACGCCGGTCGGCGGTTCGAAGCCGCATCGGAGACCCTGCATCCAGGGGTCACCACCGTGGCAATCATCTTGTCGCGCAACGAATTCGTGCTGCGCACGCTCACCACGCAACCGAGGAGATGCCCATCGAAATCGTCGACGAGGTGTACCTGCCGCTGGTCCGGCTGGGGCGCCGAGCTGACTACGTGCAGTCGGCGGCGTCGGTGTCTTCGAAGAGCGGCTTTCCCGAGTTGGCGTTCGTCGAACTCGCCCACAGCATCACCACCGGGCAGGGGGCTTACGCGCGCCGCTATGGGCAGGACTTCTGGGCCGACCTGGCTGAATATCCTTACCTGCGTGAGTCGTTCGACCGGCAGATGACCCACCGGTTTCGCGAGCAGATCCCACGCATCGTCGCTGGTTTCGATTGGTCCCGGTTTTCCAGCATCGTCGACGTGGGTGGTGGCCAGGGGAGCGCGCTCGCCGCGCCGCACGGCCTGGTTCTGGACACGGTGACCGACCTGACCGATCAACGCTGTCTACTCGAATTCCGACTCGCCGCCGACGAGTTGACCGCGACAGTGGTATCCGACAACTCGGATCGGTACCCCGACAGACCATGATCGTCGGTTCCGTCATGATCGCTCGATGGACAAACTCTTGGTGCTGGTCAACGGACTTCCCGGCTCGGGCAAGTCGACGTTGGGCCGATCGTTGGCCCGGACGTTGAACGCCCAGTTCCTGTCGAAGGACACCGTCAAAGAAGCACTCGCGGCCTGCCTTGACGACGCCGATGATCTCCACGCGCTCGGCGGAATCGCGATGGACACGGTGTGGGCCCTAGCGCAGGCAATCCCGGGCATCGTCGTCATCGATTCGTGGTGGTTCAAGCCACGCGACCTGCACTTCGCCCGGACCGGAATCCGGAACACGGGCGCCTCTCGCGCCGTCGAGATCTGGTGCGATGTCCCCTCCGGCTTAGCCAAGGCGCGTTACGCGAGCAGAAACCGCCCAGCCCTCTACCAAGACGAGCAACGGCTGGCCGATGACTGGGACATATGGGCCGCGCATGCCGCACCACTCGAACTCACAGCCACCCTCGTCGTCGACACCACCGGCCCGGTCGATTACTCCCGCCTCGCCGACCGAATCCAACTCACAGCCAGCCCTGTCGGCAACGAACACCCACTTGCCGACTCTCGGTGACGCCACGCTGTCTCGTCAGCATGCGGATTCTGGAGAACAACTATCGGGACCGGTGACATTTCAGTGCTCTCGGTAGTAGTCGGCGAGGGTGTGGAATGCGGCCTTCGGTTCCCATGGCAGGTCCGGATAGGTGGTGCCGCAGTGGTTTTCGAAGACCTTGACGATGCCGTAGCTGGCCAGGTCCAGGTCGTCGCGGGGGTCGCCATCGGGGCGGTGCGGGTGGTCGTGCAGGGCGAGGGTGAAGACGAAGGTGCTGTCCACGCCATTGGCGTCGAAGATCTCCAGTAGCTCGCGGATGTAAGCGGCTTGGCCCGCCTCGTCGCGACGGTAATGGCCGTTCACGCGCAGTGGCGCGCCGGTGTGCGGGTCGTGTTCGACGATCTCCAGGCCGAGTGCGCCGCGATCGCCCGCGCCGTGGAAGGTGGCCGCGCCGAACTCCGTGATCGCGAGCGGCTTACCCTGTGCGACAAGGGTTCCGACGCCGTCGGCGAACCGGTCGGCGATCTCGGCGGACCGATACAGATCCACCGAGGCGATATCGAAGGGCGCCCAGTCGACGCGCTCGAGCGGCACCGCGGCATAGGTGATCTTGCCGCCGAAGTGTTCCCGGACCACCGCGACCGCTTTGCCGAGGAATTCATTGACCCGCGCGCTGACCTCGCCGATCTGCTCGCGCGGCCGATCCGGTCGCAGCAGTAGCTCGAGCCGCTCGTCGATATTGCTACCGGGTAGGAATCCGTGGTTCATCAGGCTCAGTTCGGCACCGGCCACGAAGACGACCTCGGCCCCATGCTGTCGCAGGCGTTCTGCGCGCGCGGCGCAGTCGGCGAACAGTGCGAGCACCTCCTCGGGGTCGAGCTCCAGCGGATAGGGCGAGAACCAGACCTCGAGGCCGAGTTCAGCGGCGTAGGTCGCGGCGAGTTCGATCCGATCCGGATCCCCGCCCATCACGCGTATTGCGTTGCAGTGCAGGTCATCTCGGATGACGCGGAGTTCCCGCTCGACCTCGGCCGCGTCGAACGGCTGCCGGGACAGCCCGCCTTTGCCGAGGAAGCCGGTGCTGTAGCTGATGCCTTTTGCGCGCATGGTGCATTCCTTCGATCGAACCTAGTTAAGGTACGTCCCGTACCTTAACTGCTCAGTGTTCAGGTGTCACGCTCATGTCAGAAGGTACGATGAGTCCCCGTTGGGAAAGGTGGCAGGCGTGGAACAACCCGGGCAAACGCGGCGGCGCGGTACAGCGCTCGAGGAGGCGATCCTGCGCGCCGCAGCAGACGAACTAACCGAATCGGGATACGCCGGACTGACCATGGACAAGGTCGCGGCCCGCGCGGGCACCAACAAAAACGCCATCTATCGCCGCTGGCCGAATCGACTCGCACTCGGCATCGCCGCCTACCGCCAGCTGACCACGGCCGTTCAGCCCCCCGACACCGGCAATCTGCGCGAGGACGTTCTCGAAATGCTGCGCCGAGCCAACCGCCACTGGAGTTCCGCCCTCGGCGCGGTCATGCGCGACTTACTGGCGGCGGCCGGTGGCGCGGCGGAACTGCTCGCGCAGCTACCCGAGCACTCCACGGACTCCGGTGCCGCCACCTGGCTGACCATTCTCGGCCGCGCGGTCGCCCGCGGCGAGGCCGCACCGGAGGCCCTGCATCCGCGGGTCGCTACCGTGGCAATCGTCTTGTTGCGCAACGAATTCGTGTTGCGCGGGGTCCCCACCGCACCCGATGATGTGCTCATCGAAATCGTCGACGAGGTGTACCTGCCGCTGGTGCGGCACCGGTCGCCGGGCTGACTAGGCGCAGTCGGGGGCGTCGGCGTCTTCGAAGAGCGGCTTTCCCGTGGGCGGCGCGTAGACGACGTCGAGGACGAGCGGGTCGGGGCCGAGATTGCGGCCGATGTGCACGTTCCAGGCGCCCTCGGGTTCGTAGATGAAATCGCCGGTGTGGAAGACCGGAGCCACGCAGTCGGGGCCCGGGTGGGTGAGGGTGCCCGAGCGAACGAAGCCGAAGACCGGACCGTAGTGATAGTGCCACCCGGTGGAACCGCCTGGGGCGATGGTGATTTCACGGACGACGAGGTCGGTGCCTGCAACGAACGGCAGCAGGCCCGCGGGTATCTGTGCCTGGGCAAGCGTGACCGCGGTGATATCGGTTCCGGGCGTCGCATGTGCGGTCGTGGCACCGAAAACGGAACCGCCCAGGACGACCGCCGCGACCGCCGCACGCGTATATGGCGTCATCGCCGCAGCTTAATCCCCGAAGACGCTGTCAGAAAAGGGCGAGATCGCCGCTGTTGCTGGGGTATTCGTTCGTTTTGTGTGAATTGCGCGGCTATCTTCTCGCGCGGGCCGGGGCTTGGCCGGCACTGCGCCGACACATCCGGGCACCCCTTGTCGTAGCCAGGCACTCTTGTGCCCGGCTATCCGGCGGGGTGCGCGGTCTCGGGTGTTGCCGTACTCCAGACCAAAGTTCATGAACTGTTCGTAGGTGGGAAGCGGTGTCGGGTTGCGTGATATGCCGGGGCCGTAGAGCATCGGATGCCGTGCCGACGAATCCGTTGAACCCCGCTGGCGATCTGCCGGATACCGGAATTCCCGCTGCCAACGCCGCCCATATGACAATGGACGAGCAGCACGAGTGGCATCGGAACTACCTACGTCGGCACCCGGTCTCCCGGCGCAATGTGCTGCGCGGTACCGCGGCGGCCGCCGCCGTCGCGACCGTCGGGACCTCACCGTTCGGCAGGCGCGCCTACGCCGAGGACGCGCAGCTCGCGGTCGGCGGTCGGCATGTCGGATACGGCCCGGATGCGACGAGTCAGCTCCGGTTCGCCGGTCAACTCTCCCGGCCACCGGCCGGTACCAAGGTCTTCCTGGACCACGGCCCGACGCCCGCGCTCGGCGGAACCGTCGAGGCCGAGGTGCGCAATCTGCTCACCCAGGTCCCTTCCGCCGACGGCGGTGTCCTCGCGGCCGAACAGTTCTACGTGCACGCCCCGGTCGACGGCCTACCCGGCCGCGTGCCGCACTTCTATCGCTGGCGCACCTCCGACGGGTTCACCGGCGATATCCGTGCTGCCGCTTCCGCGATGCCGAGTGCGCGCAGCGCGATCCTGCCGTTCCGGTTCACCATGATGGGCGATCAGGGCACCGACGAGACGCCTGCGCTGCCGCAGGGCACCGTGCCAGGCGACTACGACGATAAGTACTACAAGGCCGATAACGATCCGAACGCACCGCACGCGAGCAATGTGCTGCGCCAAATCGCCGCCGCCAAACCGGATTTCCACATTCTCGCCGGTGATATCGCCTATGCCGACCCGTCCGGCGGGGGCAAGCCGAACGAATTCGTCGCCAACGGCGCGAAGCTCGAATCCGGTTTCGACAAGTACAACCCCTATGTCTGGGATGTCTACTTCGGGGCCATCGAACGCAGTGCCGCCGAGACGCCGTGGATGTTCGCCACCGGCAACCACGATATGGAAGCGACCTACGGCCAGCACGGCTACGGCGGACATCTGGCGCGGCTGGACTTCCCCGGCAACGGCCCGGCGGGCTGCCCGTCGGCGTATTCGTTCACCTACGGCAATGTCGCGGTGCTCTCGCTGGACGCCAATGACATCAGCTATGAGATCAAGGCCAATACGGGGTATTCCGGTGGGGCGCAGACGAGTTGGGTGGAGCGCACTCTCGCCGCCTACCGCGCGGACCCGAATATCGACTTCCTGGTCTGCTTCTTCCACCACTGCGCATACTCGACCACCGACGCCCATGCCAGCGACGGCGGCGTGCGGGATGCGTGGGCCGGATTGTTCGACCGGTATCAGGTGGATCTGGTGCTGCAGGGCCACAATCACGTCTACGAACGCACGGATCCGATCCGCGCAGGCGCCGCGACCAGGATCGCCGCGGACAATTCGATCGTCTACCCGGATACGGACGGCACGGTCTACTACACCGTCGGTGGTGGCGGCCGACCGCGCTACGACTTCCAGCCCGGCTCGCAGGAAACGTACCGGGGCCACGAATTACCGGATACGACGGTCCCGAACAGCTATGTCTGGACCGCATCCGGCGGCAAACAGGACGAGGCGGCACCTTGGTCGCGGGTGCGGTTCCGCGACTACTCGTTCCTGCGCGTGGATGTCCGCCCGGGCGTGTTCGCCAGCGAAATGGATGTGGTCGCGGTGGACGAATATGGTCGGGAATTCGACAAACTCACCTTCCGCCGCCTGGTCCACTGAACCGTTATTTCTCCTTCGGCGGCAGCGAACGCGCGTAGCTGATGCCGCGGTCGATCCATTCATCGAGCGCTTCGTCATCGGCGACGGCCGCGCCGTCGACCCGCAGCCAATTGTTCATTTCGCGACCGCCCATCACCATCGCGCCGACATATTCGCGGGCGAGCAGCGTGGTGCTCTCCTCCGGATCGACGCGGACGAGGAGACCACCCGTCCGGCTCGCTGCTACCGCCATATTGCCGTTGATCAGGAAGGCGAGACCGCCGAACATTTTCTTTTCGCTCACGTCGGGTGTCGGGTCGATCAGCTCCCGGATCCGATCGGCGAGGACTTTGTCATAGGCCATACCGCATTGTCGGCCAGGGCACCGACAAGTTCGTGACGAAGCGTCGGCTATGCGCCCAGCGCGGCTGCGAACAGCGGCCAGGACTGGTCGACATATTGTCCGCATTCGCGCCGAAGACCGCGAGTTGGGCGTGTTTGCTGGGAAAGACACAGCCCCGCCCTCCCGATCAGGGCGGACGGGGCTGCGGGGCATCGGGTGAGAGGACCCGAACTCGGGGTCAGCGCCAGGTTTCGGGCGTGACGGGCGCATCCCAGGCGCGCGCGTAGCGGCGCTTGTCCGGGGCGTTGGATTCCTTCGCGCGGTACACGATGTACGGCCGGGTCAGGTAGCCGACGGGCGCGCTGAACATGTGGACCAGACGGGTGTAGGGCCAGATGGCGATGAGCGTCAGCACGACGAGGCCGTGCAGCTGGAAGGTCCACGGGGTGCCGACCATCAGCTCGGGCTCCGGGTGGACCGTGAAAAGGCTACGGAACCACGGGGATACGGTCTCGCGATAGTTGTAGGTACCCCACAGCAGATTGCTGCCCCAGGTATTGAGCAGACCGGTGATCAGCGCGGCGGCCAGCAGCACATACATGAGCTGGTCATTGCGCGTGGTTGCCTTGCGCACGGCCGGTACGGTGATGCGGCGGTAGAGCAGGATGCCGACGCCGAGGATGACCGCGAGTCCGGCGACCGAACCCGCCGCGACCGCGACCACGTGGTAGGTGTGCTCGGAGATGCCGACGGCGTCGGTCCAGGATTCCGGGATCAGCACGCCGAGGACGTGCCCGCCGATGACGCCGAGCATGCCGAAGTGGAACAGCGGGCTGCCCAGCCGCAGCAGACGGCTCTCGTAGATCTGGGAAGAGCGTGTGGTCCAACCGAATTGGTCGTTGCGGTAGCGCCACAGGTGGCCGAGCACGAACGAGGTGAAGGCCACGTAGGGCAGCGTCATCCAGAAGGTGGTGGTCATCGGCGGGCTTCCGATCCGTCGAACAGCGATGGGTCCATGGCGAAGGGGTCGAGACCGACCTCTTCGTCGGGCGGGCCCTGGGCGGCGAGTTCGGCGATGCGACGCCGGTCCGCAGTGGTCAGCGGCGGCAGGGTGGCGACCACGGCCGCCAGCACTCCGGCGTACGGGGATCCGTTGTCTACCAGGGAAAGTCGCAGTAGCTCGATCACCGGAACGTGTTCGCCCAGCAGACGTTCACCGCCGATCGGGTCGACGGTCGCGGCGAATTCCAGCAGCACCGGCAGGTGATCGGGCAACTCCTCGTCACCGAGTTCGACACCGGCGTGCCGGTAGGCGTGCTTGAACCGCAACAGCGCCATACCGCGTTTGCGGGTGTCGCCGTAGGCGTAGAACGTCAGGTGCATGCTGGAACGGCGGCGCAGATCGAAGGTTTCGACGTACTGCTGGGCCAGCGTGATCGGCGGTGTGGCGCGCAGGTGGTGAATGAATTCCAGCAGCGGCGCGCCTACCACGTCCGGCAATTGCGTTGCGGCATCATCGATCTGGTCGACGGTCGCCAACATCTGCTCGTTCGGATAGTCGAGCAGCAGGGCGGCGATCCGCCACACCAGGCGGCAATCGCGCTCGGACAGCTGAGCGACAGGCTCGGGCCTGCGGCGCACTTTCAGCAGAGCCATCATGCGCCTCCGGGTGTCAGCGGATTCATTTGGTCGCTCCGGTCGGCGTCGGCGTGACGGAACCGTTGGCCGAGCCGTTCGTGGCCGCACCGTTTTTCGCCGAACCATCGGTCCCGTTCGAACCGTTGGTCCCGTTCGCACCGTGCCCATTGGCCGCATTGCCATTGCGCGCGGATGGCAGCAGTCCGTCGGTGCTGCGCCCATCCCAGTTCAACAGATTGATCCGGTTCGACTTCTCCTCCGGCGCAGCGTCATTGGCATCGGTCAGATGGAACTTCTCCACCATCGTGTCGAATGCCGTCATACCCGGCCCGCCGTCGGTATCCAGGCTGCAGCCGGTCGCCAGCGAATCCAGTTCATGCGCCTGCGACGTCGCGCCGTGCGGAATCACATACCGGTGCTCGTATTTCGCGATGGCCAGCAGCCGGTACATCGCCTCGATCTCCTCCGGCTCCAACCGCACCGAGGGTGCGATCGACGGATCCGGCTCCATACCGAGATTCACCGAGCGCATGAACGACCGCATGGCCGCCAGCCGCTGCAGCGACGCTCGCACCGGCCCGATCTCACCGGCGGTGAACAACTCGGCCAGGTACTCGACCGGAATGCGCAGTGCGTCGATGGCGCCGAACAGATTCGACGCGTCCTCCGCATCGTGGCCGGTCTCGGAGAGCACATCCACCACCGGCGACAGCGGCGGCACATACCAAACCATCGGCATGGTGCGGTATTCCGGATGCAGCGGCAGCGCGATCTGGTAATCGACGATCAATTTGTAGACCGGCGAATTCTGCGCGGCCTCGATCCACTCCGGCGAGATCCCGACCCGCTCGGCCTCCGCGATCACCCGCGGATCATGCGGATTGAGGAATACCCCGAGCTGTGAGGGATACAGATCCTTGGTTTCGGTGACCGAGGCCGCCGCCTCCACGGCATCCGCGTCGTACAGCATGACGCCGATGTAGCGCAGCCGCCCGACGCAGGTCTCCGAGCAGACCGTCGGAATACCGACTTCCACGCGCGGGTAGCAGAACGTGCATTTCTCCGCCTTGCCCGTCTTGTGATTGAAGTAGATCTTCTTGTACGGGCAACCACTGACGCATTGTCGCCAGCCACGGCATTTGTCCTGGTCGACGAGCACAATGCCATCCTCGGACCGCTTGTAGATCGCACCCGACGGGCACGAGGCCACACACGACGGATTGAGGCAGTGCTCGCAGATCCGCGGCAGGTAGAACATGAAGGTCTGTTCGAATTCCAGCTTCACCTGATCCGACAGCTTGGCCAGCAGCGGGTCCTTGCCGACCTGCTCCGGGCCGGAGCCCAGGTCGTCATCCCAGTTGGCGCCCCAGGTGATCTTCGTATCCTGGCCGGTGATCAGCGATTTCGGCCGCGCGACCGGACTGGTGTCCATGGCGGGCGCGGACAGCAGGTTGTCGTAGTCGTAGCTCCACGGCTCGTAGTAGTCCGAGACCGTCGGCAGATCCGGATTGGCGAAGATGTTGAGCAGCCGCTTCAGTCGCGAGCCCGACTCGAGGGTCAGCTTGCCGCGCTTGTTGAGCGTCCAGCCGCCCTTCCACTTCTTCTGGTCCTCGTACTGCCGTGGATAACCCTGTCCGGGACGGGTTTCCACATTGTTGAACCACATGTACTCGGTGCCGCCGCGGTTGGTCCACGCCTGCTTGCAGGTGACGCTGCAGGTGTGACACCCGATGCACTTGTCCAGGTTCATCACCATGGCCATCTGTGCCATGACACGCATGTCAGTACTCCACTTCCTGCGAGCGGCGGCGAATTGTCGTTACCTCGTCGCGCTGATTTCCGGTGGGGCCGTGGTAATTCAGCGCGAAGGACTGCTGCGCGTAACCGCCGATGAGATGCGATGGCTTGATCATGATGCGGGTCAGCGCGTTGTGAATGCCGCCGCGCTTACCCTTGCCGGGCTGCTTATCCGGTGCACCCCAATCGAATCCGCCCGGCGCGCCCTCGATGCGCGGCACATCCACCGCCCGGTCCTGGGCGTGGTACATGAATACCGTGCCCTCGGGCATTCGGTGGCTGACGATGGCGCGCGCGACAACCACACCGTTGCGGTTGACCGCCTCGATCCAATCATTGTCCGACACACCGATTTTCGCGGCGTCCCGATCCGACATCCAGATCGACTGCCCGCCGCGCGAGAGCGTCAGCATATGCAGATTGTCCTGGTACGCCGAGTGGATGGACCACTTGGAATGCGGGGTCAGGTACCGAACGGTGACGCCGTTGTCACCGACGGACCCCACCCCTGGCTCACTGAACAGCGCGCTCATATCGAGCGGCGGCCGGAATACCGGCAGCTGCTCGCCGAGTTCGGCCATCCAGTCGTGATCGAGGTAGAAGTGCTGGCGCCCGGTCAGGGTGTGCCATGGCTTGAGTCGTTCGGTATTGATGGTGAACGGCGAATACCGCCGTCCGCCGGTCTCGCTGCCCGACCACTCCGGCGAGGTGATCACCGGTACCGGCCGAGCTTGCGTGTCCGCGAAGGTGATTCGCTTGCCCTCGTGTTCGGCGGCGAGATCGGCCAGCTGGGTGCCGGTGCGCCGCTCCAGCGCGTGGAAGCCTTCGACCGCGAGCCTGCCGTTGGTGGTGCCGGACAGCGCGAGGATCGCCTCGGCCGCGTGAGTGTCCTTCGCCAGCGACGGACGTCCCTGGGCCACACCGGAAACCACGGTGCCGTTCACCCCGGCGAGGTAGGCCACCTCTTGGTCCGGATGCGTGGTGACGCCCTTGGTGGTGACACCGAGCGTATCGATCAGCGGTCCGAGTGCGGCCATCTTCTCCGCGAGCTTCGGGTAGTCCCGCTCGACCACGACCAGTTTCGGCATGGTCTTACCCGGAATCGGTTCGCACTCACCGGTTTTCCAGTCCAGTACGCGCCCACCGGCCTGCGCCAGCGCATCCGGCGAATCGTGCTGCAGCGGTACTGCGACGATATCTTTGCGCTTGCCCAGATGCTTCTCGGCCATCCAGGAGAATCCACGCGCGATCCGGTGGAATGCCTCGAAGTCCGTCTTGGCCTCCCACGGCGGGGAGATGGCGGGGGAGAAGGCGTGCACGAACGGGTGCATATCGGTGGAGGACAGATCGTGCTTCTCGTACCAGGTGGCGGCGGGCAGCACGATATCGGAGAACAGCGTGGTGCTGGTCATCCGGAAGTCCAGCGAAAGCAGCAGATCCAGCTTCCCGCTCGGCGCTTCCTCGCGCCAGACCAGTTCCTGCGGCCGTACACCCGCGGCATCGGTGGTCTGCAGATTGGAGTCCGCGCCGAGCAGGTGCTTGTGGAAGTACTCGTTGCCCTTACCGGAGGAGCCGAGCAGATTCGCCCGCCACACGGTCAGGCAGCGCGGAAAGTTCTCCGGCGCATCGGGATCCTCGCAGGCGAAGCGCAGGTCACCGGATTTGAGCCCGTCCACCACGTGTTCGGGCGCGGTCTTGCCCGCGGCCTCGGCCTCGTCCACCAGATCCAGCGGATTGCGGTCGAATGTCGGATAACTCGGCATCCAGCCGAGGCGACTGGCCAGCGCGATATTGTCCGCGGCGGTGCGGCCCGCGAATTTCCCGGTGCCCAGCGGGGAAGCGAAGGACTGCGCGGTGAACGGGTCGTAGCGCCACTGGTCATTGCTGAGGTACCAGAACACCGTACCCTGCATCTGACGCGGCGGTCGCTGCCAGTCCAGGCCGAAAGCCAGGGTGGACCAACCGGTTACCGGACGGCACTTCTCCTGGCCGACGTAATGCGCCCAGCCGCCGCCGTTGACACCCTGGCAGCCGGTGAGCAGGGTCAGCGTGAAGAAGGAGCGGTAGATCTGGTCGGAGTGGAACCAGTGGTTGGTGCCCGCACCCATCAGGATCATCGAGCGTCCGCCGGATTTATCGGCGTTATCGGCGAATTCGCGGGCGATCCGCCGCGCCTGTGCGGCGGGTACGCCGGTGATGGCTTCCTGCCAGGCCGGGGTGTAGGGCTCCGCGGCATCGTCGTAGCCGGTCGGCCACCTGCCGGGCAGCCCGTCGCGTCCCACGCCGTACTGCGCGAGCAGCAGGTCGAACACCGTGGTGACCCGCTTACCCGCGACGGTGATCGTCGGTACGCCGCGCACCAGCACGCCCGCGGTATCGGTATCGAAGCGCGGCAGCTGCACCGCGACCGGGTGCTGGTCGGCGCGGTCGTGCAGGGTCAGCAGCGGATCGACGCCCTCGAGATCCAGATTCCACTTGCCCGCATCACCCGCGGTGAAGCGATGTCCGAGCGAACCGTTGGGCACCACCGGATTGCCCTCGGCATCGAGCAGCACCATCTTGTGCTCGGCGGTCTCGTCGGTGTGGCCGAGATCGGCGGCGGTGAGGAATTTGCCGGGCAGCGCACCGTCGTGGTGGTAGTTGCCATCGGCGTCCCAGCCCTCCGGATCGTCGAGGCACACCAGGAACGGCAGGTCGGTGTAGCGCTTGACGTAGTCGAGGAACCGCGGCGTGCTGCGCTCGACGAAGAATTCCTTGAGGATGACATGGCCCATCGACATGGCAAGGGCCGCATCGGTTCCCGGTCGCGCGGGCACCCATTCATCGGCGAACTTGGTGTTGTCCGCATAGTCGGGTGAGACCACGACGACCTTCTGACCGCGGTAGCGGGCCTCGGTCATGTAGTGCGCGTCCGGGGTCCGGGTCACCGGGACATTCGAACCCCACATGATGAGGTAACCCGCGTCGAACCAGTCGGCCGATTCCGGCACGTCGGTCTGGTCGCCGAATACCTGCGGGGAGGCCACCGGCAGGTCGGCGTACCAATCGTAGAACGACAGCATCGAGCCGCCGAGCATCGAAATGAACCGTGCGCCGACGGCATGGCTGACCATCGACATGGCCGGAATGGGGGAGAACCCGGCCACCCGGTCGGGCCCGTACTTCTTGATCGTGTGCACGTGCGCGGCGGCGGCGATTTCGGCGGCCTCCCACCACTCCGCGCGGACGAATCCGCCCTTACCGCGAGAAGACTTGTAGCGCTTGGCCTTTTCCGGATCCTCGACAATGGATTCCCAGGCCAGCACCGGATCCTTGAGCCGCTCCTTCGCCTCGCGGTACAGCTCGAGCAGCACGCCGCGCACATACGGGTAGCGCACACGCGCGGGGGAGTAGGTGTACCAGGAGAATGACGCGCCGCGCGGGCAGCCGCGCGGTTCGTATTCCGGCTTGTCCGCGCCGACCGAGGGATAGTCCGTCTGCTGCGATTCCCAGGTGATCACGCCGTCTTTGACGTAGATCTTCCAGGAGCAGGACCCGGTGCAGTTGACCCCGTGCGTGGAGCGCACCACCTTGTCGTGCGACCAGCGATCCCGATAGAACTCGTCGGCGCTGCGCCCGCCCACCTGATGCAGGCTGCGCTGATCCGCCGAGACCTCGCCCCGGTGGAAATACTTGCCGAGACGCAGCAGTGCGTCACTTGCGTCGGTAGATTGCCGATCGGCCGAATCGGAGGACGCGGAAGCCTGAGTGCGCGAATTAACCACGACGCCCCCTTCGAGCTGTGAAATCGGGCTGTTGCACCGACTGTAAGGAGGTCACGACGCACGTCCAAACGAATCTCTCACAGCCCGCACGCCGCGATCGTGAGGTGTGAGGCCGACGCAACGTGGCGGTCACCGCACGATTGCCCCGAAATGCCGAAGACATCGATGTGACCAGGGCGGATCCGCCCTGACCGGCCGAAATACGGCTTCCGCATGGTGTTTCGGGGGCTAGCCGGTGATGCTTTGGAAACCGCCGGTTCTCAGGCGGTTTACATTTGTTAACACATCCGGCGAGGGCTCGGGGGGCCGATTCCGCGCCTACGCGCGGTGGTCGAACCGTCCCGCGCGAAGCCATCCTGCGGGCCGCCGATCCATTCGCTGCCGATTTGCCAACCTTCGAGGTGTCAGCGGATGCGGCCGCGGCGCCAGGACGCGTGCGGCATTTCGATGCGTTGTCGTTTTCGACCCGCCGCGAACTCGTCACGGGTGAACGCGGCGAAGCGTCCGGAGACCCCGGACCCGCCGCATCGAGAAGGCGGTCGCCGCCGCGAGTTGGTTCTACCGGTCGCTCGGCGCGAATATTATTGCTGCTTCAGCACATTCGCACGCGGACCAAATGTCCGCGTGGCGGCCCCGACACGCGGGCGTTGGTCGGAAATTAGAGCAAACCCTTCGTTTAATATCGGATCGGCTCGCCCTCTGTGCAGGACTACCCGACTTTGTTGATACCTCTACAGCTTCATAGGAGTGGATTGCTGTGCCAAGCAGGTCGACCGATGGCGGCGACGGGGCTCCAGTGCGCCCGCCCACGTTCGGGGGTGAGTTGCGCAGACTGCGCGACGATCGACGTATTTCGCGCGAAAAGCTGGCATTCGCCGCTGGCGTGAGCGCCAGCTATATCACCCACCTCGAGGGCGGCGATCGGGAACACCCCACCAGAACGGTGGTGAATGCGCTGATCGGATATCTGGATCGGATCGCACCGCTCACCGATGCCGAACGCAGACTGTTTTTCGATCTGGCCGGATTGGGAGTGGACGGATTTCCCTCCGTACTCGAACTACGCGATCAGATCGGCACCGATATGCGCGACGGACTGCGCCTGCACGAGCCGAATGCGGCGGGCTATGTCGATACCCGGTGGAATGTCCTGTCCTGTAATGACTCCTACGCCGCCGCATTTCCCGGTCTGGTCGACGATGTGAATGTGCTGCGCTGGTTCTTCGGCAACGAGCTGTCCAAACAGGTCATGGTCGAATGGGAGCGCGAGGCCGCGCTCACCGTCGACTGGCTGCGCGGACTGATCGGTCAGTCCGGCGATACCGCCTGGTCCACCGAATTCCTCGGCGAACTCGGCGCGTATCCGGATTTCCGCAGAATGTGGGCCGCGGGCGGTACCACCTATGGCCGGGATCGGCCCATGCATGTGCGCGATCTCGGCTCCGGGGCGTGTTATCGACTCGATGTGCAACTGTTCCGGGTTGATTCGGGCAATCATCCGGGTAAGATTCAATTCTTCCTCGGCATCCGGAGCTCATGTGCCAGTCACTGACCAGTGTGGATACCTCCCAGGGTGCGCCGGATATCGCCAATTATCGGGACAGCGCCGCACCGAACGTATTTGATCCGGTCATCGGAAAATCGAAAACGGGAGGCATTCCATGATCCGCAATTCTCGTGGCACCGCCCCTACGGCCGTCGATCCCGGCGTCGAGTTGCGTTCCGCACTGGAAGCGCTGCTGCTGCACGACGCCGTCGGATTGGATGCCAAAATGCGTCACGCCATCGCCGCTGTGGTCCATTTGGCCGTTGACACTCCGCACGGCGCACCCGAGGACGCCGAGGAATTCCTCGGCCGCCTCGACGCTGCCTGGCTACTCGCCGCCTGGGCGGGCCGGGACAGCGAAATGTCGCTTATCGCAACCCTTGCCGCGGGTGATGTGCCCGCGCTGTCCTGGTGTGAACTCATGTTCACCACCGCCCTGGCCCCCTGGTCCATCAATCCGGCGGCGGTACACGCTCGGGGCGTCTTCGCCACCGTCCAGCACGGCCCCCTGGGCGCGGTCCGCCCGTCGATCGGCATCTCCGGCGCTTGACCCCTGCGGCAGGCGAATATCTCAGGGCAGCGTGAGTTCCGCGAACGAGGAGATCCAGTGATGCGGGGGACGGGGGGAATTCGGTTCACCGGGACGGTGGACACCGGTCACCGACCAGCCTGCGGCGACGGCGGCATCGAGTTCGTCGGGGTGGTCGGACAGGAACAGGATGCGGTCGGCCGGGGTGCCGATGGCGCTCGCGATCTTTTCGTAGGAGGCCGGTTCGCGTTTCGGGCCCGCGCTGGACAGGTCGAAGTAGCCGCTGATCAGTGCGGTCGGCTCACCGCCGCGGGCGAAGGTAAACCAATCCTGTTGGTTGCGTACCGATCCCGATGAGTAGACATAGAGCCGCAGACCGGCGGCGTGCCAGGCGGCGAGAGCGGGTGGGACGTCCGGAAAGAACTCCCCGTGCAGCGCGCCGTTGCGGAAGCCCTCGGCGCAGATGATGCCCTGTGCGGCCTTGAGCGGTTCGGCCTTCACATCGGAGCCGAGCCAGTCGCGCAGGATCGCGGCGACCTCGTCGGTGTCGGCATCGGGGCGGCCGGCGAGTTCGCGGGTGGCCGCGATAATGGGAGCGGCCGCGGCCGTGCGGTTTTCGGCCAGCCATTCGGGCAGGCGGGCGCGGGTATAGCCGTAGAGGTCCTCGCGTACCGAACTGGTCGGGCTGGTGGTGCCCTCGATATCGATGACTACGGTGGCGATCACGGGGCCGTCAGCAGCTGATCGAGGGTCGGGAAACCCGAGCTGATGGGGTCACCGGTGAAATCGCCGACCCAGCCGTCCGCCTCTTCGAAGAAGCGGATGGCGATGAAGTCGGGGCAGGTGCCCATATCGAACCAGTGCAGTGTGCCTGCGGGGACCGAAAGCAGGTCCCCGCCTTCGCATACCGCCGCCACGACCTCGTCACCCAGATGCAGATAGAAGCAGCCGCGTCCGGCCGCGAAGAACCGCACCTCGTCCTCGGCATGCCGATGCTCGTTCAGGAACTTCTCCCGCGCACCCTTGGCGATCTGCGGCCACTCCGGATTCGCGTCGTCGGGGTGGATGCGAGCGATATCGATATGCTTGTAGCGGCCGGAGGCATTGAGTTCGGCCACGCGGTCGTCGTATTCGGCGAGCAGGTCATCCGAGGCGGTCTCGGCGGCATTGTCCAGCACCGGCCAGCGGCCGAAAGTGATACCGCGGGCTGCCAATTCGGCGCCGATCACCGCATCGTCGGTGGTGCGCAGCACTACCTTGTCGGCATCGTCGGCGGCCATAACCTGCAACAGCGTCATGATGTCAGTCCAATCTCGAGGATCTCGTTCGGATTGCGCGCGGCGAAAGCCTGCCGACGGCCGGTGCGGGACACCAGCTCACACAGGGCTTCGAGGCATTCGGCGCGGTCGCGGGCCTGGGAAAGATTGTCTCCCCACGTCGTGATCCCGTGTCCCGCGATCGCCAATACCGGTGCCGCGGAGGGGTTTTCGAGCAGGTAGGCCTCGATATCCGCGCCTATGCGCGCGACGCCGGGCCAGTTCGGGAAGACAGGCAGGTCGAGGATGGTCGGATAGGTACCGTCCGGCTCCTTGGCCACCAGACCTTTGATGAGTTCGTAGTCGGTGATCCGCAGGGTGGTCAGTGCGTCGGAGGAGCCGGCGCGCGTCGCGGCTGCCGTCGCGTAGGGCGGATGAATGTGGACAACGGCTGCGGCACCGGTGGTTCGGTACACCGCCGTGTGAATCGTGGTCTCCGCCGAAGGCTTCCGCTGCTGATTCGGTGTCGGCGCGGAGTCGTCGATGCGGACGGTCACCATATCCGCGCCGGTCAATTCGCCCTTGGACAAACCGCTGCCGGTGATCACCGCGGTATCGCCGGTGCGCACCGAGATATTGCCCGCCGTGCCCGGCATCCAGCCCCGCCCGTACAACTCGCGTGCGATATCGGCGATGGCCGCATCCGGATCACCTTCGGCATTCGCGCCGTATACGACACCTAGTTCGGTAACTACCGCCGTCACCAACTCCGCGGGCGTCACATCGAAGGCCGGGTTGAAAGCCTCGGTGTCGACGGGAGCGGTTGTGACACCGCCGAATCCGGTCACCTCGGCTGTGGCTCGCTGTTCGACGACGATATCGGCACCGGTCGCCGTCTTCGGATCGCGCGTCGACTCCGGCGCCACCACGATGAACGGAATGCCATGGTGGTGGGCTGCGATGGCGAGGCCATAGGTGCCGATCTTGTTCGCGACATCGCCGTTGGCGGTCACTCGGTCCGCGCCGACCAGCACACAGTCCACCTGACCGGTCGCCATCGCCCAGGCGGCGGCCGAATCGATGGTGAGCCGATGCGGTATGCCCGCTTCGGCCAGTTCCCAGGCCGTCAGCCGGGCGCCCTGCAATAGCGGCCGGGTCTCGTCGACCAGGACATTCTCGATCGCGCCGCGCTCCGACAGCACCCGCATCGCCCCGATCGCGGTGCCGAAGGCGCTGGTCGCCAGCCGCCCGGTATTGCAGTGCGTGAGCACCCGCAGCGGCCGGTCCGGGCAGAGCCGCTGCACGAGATCGGCGGCATGGGTCGCGGCGGTCCGGTTGACCCGGCCGTCCTCGGCGAGCATGGCCAGGGTTTCGGCGAGTACCGCATCGGCACCGAGCGGCACCTTGGTCAGCACCCGCCGCACCGCCCAGGCCAGATTGACCGCCGTGGGCCGGGCGTCCGCGATCCGTGCGGCATCCGCCTCGGCCCGCGCCACGTCGACGACACCGTCGGTGGTGTGCGCGGCGGTGGCGATGACCACGCCGAACGCACCGGCGATACCGATCGCGGGCGCACCGCGGATGGCCAGCGTCTTGATGGCGTCGATCACCTGCTCGACCGTGCTGAGCCGCAGCTCGCGCACCTCGTGCGGCAGTTCGCGCTGGTCGATGGTGACCAGCGCACCGTCGTCCCAGATCAGTGAACTGTCGTCCATCAGGTGCATCCTTCGGTCGGGGGGAGTGGGGTGTTGTCCCTGGTCAACGGTATCGGACGGGCGGTGTCGCCGGAAATCCGCACCGCACGCGCATCCGGTTCATTCGGCGACGAACTCCGCCTCGCGTTCCACCGCCTCGATGGTCTGCTGAGGCACCTGGATCGGGCCCGGGGTGTAGGTGATCGCGCGCAGGTCGCCGGTGTAGCGGAAGGTGCCGCGACGTTCGCGCAGCTCCCAGGAGACCGGGCCGCGGGCATCGACGCCGACGGAAATGCCGGTCCACGGTGACATGCCGACGAGCTGCACCTGATCGCGCAGTTCCGGACCGGGTACGCCGTCGATTTCGATGACGAAGTCCGCGCGCAACCGCGGACGAACGGTGGCGCGCACCGCGATCCGTCGAACGTCCGCCGCGAGCGGTTCGCTCGTCACGGTGTTGTAGATGCCATAACTGTTGAGCCCGAACACGACTCGGCCGTCCTCGATGTGGAGCACGTAGCCGCCGAGCGGATCACCGTGCGCGACGAGCACACCCTCGTCGCCGGGGCGGTACCCGCCGAGTTCGGCTTCGATCGTGAAGTCGCGGTAGGCGATCAGTCGCTGCGAGCGATAGCGCTCCAGAGTCGGTGTGCCCGGCAGCAGTCGCACCGGTGCGGAGAAGCGTCCCTCCTCCGGTCGCCGCCGTGCCAGATCCTGGCGGGTGACCAGCGGGAAAACCGTATTCGCCCAAGCAGATTCGTCCCAGGCGGCGGCGAGTTCGGCGACCTTCTCCGGGAATTGCTCGGAAAGGTCGTGCAGTTCGGTCGGATCCGTGCGCACATCGAACAGCTGCCACAGCGGCGCGTCGATATCGGTGTTGGGTTCATAGAGCGAGAGCAGTTTCCAACCGTCACGATAGAAGCCGCGATTGCCGACCATCTCGGAGTACTGCTCGGTGTGCTTGGAAGCCGTCCGTGGATCGCGCAGCGTATCGACGGCGGAAATGCCGTCGAAATCTTTGGCGGGCAGGCCATTACGCACACTGGGCCGTCGCAACCCGGCCAGCTCCAGCAGGGTGGGCGCGAGATCGGTGACGTAGGTGTATTCGTGCCGGATTCCGTCATCGTCCGCGGTGCGCGGCAGTCCCTTCGGCCAGGACAGCAGGAACGGCACCCGCACCCCGCCCGCGAAGGTCTGGCCCTTGTAGAACCGGAACGGTGTATTGGAGGCCTGGCCCCAGCCGCGCGGATAGTGCACACCCAGTTTCGCGGTGCCGATCAGCTCCTCGTCGTGCGGCACATCGCCGATCCAGTCCGGATCGGTGATGTGCGCGAATTCCGCGAAATAGGTGCGGGTGCCCTCCGGTCCGCCCTCCGCGGTGCCGCCGTTGTCCGAGGTGAACAGGACGATGGTGTTATCGAGTTCGCCGAGTTGCTCGAGGGTGTCGAGGATTCGGCCCAGGCTCTGGTCGATGCTGTCGACCATGCCCGCGTACACCTCCATATACCTGGCGAAGCGTCGCTGCTGCTCGGAGGTGAGCGAATCCCATTCCGCGGCTTCATATCCCGGTTCGGTATTGCGCGGCTTCTGCTGGGTCCCCTCCGGGAAAAGGCCCGCGGCAAGCTGATTGGCGAAGCGGGTCTGCCGCAGCTTGTCCCAGCCTTCGGCGTAGCGGCCGCGGTACTTGGCCAGATCCTCCGGCTTGGCCTGCAACGGTCCGTGCATGGCGACATGGGCGAAGTACAGGAAGAACGGTTTGACGGCGTCGTGTGCGCGCAGATCCTTGATATAGCTGATCGCTTTATCCGTCAGATCGTCGGTGAGGTAGTACCCCTCGGGATATTCCTCGATATCGACAACCGAAGAGTCCGAAACCAGCTGATTCGGATAGTAGAAGGAGTTGAGTCCTTCCAGCGAGCCGTAGTAGCGGTCGAAGCCGCGTTGAGTCGGCCACGAATCCCTATGTGCCGCAGGGTTCATCGTGGCATCGCGCACCAGATGCCATTTGCCGACCGCGTAGGTGGCATAGCCGTTGGCGCGCAGTATTTCCGGCAGGGTCAGCACATCGTCGGCGAGTTCCAGGCGCAGACCCGGATATCCGGGATCGGCATTCGCGACGAAGCCGAAACCGGCACGGTGGGCATTGATTCCGGTCAGCAGCGAGGCGCGCGAGGGCGAGCACAGCGGGGTGGTGTGGTAATTCGTGAGCCGAAGACCGTTGGCGGCCAGCCGGTCCAGCGTCGGAGTTTCGATCTCGGAGCCGAACGGGCCGATATCGCTGTATCCCATATCGTCGATGAGCACCACGATGATGTTCGGTGCACCCTCGGGAGCGGTGGGCGGATAGGTCCATTCGGGCGTGGAATCGGCGGTGGTGCGGCCGATGGCGCCGGTGAAACCTTCATAACCGCGAGCGTGGGATGGAGCAGGCATCATTCCAGTCAAAGCCGCTACCCGCCCAGGTCACCAGCCTTTTGCGCACAGTGCGCCTAACCGCTGACGGCGTGGTGGGTCGGCTGTTAATTTCGCCAGCATGCCCACGACTACGCCCTGCGCACCGCACGCCGAGTGCGCGCAGGAACCCTGCTGTTCGTGTCGCTCGCCGCGTTGCTGACGCGCCTTTGATCGCGCGTATGCCAATGCTGATTCCTTCCCGTCCGGTGCCGTCGGCGCACCGAAATCGGTTCCGTATCCACGGGATCGATCTGTCTCTCGAGGATTTGTCAGATGAGTTCTTCCCCCGGCGTGGGCGCCGACCAAGGTGTGGGCCGCCGTAACTTCCTGCGCAATACCGGTATCGCCGCCTTCGCGATCCTCGGCACGGGTGCGCTGGCGGCCTGCTCCTCCGCGGTGAGTGAGCAGAAGGCGGGCAGTGACGACAATGCGCAGCCGGTGCGCGGCGGCACGCTGAAGGTCGGCTGGCCGACCGATGTCATCGCGGCCAACCTGCTCACCAATAGCGGAACGGTGCCCGCGCTCATCGGCCTCGTCTACGAGTCGCTGGTCCGGTATCCGCACGACAAACTGGAACCGGCACCGTTGCTGGCGAAATCATGGACCCTCGCCGAGGACGGACTCTCGCTCACGCTGGACCTGCGCGACGACGTGAAGTTCCACAGCGGCAGGCAGTTCACCGCCAAGGACGTCGAATTCTCGCTGCGCACCTATGCGGATCCGAAATGGTCTGCCCAACTCAAGAGCACGGCTGCCGCGATCACCGAATACGACATCGTCGGACCGAACCGGATCGTGCTGAAGTTCGCACATCCGCTCGGCAATATCTTCGATCTGCTCGATACCGCGCCGATTCTGGACAGTGAGACCATCGCGGAGGCCACCACCGCCGATAAATTCATCGGCACCGGGCCGTTCAAGCTGACCCAGCGCACCCCGAATTCACTGCTGGTCTTCGAGCGCAATGAGCTGTACCGGATCCCGGACCGGCCCTATCTCGACCGGGTCGAGATTTCGATCATTCCGGATACCCAGGCGCTGGTGAACGCGCTCAAGTCGGGACAGATCGCCGTCGCGAACGGACTCAACTATCGCGACAACGAAAACTTCGCCAAGAGCGCCGGATTCACCACCGTCACCTACGAGGGTGCCGAACTGCAGATCTATGTCGGCGCGAATGTCGCCGAGCCCGCACTCGCGGATGTGAAGGTGCGCCAGGCCATCGCATACGCCATCGACCGCGAACGGATCATCTCCGAGGTATTCCGCAATGCGGGCTATCCGGTGAATCTGCCGTGGCCCAAGACTTCGCCCGCCTTCGACGACGCGCGCAACAAGACCTTCAGCCGCGATATCGCCAAGGCCAAGCAGATTCTGGCGCAGACCAGCAAACCGCCGAAGCTGACGCTGTCCTATGACACCAGCCTCCCGTACTACGAGGCGACCGCACAGATCGTGCAGGCCAATCTCGCCGAAATCGGCATCGAGGTCACCCTCGACCCGATCGAATCCGCGACCTTCGTGAAAAGGCTTATCGGCGCGGAATTCCCGGGGCTGTGGGTCACCACGCATTCCTGGGCGCAGTTCACGCCGTCCACGCTCACCGTCAGCGCCTACCCGTTCAATGCGCGAAAGAACGCCTCGCACTACGAATCCCCGGCCTACGTCAGTGCCGCCGATGCGGCATGGCAGGTCAAACAGGGCACCAGTGCCGAGGCTGTGCAGGCCTACCGGAAGGTCAGCGATCAGCTGCTGGACGGTCTGTTCCTCATCGAAATCGGTGTGCACCTCCAGCAGGCCGCCACCTCGCGCAAGGTGCACGGGCTGGACTGGACCAAGCGCCGCGAAACCGTACTCACCGACGCATTCCTGTCATGACCCGATATCTGTTGCGCCGCTTACCTTCCGCGGTACTCGTCCTGTTCGCCGCCTCGGTGCTGATCTTTCTGCTACTGCGGCTGGTTCCCGGTGATCCTGCGCTGACGCTGGCGGGCCCCGATGCCTCGCCGGAGACGATTGCCGCCATCCGTCATCAGCTCGGACTCGACCGATCTATTCCGGCGCAGTACGCGACCTGGCTCGAGAACCTGTGCACCTTCGATCTCGGCCGCTCCTACATCATCGGCGGCCAGATCGCCGATCTCGTCGGCCGGGGCCTGACAAATACCCTGGTGCTGACCGGTGCGGCGCTGCTGCTCGCGGTGGTGGTCAGCGTTGCGGTCAGTGTCGTCTCGGTGGCATGGCCGAATCGCTGGTTCAATGCGCTCGTCGCCGCGGCGAATACCGTCGCGGTGGCGCTGCCGACCTTCGTGACCGGTGTGCTGCTGGTGCTTGTCTTCGCGGTCGCGATTCCGGTGTTGCCCGCCGGTGGAGTACCGCCGGATGGTTTCATCGCGCGCCCCGATATCGCCGTGCAGTACTTGCTGCTGCCTTCGATCTGTCTCGCGTTGCCGGTGGGTGCGGCGCTCACGCGGTTCCTCACCGAATCGCTGCGCACCGAGTTGGGCAAACCGTATGTGCTGACCGCGCGCTCACAGGGGATCTCGCACTGGCAGATCGTGACTCGGGGCGCGCTGCGCAATGCCGTGCCGACCATGCTGACCGCACTCGGCCTGCAGACCGGGCAGCTGCTCGGCGGTGCGGTACTGGTGGAGGCCGCGTTCGCCTGGCCGGGCATCGGGCAATTGGTCGAGCAGGGGATCAGCAGGCGCGATTATCCGGTGGTGCAGGTGCTCCTGCTGCTGTCCGTCGCGGTTTTCGTGACGATCCAGTTGGTCACCGATATCGCCCACGCCTATCTCGATCCGCGCATTCGAATCGGGGCCGGCTCATGACCGTAAGTTCTACGGATCGCGCAGCGGGTACATTGCGAATCGCTTTCCGCAGTGGACAGGGCCTGCTCGGGCTGAGCCTCGTGGTGGTCATCGCGCTCGCCGGAATCTTGGCGGGTGTCCTCGCTCAATACGATCCGATCGCCCAGATACCGGGCGCAAATCTCCTGGGCCCCAGCGGAGATCACTGGCTCGGCACCGACCACCTGAACCGGGATGTCTTCGCGCGCGTGCTGTACGGCATCCGGATCGACCTGATCATCGTCTTCGTCGCCGTCCCGCTCGGCGCGTTGGCCGGTGCGCTCGCCGGACTGCTCGCCAGCAGTAACCCGGTCGCGGATGTCGTGGCACAGCGCGTTTTCGACGTGATCCTCGCGTTCCCGTCGCTCATCTTCGCCATCGCATTGGCCGCGATTACCGGACCCGGTATCCACGCGGTGATCGCGGTGATCATCGCGGTCGAGATTCCGGTGTTCGGCAGGCAGATCCGCACCGCGATCCTGCAAGTGCGCGAACAGCCGTTCGTCGAGGCGGCCGAGGTGATCGGTGCGGGCACCTGGTGGAACTTGCGCAAACACGTGCTGCCCAACGTTGTCGAACCGCTGTCGGTGCAGTTGGCACTGTCCATGTCGGTGGCGGTATTCGTGGAGGGCGCAATGAGTTTCATCGGGATCGGCGTGCGTCCGCCGGACCCGTCGCTCGGTTCGATCATCGCCGAGTCGATTTCGAATCTGGACGCCAATGCCGCATTCGCGATCGGTCCGCTGGTGGTGGTGGCCGGGTTGACGCTCGGATTCCTATTGATCGCCCAGGCATTGGGCCGGGCGAGGAGGATCGGATGAGTTCGGAAATACTGGTGGATATCCGGGATCTGGTGGTGCGCTTCGGTACCCGCACCGTCGTCGACGGTGTCGGCTTCCAGATCCGCCGCGGTCAGGTCGTCGCGCTTGTCGGCGAATCCGGCTCCGGCAAGTCGATTACCGCCCGTGCCGTACTCGGGCTGCTGCCCGATGGCGCGGTCCCATCCGGATCGATTCGCCTCGCCGAGACCGAAATCATCGGCGCGCGTGAACCGGAACTGCGCGCCCTGCGTGGCACCCGGGCCGCGATGGTGTTCCAGGAGCCGCAGACCGCGCTGAACCCGGTGCAGAAGATCGGCACCCAGCTCGTGCAGGCGTTGCGCGCACACGGCCCGATCTCGAAGCCGGATGCCAAGGCGCGGGCCGTGGAATTGCTTCGCATGGTGGATATTCCGGAGCCCGAGCGTCGTGTCGAGTGGTACCCGCATCAGCTCTCCGGCGGCCAGAAGCAGCGTGTGGTGATCGCGCTGGCGTTGTCCGGCGAGCCGGATGTGCTCATCGCCGATGAGCCGACCACCGCGCTGGATGTCACGGTGCAGGCCGAGATCCTGGAGCTGCTGCGCGCCCTCCAGCGGACCCACGGCACAGCAATTCTTTTCATCACGCACAACCTCGGGGTCGTCGCCGAGATCGCCGATCACGTGGTGGTGATGCGCGCGGGCGAGGTCGTCGAACAGCAGCCGGTGCGCCCCCTGTTCGCCGATCCACGTGCGGAATACACGAAGTCGTTGCTCAGCGCCGTCCCACGGCTGCCGGAGGTCGTGCGGGCAGTCGACAAAACGGGTACGCGCGAGGTCGATCACCTCGACGCGAAGAACTCCGCGTCGGTGGTCCGGGGTGATCGGAATGCGATGTCGCTGATCGATGTCGGCCACAGTGCGGCACCGGTGGTTGCGGCCGACCGGGATACCGGATCGGTGGTCGAGGGCGACAGGTCTGCGGCTCTGCAGGCCGTTGCCTCGGAATCACAGCCGGTGCTTCGCATCAGCGATCTAACCGTTGTGTACCGCAACCAAGGCGGCAGCAAGGACTTCCACGCCTTGCGCGATGTCTCGCTCACTGTCGCACCGCGCGAGGTGATCGGTCTGGTCGGCGAATCCGGCTCCGGTAAGAGCACGCTGGGCCGCACCGCGCTCGGTTTGATACCGGCGCATTCCGGACAGGTTGAGCTGCAAGGGGTTTCGCTCAACGGTCTAGCGAACCGGGAGCTGCGTGCCCTGCGCAAGAACGTCGCGCTGGTCCATCAGGACGTCACCGCGTCACTAGACCCACGGCGCAGTATCGAGGACACCATCGGTGAACCGCTCCAGGTGCACCGTGTCGCCTCCGGCGCGCTCCTGCGCGCCAAGGTGGGCGATCTCCTCGAATCCGTCCGTCTCCCACGCGATTACGCCACCCGTCGCCCCGGCGAACTCTCCGGCGGCCAACGCCAGCGGGTCGCCCTGGCCAGGGCACTCGCCCTGGCACCCCGGTTGCTCGTCGCCGACGAACCGACCAGCGCCCTCGACGTGTCGGTTCAAGCCCAGGTCCTGGACTTGTTCGCCGACCTACGCGCCGAATACGGCTTCGCCTGCCTGTTCATCAGCCACGACCTCGCGGTGGTCCACCAGGTCGCCGACCGCGTCGTGGTCCTACGCGAGGGTGCCGTCGTCGAAACCGGACCCGTCGCCGAGGTATTCGCATCCCCCCGGGCCGACTACACACGCAACCTCCTGGAAGCAGTTCCCATCCCTGATCCCACCCGTCGCACTCCCGACAGCCCTGCGCTTCTGCGCCTCGGCGCGTGACTCCGCCAACGGCGAATTACTTCTGCACGGGATCGCTCCGATGGGCACGCAGAATTTTCTGCGGCAAAAGGTAACTCGCCGGGCGTGGCCATCGGCGGGGTAATTCGAACCGCGTGTGACGCGTTCGAAAGTGCGCGTCAAGCTTTATGGATCGATCGGCTGGAATGTATTGCCATGAATAGTTTACGACGGCTCCGAACCCGGAGACCGCGCGCAACGAACCGGGCCGCGCACAAGCGGGCCGCCGGCTCACGTGGAGGAACCGGCGGCCCGTTTCAGATCAGTGCTGTCCGGGTCGGCGCTGCTCAGCGCCTCGCCGCTCCGAGCTCGGCTCCCGCCGCTGCTCGTCACGGTCGCGATCGCTAATCGATCCGGATCGGTTCATGCCCTGGTCCTGGCGCTGCTGTTGCTGCTGCCGTTCCATCTGCTTGGGCATTTTCTTAGGCGCTTTCTTCGACTTTTCAGCCATCTCCACTCGGTCCTTTCCGAAGTGATGTTGTATTCGCCTAACCATCACACAATAGCGAGCGGACATCATGAGTGGAAGAAAAATATCGATTATTTACACCTGGAGTGGGAGGAATTCGACGAGGTCGTCGTCGGTGGCCTCGGCGGGGACGATGACCAGGCCGTCACGGTCGACGAGGCCGCCCAGATGGGTGGTACGGATCTGCGGATCGCCGAGCCAGCCGCCGTATGGGGCGAGCCGAGCCGGGACGATGCGGGTAACGGGTCCGGAGATCGCGCTCGCATTGCGCAGTGGCCCGATGAGCGGTCGCAGCGGGTGGCCGCCGGTTCGGCCCTCGACGACCGCGGGGGACAGGGCCATCAGTACGGCCACGGCCGCGAATGGATTTCCCGGTAGGCCGAGAACGGTTGTACCGCTGGATAATTCGGCGACAACAGTGGAGCCGCCCGGACGCAATTTCAAGCGGTGGACCAGGATTCGAGCTTCGGCACGGGCAATCGCCCCGCGCAACTGGTCCGCCGCGCCGCCACCGGTCGCACCGACGACAACCAGCAGATCGCAATCGTCCGCCGCACCGAGCACCTCGTCGAAGCCGCGCGGAGTATCGCGCAGGTGCACCCGATCGATCGCGCGAATTCCATACCAGGACAGCACATCCGGAAGAATCGGCCCGATCGAGTCGCGGGTCTGACCGGTCTGCAGCGGGCCGGTGCTGCGGATCTCGTCGCCGGTCATGATGATGCGGGCTCGCACCGGGCCGCGCACCATTGCCTCGGTCACTTCCACACTGGCCGCGGCGGAAATCAGCCCGGCCGTAACCGGTGTGCCCTCGGGCGCAACGAGATCGCCCGGTGCCCGGTCCTCGCCGCGACGGCGAATATCGTCGCGCAGCGGGGAATCCTCGTGCTGGTACAGCATTTCATCGTTTTCGATCCGCGCGTATTCGTCACGGAGCACCCGCGTGGTGCCGTCTGGCACATGTGCGCCGGTGGCGATCCGCACCGCCTCACCGGGCAGCAGCCCGACCGGCCGTCGACCGCCCGCGAACCCGATATCGCGGCGCAGACGCCATGGTCCGTCACCGGCGACCGCGTATCCGTCCATGGCGGAGACATCGAAGCGCGGTAGCGCTCCGACGGCTGTCAGCGGCGCGGCGAGAGTCGCACCGCGCACGGAAGCCAGTTCGGTCCGATACTCGGTGAGTCGAGAGATGTTGGTGCGCAATATATCCCGTGCCTCGTCGAGCGGCAGCGGCGTTGTGGAAACCGCGGCCGCCGGTGCGGGACGCGGCGCACCGACGGCAGCGGCGTCCCAAGCCATCCTGGCCCTTCGCACCTGCTCCTCGGTATCGCAATCGGCGATACCGGGCATGGCGACGGTGACGGTATCGGCCGGGATCAGCGCCTTCATCGGCTGATTGATCAGCGAATCCAGCCGCGTCAGCGCTTCCGTCAGCGCCGTCCGGCGCCATACGCCGATCAGATATTGCGGCCGACCGGATTCGTCGGCCGCGAAGACCGCGTCGGCGCCGGATTCGATGCCGCGCCGGATCAGCTCTGTCACCGTCGTCGGCGACAGGAACGGCAGATCCGCCGCGAGCACCACCACCAGCGGCGCGGCGGTCGGGCCGAGCGCGCGCAATCCGGCTCCCACCGCGGCGACCGGACCCGAACCCGGCGGCACCTCGCGCACCTGCACGATCCGCGCGTCCAATTCGGGCCGATGCGGTCCGACCACCACGGTCCGCGCACACGGCGCCACCGCGGCCAGGGCCGCATCGAGCATGGATCGACCGCCGATGATGATGGCGGGCTTATCGACGCCCCCCATGCGGCTGGCGCGTCCGCCCGCGAGCACGATCGCGTCGGCGGTGGTCACCGGTCAGCGCCTGGCGCGAGAGAGGACATGGCCGACATGCTAATTCGTCGGCTGTACAGATCTGGGCAGGGCGGTCTGGTTCCAGCGGTCGCAGGGTCTAGACCGTCGAATAGTCCGGCGTCGGTCGGCGCAGGCAGAACTCGTTCGTCTCCGGATCGGCGAGCACCAGCCCGGGCACGCCGTCGGCATCGATCTGGGTCGCGCCCGCCGCGCGTAGTCGGGCCACCTCGGCGGCCGGATCGTCGGCGGGGAAGGACGCCAAGTCCAGACGCAGTCGATTGCGCCCGCTCTTCACATCCGGCGTATGGACGAACTCCAGCCAGGATCCGAGCCCCGTCGCCGAGCGGAGCCCGGCCACCCGCGCGCCGCCGTAGGTGATCGGCCAGCCCGAGGCGGTGGACCAGAACTCGGCCAGCCGCGCCGGATCGTGCGTATCGATCACGATGGCGGCGACCGCACCGGTATCCACGTACTCCTCGCGCGGCTCCAGCACGCAGAACTCGTTGCCCTCCGGATCGGCCAGCACCACCCACGGCACCGCGCCCTGGCCGATATCGACGTGCCGGGCGCCCAGCGCCAGTGCGCGATCCACCTGCACTCGCTGATGATCGAGCGAGCGACTGGCCAGATCCAGATGCATCCGGTTCTTACAGTCCTTGGCGCGCGCCTCGGGCAGGAAGGTCAGGGCCAGATCGAGGCCGTCCGGATCGGGGGCCGCCACATCGACCTCGTGGGGGCGCTCGATCGTCACCGTCCAGCCAAGCAACTCGGCCCAGAAATCCGCGACGAACCGGGGCCGGTCGGCATCGAAGACGACACACGCCAGGCGGGTGGACATATTTCAACGTTAACCGCCGATCGACGGCGGCGGGGCCGTTTACGGGAGCGGAAAACGCGCGGCGCGCAAGTCCACTCGGCCGTCGTGGATCGGCACGCCCTCGGCGGCCAGCAGGCGCAACTGACGATCGGCCAGATGCGCGGCGGGCTTACCGCCCGCGCCGATCACCCGATGCCATGGCAGATCGGCGGAGTCGGTGCGCATGATCCAGCCGACCGTGCGCGGGGTGGACAATCCGGCCGCCGCGGCGATATCGCCGTAGGTGACGACCCGGCCCGCAGGCACCGTCGCGACCAGCGCGCGCACCCGCTCGACCTCGGCATCGGTGGTGGCCATCTCGACTACAGCACCGATCGGATCAGCGCCGCGGTCTCGGCCGGCCGGGCCTGGGCGACCATATGGTCGCAGTCCCATTCGAGCACGGTCAGATTCTCGCCCAGGTGCGCGGTGAGGGCGGCGCGGAACTCCGGGGTGACGAAGGGCGGCACCACCTTCATGGCCTGCACCAGGATCGTCGGCAGGTCAGCGGGCGGCAGCACATAGTGCCGGGCCAGCTGACCCCAGTAGGAGTTCACGGCGGGCAGACTGATCCGCCAGCCGACCCGGCCGTCGGCGGTGGGCATCAGATGTTCGGTGAGTTCGGCATCGAGCAGGCGCGGCTCCACCTCGCCCCAGCCGGTCGCGACTTTGTCCTGGCGGGCATGCTCGACGGTGTCGTAGTCCGGTGAGGCCAGGCTGGACAGTGCGATATCCATCAGGCGCTCCGGCTCCAGCCCGATCGCCGAATCGAGCAGGATCAGCTTGCGCACCAGGTGCGGATGCCGATGCGCCAGGTGCAGCGCACAGGCACCGCCGAAGGAGTGCGCGACAACGACCACCGGTTCGTCGGTTTCCGCAGTGAGCAGTTCGACCAGATCCTCGACGATGGTCTCGAAGTTCCACGGCGGCAATGCGGTCGAGCGACCGTGTCCGCGCAGGTCGGGGGCGATGAGCCGGACCTCGGGCAGATGTCGGGTGGCCAGTTCCTCCCAGCGTTTGCCGTGGCCGGTGACACCGTGCAGGGCCAGGACTTTCGGCCCGTCGGCGGGGCCGAACCGATATACATGGAGAGGCGACACAAGTCTCATATTGACGTATCTGGAAATCCATCGCAGATCCAAGGCGTGTGTCGGACCTCACCGATCGGTGAATCGCCCGCGTGGCGTGTCGGAGGTGTCTGTTGCAATAGCCCGCGTGGTGCGATCGGATAGCGCGGTGCGACTTGTTCGCCGGAATGTGGCGGCACCCCCGGCTCGGACCTGGGGTACCGATGTCCGCGCGCTGTTCGATGCCGCGGCGACGGTCGGCCCGATCCGGCCGGACTGGCGGCCGTGGCAGGTGCTCGGCGGACCGGGAACCGGCAAGACCGCACTGCTGATCGATCTGGCCGCCGAGCGCATCGCCGCGGGGGTCGATCCGGAATCGGTGCTGGTACTGACCCATTCGAAGCAGGCGGCGAGCACGGTGCGCGACGCCATTACCGCCCGGCTGACCGATCCCGACGCCGCCGAGGGCGGGGTACCCGGCGCCACCAGGGAACCGCTGGTGCGCACACTGCATTCCTACGCGTTCTCGGTGCTGCGCAGACATGCGAGCGCACACGGCAATCCGCCGCCGCGTTTGCTGACCGGTGCCGAGCAGGATGCCGTACTGCGTGAAATGCTGCGCGGCGACCTGAGCGATATTGCGGCCGGGGCGAGCGGTCTGTGGCCGGAACGGCTGCAGCCCGCCCTGGGACTCGGCGGATTCGCCGAGCAGTTGCGCGATCTCATGCTGCGGGCCACCGAACGCGGCCTCGGACCCGAGGATCTGGTGCGGCTCGGCCGCGAGCACGGTCGGCCGGAGTGGGTGGCGGCGGGCAAATTCGCGGTCCGCTACGAGCAGTCGATGCTGCTGCGCTGGTCGGTCGGGGTGGAGGCGCCCGAGGCAACCGCACCGGCGCTGGATGCGGCCGAACTCGTCGGTGCCGCGCTGGACGCGCTGGCCGCAGACGCCGATCTGCTTGCCACGGAACGGAATCGGATCAGATACCTGCTGGTCGACGATGCCCAGCATCTGGATCCGCAGGCCGCGCTGCTGGTGCGGGTGATGGGTACGGCCGCGCATACGGCGGTCGTGGCGGGCGATCCGGATCAAGGCGTATTCGCCTTCCGCGGTGCGGATTCGCGCTTCGTCGCCGAACTCGCCGCACCGGATGGACAGCGAATCCTTCTGCGGGACAACCAGCGATCGGGCGGCGCGGTGGAACTGGCCGTCGCGCGGATCGCGGCCAAGTTGCCCGGCAGTGCGCCACAACGCTTTTCGGCACCCGGGCACACGACGGTACCGAAGGCCGACGACACCGAGGTGCGCGTGCGGGTACTGGCGACCCCGGCGAAGGAAGCTGCCTTGATCGCCGACCATTTGCGCCGCGCCCATCTCACCGATGGTGTGCCGTGGTCGCGCATGGCGGTGATAGTCCGCTCGGTGCCATTGTCACTGGCTCCGCTGCGCCGCGCCCTACTGGCGGCCGGAGTGCCCGTACAACAGCCCGCACTCGACGCGCCACTGGCCCGTCGGCGCGGCGCGGCGTGGATGCTGCTCGCACTGCGCGCGGTGCTCGCCGAGGATGCGCAGCGGCGCGGGCGTCGACGTTCGGCCGAGGCGATGTTCTCGGCGGAAGACGCATTGGATCTGCTTGCCGGACCCC
>NZ_BAGN01000185.1 GCF_000308835.1 Nocardia vinacea NBRC 16497 | reverse complement strand
TCCAAACCGGAATCGTGGGCCACCAGGTCGAAGACCGCGTCCACACAGGCCTCTGTGGCCTGCTCGACCCGGCGCTGCACCTGCGGCTCGCTGATCAGATCGGATTCGAAAACCAGTCGGAAGCCCTGCATCTCGTTGTCGACGAAATCGAAATAGGCCTGTACCGCGGCGCGCACGCGCTGCCGGTTGTCGGTGGTCGAGCGCAGCGCCTGGCGCACACTCGACACCAGCATGTCGACGTAGTTCTGCAGCACCGCCAAGTAGAGCTCGAGCTTGCTGGCGAAGTGCTGATAGAGCACCGGCTTGCTCACTCCTGCGCACTGCGAGATCTCGTCCATACCCGCGGCGTGGTAGCCGCGCTGGACGAACACCTCACTGGCGGCCGCGAGTAGCTGTTGACGACGCTCGTCACGCGGAAGCCGGGTACCGCGCTTGGTCGGCGCCATGGCATCGGAGGACGTTTTGCGGGACGTCATCCGGTCCACGAGGTCAGTCATTTTTCGGCTCTCCCAGTCGATGCCCCGGCAAATTGGGGTGTACACCGGGTATCCCAAGAACGATACCCGGTTGTACCGCATCTGCAGATCGGGGCTGCAGATGCGGTCCACTCGGTGAGATATATCGCACCGCTTGCGACTGCTCGCAGGTCGCTCGAAAGGGTCGGCATCGGGCGTGGAGATGTACTCGAGCCGGGGGTATTGCGCCCTGTGAGACGCTGGTTGACGTGACCGACCGACCGGAAAGACCCTCCGGCGCCGGGCGCAGTGCGCACCGCCGGGCTGGCTCCACCGCGTCCGGTTCCGTAGTCTCGGGCCCTGTGGAAAGGCCAGGCCCCGAGGTGCGTACAGGGGCAGCCACCCGAAACGGTGCCGCTGCCCAGGACGGCGCCGAGGGTGAGATCGAATGGAGATCCGGTTCGCCACCGCGGGATGAGAACGGTGTCGCGGTCTATGACCCGCTCGGTTCGTCCGACCCAATGGTCGACCGTTCCTATCAACCGCTGCGGGCTCGCTGGGATCCCACCGCACCCGACGAGAGTCGTTCCCGCGCACCGAGACCCGAGCGCGATACCAAGAAGCAGAGCGCGGTCGGTCGTTTCATCCGCACCTATGGTTGGCGTGCTTACGCACTTCCCGTACTTTTCGTGGTGACCGTGCTGGTGATCGTGGACGCGGTGCGCGGGGGCACCGATCCGGCGCATATGCCAGGCGGGGCACCGGGATTCGGACGATTGAGCCCGCGTGCGGCATCCGCGGGAATCATCGGCGCACCGCCCGGCGACGGCCACTTCCCGACGAATCTGCCGACCGGCGCGCTGCCCGACGGCGGACCGTTCACCGAAACCGGTACGGGCACATGGCGTGTGGTGCCGGGGACCACCGCGCAGGTGGGCACCGGATCGGAATTCCAGTTCAAGTACACCGTCGAAATCGAGAACGGCGTGGACACTTCCGGATTCGGCGGGGACGAATCCGTGGCCAAGTTGATCGACAGCACCCTGGGCAATCCCAAGAGTTGGGCGCACGACACCAAATTCGCCTTCCGGCGCATCGATCAGGGCGAACCGGACTTCCGCATTTCGCTCGCCTCCCGCGAATCCTCGCGCAAGGCTTGCGGTTTCGATATTCCGATTGATTCCTCCTGCTTCAATGCCGATCTGCGGCGAGTGGTGCTTTCGGAGGTGCGCTGGGTGCGCGGTGCGCTGGCCTTCGAGGGCGATATCGGTTCCTATCGGCAGTACCAGGTCAACCACGAGGTCGGCCATGCCATCGGCTACCACCAGCATCAGCCGTGCGAGACCGACGGCGGGCTCGCGCCGGTGATGATGCAGCAGACCTTCGGCACCAAGAACAACGACATCGCCGCCCTCGATCCGGACGGTGTGGTCCCGATGGACGGTAAGCGCTGTCGCTTCAATCCCTGGCCGTATCCGCGCGGCTGAGTTGTTGGCCGCGCCTTCGGCGCGGCGTGTTCGCGGCCCCCTGTGTCTCGCGTCCGAGCCGTCGAGACTCGCGACTTCGTCGCATGCGCTTCGACGACTCGGACGCGAGACGGGCCGCGAACGGGTCGCTCGTAAGACTCGCTCCGTGGTGGTCACCGATGGCGGATCGTTTGGCCACCGATGCATGCG
>NZ_BAGN01000186.1 GCF_000308835.1 Nocardia vinacea NBRC 16497 | reverse complement strand
ACCGGGTCCGGGATGCCGAGAGCGAGGGCGGTGTCGATGGCCGCCCAGCGGTTCAGTTCGTCCCAGTCGATCAGCGTCACCGCGACACCGGTGCGTCCGGCCCGGCCGGTGCGCCCGATCCGGTGCACGTAGGTCTTCTCGTCCTCCGGGCACTGGTAGTTGATGACGTGGGTGACATCGTCGATATCGATGCCGCGCGCCGCGACATCGGTCGCGACCAGCACATTGATGGCGCCCTTGCGGAACTTGGTGAGCGCCTTCTCCCGAGCGATCTGCCCGAGGTCACCGTGTACGGCGCCGACGGCGAAGCCGCGGTCGGCCAGATCGTCGGCGACCTTCTGCGCGGTGCGCTTGGTCCGGGTGAAGATCATGGTCGCGCCGCGGCTCTCGGCCTGCAGCACCTTGGCGACCAGCTCGCTCTTGTCCAGTGCATGCGCTCGGTAGACGAACTGCGCGGTGCGATCGTGAATGGCGGAGTCGTGCGGCTCCTCGGCGCGGATATGCGTCGGCCTGGTCAGGAAGGTGCGGGCCAGGGTGATGATCGGGCCCGGCATGGTGGCCGAGAAGAGCATGGTCTGACGCTGCGTCGGAACCATGCCGAGAATGCGTTCGATATCGGGTAGGAAGCCCAGGTCCAGCATTTCGTCGGCCTCGTCCAAGACGAGCACGCCGATCTTTCCGAGAATCAGATGGCCCTGATCGGCCAGATCCATCAGTCGGCCGGGGGTACCGACGACGACGTCCACGCCGGAGCGCAGCGCGGCGATCTGGGACTCGTACGGGCGGCCGCCGTAGATCGAGAGCACGCGCAGCTGGCCCTGGTGGTTCTTCAGGTACTTGCTCGCGTTCTCCAGATCCTGGGTGACCTGGATGCAGAGTTCGCGCGTCGGCACGATGATCAGTGCCCGCGGGGTGCCGTCCAGCGGGGTCGTCCCGGTGTCGGCGGTGGCGATCCGGTGCAGCAGCGGCACACCGAATCCAAAGGTCTTACCCATACCCGTGCGGGCCTGACCGATCAGATCTTCACCGGCGAGTGCCAGCGGCAGGGTCAGTTCCTGAATTGCGAAGGTGCGTTCGATTCCGATCTCGCCGAGTGCTCGCACGATTTCATCGCGAACCCCCAATTCGGCGAATGTCGGAGCGGTGTGGGTTTCGTCCAGTTCGGCGGTCAGTAGCGTATCCGCCAGACCAGGTTCCTGTTCGACAGTGATCTTGCTCAGGTTCGTGCCTTTCCTCGTTAGCGCGTCACACGCGCACGAGGTGTGGGGCGGACCGGCCGGCCCGCGACAACCACATATCCGCCTGTGATACTCACCTCGGCCACTGCCCTGATGTCTGCGGGAGCTCGTCGTTTCGGCGGCTGACCTCGGAAGACATCGGCGCGGCGCAAGGGTGATGCGGATCTGGTGCGCGCACATATTCCCGGACTTCGAAAACCTCGTCGGCGACACTCGGGCGACCGTACGATCCGGCGACTCGACGGACGAAAATTTCCGTTGTCCGCAGAGATTGTAGCGTGATATTGTGCTCGGCTCGAATTCGACGTAACGCACGGCCACCATAGCGACTGTTTGCAGGTCGCTCGAAATGGTCGGTAATTCCGGACAAAATGCGCGGTTTCCTTGCGTCGGCCGTCGACGTACGCTGCGCCACATGGCAATTCATCCGGCGCGTCGAATCTGGCACACTCTCGAACCCATCCACGATGTCGTGTATTTCGGCGCGGACGTCAAGCAGGCCGGAGTTGCGCTCGGACTGCGCGGATTCTGGCAGACCTACTTCGCGTTCCGGGCCGCGCCGTTGGGGGCGGTTGGCGTGGGCGCGGTATTGGCGACCTTTGCCGGATTCCATCCGGACACGGTGGCCAAGGCGGTGCCGGACGCCTGGACCCGGACGACGCCGGAGGCATGTCTGCAGGCCAGGCTCGCCTTTTCGGTCGGATTGTTGCGCGGCGCAGGGGCCGGTGGTGCTGATTGTGCCCGTGCCGCCGAATTGCTCGAACCGGTGGCGCGCACGGCCGATCCGACCGGCCGCCCGTTGTATGCGGCGAATGCGGAATTGCCACTGTCCGCCGATCCGGTGGCCGCGCTGTGGCAGCTCACGACCACCCTGCGCGAACATCGCGGCGACGGCCATGTCGCGGCCTTGGTGGCCCACGGTCTGTCCGGGTCGCAGGCTTTGGTGCTGCAGGTAGCGGCCGGTAAGTCGCCCGAATCGGTGATGCGGCCCGCGCGCGGCTGGTCGGAGCGGGAATGGTCCGATATCGCCGACGAGTTGCGTGCCAGGGGTTTGATCGTTGGGGAGCCGATCAGTCCGGAGTTGACCGGCTCCGGCGCCGAATTGCTCGAACGAGTGGAGGCGGCCACCGACGAGGCCGCCTGGAACGGTGCATTGGCGGCGTTGTCGCAGGACGCCATCGCCGAGCTGACCTACTTGCTCGAACCGTTGACGAAGCGTGTTCAGGAGAGCGTGGTGCCGCCGCTCAATCCGATCGGCATGACGCGGGGCTGAGCGGTGCACGGTTGCTCACAAATCGGAGTTGCCTGTTACCGCCGGTAACGGGATGTGAGACATTCTTGAGGTGAGTTTCACCGACACCGTCACCATCGCGGCGCGCAATGCCTGGGCGCTGACCTTCGGCCAGGGCGTCGAGGCGCCGGATCCCGCCCCGTCGACGGTGCTGTGGGACGAACCGCATCGGCAGCTGCGTCGCTTCGAGGGTACCGGATCCGCCGCTGCCGCAACGGATTCGGCGGTGCTGCTGGTGCCGCCGCTGGCCGCGCCCGCCAGCTGCTTCGATCTGCGTCCGGATCAGAGCCTGGCCCGATTCCTGCTGGAGACGGGCCGGGCGCCCTACGTCGTCGACTACGGCGAGATCACCTTCGCCGACCGGCGGATGGGCTTCGAGGCCTGGATCGACGACATCCTGCCCGCGTCGATCCTGCGCACCTCCGCCGATCGCGACGGCCGTCCGGTCGATCTGGTCGGCTGGTCCATCGGCGGCACCCTCGCACTGCTGAGCGCGGCCGCGCATCCCGAACTGCCGATCCGCTCCATCACGGCGGTCGGCTCGCCGCTGGACTACGACAAGATGACCGGCATTCCGCAGGTGCGTGCGGTGGCCAAGCTGACCGGCGGTATCGCCACTTCGACGGCGGTGCGTGCGGTGGGCGGCATTCCGGCCACGCTGACCCGAATCGCCTACAAGGTCACCGCATGGGACCGTGAACTCACCCGCCCCTGGTTCGTCGCGAGCAATATCGCCCGTACCGAAACCCTGGCCAAGATGGAGTCCATCGACCGATTCATGTCCGAGATGCCCGGCTATCCCGGCCGCTTCTACGGCCAGCTGTGGGGTCGCCTGATCCTGAACAACGACATCGGCCGTGGTGTCGTGAAACTCGGCAAGCGCCGCATCGAATTGGCCGACGTGACCGCGCCCGTGCTGCTGGTCGGCGGACCAGCCGATGTCATCACCCCCGCCGCCGCGGTGGCGGCCGGACAGCGCATCCTCACCGGCGCGCAGTCCGTTCGCTACGAAACCGCACCCGGCAGTCACCTCGGCATCCTCACCGGAGAAACCGCCCGCGACACCACGTGGACCTATCTCGACAAGTTCCTGTCCGAGCTGTCCTGAACAACCATGCCCCCGATGTTCGCCTGGGATGACCGCGACATGTACTGGGATGACGGTGATACGTAACAGACCGGGACTAGGCTGTGTCGACATGGGAGCACAGTCATCTGCAGCGGTAGGGGTTTCGTTGTTCGGGTCGTCCATTTCCACCGACGATACGGGCGTGATCGACCTGTTCGCGGTGCTCGCCTACGGTGAGATTTCCGCGTTCTACCGGCTGGCCGAGGAGGCCAAGCTGTCGCCGACGCTGCGTGGCAAGGTTGCCGTCGCGAAGATGGCCGCCGCCGAGATGCGGCACTTCGAAACCCTGGAGTCCGCGCTGGCCGAGCGCGGTGTGGATATCTTCGACGCGATGGCGCCGTTCGTGCGCGCCCTGGACGCCTACCACGACTCCACCGATCCCTCGACCTGGCTCGAGTCGATGGTGAAGTTCTACGTCGGTGACGGTATCGCCGCCGACTTCTACACCGAGATCGCCGGCGCCCTGTCTCCCGAGGTCTCCGCCGTGGTCCGGGATGTGCTCGCCGAGACCAGCCACTCCGAATTCGTGGTGGAGGAGGTGCGCCGCGCGGTCGCGACGAGCCGCTCCGAGCGCGACCGGCTGACGCTGTGGGGTCGGCGGCTGCTCGGTGAGGCGATCACCCAGGCGCAGTACGTGATGGCCCAGCGCGACGAACTCACCGAGCTGGTGCTCGCCGCGACCGGTGACCTCAACGGCATCGCCGCGCTGTTCGAGCGCATGCAGGCCAGCCACGCCGAACGCATGGCCGTCCTGGGAATCTGATTACTCGTTGGCAGCGCGGACCAGTCGCAGGCCGGGCGATTGCGCCTGCGCCTGGTCGGTGAGCCAGACGACGATGCACTGATCCTTATCGGCGTTCAGTGCCTCGAACGGGATATCGATATGGCCGTACTCCGGATGGTCGAACCGCATCGTGCCCGAGACCAGGTCGTCGATATGCTGTGGCTGCCAACGGCTTTCGAACTCCGGATGCGCGAGCAGCGCGTCGATCAGCTCTAGTAGGCGGTCCTCGCCCGGCCAGCGGATCGTCGCGCGCCGTAGCGCGGCCGAGAAAATATCGGCCACCTCGTCCCAGTTCCGCAGCACGTGCTTGGCGCGTGAATGCGCGAAGGTGAACCAGGCCAGATTCACGACCTCTGGATTGTCGAGCAGTCCAACGGGTTTCGCGATGTCCTCCCAGGCCGGATTCCAGCCGAGCACGTTGAGCCGCCGCCCGATCACGAAGGCCGGAGTGGGATGCAGTGCGCGCAGGATGGTCTCGATCGCTGGCGTCGGATGCTCTTCGACGGCTTCGGTGATGGGGCAGCGGGATTCGTTGGTCGTTGTGACGGCGAGCCAGCCGAAGTGGTGTCGGTCCTTACCCTCGATCAGCAGGGCCTGCGCGAGCGCATCGATGACCGCGGGCGAGGGATTGGTGTCGCGGCCCTGCTCGAGCCGGGCCAGATAGTCGGCGCTCACCCCGGCGCGCACCGCGACCTCTTCGCGGCGCAGACCCGGGGTGCGGCGGCGACCGCCCTCGGGAAGTCCCACATCCGTCGGCCGCAATTGGGCGCGGCGTGCGATGAGGTATTCCGCGAAGGGGTTGGGTGCCATACGTTTCATCGTGCCCCGTCCTGGGATGGTTATCCGCGCCCTGTCGGGTCCAGGATAACGGCGGTCTGGCTAGCGGACCACGGTCCGGTCATGGTCTATGGCATGACATCTTCCGCTGAATCCACCACCACACTCACTCCGGGCACCTGGGCCCTGGACGCGATGCATTCCCAGGTCGAATTCACCATCCGCCACCTCGGCATCTCCAAGGTCCGCGGCCGCTTCAACAAGTTCGAGACCGAGTTCGTCGTCGACGACAACGGTTTCGCCACCCTCGGCGCCACCATCTACCTCGACTCCTTCGACACCGGCAATGCCGATCGCGACAACCACGTCCGCACCGCCGACTTCCTCGATGTCGCCAACCGCCCCACCCTGAGCTTCCGTGCTGTCGAGCCGGTCCAGATCACCGAATCGTTCGAGGTCGAGGGCGAGGCCACGCTCGGCGGGATCACCAAGCCGGTCACCCTCGATGTCGAGTGGGGTGGTGTCCAGGTATTCGCCGGAACCGGCGACCGGCATGCGGGCTTCTCCGCGACCGGCAGCATCAAGCGCACCGATTTCGGCGTCGGGGGCCCGCTGCCCGGCATGCTCAGCGATACCGTCAAGATCGAGCTGGAAATCCAGCTCATCGAGCCCAAGTAGCGTTTGTTCGCTCTGAGCGCAGGCGGGCGTGCTACCGGCTTCGGGGTGCTGCATTAGCCTTGATTTCGACAGCACACAGGACTCTAGGTTCGGAGGTTGGCCGTGGAGGTCAAGATCGGTATTTCGGATAGCCCGCGCGAGCTCGTCATCAACAGCGGGCAGACCCCGGACGAGGTCGAGGCGCTGGTGTCCGGTGCGCTGAGCGGCGGCGAGGGCGGCGTCGTCGCGCTCACCGACGAGAAGGGCCGCAAGTTCCTGATCCAGGCCTCGAAGGTCGCCTACGTCGAGATCGGCGCCGCCACCGGCGGTCGCGTCGGCTTCGCGGCGGTCTGAGCCGAACCGCGACGCAACAGACGAGAGCCCCCGCACTCGGGTGAGTGCGGGGGCTCTGCTGTCTCAATAGCCGATCAGTGGATCGGATGCAGCGGCACGTGTGACAGACCGCCCCATGCCAGCGCGACGGTGGTGTCGACCGCCTCTTCCTTCGGAATCGGCCGATCCGCCTCCAGCCAGTACCGTGCGGTGAACTGACTGGTGCCGACCAGTCCGACAGCGAGGATCCTGGCCCGGTA
>NZ_BAGN01000187.1 GCF_000308835.1 Nocardia vinacea NBRC 16497 | reverse complement strand
CGGCGGTCGCGGTCGCGGGCGTACCCGGCAGGTACAGCACGATTCGGTTGTCGGACACCGCGATTACGCGCCCGTCGGGAGAGTCCGCACCGGATCCGTTGAGCACATGCGAGCCGTACTCCTCGGGCACCGTATTGTCCTTCGGCGCCGGATTGAGCACGGTCAGCCGGTTGGTCGGATCTTCGGGGCAGCGTTCGAGGACGGCGAGCCGGGTGGAGCTCGAACTCGACGAGATCAGCTTGCAGCCCTTGCGCGGTTGGGTTTTCACATTCACGGGTGCGTCGACGTAACCGTATTCGAGGGTGCGCACCAGATCCGAGCGCCACATCTCCAGCCGCCGCGGGCCCTGGGCCAGCACATAGGTGCCGTCGACCGATAGCTGCACGGACGGATCCATATAGCTGCTGCGCGCGGTCCGGCGCGATCCGTCCTCACCGGCCAGCAGCGTGGCCTGGCTGCAGCCGCGCTGATCCTTGTACACCGCGATCACCGTGCCGAACTGCGACTCCACGCCGCACAGGGGTAGGTCACGCCGGTAGTGCCACACTTCCGCACCGGTACGCGGATCGTGTCCGGTGACCGTGCCATCCGCGCCTGTTACGACCGAGCCCGCGGCCACCAGCGCCCGGTTCGCTGCGGGGTCCGGCGCATGCCACAGCTCGCGCAAGCTCGTCGGAACCTGATCGGCGGCCGCGGGAGTGGAAACCGGATGTTCCGCCGTCACCGATTCGGTGCCCCTGGCATCACTGCGCGCCCACACCACCGCCGCCGCGATCACCACGACCACGGCGATCGCGACTGCGGAGATGATGTCGGCGCGCGTTCGCCGCTCGGGTGCGAGCACGTTTGCGAGACTACAACGTGTCGCCCGGGGGATGCGATCGGTCTCGCGTGGACATCCGCCGACGTATGACGGCCGCAGACGGGTTCAATGGCGCTTACCTGCCGGTATTTCCACGTTCGGCCACCCGTTGCCGCTCGCCTGCGGCCGTGCATCGGTGACGCGTCGGCGCGGCCGAGACGCCACAGGCGCGCCTGTCCATGACAGACGCGCCTGCGTATCGAACTATGCCGAGGCGGTCACCGTCTCGGGAGCGGTGGCCGCGGTCGCTTCGCCTTCGCCCGCGGGCTTGCGACGGCGCCGCCGACGGCGTGCGGGCTGATCGGTGGTTTCGGCGTCATCGGTATCGCTGTCCGAGTTCGACTCGGCGGTGACGCCGTTTCCATTGTCCCCGTTGTCCTTCGACTCGGTGCCGTTCTCGGTGCCGTCTTCGGTCGCACCGGCGGACTTGCGGCGGCGACGGCGGCGACGCGCGGGCTTATCCGCCGTCTCGTCATCGGTCGCATCGTCGAGTGGAGCTGTGGCGGTATCGGTTTCGGCTTCGTCGGTTTCGGTGCCGATGGTTTCGCCGTCGATCGGCTGACCAGCGCGGGTGCGGCGACGATTGCGCTTGCGCGGCGTACGGGCGGGCCGCTCGACAACCTCGGCGTCCTCGTCGTGGACCGGCTTCGGCTTGCGGATGGTGCCGGTGACACCCTCCGGAATGCCGAGGTCGGAGAACAGATGCGGGGACCGCGAATACGTTTCC
>NZ_BAGN01000188.1 GCF_000308835.1 Nocardia vinacea NBRC 16497 | reverse complement strand
CGGTGGCGACGCGGATCGTTCGACCGCCTCGCCCGGTGTGGTGCAGCGCCTCGAACGGTCCCTCGCGCCGGTGGTCGCCTGGCTCAAGGAAGTCGGTAGCGCACTCGGCCATGTCTGGCGGCGTTCGCTGCAGTTGCGCGTCATCGTGTCCACACTCACCCTGTCGCTGATCGTCATCACGATCCTCGGCGTGGTGCTGACCAGTCAGATCACCGATCGGCTGATCGACGCGAAGATCAACGGCGCGGTCGAGGAGATGGATCGCGCCCGCAATACGGTGGAGAGCCAGCTGGCCGGTGTGCACGATATCGGCACCCAGCAGCAGCGGCTCATCGATGCCCGCAATGCGCTGTCCAACCGCGGCGGGACCGGCCAATCCACCGGTGTTGCAGGCAGTTTCGATTCCGCGCTGAGCATTGTCGGAGGTACCCCGCAGCAGCAGATCTCGACCGGGCCGATCCAGGAGGTGCCCGAGGAACTGCGCCGCTTCGTCGCGCGCAACCAGGTCAGCTACCAGTTCGCCACGGTCGCGGATCCGGACGGCTACCACGGCCGGGCGCTGATCATCGGCAGCCCGAGCGCGGAGATTCCGACGCTGCAGATCTATCTGATCTTCCCGCTGGCCAATGAGGAGCGCAGTCTGTCGCTGATGCGCGGCACCATGTTGATCGGCGGCGTCGTGCTGCTGGTGCTCTTGGCCGCGATCACCGCACTGGTCACCCGGCAGGTGGTGCTGCCGATCCGCTCGGCCGCGCGGATCGCGGGCCGCTTCGCCGACGGCAGGCTCAAGGAACGCATGCTGGTGCGCGGCGAGGACGATATGGCGCGGCTGGCTCAGGCCTTCAACGAGATGGCCGAGAGTCTGTCCAACCAGATCAACGAGTTGGCGGAGTTCGGAAATCTGCAGCGTCGCTTCACCTCCGATGTCAGCCACGAGCTGCGCACCCCGCTGACCACCGTCCGCATGGCGGCCGACCTGATCCACGGCAGCAGCGACGATCTCGATCCGGCGCTGGCCCGCAGCTCGGAATTGCTGGTGACCGAACTCGATCGCTTCGAGGGTCTGCTCAACGATCTGCTCGAGATCAGCCGTCACGACGCCGGTGTGGCCGAACTGCAGGTCGAATCGCTCGACGTGCGGATGTGCGCGCGGGCAGCGATCTCCACCGTGCGGCATCTGGCCAAGGAATCCGGTGTCGAGGTGGTCATCGATATGCCGGAGGAGCCGCTGGTCGCCGAGGTCGATCCGCGACGGGTGGAGCGGGTGCTGCGCAATCTGCTGGCCAATGCGATCGACCACAGCGAGGGCAAGCCGGTGCTGATCCGGATGCGCGGCGATCTGGACGCCAACGCGGTCGCGGTGATCGTGCGCGATCAGGGTGTCGGCCTGCGGCCCGGTGAGGAGAAGTTGGTCTTCAACCGGTTCTGGCGTTCGGACCCGTCCCGGATGCGCCGTTCCGGCGGCACCGGACTCGGTCTGTCGATCAGCGTCGAGGACGCGAATCTGCACGAGGGCAAGCTCGAGGCGTGGGGCGAGATCGGTATCGGCGCGAGCTTCCGGCTCACCCTGCCGCTGGTGCGCGGCAAGAAGATGGGCGCGAGCCCGCTGCCGCTGGAACCGGTGTTGCGCAAGGCATTACCCGCGCCGCGGGTCGATCCGGAACCGGCCGAGGATCCGGCCACCGACGAGTCGGAACCCGGAGCCACGGTCACCGAGTTGCCGATGATCCGCGTCGAGACCAACGGTGGCGAAGCGCTCCCGAGTGGAACTGCCGCGGAAGCCACGGACACCGACGCAGCGGACGCGAACGACTCGAACGGTGTCGATTCGATCGGACTCACCAATGGCACGGGACCGGAGGCCGAGCAAACCGAATCCACCGAACCGAAGCAGGCCGGGCACAGCGTGCCGGGTGACGGCGGGGACGTACAGTCATGAGGATGCGTAGCTGGTATCCGAGGCGCACAACGCTACGGCTGTCCGCGCTGGGTGCGGCGGCCGTAGCTGCGCTGTTGGTACTCACCGGATGTGCGAGCCTGCCGGAATCCTCCGCACCGCAGGCACTCGGAACCATCAATCGCCAGCCCACCTCGGACGGTCCACCGCCGCCCATCGGCGGTCGCGATCCGGACCTGTTGCTCCGCGATTTCCTGCAGGCCACCGCCGATCCGGCCAACCGGCATCTGGCCGCACGGCAGTACATGACACAGTCGGCATCGTCGCAGTGGGACGACAAGGCGGGCACGCTGATCGTGGACAGGGCCGATACCCTGCGCGAATCGCGTTCGGGCGATAAGGCGACCTATGTGATCCGGGCACACAAAGTCGGCGAACTGGCCGCCGACGGCGCGTATCGGGCCATCGACGCGCCCTTGGAAAACAAGATCGAAATGACCAAGGTCGACGGCGAATGGCGCATCGATGAGCTGCCCGACGGCGTTGTGATGGAGCAGACCGCCTTCGCCAAGTCCTACCGGCGCTACGTCCTGTACTTCATCGACCCGACCGGCACCACCGCCGTCCCCGATCTGCGCTGGATCTCGGTGGCCAAGAACCAGCTGGCCCAACGCCTGCTCAGCCTGCTGGCCGAGGGAACTCAGCCCGCGCTCGCCTCGGTCGTACGTAATGAACTCGCCCCACCGGTGGCCCTGCGCGGCCCGATCACCAAGCCGAACAATGACGACAACGACGTCGGTGTCGGGCTCGGCGGCGTGCGCATCGATTTCGCCGGTGCCTCCGGGTTGTCCCCGCGCGATAAAGAACTTCTTGCCGGACAGGTGGTCCTCACACTGGCGGGTGCGGAAATCCTCGGACCGTACATGCTGCTCGCCGACGGCAAACCGTTCGACGATCGCTTCGCCGCCAACGGCTGGTCGGTCGCCGATGTCGAACAGCTGAGCCCAGCTGTCTACGCGCGCAACCAGATCGGACTGCACGCGCTGCGCAACGGCTCGCTGGTGCAGGTCACCGACGGCGGGATGATCACACCGCCCGGCTACTTCGGCGCGGTGAACAATCTACAGTCGGTCGCGCTCTCCCCGGATGGTCAATTGGTCGCCGCGGTCGCCGATGCCGGACGTCCGCCGCCGGAGCCGCCGCGCACGCTGATGGTCGGCAGCTACGGCGGCAACGCCTTCCCGGTCGCCGAGGGTTCCACCATCAGCCGACCGTCCTGGAATGCCGACGGCACCGCCGCCTGGGCCGTGATCGATGGCGAACGGGTCATCCGCGCGGTCACCGATCGCGCCACCGGAAACGTCTCGGTACAGGATGTGGACATCTCGGCCCTGGTGGCCTCGGCGCAGGGATCGGCGCTGCGGCTGCCGATCACCGAGTTGCGGGTCTCCCGCACCGGTGTGCGTGCGGCGCTCATCGCCGACGGCAAGGTCTATGTGGCGGTGGTCGAACGACGCCCGGACGGCAAGTACGCGCTCACCTCGCCGATACAGCTGGCACTCACACTCAGCACCCGGGCGGTGTCGTTGAGCTGGCTCACCGCGGACACAATCGTCATCGCGCGGGAGGGCAATGTCGATCCGCTGACGACTGTTTCGATCGACGGATCGCAGCCGACCCCGCAGATCAGCCAGAATCTGACCGCGCCCGTTCGGGTGGTCAGTGCCTCGCCGGAAGCCGAGTACGTCGGAGATTCGCGTGCGGTGCTCCAACTCCAGTACAGCGATCAGACCTCCGACCGCTTCTGGCGTGAGGTGCCCGGTCTCAACGGCGATAACTCGGTCCCGGTACTGCCCGGCTGATCGTCGGCACCGAAACGAGTACTGCGCCACCGATATTCGCGAACCTGTCGGTGGGTGGGCGCAGACTCGGGCGATGCGGACCCTGTTGGATCTGATCCTGGCGACGGCCTGTGCCGGATGCGGTGTGGCGGGTGTGGGCTGGTGTGCGGACTGTGCGGCCACCCTGGCCGGGCCACCGATACGGGTGCGGCCGCGCGCCGATCCGGGTGTGCCTTGCTGGGCGCTCGCGTCGTATGCGGGTCCGGCGCGGCGGGCGGTGCTCGCGGCGAAGGAGCACGGGCGTCGCGATCTGGCCGAGCCGGTGGGGCTGGCACTTGCCGATGGTCTGGCGCGACTGCGCGATGACCAGCGGCCGCTGGTATTGATCCCGGCGCCGAGTCGGCGAGTGTCCGCGCGCCGCCGCGGCGGAGATCCGGTAGTGCGCACGACGCGGGCGGCGGCGCGGTGGCTGCCGGATAGCCGGGTGATACCGATGTTGCGGGTGTGGTGGGGTGTGCGCGATTCGGTGGGCTTGACAGTCGGTGAGCGGCAACACAATCTGCGCGGTCGGATCATGGCCCGACCAGGTACCGGAGCCGGCTCGGAAGTCGCGGCGAATACCGAGGTCGTACTGGTCGACGATGTGCTCACGACCGGCGCTACGGCTTGCGAATCGGTGCGCGCGCTCGACCGGATCGGGGTGCCGGTACGTGCCGTGCTGGTGACGTGTTCGGCTTGACTCCGGGAAATTTGCGTGAACAGTGGCGGACCGCCCGTTGACGTACTAGCGTCGCGATCACACACCCGAACCGGGAGTTTGGAGGTGGCGCCTCGGACATCATGTGCCGAGAGATTGTCTATCGGCACGGCTCATCCCGCCGCACGCACGCTGGTCTGTGCGGCCATATCCGGGAGGTACGCGTGACGACTTCTTCACGACCTTCAGTGAAAGACGCCCTCGCTGTGAAAGAAACACAGGCCTCGGTGCTCGATGACAGCACCCTGGATGCGACAGAGCAATCCACAGCGGACCGACCTCGCGCGCCGCGCGGCGATGTCGTGGTGAAGGGACGCAATGTGGAGGTTCCCGACCATTTCCGAATTTACGTCGCGGAGAAACTCTCCCGTGTCGAACGCTTCGATCCGTCGATATTCATCTTCGATGTGGAGTTGTTCCACGAACGCAATCGTCGTCAGCGTAAGGCCTGCCAGCGCGTCGAGATCACTGCGCGCGGCAAGGGCCCGGTCGTCCGGGCGGAGGCATGTGCGGACAGCTTCTACGCTGCCCTCGAATCGGTGACCGCGAAGCTGGAGAGCCGGCTGCGTCGAACCAAGGATCGCCGCCGCGTCCACTACGGGGACAAGACCCCGGTCTCGGTGGCCGAGGCGACCGCCGATCTGATCGATGACTCACTGTTCGCACAGGCGGAGGGCGCCACCGCACACGAGCATCCCGAGGCCGAACGCAGTCGGCCCGAAACGGAGTCGCTGGATTACGCGGCCGGCCCCGGCCATATCGTCCGAACCAAGGTCCATTCCGCGACCCCGATGTCGGTCGACGACGCCCTCTACCAGATGGAGCTCGTCGGGCACGACTTCTTCCTCTTCCAAGACAAAGAGACCGACCGACCGTCCGTCGTCTACCGTCGCCACGCATTCGACTACGGCCTGATCCGGCTCGCGTAGTCAGTCGCCACCCTTGTTCTCCGGGTATTCAGCGCGCGAGTTGGATGCCCGGAGAACTGCGCTGTCCGCCTGCTCGGCGTAACGACAGATTTCGCAAGCACGTGGGTAACTCATCGGGTACGTCCAAACCTTGGCCAGGCTTCGACCACCGGTCCGCGACGTAAGTGTTGTGGCACTTAGTCTTCGGCCTGAGGTCCGGGGAGGCGGGGGAGCCGTTCCCGGAAGAAGGTTCTGTGCAGCACGGAATCTCGGCGCTGCGGGCGCATGGCCTGCAACATGACCAGGTCGGCGAAGGTTTCGGCATCGCGTTCGCGGGCGGATGCGTAATCGCTGCGCCCGAGCACGTAGGCGATGGACTCCGGGGAAATCGAGGGCAGTAGGTCCGCGATGGCCGACATCGGTTGTGGCGCGGGGGTTTCGGTCGCCGATTCCGGTCCGTGGCCGAGCAGCATATGACCCAGTTCGTGGACGATGATGTGCTCGGCATGCCATTCGGTGGTGTCGGCGCCGTAGACAATGATGTCGCTGTCGCGCTTGGCAATCCACAGACCGCTGCCGGTGCCGCAGCCGGTGCCCGCGAGCAATGCGGTGTCGACCGGTTGCAGGGTGATGGTGCGACCGCGATGGTCGGCGACGGCATCGAGGTATGCGGTCAGATTCCACGGGGACGGTATCGGTACGTCCCGGGATACTTCCCGGAACCGGTGCTCCATACCGGGCATTCGTCGGCAATCTCCTACAGCGCTGCGGTCCCGCCCCATGCAACCGACGATGCTACCGACTGTTCGGAAACTGCCCGGTCTACGGTCGCTCGACCGGTTGATCCGTGCGGTGGATGAGCGCGGTCAGCGTGGTGAGATCGACATCGGATCCGCGCAGCGCGATGCTGGCGACATTGGCATCGCGCATGGTGGCGAGCAATTCGAGTTCCCTATCGATCGCGGCCGCCGCCGCGCCCGTGGTGGTCAGATAGTCGGCGCTCACGCCGAAGCACTGTGCGATGGCGCTGAGCAGTTCGGATCCGACCGGCGCCGAGTCGAATTCGCCGCGCCGCAACCGGTCGAGCTGGTCCTCCGGGACGGTGCGGCCCAGTTGCGCACCGACCTGTTCGGCCACCGCGGCCGTGGTGCGCTCGGGCTCCGATCGCGGGTGCACGGTCGCGAATAGTCGATTCACCTTGTGGCTGAGCGTCAGTCGCGCTCGGCTCGTCGCATCGTCGGTCATCTGTACTGCCCTCTACTGCTTGCCGTTTCGAATCGATGCCGCACCGGGATTGGCTGCCAGCCAGCGTGCGCGGAAGCGGCCCTCGGTGCCGGCATCCACATCCTCCGCGCGTCCGGCCAGCCAGCGGCGATAGCGGCGTTCCTCCAGGTCGGCGGGGTCGCTGGACTCGGCGGGCACGTCGAGTAGATGCGAGAACGCCATCGCGACCAAGGGGTGCAGGGTTTTGCCCGGTCCGCCGTTGCGTTCCAGCATCGCGGTGGCGTACCGCGCGGACAGTCGGGAGACGACTCCGTTGAGATCCGAAATGGCCGCCACCACATGGGGTTCGGTGGTCCGGCCGCGCTCGACCGCATCGTTGAGTCGACCGGCGGCGGCGAGCAGTCCGGTCAGATCGGAGAGTTCGAAGCGGACCGAATCGGGTCCGGAGACGATCGACTCATCGGTACTCGGAGTGCGCGCCGCGATCTCGTGCGCGGTCGGATCGCCGCCCGCATAGGTACGCGCCGCGCTGCCGGGCAGCCAGCGCAGCGGCGCATCGAGTTTGTTGAGCGTGTGCGTGCTGATGGTCGCATCGCCGTCTTCGATCTTGCGGATCGTCGGCGCCGAGGGCCCTCCCAGATCGCCGATCTGCATCTGGGTGAGGCCGAGTTCGTCCCGGCGTTCCTTGATGATTCGGCCGAAGCGCTTATGTCGCGACAGCTCCGAAGGGCTTTGCATAGTGAGCCTCATGCTAGAGGTTCCTTGGTGGAAATGACAACTTCATAGAAAAGATTTGAAAAACCAATGGAAAGATTGCTACTGTTTCCTCGCGCCGAGTGGTGTCGACGTCGACCTTGCGGGTTCCGGGACGAGCAGGGGCGTTCGCCGGGACAGGCGCCGCTCATCCGCCTTCCCTGTACCTTTTGCCGGGCGCGGGGTTGCCCCGACAGTGTCGTCGCGGGCCGGCGGTTGAGTGCCGGGCCTGCTTTCGGGCGTGCCCGAGGAGTTACCCGTGTGCTTGCGAAATCGGGCGCAGCGGGACGGTTGAGAATGCCCGGCTCAGCGGCAATGGAGGGGATCGCTGAGCCGGGCGCTCGCGGGTCTGGACCTCGAACTTACTTCCGAGTAAGTTTGTGGGGTAGATCTCTCGAGGAGGAAAATCCCCATGGCTACCAGTGCTGCTCGCCGTGCCGTCATCGTTTCCGGTGCGCGCACGCCGTTCGTCAAGGCGTTCGGTGACTACACGCGGATGGATTCGATCGCGCTGGCCGATGCCGCGGTGCGTGGGCTGTTGGAGCGGACCGGCATGCCCGGCGCGCAGGTGCAGGCGATCGTGTGGGGTGGTGTGATTCTGCCGAGTGCCGCACCGAATATCGCGCGGGAGATCGCGTTGGATCTCGGTCTCGACCCTGGGTGCGAGGGGTACACGGTGACGCGGGCGTGCGCCTCCGGACTCCAGGCGATCACCTCGGCGGTGGCGGCCATCGAGCGCGGGGAATACGACATCATGATCGCCGGCGGCAGCGATTCGACCAGCAATGCCGAGGTGAAGTTGCCCCAGAAGCTGGTGCACGCCGGTGCGCCGCTGGCACTGGGCAAGCCGAAGCCGAAGGACTATCTCGCGGCCGCGCGTCAGCTCGCGCCCTTCACCGATCTGCTGCCGAGCCGACCGAAAATCGCCGAACGCACCACCGGTGAGGTGATGGGGGAGTCGGCCGAGAAGATGGCCCGCATCCACGGGATCAGCCGCGCGGATCAGGACGAATTCGCCGCACGCTCACACCACCGGGCCGCCGCCGCCATCGATTCGGGCCGCTTCGACGACGAGGTGCTGCGGGTACGCACCCCCGAAGGCACGGATGTCACGCGCGACGGACTGGTGCGCGCGAATACCAGTGTCGAGAAGTTGGCGAAGCTGAAGCCGGTCTTCGCCCGCGACGGCAGCGTGACCGCGGGCAATGCCAGCCCACTCACCGACGGCGCGTCGGCGGTGCTGCTGATGAGTGAGGAGCGGGCGTACGCCCTCGGCTACCGTCCACTGGCTGCCTTCCGCTCCTGGAGCTACGTCAGCGTCGACCCGACCGATCAGGTGCTGATCGGCCCGGCCATCTCCATGCCGCGCGCTCTCGACAAGGCCGGAATGTCGCTGGGCGATATCGATTTCGTCGATATCCACGAGGCGTTCGCGGCCCAGACGCTGTCCGTGCTCGCCGCACTGAACAGCGACGAGTGGGCCAAGACCCGCCTCGATCGCGATACCGCGGTCGGCGAGGTCGATATCGACAAGCTCAATGTGCACGGCGGTTCGGTTTCGCTCGGACATCCGTTCGGCGCGACCGGCGCGCGCATGGTCACCACTATGGCCAACGAATTGGCCCGATCCGGCAAGAACGCCGCCCTGCTCGGCATCTGCGCCGCAGGCGGGATCGGCGCATCGGCGGTACTCGAGCGAGTCTGACCGGCCTGTACCAGCGTCCCGCCGCTCCGCAGCGGCGGACGGGATGCGGTCGCGTCAACGCTCGGCTATCGCAAAAGCAGTGATTGCCTCGCATCGGCTATGCCTAGTGCGATGTAGTCAAAGCCTTTGCAGCAGTAGCCCTTTCGCGGGTTCAGGCGCGGAAGGTTTCTTGGTGGACGGCGTCGGTCAGGGGGCGGCCGGTGCGCCAGCCGAAGCGTTCGAGGTCGGGTACGCGTTGGAATTCGTGCACCGGGCCGACGCACAGCCAGGCGACGGGGCGGATGCCGTCGGGTAGGCCGACCAGGTCGGTGAGGAATTCGGCGTCGTAGAACGAGACCCAGCCGACGCCGATCTGCTCGGCGGTGGCGGCCAGCCAGAGGTTCTGGATGGCGAGAACCGCCGAGTAGATACCGGTTTCGGGTACGGTGGCGCGGCCGAGGACCTGTGGGCCGCCGCGCTCGTGGTCGTAGGTGACCACGATGCCGGTGCCGCTCTCGGTAATGCCCTCGATCTTGATCGGGTCGAAGGTCGCCGCCCGATCCGGCGGCAGTGCGTCCCGGAACTCGATCCGCTTCTCTGCGACGTGATCGGCGAACTTCCGCAGCGTCGCATGCTCGCGCACCACCACGAAGTCCCACGGCTGCGAGTTGCCGACACTGGGTGCGCGATGTGCGGCATCGAGCATCCGCCACAGCGTCGCATCGTCGACGAGGTCACCGGTGAACTCGGCCCGTACATCCCGCCGCATTCGGATCGCCTCGTAAACGCTCAGATCATCAGCACACACGCCCTCAGTCAACCAGCCGCAACCGGCGCTTCTGCCGAGACCCGGGCCGATACCACGAGCCCGCCGCGCCCTGAATGGCCGGACCAACGAAAGGCGAAGGCACCCACGGACTTCCGTGGGTGCCTTCGGTGTGACCGTGCGTCAGGCGACGGAAACGGCCCGACGGGCGAACCGTCGGCGCCCATCCTGCAGCGCCGTGCGCAGGCCACGACGCTTACCTGTGGCCGGGTCGAAGCTCGGCATGGTGGCGCCGTCGAACTTGCGCTCCGAAGCGGTCTCGGGGGCGTCGTCGGCGGTCGCGCGCAGGTACTTGTTCGGCAGTGCCAGCTTCAGGATGGTGCGCCAGGACTTGAAGTACTGCACCGGAAGCGAGCCGGTGGTGTATGGCAGGTCGTACTTCTCGGCCAGGGCGCGCACCCGCACCGCGATATCGGCGTAGCGGTTGCTCGGCAGATCGGGGAACAGGTGGTGTTCGATCTGGTGGCTCAGATTGCCGGTCATGAAGTGCATGACCGGACCGCCGGAGATATTGGCGCTGCCCAGCATCTGGCGCAGGTACCACTGGCCCTTGGATTCGCCGTCTATATCGGCCTTGGTGAATTTCTCGGCGCCGTCCGGGAAGTGGCCGCAGAAGATCACCGCATTGGTCCAGATATTGCGGATGATATTGGCGGTCAGGTTCGCGGTGAGCGTCGAGACGAAGGCGGGGCCGGTGAGCAGCGGGAACAGGAGGTAATCCTTGCCGACCTGCTTGCCGATCTTGACCAGTACCTCGCGGCGCTTGACCTCGAATGCGGCCCGCTCCGGCGAGCCCTCCTTCAGCCGGTGCACCTTGCCCAGCTCCAGATGCTGGACCGCGACGCCGTATTCGAAGAACAGCTGCAGCACCAGGTTGTAGGCCGGATTGCCGATATTGAACGGCTTCCACCGCTGATCCCGGGTGACGCGCAGCAGGCCGTAGCCGATGTCGTCGTCCATGCCGAGCACATTGGTGTACTTGTGGTGCAGGTAGTTGTGCGTCTGCTTCCAGTGCTTGGACGGGCCGGTGTTATCCCATTCCCAGGTGCTGGAGTGGACTTCCGGATCGTTCATCCAGTCCCACTGCCCGTGCATGACGTTGTGCCCGATCTCCATATTCTCGATGATCTTGGCCGTGCTGAGCAGGGCCACACCGGCGAGCCAGGCGGGCGGCAGGAAACTGGCGAACAGCACCGCGCGGCCGCTGATCTCGAGCGCACGCTGCAGGCGGATGACATTGCGGATATACCGCGCGTCCCGAGCACCGCGCGAGGCCTCGATATCGCGCCGGATCGCGTCGAACTCCGCACCGAGTGCCTCCACATCGGCTTCGGTGAGGTGCGCGTATTCCTTGACATCCGAGATCGCCATGGCGGTTACAGTACCGTAAGTTACGAGACCGTAGGTTGCGAGGAGTGTCTCCGAGGTGTGGCAAATCCCCCATTGCCAATGTGGCTGGGGGGTGCTATCTCACTTCCGGCGGCGGATGCGGCGCAGCGCCCGCTCGCGCATGGCCTTTCGCTGCAATGTCGCCTTCTCTTGACGCGCCTTTTCCTGCAGCGCCAGCTTGGCCTCGCGCAGCACTTCCTTCTCGTGCCGCGCCTTCTCCCGCAGCACCACCTTGGCCTCGTTGAGCGCCGAGCGCAGACCGCGACGCTTACCGGTCTCGGGGTCGACGGGCAGCCAGTGCGTCTCGTTCCACTTGTCGGCCCAGCGCTCGGCATTCGGCATCGACGGCATGGCGGGCAGCGAGACGCCGGCGAACTTGCGCTCCGAGGAGGTCTCCGGTGCGTCATCGGCGGTGCGCTTGAGGAAACGGTCCGGCAGTGCGAGCTTGTGGATGGTCCGGAAGGCCAGCAGATACTGCCTGCCGAGGGAGCCGGTGGTGTAGGGCAGATCGTACTTGTCGCACAGTTCGCGGACGCGCTCGGCGATTTCCGGATACCGGTTGCTGGGCAGGTCGGGGAACAGGTGATGTTCGATCTGGTAGCAGAGGTTGCCGCTCATGAAGGCCATCGCGGGGCCGGCCTTGAAGTTGGCGCTGCCGAGCATCTGGCGCAGATACCATTCGCCGCTGGTTTCGCCCTCGAGCTGCTCGATGGTGAATTTCTCGGCGCCGTCAGGGAAGTGGCCGCAGAAGATCACCGCGTAGGCCCACAGGTTGCGCACCAGGTTGGCGGTCGCGTTCGCCTTGAGCGTCGACGTGAAGGCCGGTCCGGTGAGCGCGGGGTAGAACAGGAAGTCCTTGGCTACCTGGCGGGTGATCTTGCGGGCGAACTCCTTGTTCGGCTCCGACATCAGCTCCTTGGGCGGCACGCCGGAGAGCTCCTTCTCGATGCTCCAATCGTGCAGCGCGATACCCCATTCGAAGGTGGCCGCGAGCAGGATGTTGGCCAACGGTTGGATCAGATGGATCGGCCGCCACTGCTCGTCGCGGGTCATCCGCAGGATGCCGAAGCCGAGATCCTCATCCTTGCCGAGCACATTGGTGTAGGTGTGGTGCGAGTAGTTGTGCGCCCGCCGCCACTGCGCCGACGGCCCGGTCATATCCCACTCCCAAGTGCTGGAGTGAATTTCCGGATCGTTCATCCAATCCCATTGCCCGTGACTGATGTTGTGCCCGAGCTCCATATTCTCGATGATCTTGGCGACCGAAAGCAGCGCCGTCCCGGTCAGCCAGGCCCACCGATTGCGGCTGCCGAACAGCACCCCGCGCGCGAGCACTTCGAGGCCGCGCTGTGCCGCGATGGTGCGCCGGATGTACTTGGCGTCACGTTCACCGCGGGACAGTTCTACGGAGCGCCGGATGGAATCGAGTTCCTGCCCCAGTGTTTCGATGTCGGCCGCCGTGAGATGGGCGAACGCCTTGATATCGGTGATGGCCACCGGGGTCCTTTCCCTGACTGGATGTCCCTCGAGGGTACCTGTCGAAATCCCTCGACGGTGTGTCTGCGAGTGTCGCTGTCTCAGACGTCGAGGGCGCAGTCGCCCGCCGCGGCCGAGATACAGGTCTGCACCTTGTCACCCTCACGGCGCTCGTCCCCATTGCGCAGATCGCGGGCATGTCCGGACGTCAATGTGACGACACAGGTTTGGCAGATGCCCATCCGACAGCCGAACGGCATCTGCACCCCGGCGGATTCGCCCGCCTCCAGCAGACTGGTCGCGCCGTCGACCTCAACGGTGCGGCCGGTCTTACCGAAGGTCACGGTGCCGCCCTCACCGACGGCGGAGCGCTCGATTTCGAAACGCTCGACATGCAGTCGGTCGCTGATACCCGCCTCGCGCCAGTGCTGCTCGATCTCGTCGAGCATGGCGGCCGGACCGCAGGCCCAGGTCTGGCGCTCGCGCCAATCCGGGAAGTGTTCGTCCAGTGTCGTGAGGGAGAACCGGCCCTGCTCGTCGGTGAGGTGCAGGTGCGAGGAGAAGCTGGGGTGCCGATCGTGCAGATCGCGCAACTCGACGCCGAACATCACATCGTCGTGGGTGCGCGCGGAGTGCACGTGCACCACGTCGGTGACCACATCGCGGCGATCCAGCGCGCGCAGCATGGCCATGACCGGGGTGATACCGCTGCCCGCGGTGAGGAACAGCACCTTTTCCGGCGGCGGCGACGGCAGCACGAAACCGCCCTGCGGTGCGGCCAACCGGACGATCGTGCCCGCGGCGACACCGCTGACAAGGTGGCTGGACAGGAAACCCTCGGGCATCGCCTTGACCGCGATGGAGATCATGCGCTTGCCGCGATGTTCCGGATCGGTCCAATTGGGCGGGCAGGTCAGCGAGTACGAGCGCCAGTGCCAGCGGCCGTCGACCAGAATGCCGATGCCGATGTATTGACCCGGCTCGTACTTCCAGTCGAAGCCCCAGCCCGGCTTGATGACCAGGGTGGCCGAATCGGCGGTTTCCTTGCGCACCTCGACAATTCGGCCGCGCAGCTCACGCGCCGACCACAGTGGATTCGCCAGGTGCAGATAGTCGTCGGGCAGCAGTGGCGTGGTGACGCGCGCGACGGCGCCGCGCAGTACGTTCAGCCGTCCACCGCGTTCGGCGACTTCCGCCGCCGGAGCCTCCAGCCACTCCCGGACCGTGCGCACCGAGAGTGCCGCTTTTTTCAAGACCATTGCCGCCGTTCGTCTCCCTGTCGTAGCGACCGGTGAAGCCGCCTCGCAGCTAGGTTACGGCATCGTAGGTTAGTGCGGGATGTGCAGGCCGTCGCGTCACGGCTCCACCTCGCTGGCGCTCGGTTCCGCCGTGCCCCGAAGCGCGCTGTGTTTTTGGTTCACTCGCTGCCGCTCGCTCACAGCAATTCGAGCAGGAACGGCAGCTCCTGGGCGGCGTACCAGGCCAGCTGATGGTCTTCGGCATCACCGAGCACGAATTCGGCATCGGCATCGCCGAGGTCGGCGGCATCGACGACATCGACCGCCTTGGCCACCTCGGGTTCGGCCTCCGCCAGGTCGACGTGCACCGAGGCGATCCGGTCGTAACCGATCGGTCCGGCCAACCGCACCACCGCGTCGTCGAGGTCGGGGCGCAGCTTCGCACCGGTCACATCGGCGGCGATGACCGCGCGGCGATAGACCGGGCTGTGGTAGGTGGTGGCGGGGTCGTCGGCGTCGGCGTCCTCGTCGTCGGACGCCTCGGTGGCCTCCTCACGCTCGGCGGCGAGCAGGCGCAACGAGGCCCGTGCGGCCTCGGCCATCGCGACCTCGGCCAATTCTTCGTCGTCACCGGAGGCATAGGCCTCGCGCAGTGTCGGCGTGACCGCGAAGGCGGTGCCGCCGACCGGGCGCAGTTCCCGGTTCGCGACGAGCTCACGCAGCATCGGCACGGTGGCGGGGATATAGACCCGCATGGTGTTCTCAGACGCAGGCACCGAGCATCTCCTCCATGGACTCGTGCACCGACGCGGCCAGCACGCCGATATCGGCCATCGCGTCGCGGTCGGCGTTGAGTCCGTAGAAGACGCGTCCGTCATAGGACGTGATCCCGATGCTCGAGGCCTGGTTGCGCAGCAGCGGCGACACCGGATACATCTCCAGCATCCGCGCGCCGCCGATATACATCGGGGTCTGCGGACCCGGTGCGTTGGTGATCACCAGATTGAACGTGTGCTCTGCGAACGTACTCGCCGCCCGCACACTCATCGCATGCAGGCTCGCCGGAGCGAAGCCGGCCAGGTGCACCAGGGTGCGCGCCCGCACGCCGCGCCGGTGCTTGCTGTTGGCCTCGGTGGCGTGGGAGATGTGCGATAGGCGCATCACCGGATTCGGTTCGCCCACCGGCAGATCGATGAGGAACGAGGAGACCTCGCTGGCCGGTTTCAGCTGGTCGTCGATGCCTTCGACATAGACAGACATGGGCACCACCGCGCGCAGCACGGTCGATTCGGTGAGCGCCTCACCGCGCGAGAGCAGCCAATTGCGCAGCGCCCCGGTGACGACGGCCAGGATCGCATCGTTGATCGAGCATTCGAAGCGCTTGCGGATCTTGCGGTAGTCCTCCAGATCCGTGCGCACCACATCGAAGCGGCGGTTGCGCGAGGTCTTGGCGTTGAGCGGGCTGTCCGGAGCGCCGACGGTGGCCGCGCGCACGGCCGAAACCATCGAATCCACCGCCTTGCCCGCGGCCTCGACCACCGAGAACGCGTGCGCGCTCGCGTCGCGCGCCACTTCGAGCGCCTCGCGCGGCTGCGCGGACAGGTGGGTGAGCGCGCCGATCAGCAGTTCCATCTCGTTGGGTTCGCGCGGCGCCACCCAGGCGTCATCGGCGATACCGCGCGGTGATGCGCTGGTATCGAGGATGACGTGCCCGATCTCGAGCGCGGTATCCCCATCGACGAGCGCCGAGTGGGTTTTGGTGAAGATCGCGGACCGGCCCTGCGCCAGGCCCTCGATCAAATACATCTCCCACAGCGGGCGACTCTGATCGAGCGGTCGCGACGCCAGCCGAGCCACCAGATCGTGCAGCTGACAGTCGGTTCCCGGAGCGGGCAGTGCGGAGCGGCGAATGTGATAGGTGATATCGAAATGGCTGTCCTCGACCCAGACCGGGCGGCCGAGCGCGAACGGGATCTCGCGCACTTTCCTGCGGTAGCGGGGGACCAGGGAAAGCCTGCTCTCCACCAGATCGACCAGTCCGTCGTAGTCGAGTGCCGTTTCCCCCTGTGTGGAGTCGGTACCTCGGACGATCGCGAGAGAGCCGATATGGATCGGATTGCTGCTCGACTCGAGCCGATAGAACGACGTGTCCTGCGGCGTCAATCTCGTGATCACGCTGCCCGGTGCTCCTTCCGATGTGGCTCCCACCCGAGCCGTCTCATCGCCCATTGTGGTCGCCCACAACGGTTCGTTCTGCCCCCTGTGGCATATCCAGTGATATTCGCGCAACCCTTTACCCGCGCCAGGTTCCGTGGAAGGCTCCCTTGGTTCGATACCGGAGGAACTCGATTCGATCACAGTAATCGGGGTGCCGTATAACGGATGCCTTTTGAGCCGCGCTGCCCTTGGTGTCGTCGTATGCCGTCGGATTATGGGTCGTCCCTGGTAGACAGGGTTCGCGGCGTTCGGAACGACGAACGACTTACATCGTATGACACCGATGCTGAAACAGGTTCCGGTCCATCGGATTCCCACCGGCTCCGACCGCCGACACACGGGTACGGTGAGAAGAAACGGCTGCCGCCTCGGCGGCAGCGGCGGATGCGCCGCTATGTCGCTGGTCATCGGCACCTAAAATGGATGCCGCATTACCATGAAGCGTGCTGCGGATTCCGCCATGCTCGGCGGGGGCCATGTGCACACTGCCCGCCCCGGGTGACGGCCGAACATTTGACACACCGACCAGAGGACTGACGAGACCCGTGCCTGCGCTGACACTGACGAGGTTGCTACGGATTGGTGAGGGACGCACGGTCAAGCGGCTCGCCCACCTCGCGGATGAGGTCCTCGCGCTCGGGCCCGAGTTCGAGGAGCTCACCGACCACGAGTTGCGTGCCAAGACCGACGAGTTCAGGGAGCGCTACGCGGACGGCGAAACGCTGGACGATCTGCTCCTGGAGGCGTTCGCGGTGGCGCGCGAGGCATCCTGGCGGGTGCTGAACCAGAAGCACTACAAGGTGCAGGTGATGGGTGGCGCCTCGCTGCACCTCGGCAACATCTCCGAGATGAAGACCGGTGAGGGCAAGACCCTGACCTGTGTGCTGCCGGCCTACCTCAACGCCATCTCGGGCGACGGCGTGCACGTGGTCACGGTCAACGACTACCTGGCCAAGCGCGACGCGGAGTGGATGGGCCGCGTGCACCGCTTCCTCGGCCTCGAGGTCGGCGTGATCCTGTCCGGTATGACACCGGCCGAGCGGCGGGTGGCCTACAACGCCGACATCACCTACGGCACCAACAATGAGTTCGGCTTCGACTACCTGCGCGACAATATGACCCACTCGCTGGACGATCTGGTCCAGCGCGGGCACAACTTCGCCGTGGTCGACGAGGTCGACTCCATCCTCATCGACGAGGCCCGCACCCCGCTGATCATCTCGGGTCCGGCCGACGCCTCCTCGAAGTGGTACGCCGAATTCGCCCGCATCGCACCGCTGTTGAAGAAGGACCTGCACTACGAGGTCGACATCAAGAAGCGCACCATCGGTGTGCACGAAGCGGGTGTGGAGTTCGTCGAGGATCAGCTCGGCATCGACAACCTCTACGAGGCGGCCAACTCGCCGCTGGTCAGCTACCTGAACAACGCCATCAAGGCGAAGGAGCTCTACCACCGGGACAAGGACTACATCGTCCGCGACGGCGAGGTCATCATCGTCGACGAATTCACCGGCCGCATCCTGGTCGGGCGTCGTTACAACGAGGGCATGCACCAGGCGATCGAGGCCAAGGAAGGCGTCGAGATCCAGCCGGAGAACCAGACCCTCGCCACGATCACGCTGCAGAACTACTTCCGCCTCTACGACAAGCTCTCGGGTATGACCGGTACCGCCGAGACCGAGGCCGCCGAGCTGCACCAGATCTACAGCCTCGGCGTGGTCCCGATCCCGACGAATAAGCCGATGATCCGCGCGGACCAGTCCGATCTGATCTACAAGACCGAAGAGGCCAAATTCGCGGCCGTGGTCGACGATGTCACCGAACGGCACGAGAAGGGCCAGCCGGTGCTGATCGGTACCACCAGCGTCGAGCGTTCGGAGTACCTGTCCAAGCAGTTCACCAAGCGCGGCATCGCGCACAACGTGCTGAACGCGAAGTTCCACGAGAAGGAAGCCGAGATCATCGCCGAGGCCGGTCGGCCGGGCGCGGTCACGGTCGCGACGAATATGGCCGGTCGTGGTACCGACGTCGTGCTCGGCGGTAACCCGGACATCATCACCGACATCATCCTGCGCAAAGAGGGGCTGGATCCGGTGGAGACACCGGAGGAGTACCAGGCCGCCTGGTTGCCGACGCTGGAGCGGGTCAAGGAGCAGACCGCCGAGGACGCCGACCTGGTGCGCGATGCGGGTGGTCTGTACGTGCTCGGCACCGAGCGGCACGAATCGCGGCGTATCGATAACCAGCTGCGTGGTCGTTCCGGCCGTCAGGGTGATCCGGGTGAGTCCCGGTTCTATCTGTCGCTCGGTGACGAGTTGATGCGGCGCTTCAACGGCGCCGCGCTCGAGGCCATCATGACCAGGCTCAACCTGCCCGACGATGTGCCGATCGAGGCGAAGATGGTGTCCAAGGCCATCAAGAGTGCGCAGACCCAGGTCGAGCAGCAGAACTTCGAGATCCGCAAGAACGTGCTCAAGTACGACGAGGTGATGAACCAGCAGCGCACCGTCATCTACGGCGAGCGCAACCGGATCCTGCGCGGCGAGGATATGGAGGGCCAGGTCCAGGAGATGATCACCGACGTGGTCACCGCCTATGTGGACGGCGCCACCGCCGAGGGCTACGTCGAGGACTGGGATCTGGACAAGTTGTGGACCGCGCTGAAGACGCTGTACCCGGTGAGCCTGGACTACAAGGAGCTGACCGGTGAGACCGGTGTCGGCGAGGCGGGCGATCTGACCAAGGACGAACTGGTCGAATCGCTGCTCGATGACGCGCACGACGCCTACGAGAAGCGCGAACAGCAGATCGACGGTCTGGCCGGCGACGGCTCGATGCGCAATCTCGAACGCCAGGTGCTGCTTTCGGTGCTGGACCGCAAGTGGCGCGAGCACCTCTACGAGATGGATTACCTCAAGGAGGGCATCGGCCTGCGTGCCATGGCCCAGCGCGATCCGTTGGTCGAATACCAGCGCGAGGGCTTCGATATGTTCGCCGCGATGCTCGAGGGCCTGAAGGAGGAGTCGGTCGGCTTCCTGTTCAACCTGCAGGTCGAGGTGCAGCAGCCGCAGCCCGAGGGCGTCGCGGTCGAGCCGGGCCTGCGCTCGCCGGTCGGCGCCACCGCGCCGCGCCCACTGCCCACCCAGGAGGCGCCGGTCGGCAATGGCGCGCCGGCGGCGTTGCGCGCCAAGGGGATCAGCGATTCCCGGGCCAACAACGGCTTCCACTACTCGGGTCCGGACGAGGGCGGCCACGCGGCGGTGCACAGTGATGCCGAGGAGTACGGCGACGGCAGCACTCGCCGTGAGCGCCGCGAGGCGGCCCGCGCGCAGGCCAAGCCGAAGCGCGCACCGAAGTCGCGGCGTCGGCACTGATCGATCACGAAGGCGCCCATGGACTCGAGTCCGTGGGCGCCTTCGTCGTCGGTGAAGCGGACTCTTTCGAGCGACCTGCAAGCAGTCGCTAACACCCACGAGGGGTGGTGCGGCGGAGTAGCTTACGAGGCGTGGACCGGGACGCTGTGCAGAAATGGGTCGGTGGTTATGAACGGGCCTGGCGTGCGCCGGGTACCGCGATGCTCGGGGAGCTGTTCACCCGCGACGTCGAGTACCTGGTGTCGCCATGGGCGGAACCGATTGTCGGTCTCGAACCGCTCGAGGTGTTCTGGGAGGCCGAGCGCAGTGGGCCGGATGAGGCGTTCACGATGGCGGCCGAGGTTGTCGCGGTGCAGGATTCGACCGCCGTGGTGCGGGTGAGCGTGGAGTATCGGTGGGATACGTTGTCGCGCTGGCGGGATCTGTGGGTATTGCGGTTCGACTCCGACGGTCGCTGCGACCGATTCGAGGAATGGCCCTTCGCGCCTGAACAGGCCGACGGGCACTGACTACCAGGATTCGTTGGAGTTCAGCGCGGTCAGCAGGAGACGGATCGCGGCGACGCGGCGTTCCTTGCCGGGCAAGGTATCCAGCGCGCATTCCGGATCCGCTGGGGGACCGAGATGGGTGCAGCCGCGGGGACAATCCTCGATGGCGGCGGCCAGATCGGTGAAGGCGGCGATGACATCGTCGGGCGTGATGTGAGCCAGTCCGAAGGAACGGACACCGGGTGTGTCGATGACCCAGCCGCCGTTGGGGAGCGGTAGGGCGACCGATTGGGTTGAGGTGTGTTTGCCCTTGCCCACGCCGGAGACTTCGCCGACCGCCCGATCCGCATCGGGTACAAGGCGATTCACCAGCGTCGATTTGCCGACGCCGGAGTGGCCGATGAAGGCGGTGAGTCGGTCGGTGAGCAGATCGAGGACCGGTTCGCTCGGGTCGTCGATGCCGCCGTAGATGATGGTGAGGTCGAGATCGTCGAAGGCGGCGGCGAATTCGGATTCGGCGGCCAGATCGTGTTTGGTCAAACACAGAATCGGTTGCAGTCCACCGGCATACGCGGCGACCATGGCACGTTCGACGAAACCGGTGCGCGGCGGCGGATCGGCGAGGGCGACCACGATGAACAGCTGTTCGGCATTGCCGACGACGATCCGTTCGAAGGGATCGGTGTCATCGGCGGTGCGGCGCAGGACGGTTCGACGTTCCCCGACGCGGACGATGCGGGCCAGGGTATCGGGTTTGCCGGACAGATCGCCGACCACGTCGACCTGATCGCCGACGACGATCGGGGTGCGGCCCAGTTCCCTGGCCCGCATGGCGACGATCAGCTTGGCCGGATCGCCGCCGAGCACGCAACCCCAGCGGCCGCGGTCCACCGAGACGACCATGGCCGATTCCGCATCATTGTGCTGCGGACGGGTTTTCGTGCGTGGACGAGAGGATTTGCCCGGGCGCACCCGGACATCCGACTCGTCGTACTCGCGCTTTCTCAGCGGGCCGCTCCCTGATCCGAGAGCGTGGGATCGAGCATCTGTTCCCACAGGCCGACGAATCCGGGCAGCGTCTTGGCCGTGGTGCCGATATCCTCGATTTCCACGCCGGGCACCCGGAGTCCGAGAATCGCACCGGCCGTTGCCATTCGGTGGTCGGCATAGGAATGCCAGCGGCCGCCGTGCAGCGGGGCCGGGGTGATCTCGAGTCCGTCGTCGGTCTCGGTGACATTGCCGCCGAGCCGGTTGATCTCGGTGGACAGGGCCGCGAGCCGATCGGTCTCGTGACCGCGCAGATGCGCGATACCGCGCAGCCAGGACGGCGAATCCGCGAGCGCCGCAAGGGCGGCCACGGTCGGGGTCAACTCGCCGACATCGTGCAGATCGATATCGATACCGGCCAGGCGCTCCGGGCCGTGCACGGTCAGCACACCGTCGAAGCGGGTTACCTCGGCGCCCATGCGCACCAGGATCTCCCGGATCACGTCACCGGGCTGGGTGGTCAGGCGCGGCCAGTGCGGGATGCGGACCTCGCCGCCGGTGACTGCGGCCGCCGCAAGGAAGGGCGTCGCATTGGACAGATCGGGCTCCACATCCCAATTCACCGCGCGGATCGGGCCGGGTGCGACGGTCCAGGTCTGGGCCTTGCGGCTGTCGGCGGGGGCATCGACGGCGACCTCGGCGCGCCGCAGCATCTCCACCGTCATCTCGATATGCGGCATCGAGGGCAGTGCCTTGCCGTCGTGGTGCACCACGATGCCCTCATCGAACCGGGCCGCCGACAGCAGCAGTCCGGAGACGAACTGAGAGGATCCGGAGGCATCGATGGTGACCGCGCCCCCGCGCAGCGCACCCTTGCCGTGCACTGTGAACGGCAGTGCGTCGCCCTCGATTTCCGCGCCGATCCGGCGCAGTGCTTCCAGGATGGTGCCGAGTGGGCGAACCCGGGCTTGCTCGTCACCGTCGAAGGCGACATCGCCGGTGGCCAGGGCCGCTACCGGGGGCAGGAAGCGCATGACGGTGCCTGCGAGGCCGCAGTCGACGGTGCCGCCGTGCAGCGGCGCGGGTGTCACGGTCAGCGTTTCGGCGTCGCCCTCGATGCGGGCGCCCAATGCGCGCAGGGCGCCGATCATGAGTTCGGTATCGCGGCTGCGCAGCGCGCCGGAAATGGTCGACGGACCCTCGGCGAGTGCGGCCAGGATCAGTGCCCGGTTCGTGATCGATTTCGATCCGGGCAGGGTCACGGTCGCGTGCACGGGGACATCGACATGGGGCGCTGGCCAGAAACTCACCTGTCCATCTTCACCCATCGCGAACCCGGACACACGGGCGGTCACCGAACTGCCCCCGAAATCGCGCGCCCCATCAGCCACACCCGCCTCGCACAACCGCATTACACATGCTCATTCGCCACCGCACCCTCCGGTCGCGCATCTGTCGTGACGACCTGGAGTGTGTGTGTCGTCGCGAATCGAGGTGTGGTGATTGCCGATCGGCCGCACACGCTTCTTCGCCACCCGCACCGCTCGATCGCACGCGGGTAGTGACGACCTCGGGTGTGCGGTCGCAAATCGACGGGTGTGGTGATTATTGCTGCCGAGCGGCTTCATTACGCCTATTCGCCGGCACGCCCGCTCGATCGCTCATAGGCGGTGAACGAGCGGGCGTGGTCGCGGCGGGTTACTTGTGGCGTCCGTGCAGGATCGGGACCAGGCGTCGCAGCAGCTTCATGGTGGACTGGGTCCGGGAGTAGCTGAGCAGTGCCATGCCGGGAATCGCGAAGCGCTGCACTGCGATCGAATGCGGCCGGGCGAATTCGCGCAGGCCGGGCTCGCCGTGGATGCGCCCGATTCCGGAATCGCCGACACCGCCGAAGGGCAGGCCCGCGATGGCGGCGAAGGCGAGGACGGAGTTCACCGAGGTCGCGCCGACACGCAGCCTGCGCGCGATCTCCAGGCCGTTCTTCTTCGAGTAGACCGCCGAGGACAGCCCGTACTTGGACCTGTTCGCCAGCTCGACCGCCTCGTCGACGCCGTCCACCGTCCGAATGGTGACGGTCGGGCCGAAGGTCTCCTCGGCCACGGCCTCGGAGTTCTCGTCCACATCGACGAGTACGACCGGCTCGATGAACGGACCCTTGACCGACTCCGGCCCGCCGAGCACCGCGGTGCCGCCATTCTTCAGCGCGTCATCGATATGGCGACGCACGATATCGATCTGGCTGGGCATGGTCATCGGACCGTAGGAAGCATCGGCGTCCGAGCCCGGCTTGATGTCCTTCAGAATGCGCTCGACCTCGGCGACGAAGTCGTCGCGCACCGAGCGGTCCACATAGACCCGCTCCACACCGGCGCAGGTCTGGCCACTATTGGCGGTGGCGCCCCAGGCGACCGCATCGGCCGCGGCCTTCACATCGGCATCGCTCGCGACGATCACCGCATCCTTACCGCCGCACTCCAGCAGCACCGGGGTCAGCGATTCGGCGGCCGCGGCCATGATCTTCTTGCCGGTCGCGGTGGAGCCGGTGAACGCGATCTTGTCCACCCCGGCCTGAACCAGCGCCGCGCCGGTCGCGCCGTAACCATTGACGGTCTCGAAGACGCCTTCGGGCAGCTCCGGATTGGCCTTCTTGAACGCATCGGAGAGGAAATTGCCGATGCCGGTGGAGAATTCGCTCGGCTTGAAGACCACGGAATTGCCCGCGGCCAGTGCGTAGGCGATGGAGCCGTTCGGGGTGTAGACCGGATAGTTCCACGGGCCGATCACGCCGACGACACCCAGCGGGCGCTGTTCCAATCGCGCGGAGAAATTCGCCATCAACGCGCCGGGGAAGACCTTCTTCGGCGACAGCACCTTCTTGGCGTTCTTGGCCGCCCAGGCGATGTGCTCGAGCGCGAGCATCAACTCCAGGAACGCGTCGTCGAGGGGTTTGCCGTTCTCCTTGTGGATGAGCGCGGTGAACTCCGCGGAGTCCGCGACCAATTGGCTCGACCAGCGCAGCAGATGTTTGCGCCGCTCGTCGAAGCTCAGCCCGCCCCAGGTGGCCGCGGCGGTACGGGCCTTGGCGACGGCGGCGCGCACCGCGTCCGCATCCGCGATGGTATGGGTGGCGATGACCTCTCCGGTGGCCGGATCGACCGATGTCAGCGCCGTCTCCGGCGCCGTTGGGGTGGTCTCGATGGTTGTCACGGTTGGTCTCTCCTCTTGCCGAGATAAGTTAACGACCATTCTCTGAGATGATGCTATGCCACAACTCTCACCAGGTCACCCCTCCCATCAATTCTTCCCGAGTCTGTCGGCACCGCGTGCAAGTATCGACATATGTGCGGCAGATATGCGACAACTACCGATCCCGGTCGGCTCGCCGCCGAACTGGACGCCATCGACGAGACGCCGACCGCGGACAACGGCGGTTCCGCCAACTACAACGTCGCGCCGACCACCCAGGTACTGACCGTGGTGGAGCGCCATGAGCACGGCCACCCGGACGACGACCCCAAGTTGCGCGTCCGGCGGATGCGCTGGGGCCTGATCCCGGTCTGGACCAAGGCCGCCGAACCCGGCGTGCCGGTCAAAGGCAAACCGCTGTTCAATGCCCGCGCCGATAAGGCCGCGACCACGCCATCGTTCCGCGATGCGGTGAAGTATCGCCGCTGTCTGGTTCCGATGGACGGCTGGTACGAGTGGTTGGTCGAACCGGATACCGGGGCCAAGGGCAAGGTCGCGAAACATCCGTACTTCATGGCGAATGCCGATGGCTCACGGCTGTATATGGCCGGATTGTGGTCGGTATGGCGGGACCGTTCGCAGCAGCAGAGCGAATCGCTGCTGTCGTGCACCATCCTGACTACCGATGCCGTCGGCGAGCTCACCCGCATCCACGATCGGATGCCGCTGCCGATGCCGCAGGAGAATTGGGCGGCCTGGCTGGATCCGGATCATCCGGCGCCGGCCACTCTGCTGGAGACGCCGAGCGCCGAATCGGTGGCGGGCATTGTGGCGCGGCCGGTCTCGTCGCTGGTCAACAGCGTGCGCAATAACGGTCCGGAGCTGTTGGCGCCGTTGGACTCTCGGGCCGGTACGGAAAAGGCCGGGCAGATCAGCTTGCTGTGATCGCCCGGCCCGTTGTGGGATGACTCAGAGTTGGCACTTCACGCTGTCCGTCACGATATTCAGCGCGCACTTGGCTATACCACCGCCCAAGTCGATGACCTTGCGAGCGACGCCGCCGCCCAGGTCGATGACCTTGCCGGCGACGCCGCCGCCCAACTTCTCGGCCTTGTCGGCCTTCTCATCCTTCGGCGGGGTGTTGTTCTTCTTCGGCCCGTCGTCAACGACATGCTCGTCGAACGGGAAGTCGTTGACGTCGATCACCAGGGGGCTGCCGGGTGCGGCGGTGGCCGTGGGCGCTAGCAGCGCGACCGGGCCGTTGGTGAGCAGGAGAACTCCGAACAGAGTGACGATCACGGTGCTGCACAATCGCTGGCGCGCGGACATTTCGCATCACATCCTCGAGTCGGACGATCTGGGCCTGTTCAGTAACGCACAAATATTGCTGGCGTGGTGCGGATTTATACGGATGTGACTGGTGTGGTTACTGCATCGGTGAGCCGGACCAGGTCCGCCGGTGCCAATTCGATCTCGAGTCCGCGCCGTCCCGCGCTGCAAAGCATGCGGTCCCAGGCCAATGCCGAGGCATCGACCACGGTGGGCAGCAGCTTGCGCTGGCCGAGCGGGGAGATGCCGCCGAGTACGTAACCGGTGATTCGCTCGGCCTTCGCCTTATCCGCCATGACGGCCTTGGGCGCACCGAGCGCCGCGGCGGCCGCCTTGAGCGACAAGGTATTCGGCACCGGCAGCACCGCGACCGCGAGCGCGCCGGTCGACAATTCGATCACCAGTGTCTTGAAGATCTGCGCCGCCGTTACCCCGACCTCGGCGGCGAGTGCGTCGACCGCCTCGAGGCCGTATGAGTCGGCGCGCGGATCGTGCTTGTACGCGTGCACGCGGTGGGCCACACCGGCCTTGGTCAGTGTGCGGATCGCCGGGGTCGAGGCTCCTGCCATGCCGGTCACCCTAATGGCGGTCGGCAAGGCGTTTTCGGTGCGGGCAGTTCGCTACGGGAACACAGTCGAGCGCGGACATGTTGCATGCGATACGAAAGCCGTACGGCGGCTGTAGGACGTGAAGGAGAGGTCGGTGCCGGTTCTGCTCGACGAACGCCCCGTGACGTCGCTGAGGGACGCTCAGTTCTCACTCGATCCGGCCGCGCCTGTAGATTTGGCAGGTACGGCGATCGAAGGGATTGGTGTGACGAGCGACGATGACGTGGTGACCGACGGTGCGGTCGGCGCCGCGGTCGACGATACCGAGCTGGTGCAGCGATTCGAGCGCGATGCGCTCCCGTTGCTCGACCAGCTCTACGGTGCCGCGCTGCGCATGACCCGGAATCCGGCCGATGCCGAGGATTTGGTGCAGGAGACCTACGTCAAGGCGTTCCAGGGCTTCAAATCCTTCAAGGAGGGCACCAATCTGCGTGCCTGGCTCTACCGGATCCTGACCAACACCTACATCAACTCCTACCGCAAGAAGCAGCGCCAGCCCGCGCAGTATCCGACCGACGAGATCACCGACTGGCAGCTCGCCGCCACCGCCGAGCACACTTCGACCGGGCTGCGTTCGGCCGAGGTGGAGGCGCTGGACGCGCTGCCGGACGACGACATCAAGGCCGCACTGCAGGAGCTGCCGGAGGAATTCCGGATGGCGGTGTACTACGCGGATGTCGAGGGTTTCCCATATAAGGAAATCGCCGACATCATGGGCACTCCCATCGGTACGGTGATGTCCCGGCTGCATCGGGGCCGCAAGCAGCTCAAAGGTTTGCTCGCCGATGTGGCGCGCGAACGTGGATTCAACCGCAACGGCGCGGAACGCCAGGAGGTCAAGCAGTGAGTACGGAGCGTGACCCCGATATGGAGTTGGACTGCACGGCTGTGCTCGCCGACGTCTGGCTCATGCTCGACGGTGAATGTGACGATGCCACCCGGGCGCGGCTGCAGCACCACATGGATCACTGCTCACCGTGCATCGAGGCCTACGGCATCGAGGAGAAGGTCAAGAGCCTGCTGAGCCGCAAGTGCGGTGGCGACCGGGCACCGGATTCGCTGCGCGATCGGCTGAGCCTGGAGATCCGCCGATCCGTCACGGTCACGCGGGTCGAGACCACCGAGTAGTTCCGGACACAGAAAAAACACCGAGTGCCTTACGGAAGATCTTGGCCCTCGGTGTTTTTCGTCTGTTACGGCTCAGGCGTTAGGACGCTTGCCGTGGTTGGCCGCGCTTCCCTTGCGGCTGCGCTTCTTACGACCACGCTTACCCATAGGTAGTCTCCCTTCTGATTGAAGGCCATTGTTTCATGTGTGGTTGGCTGTAGCTTCAGCGGATACGGGCGAACGAGTGGATGGGGTGTCATGGCGGAGGAAGTGCTCTCGGAGCTGGTATCGGTCGTGCAGCAGGTTGTCGTTGCCGAGGGTGACGAGGTACACGAGGGCGACACGCTGGTGATCCTCGAGTCGATGAAAATGGAGATCCCGGTGCTCGCCGAGAGCGGTGGCACGGTGACCTCGATCGGCGTCAAAGAGGGCGATGCGATCAAGGCCGGGCACCTGATCGCCGTCATCTCTTAACTTCTGAAGCGGGTAGATCGAAAATGGCGACACTCAGTGAGCTACTGGCCGAACACACCGACCTACCCGGCGTCGCCGTGGACCATCTGCAGCGGGTGGTCGGCGATTGGCAGCTGCTCGCCGATCTGTCCTTCGCGGATCTGCTGCTGTGGGTCGGTGCGGGACCGATCGCCGACGGCGCCGACATCGTCTGCGTCGCACAGTGTCGCCCGACGACCGCGCCCACCGTCCATCCGGAGGATCGGGTCGGCAGAACCACCTCGCAGACCGATCATCCGCAGGTTTTCGACGCCCTGATGACCGGCAAGGTCGTGCGCGCGGACAGCGATGTCGAGGCCGAGGGCGTCTACCATCCGCATCCGGTGCACGCCATCCGCGAGGCCATTCCGGTGCGCTGCGGCGACGATGTCATCGCGGTGCTCAGCCGCGATACCGATCTGCAGCGCTCGCGGGTGCGTAGCACGCTGGAGATCGCCTATGTCGCCTGCGCCGACGATCTGTGCCAGATGATCGCCGACGGCACCTTCCCGACCACCGAGGACCGCGCCGCAACGCATTCGAGTCCGCGCGCGGGCGACGGCTTCATCCGGCTGGATACCGAGGGCATCGTCGTCTACGCCAGCCCCAACGCGCTGTCGGCCTATCACCGGATGGGTTTGCAGTCGGATCTGGCCGGTCAGGATCTGGCCGTCACCACCCGGTCACTGATCACCGATCCGTTCGACGCCCAGGAGGTTGTCGGCGACATCCAGGCCGCCCTGGCGGGACGCACCGGGCGGCGCATGGAGGTCGAGGCGCGTGGTGCCACCGTGCTGCTGCGCACCCTGGTGCTGCGCCCGCACGGGGAACTGGCCGGGGCCGCGGTGCTGGTCCGTGACGTCACCGAGGTCAAGCGCCGCGACCGCGCGCTGCTCAGCAAGGACGCGACCATCCGGGAGATCCACCACCGGGTGAAGAACAATCTGCAGACCGTCGCCGCGCTGCTGCGGTTGCAGGCGCGCCGGACCGAGAACGAGGAGGCGCAGGTCGCACTGACCGAATCGGTGCGCCGGGTCACCTCGATCGCCTCGGTGCACGAGATGCTGTCGATGTCGGTGGACGAAGAGGTCGATCTCGACGAGGTGGTGGACCGGCTGCTGCCGATCATGGCCGATGTCGCGACCGTGCACACCGCGAGAATCAAAGTGCGCCGGGCTGGTTCGCTCGGCGTGTTCTCCGCCGAACGCGCCACCCCGCTGGTGATGGTGCTCACCGAACTGGTGCAGAACGCCATCGAGCACGCCTTCGATTCCGGCGAAAACGGCACGGTGACAATCCGTTCCGAGCGTTCGGCGCGCTGGCTGGACGTGATCATCAGCGATGACGGCCGCGGCCTGCCGCCGGGTTTCAGCCTGGAATCCTCCGACCGCCTCGGCCTGCAGATCGTGCGCACCCTGGTCACCGCCGAACTCGGCGGCTCCATCGGTTTACACCCAGGCGCCGACATCGGTACGGATGCGGTGCTACGGGTCCCGCTGGGTCGTCGCTCGGGGCGCTGAGACAATCACGAACTCGACTGGTAAACAATAAGATTCAGCCCGTGCATAGATGACCACGACGGAGCGAGTCTTACGAGCGACCGTTCGTGGCCGCGAGACACCAGGGGGCCGCGAACACGCGGCGCCGAAGGCGCCGCAATCAAACACAGGCACAAAATAGCCCGGCACCTGAGTGCCGGGCTTGACTGCGTTACCGGGCCGGGCTGAGAGGTCCGGTAACGCTGGTCGTCCTACTAGACGACGGTGCGGGTGCGCGTGCGGGCGTTGCGACGTTTGAGCGCCCGACGCTCGTCCTCGCTCATACCGCCCCACACGCCGGCGTCCTGCCCGGACTTCAGGGCCCAGGACAGGCAGTCAGCGGTAACGGGGCAGCGAGCGCAGACCAGCTTGGCATCGGCAATCTGCGCGAGCGCCGGACCACTGTTACCCACCGGGAAGAACAGCTCGGGGTCCTCATCGCGACAGATGGCCTTGTGGCGCCAGTCCATTCCTCTGCTCCTTTGCTGGGCGCCGCAAAGGGCGCCTATGGTTTGTGGATCGTTCACTTGTGCGACTCGAATGTTTCCGCACGGTTGCTTGTGAATGCTTTCACGAACACCGTAGATGTCAATAGGTATCTGGTGCACCGTGGGGAAGCTCACGCTCTCAAGGAACCCCTGGGGGAACCTGCCCGGTCCTTTGTACTCGCTCTACCCGGTTTTCGCAGCACAACACCGAGTTTTTTCGCGCGTTTCGTGCTCATTTCGGGCGGGGAGCGACGACCTCGAGCACGTCCGGCACGGCTGTGAAATCCACCATGTTGCGTTTTCCGATAAAGTCGCCATCGATTTGCAGGCCGATCGGCTCGCTGGCCTCGATGTGCACGGACGGCACATCGTCCTCGCGAAATAGGTTGCGGGACTTGGGATTTCCATTGGTCGCGAGAAGCTGTCTGGCAAGCAGCAGGGTGGAGACCACCGACATCGACCGCACGGCAAACACGCCGAGACCGGTTTCGAAGGCCGTGCCCGGGTTGGTGTGCACCGGGGTGGCGTTCAGGTAGGTCCACGGGCTGGCGTTCGTTACGAAGGCGTAATGGACCTCACTGATGGGGTCGAATCCCGGGATCTCGATCCGGACGCTCGGCTCCTTGCGCTTCGACTTGAAAAACTGTCGGACAGTGGTGCGAACGTAGCGACCGGGGGTCGCGGCATGGCCGTTGGCGCGGCTGTTGTCGATCGCTTCGCAGACATCGGCGTCGAGGCCGACACCGGCGCTGAAGCCGAACCAGCGGTCATCGGCGAGGCCGAGCCCGATTTTGCGGTCGTGGTCGAGGGTGAGCAGATCGATGAGCTGGTTGGTTGCGGTCACCGGATCCGGGGAGATGCCGAGGGCGCGCGCGAACACATTCGCCGAGCCGCCCGGAATCACGCCGAGGCGCGGCAGCCAGGCCTGTCCATCGTCGACCTGGGGCAGCGGTAGATAGCCGTTGATGGTCTCGTTGACCGTCCCATCGCCGCCGTGCACCACGATCAGGTCCATCTCGTTGGTAGCTGCCCACTGCGCCAATTCCGCCGCGTGGCCGCGGTGCTGGGTATGCGCGACGGTCAGCTGAGTCCGGCTCTCCAACGCGTGCGCCAGCAGGTCCCGCGTCGCCGGCGTAGTCGAGGTGGCATTCGGATTCACGATCAGCAACGTCCGCACCTTCGGCAGCCTAATCGGCGCACGGCCCGGTCCGAAAAGCCGCCGAGTGCGTTCTAGGCTTGGCCACGTGGCGGACAGCGGCAAAGACGAGGTTTCGGCGGGTGTGCCCGCGACGGTGCGCGGTGCGGGCGGATTGGTGGCGCTGGAGGGTGCGGTGGCCGTGGTCGTGGCGATCGTGCTGATCGTGCGTGGCCTGCTCGGGCACGATCAGAGCGCCGCGAGCGGATACGGCACTGCCGCGTGGTTCGGGATCCTCGGCGGCGCGGTGCTCGCGGCCGGGATCGGACTTTTTCTCGGGCACCGATGGGGGCGGGCCATCGCCGTGATCGCACAGGTGCTGCTGCTTCCGGTGACCTGGTCGCTGCTGACCGATTCGCATCAGCCGGTGCTCGGCGCGCTGCTCGGCCTGGTCGTGGCGGGCGCGCTGGTGCTCTTGTTCGCGCCCGCGTCGAATCGCTGGATGGCCGAGGTGTACGGGATCGAACCGGAATCGAAGTAGCCGGGTTCAGGCGGTGGCGGCGCGCAGTGCCCGACGACACAGGTGATCGGCCTGGCGGGTGGTTTCCGGCTGACGGTAGCGCGGGGTCAGCGCGAGTACCTGGGTGCATGCCGTGTCCAGGTCGATGAGATGACCGACCGAGACGAAGACCGGTTTGACGCCACCCCGCGTGCGTAGCGCGCGCCCGACGACTTCGCCGTCCATCGCGATATCGCTGATTGCGCCGCGCTCCGGACCGGGCTCCGCGTAGTCGCCCCACGGTGTTTTGGCTACGCCGATCGTCGGTGTGCCCGTGAGGATTCCGACATGGCAGGCCAAGCCGAAGCGGCGTGGATGTGCGAGTCCCTGGCCATCGCAGATCAGCAGATCCGGTGTGGTACCGAGCTTTTCGAGTGCGGCGAGGGTAACGGGCAGTTCGCGGAAGGACAGCAAGCCCGGCACGTAAGGAAAGGTGACCGTACCGTGCGCTACTGCGGTATCGATGGGATCCAGTGTGGCACTGTCCAATACGACGGCGGCTGCGGCGGCGATCCCGGTTTCGTCGTCGTAGGCGGAGTCGAGACCGGCGATGGTGCGGAATTGCGGTGGATGCGGGTCGGTCGTAATCACCAATGCCCGCAACGCATCCTGAATCGCCATGGCCTCGTCCGCGGTGGTCGGCCAATCCGTGGGTGCGGTAACCCTCACGCGCTCAAGCCTCCACCTCGCCGGCGTTCGGCTCCGGCACGAGCGAGTGCTCGGCTGTTCTGATGGTTCGCTCGCTCACAAGGCTTCGGCGGCGAGCTTATCGATGGCCGCGCCGGTGAGGCGGTAGCCGACCCACTGGTCCTGTGGTTTGGCGTCGATGGATTTGTAGAACTCGATGGCGGGTGTATTCCAGGTCAGCACGGCCCAGTCGACCCGGCTGTAGCCGTTGGCGGCGGCCTCCTCGGCGAGGGCGGCCAGCAGCGCCTTGCCGTAGCCCTTGCCGCGGGTCTCCGGTTTGACGTACAGGTCCTCCAGGTAGATGCCGTGTACGCCGGTCCAGGTGGAGTAGTTCAGGAACCAGATCGCACAGCCGACCACACCGGTCTCGTCCTCGACGACATGGGCGAAAACCGCGGGCGACGGCCCGAACAATGCGGCGTCCAATTGCTCGGCGGTGAGTGTGCACTCCGCGCGGGACTTCTCGTACTCGGCGAGATCCTCGACCAGGCCCACCATGGCGGGTACATCGGCGGGGGTGGCGCGGCGGATCTGGCCGGTGCGAGTCATAGTGCGGCTCCATGGTTTGCGGGAACTAGGTTGTGCGCCAGGATGGTTCGGTCGTCGTGTTCGTAACCGAGCACGGTGATCGCGGCGGTCGACATGGCGAAGCGCCGCCCCTCCCGGATATCGAGTTCGGCCCAGCGGGCGATCAGCGCCCGGGAGAAATGACCGTGGCCGACCAGCACGATATCCCGGTCCGGCAGTGCGGCTTCGACCGATGCCAGTACCCGATCGGCGCGCGCGCCGACCTGTGCGGCCGTCTCGCCACCCGGCACGACTCCGGTCCAGATGGTCCAGCCGGGATCGTGCTCACGGATCTCGACGGAGGTCAGCCCCTCGTAGTCGCCGTAGTCCCATTCGGCCAGATCGTCATCGACGACAGTATCGGTGAGCCCCGCGAGCGCCGCCGTGCGCACAGCGCGTTGACGCGGACTGGTGAGCACCAGCGGGTCGCGCAGCTTCAGCTCACCGAGCAGTCCGCCCGCGGCGCGGGCCTGTTCCTCACCGCGCTCGGTGAGCGGCAGATCGGTGCGGCCGGTATGGCGCCGCTGGCTCGACCAAGTGGTTTCGCCGTGCCGGAGCAGGACCAGTCGGGCGTCGTCGCGTGCGGACATGACTTCCATCATGGAGTACGGGTCCGACACCGCCGGGAACGGGCAGGCGCTAGCCGAGCGCGAAGATCTCCGGGCCGCGCTTTTCCAGCACGGTTGTGCCGAGGACGGCGAGCGAGATGGGGGAGCCGTCGTAGCCGGGGCGGGCAACCGGAATGCGCGACACCTCGGTGCCCGAAGCGGGATCGAGGACCGCGATGGCGCCGTCGACCGGCACGAGTAGTCGGCCCGCCATGAAGACGGGACTGCCGAGTGCGCCGGGGGTGGCCCAGATCGGATCGAAAGTGCCTGCGTTCAAGGCGATCAGACTGTTGCCGGTGAATACCAGGAACAGCGAGCTGATCCGCGTGGTTGTCGTCTTATCGCTCAGCGGTGCGGAAAGTTGGTGCACCACAAGCGCATTCCCGGTGCCGTCGAAGACCTCCAGCCGCGGT
>NZ_BAGN01000189.1 GCF_000308835.1 Nocardia vinacea NBRC 16497 | reverse complement strand
TGAATAAGTCACCGTGACGACGACAAGGCCACCGGGGGCCGAGGTTCCGGAATCGTTCACGACTGCGCCTCGCTGACGCTCGGCTCCGTCGTGCGCGATGGCGCACTGTGCTGATGGTTCACTCGCTGACGCTCGTTCACAGCCATGCAGCCTACTGTGACAACCCCGACAGCGCGTCCCCGAGTGCGACCTCCCACGGCCGCAGCGGATTCAGTCCGGCATCGGCCCAGGAACGGTTGGACAACACCGAATACGCCGGGCGCCGTGCGGGTCTCGGAAATGCGGTCGAGTCACACGGACGCACCCGCGACGGATCCGCGCCGATTCCGGCGAATATCGCTCGCGCGAATTCGAACCAGCTGACCTGGCCGGAGTTGGTGGCGTGCAGCACCCGCGGCGCATCCGGCCGCCCCGCCAATTCCAGGAGTCCGGCGGCCAGATCGGCGGCGTAGGTCGGCGAGCCGAGTTGGTCGTCGACCACGTCGAGGGTGTCGCGATCGTGTTCCAGCCGCAGCATGGTGGCGACGAAATCGCTTCCGCGCCCGGTGTATACCCACGCGGTGCGCACCACATGTGCGTGCGGCGCGGTTGCCAGCACGGCCTGTTCGCCTGCCAATTTGGATCGGCCGTAGACGGTGGCGGGTTCGGTCGGGTCGTCGGTGTTGTACGGCTTGTCGTGGGTTCCCCCGAACACGTAGTCGGTCGAAACATGGATCAATCGGGCATCCACCTCCGCGCAGGCGGCAGCGAGGACGGCCGGTCCGGTCGCATTGACCGCGAAGGCCGCCTCGGAATCGGATTCGGCCCGGTCGACCGCGGTGTAGGCGGCGCAGTTCAGCACGACATCACCCGGTTCGAGTGCGGCGCGCACGGCGGCCGCGTCCGTGATGTCCAATTCGTCGCGACCGAAGGCGTGGGCGTCGGGTGCGCGGCGCAACAGTTCGCGTCCCAACTGCCCACGCGCTCCGGTCACGACGAGGCGCGCGGCTGCGGTCGATGAGGGCGATATCACGGTCACGGGCACGAGTCTGGCACGCCGTGGCACCTGCGGTTGTGGTCCGCCGCGGTAGCCGTCGGTTAGCCTCGGGGCAACGGTTACGGGGGCTACCGGATGCGGGGCGGTCGAGTCAGCGACGCGTGGGCTTCGACGAAACCGGCGCTGCGCAGTCGGAACATCAGCTGGGAGCGCGCGGACAAGCGCAGCATGGTGCTTGGGCAGGATGCTCGGTTTTGGCGAGAGGATGCAGTGGTGCCGCAGAAGGTGAGGGCGACAGCGTCGTCGCGATTGTCCGCAGCCGGGAGCGGCCTGGGTCCGCTGCGCGCGTTCGTCGCGGTCGGGGCGGTGCTGGTCCTGCTCAGCACCGGATTTGCCTGGCACAGCGTCGACTCGCTGATTTCGAATATCGAACGCATCGGCGGCCTCGGCCTCGGCGGCGGCAGCGACGGCGCGGTCGACATCCTGTTGGTCGGTGTGGATAGCCGCACCGACGCGCACGGTAATCCGCTCAGCAGCAATGAGCGCGCCATGTTGCACGCGGGCGATGAGGTCGGCACCAATACCGACACCATCCTGCTGGTTCGCGTCCCGAACGACGGCCGCTCCGCCACCGCCATCTCCATTCCGCGCGACTCCTATGTCGACATTCCGGGCATCGGCAAGAGCAAGATCAACTCGGCCTACGGCGCGACCAAAGAGGCTCAGCGCCGCAAGCTGATCAACCAGGGCGTTTCGGAGGCCGACGCGGAAAAGCAGTCCACGCAGGCCGGGCGCCAGGCGCTGATCAAGACAGTGGCCAATCTCACCGGCATTACGGTCGACCACTACGCCGAGGTCAGTCTGCTCGGGTTCGTGCTGCTGACCGATGCGGTCGGCGGGGTCGATGTCTGCCTGAACAATGCCGTGGACGAATGGATGTCCGGCGCCGACTTCCGGGCGGGTCGTCAGAAGCTCGACGGCCCACAGGCTTTGAGCTTCGTGCGCCAGCGCCATGATCTGCCGCGCGGCGATCTGGACCGGATCGTGCGCCAACAGGTCTTCATGGCGCGGTTGGTCGGCCAGGTGCTCAGCGCCAAGACGCTGAGCAATCCGGGCAAGTTGCAGAATCTCAGCGATGCGGTCGGTCGCACCGTCGTGCTGGACGACGATTGGGACGTGCTGGCGTTTCTGCAACAGTTGAAGGATCTTTCGGGCGGTCAGGTCAGTTTCGAGACGATTCCGGTCGCCGATCTCAACGACACGACCAGCGATGGTGAATCGGTCGTGCGGGTGGATCCGAAAGCGGTGAAGTCGTACGTGGCGTCGCTGGTCGACGGCAAGTCGCAGGATCATGCCGAACCGACGATCGATCCGGCATCGGTGAGCGTCAGTGTGTTCAATGCGAGTGGGATCAGCGGGCTCGCGGGACAGGTGGCGCAGGCGCTGACGGCCAAGGGGTTCCAGGAGGGATTGGTCGGCAACTACACCGGGCCCAGCGTCAACAGCAGTCGAGTGCTCGCGATGGATACCTCGAATCCGAAGGCCAAGGCGGTAGCGAAGGCACTCGGCGGGCTGACAGTCATCGCGGACAGCACGTTGTCCCCGGATTCGGTCAGCGTCGTGCTGGCAAGCGACTATTCTGGTCCGGGCTCGACCGCGGGCAGCATGTTCGACTTCTCCGGAACGTCGAGCACCGCAACGCCCGTGCCGCCGGCTCCACCGATCGACGCAGGCCAGAACGGACCGAAATGCGTGAATTGACCATGCGTGAATTGACCGATGCGTGACCACGACCACGTGCTGACACTCACTGAGGCGGTACTCGATCCGATCCTCGAGCGCGACCCGGCCGGTCCGCGCGTCACCTACTACGACGATGCCACCGGCGCCCGGATCGAACTATCCGGGCTGACCCTGGCGAACTGGGCGGCCAAGACCGCCAATCTGATCCGCGACGAATTCGGGCTGAGCCCGGGTGCGCGCGTCGCGGTGCTGCTGCCCGCGCACTGGCAGACCGCTGCGGTGCTGCTCGGCTGCTGGTGGGCGGGGACCGAGGTAGTGCTCGGGCCCGATCCGGATGCCGATCTGGCACTGGCGACCGCCGAACGATTGGACGAGACCGACGGTGTTCCGGAGGTCGCCGCGCTCTCGCTGGATGCCTTCGGCATGCCGGTGCGGGATCTGCCGATCGGTATCACCGATTTCGCCACCTCGGTGCGGGTGCACGGCGACCAGTTCATGCCGCGCGGCGCGGGCGTGGCGCTGGACGGGATGCCGGTCTCCCAGGTACTGGCCGAGGCCAGGAAATCCGCTGTGCTACAAGGGTTTTCCGAGGGTGACCGGGTGCTGTCGAGCACATCCTGGGATACCCCGGCCGAACTGATCGACGGGTTTGTCTCGGTGCTGGTGGCAGGGGCTTCCCTGGTACAGGTGGTCAATCCGGATCCGGCGCTGCGCGAGCGGCGCATCGAATCCGAGCGGGTCACCACGCAGCGCGGCTGAGCTCCTACCCTGGTATAGGTCGGCGTCCGACCATGGGACGTTCCACCCTGGCCGGGGAGTCCGTACGGTGGAATTGTCGCGCAACGATGGGGTTGGTGAAGTGATGAAGCCGCAGTATTGGTTCCGGTGGTTATCGGTGCAGGGTGCGCCGCGGTTGGCCCTGCGCACCCAGGCGCGGCGCGGTGATCCGTTCGCCCAACTGATGGGCGGGCCGGATGGTCTCGCCGATCCCTATCCACTGATCGAGCGGCTGCGCGGACAGGGGCGGCTGCAGCGCACCGCGATCGCGTGGGCGAGCTTCGACCACGAGCTGTGCCGGGCCGTGCTGCGGGACAACCGATTCGGTGTGCGCACCACCGACACCTTCAATATTCCGAAGCCGCTGCAATTGCTCGCCGAGCGACTTCCCTTGCCGCCCAATCCGGTTGAGCCGCCGTCCATGCTGGTCATCGACCCGCCGCAGCATACGCAGATGCGCAAGCCGGTCGCATCTGCCTTCACCCCGCGCGCGATCCGCCGATTGCGGGAACGGGTCGAGACGGTCACCGAGGAACTGCTCGGTGCGCTGCCCTCGGGTGGTTCGGCCGATCTGATCGCGTCGTATGCCGCGCAGGTGCCGATCGCCATCATCTCGGAAATGCTCGGCTTCCCGGAAAAGGACCGAAAGCTATTCCTGGACTGGGGCGATCGGATGACTCCGCTGCTCGATATCGGGATTTCCTGGCGGGCATTCCGGCGTGCGCTCGGTTCGATGGAGGTGATGAACGATTACCTCGACGGCCATATCGCGCGACTGCGCCGCGAACCGGGCGACGATATTCTCAGCAGCCTGGTCACCTCGGGCGAACTCGACGATTTCGCCTTGAAGGCGACCGCGAGCCTGTTGATGGGCGCGGGCTTCGAGACCACGGTCAACCTGATCGGCAACGGCGTCGCCCAATTGGTCACGCATCCCGAACAATTGGATCGATTGCGCGCCGAACCGGATCTCTGGCCGAATGCGGTCGAAGAGGTGCTGCGTATCGATGCGCCGGTGCAGACGACGGCGCGAATCGCATCGACCGACTTGGAACTCGAGGGTGTGCAGCTGCACAAGGGCAATACCGTGGTGCTGTCGCTGGCAGGCGCGAACCGCGATCCCGCGGTCTTCGCCGATCCGGATGTCTTCGATGTAGGCCGCTCGAATGCCAAGGAGCACTTGACATTCAGCAGTGGCATCCACGCCTGCCTCGGTGCGAGCCTGGCCCGAATGGAAGCCACCTACGCGCTGCAATCCTTGTTCGAGCGCTTCCCGGACCTGCAACTCGATGGGGCACCGCAGCGTCGAGAGTTGTTCACGCTGCACGGATATGAGCGGATGCCGGTTCGGCTCGGTCGCCGGGCCAGCGCCCCGGCTCCCGAGCCGACAACGGTCTGAGGGCTATATGCCGTGCCGATGGTCGCCCGTAACGGCCTCGCACAGTTGCGATTCGGTTTCGGCGGAGAACGGTTCGCGGTAGGCGGCGACGGCTCGGCGGGTCTCCTCGACGACCAAATCGGCGTTGATCTGGGCTGCGGCAGCTGCGCCTGCCGCTGCGGCCGCGCCGACCTGGGCCGTCAGGTCGGTGACGTTGCCTGCGGCCCAAACGCCGGGCACATCGGTTCGGCCGGTGGCGTCGGTGGTGATGTATTCGCCGACGCCGGCCGGGTGTTCGGTCGGTTGCAGTCCGAGTGTTTCGAGGAAGTTCGCTCGGGCGACCATCCGCGAGCCGACCACCACGACCTCGCGGGCGATTACGGTTCCATCGCTCAACCGCACTCCCGCGAGGCGGTCGTCGACGATCTCCAGCGCGGTCACTTCGCCGCGCACCACGCGGATGCCGCGGGCGTTCAACTCCTCCGACTGTTCGGCGGGGAGTGGCATGGTGTGCGAGAAGTACGTGACATCGGTGGTGAGCTGGCGGAACAGCAGTGCCTGGTGGACCCCCATCGGGCCGGTGCCGAGCACACCGATGGCCTGGTCGCGAACCTCCCAGCCGTGGCAGTACGGGCAGTGGATCACATCGCGGCCCCAACGTTCCCGCAGTCCCGCGATCTCGGGTAGCTCATCGACCAGACCGGTGGTCACCAAGAGTCGACGCGCCCGCACGGACCTGTCACCGAGGCACACCGCGAACCCTTCGGCATCCCGCGCGACCGTGATGACCTCGCCGTTCACCACATGTCCGCCATAGCCGCGTACCTCGGCCCGACCGCGTTCCAGCAATTCGCCCGGCGGTGTTCCGTCCCGGGCGAGCAGTCCGTGCACGCCCTCGGCCGGGGCATTACGCGGTTGCCCCGCATCGATCACAACCACTGACCGTCGCATCCTGGCGAGCATCAGCGCGCCGCTCAATCCGGCCGCGCCACCGCCGATCACCACCACGTCATAGCCGTCTTCCAGTTGAGTCACCATGACCACCTCCTCCGGACGACCATGCAGGCAGGTCGCCAATGTTGGCAAACAAACTTGCCGATATGGCAATCTGGTTGGCATGGACAACGGCCTCGGTAGAGCCCTCGACGCGGTCGGACCTCGGTTACGCGCGCTGCGTCGTCAGCGCGAAACCACACTGGCCGACCTCTCGACGGAAACCGGCATCTCGGTGAGCACCCTGTCGCGCCTGGAATCCGGCGCCCGCCGCCCAACCCTCGAACTGCTATTGCCGCTGGCCAAGGCGCACGGCGTCACCCTCGACGAACTCGTGGACGCCCCACCCACCGGCGACCCGCGCATCCACTTGCGCCCGACCACCCGCCACGGCATGACCTACTTGCCCCTGACCCGCCGAGCGGGCGGCATCCAGGCCTACAAACTGGTGATACCCCCGAATATCCGCCGCGAGCCCGACCCGCGAACTCATGAGGGCTACGAGTGGCTCTACGTCCTCAACGGCCGCCTCCGCCTGATCCTCGGCGAACACGACGTAGTCCTCACCCCCGGCGAAGCCGCCGAATTCGATACCCGAGTCCCGCACTGGTTCGGTACCGCCGGTCCCGACCCCGTCGAATTCCTGAGCCTTTTCGGCAAACAAGGCGAACGCGCCCACCTCCGCACCACCCCCAAACCCCGCCCGGCGTAACACCGCACTGCCCATCCGGAATATCGATTTATTCTGGGCGGATTTTCCAGATGTAGCGGGTTTTGGGGCGGCCGGCTCGACCGTAGTCGGATTTGCGGTCGACGAGGCCGTCGTCGGCGAGCTTTTCCAAGTAGCGCCAGGCCGTAATGCGTGAAACACCGACGGTGCTGGCTGTGTCGGCGGCGGTGAGGCCGCCGGGGGCGTCGCGGACGGTGCGGGAGATTTCGTCCAACGTTTGCGGGGCAACGCCTTTGGGGGCGGTGGCGCGTTGGTCGGAGGTGCGTAAGGCACTGAGGGCGCGGTCGATTTCGTGTTGGGAGATGGCGGTTTCGCCCGCGGGCAGGGCGGTGCGGAATTCGCGGTAGCGTTCGAGTTTGTCGCGGAAGGCAGCGAACGTGAACGGTTTCAGCAGGTAGAGGACCACACCGTAGGAGACCGCGGTCCGCACCATGGCCAGGTCACGAGCCGAGGTGATGGCGATGACGTCGGGGCGGGGTGCGAGGCCGGTCAGGGCGGCGGCCACATCGAGGCCGCTGGCATCGGGAAGTCCGATATCCATGAGCACCAGATCGATCGGCGCGTTTTCGGCGGCCGCATCGGCCGCGGCACGCATTGCCTCACGACCGGTGTGTGCGACCGCGACCGCGGTGAAGTCAGGAATTCGTTCGACGTAGGCGCGGTGCGCCTCCGCGATCAATGGCTCGTCCTCGACGATCAACACTCGGATCATCGTGCATCCTCTCGTGGGATCGTCACGGTCACGGCACTTTCCGGATCTCGTTCGGTGCCGATCATGCCGCCGTGGCGGTCGACAAGTCGATGGACAAGTGCCAGCCCGAGGCCGTGATGGTCGGCCTTGGTGGAATAGCCGCGTTCGGCGGCGCGGGCGAAGGTTTCGGCCGACATTCCTGGTCCGCTGTCTGCGACGCGGACATACAGTGCCGAATCCCCGTTCGCCGGTCCCGCCGCATCGAGCGCCGCCGCCGGCTCGATGGCCGGTGCTGGCGCATGATCGCTGGCAATCAACGAATTCTGTTGGCGTACAGTCACTTCCACCCAGCCAACCGCACCGTCGGCGGCCGCGTCGATGGCGTTGTCGATCAGATTGCCGACCAGCGTCACCGTCTCCTGCGCGGACAGCGGCGCGGTCGAGTCGAGCGCCGTATCCTCGGTGATCGTCAGCTCGATGCCGCGTTCGGCGGCCTGGTTCACCTTGCCGAGCAGTAGTGCCGCGAGCGCTGGATCGCCGACCGAGGTGAGCAGTCGATCGATAAGGGCTTGGGACAGTTGAAGTTCCGCGGTCGCGAATTCCACTGCCTCCCGATAGCGCCCCAACTCGACCATGGTGATCACAGTGTGCAGTCGGTTGGCCGATTCGTGTGCCTGCGCGCGCAGCGATTCCGCGAAACCGCGCACCGAGTCGAGTTCGCCCATCACGGTGCGCAATTCGGTGTGGTCGCGAATGGTGATCACGGTGCCGATCGGCCGCCGCTCCCAGGTGACGACATCCTGATTGACCAGCAGAATCCGATCCGTGGTCACATGCATCTCGTCGCGGACCACCCCCCAACTCATCCGCTGCATCGAGATCGGCAGATCCGCGCGCACGACGGGCCCATCGGGCAGATCGAGCAGCCTGCGCGCCTCATCGTTGACGACTTCGGCACCGTCACTGTTCGGACCGAACACCACCAGGCCTTCGTGGATCGAATGCAGCACCGCATCGTGCTGTTCGTACATCGTGCGCAGCTCATCGGGCGCGAGACCGTGCGTCTGCCGACGAATCCGGCGACTCAGCAGGAACGAACCCGCCGCCGCGACCGCCAGACCCGCTGCGGCCACGCCGAGAATCAGGGGCAACTGCGTACCGACCTGATCGCCGATCCGCGCCCGGGTGACACCCGCCGACACCAACGCGACGATGCGCCCATCGTCATAGACCGGCGTGACCGCCCGGATGGAGGGCCCGAGCGTTCCGGAAAAGGTTTCGGTGAACGTCTCCCCTGCCAGTGCCCGATCGATATTGCCGCTGAAGGGCTGGCCGATGCGTTCGGGCGTGGTGTGGGTGTACCGGGTCCGATCCGGCGCCATCACCACGATGAAGTCCATACCGGTTGCTTTGCGGATCCGTTCGGTCACCGGTTGCAGCAGGGCGGTCGGGGCGGGGGTGCGCAGGGCCTCGATGGTGGACGGCGCGTCCGCCACGCTCACCGCGACATCGGTGACCTCACGCGAGGCGGTGACATCGCTGTCGTGCCTGGCGTCCAGTACGGCCAGCACCGCTCCGATGCCGATGACCAGCCCGAGCACCACCAGCTGGAGCACGAAGGCCTGTCCGGCCAGCGATTGCCGACCGCGTCCCCCGCGTTTCTCACCGCGCAACACTTTCTTTCCCTCGAACCATTGAACGTAATGCACCAAAGCGTGACCACCGTCACCCTCAGCAGCCAACATTGTGCACGTGAGGGCGTGAGCCACCTCACCCCGGTACCACTGAAGAGGACTTTCCCGCTATGAGCGATGTAGTGAAACGACAGCGGCGCGACCGCACCCACTGGCTGTATCTGGGCGTTATCGTCGCCGTAATCGCGGGAATTCTGGTCGGCTGGCTGGCGCCCGAATTCGGTCAGGACGTGGCCCCGCTCGGCACCATATTCATCAATATGATCAAGATGATGATCGCACCGGTCATCTTCTGCACGATCGTGCTCGGCATCGGATCGGTGCGCTCAGCGGCCAATGTCGGCAAGGTGGGCGGGCTGGCGCTCGGGTACTTCCTGGTCATGTCAACGGTGGCGCTCGGCATCGGGATGGTCGTCGGCAATCTGCTGGAGCCCGGCTCCGGCATGAATATCGCCAAGACCGCCAACCAAGGGGCGAAGCTCGCCGATCAGGCGCACGCCGCAGGCGGCACCTGGGAATTCATCCAGAGCATCATCCCGACCACCCTTGCCTCCTCGCTGACCAGCGGCAGCGTGCTGCAGGCGCTGTTTATCGCATTGCTGGTCGGATTCGCGCTGCAGGCCATGGGCACGGCGGGGGAGCCTATCCTGCGCGGTGTCGCATCGCTGCAGAAGTTGGTCTTCCGGATCCTGTCGATGATCCTGTGGCTGGCCCCGATCGGCGCGTTCGGTGCGATCGCGAATGTGGTCGGCAAGACCGGCCTGGACGCGGTGAAGCAGTTGGCGCTGTTGATGATCGCGTTCTACCTGACCTGTCTGATATTCGTCTTCGGTGTGCTCGGCGTGCTGCTGTGGGCGGTATCGCGAGTGTCCATCTTCAAGCTGGTGCGCTACCTGGCCAGGGAATACCTGCTGATCCTCGGCACCTCGTCCTCGGAATCCGCGCTGCCGCGGCTGATCGCGAAGATGGAGCACCTCGGCGTCGAACGGACCACCGTGGGTGTCGTTGTGCCGACCGGATATTCGTTCAACCTGGACGGCACCGCCATCTACCTGACCATGGCGTCGCTGTTCATCGCCGATGCGATGGGCAAACCGCTCAACATAGGTGAGCAGGTCGGCCTGCTGCTGTTCATGATCGTCGCCTCCAAGGGCGCGGCCGGTGTCACCGGTGCGGGTCTCGCCACGCTTGCGGGTGGACTGCAGAGCCATCGCCCCGAACTGCTCGACGGCGTCGGCCTGATCGTCGGCATCGACCGGTTCATGTCCGAAGCCCGCGCGCTGACCAACTTCTCGGGCAATGCCGTTGCCACCGTCCTGGTCGGCACCTGGACCAAGACCATCGACATGGAGTGGGTCCACTCGGTCCTCGACCGCAAACTGCCCTTCGACGAGACGACCATGATCGACGACGAACACGGGGAACCTACACCGCAGGAGCCAGGCGCCGTGGATATGGTCAAGGCATAGTGCCTCGCGCGTTGCCGGCGAGGAGATAAGCCGTGACCGCCGAAGTATGGTTCCCGACCGAAGGTGATCTGCACCTGCGGATCTGGATGTCCGGTGTGGTCTTCGACTACACCGCCACTGTGGCGGCGGTACACAATCTGATCCACGACTGGCGGCGAAAGCGCTGGTGCACAATCGAATTGATTCGCGAAACCGTCGAGGACTGCCGACTGCTACCGCGCCTGCCGTGCGAACGCTTATTCCTCGGGCCGTGACCAACCGCGCCGAGACGTCTTCCGACACCACGAAGGGCCCGCAGAATCTGCGGGCCCTTCGTGGTGTCGGTGGGATCAGTCGGCCCACTTCTCCGGATGCAGGTCGTGCTGGGTGATCGCGGTGGCGTGGCCGTGGCCGAAGCCTCAGGCGTTGACGGACGAGCGTTCCTGCCGGTCCACGGCAGTCCGCTCGCGGATCAGCAGCACACCGGCCACGGCGACCAGTGCGGCGGTCAGCCCGTGGATGCCGAAGGCGGCCGCGGTGGATCCGCCCCAGCTGAGCACGGTGAGCATGTCGCCGATCGGAATCAGTGCGATCACCAGCGTGACGATGCCGAGGGCGTAGCGCTGCTTAGTGGCGAGCAGCACCAGGATGATCAGCCCCGAGACGGTGTCGCGGACGCCCTTGAGATTCATGAACGCGACCGCATCGCCCTTCGGCCATTCCGGCAGGCCGAATCCGGTGGCAATGGTCTCCGGAGTGACCAAGTAGCTGATGCCGATGTAGAGGATGAAGGCCGCGCCGATGAGGGAAAGGGCGGTGGCGATGCGCGAGATGGTCATGGGGTGCTCCTCGATACGGTGCTTGTGCCGCTGCTCTGAAATCTAGCGTCGCTAGATATGTGAGCAACCATAATGGAGCTGCGTTAGTTTGTCTAGCGCTGCTAGAATTTTCGGCATGACCACGCAGAGCCGCAAAGAACGCGAACGAGCCGAACGACATCAGCGCATCATCGACACCGCACGCGAACTCGCCGAAACCTCGGGCTGGGAGGCGGTGACCGTGCGCCGCCTCGCCGAGAAGATCGAATACAGCCAGCCGGTTCTCTACAGCCACTTCGCCGGCAAGGCGGCGATCGTCACCGCCGTCGCCGAAGAAGGCATCGCCGATCTCACCGCACAGCTGCGCGAGCGGCGGGCCCGCGCGAAGACACCGAGCGAGGCGCTCGAGGCCATGGTGCGCGGCTACCTGGACTTCGCGACCGAGAATCCGGCCCGATACGACGCGATGTTCGTCCTCGATACCGAACTCAACTTCGGCAACGACGCACCACAGGCGCTGCGCGACGCATTCGGCGAGATCCAGAGCGCGTACGCGCCGTTCGCGGGCGATTTCGATTTACAGGCGGGCACCGAGGTGGCCTGGAGCGCCCTGCACGGCATCGCCACCCTGGACCGCAGCGGTCGCCTGGTCGAGGAGCTGCGCGAGGAGCGGATCCGGGTGCTGCTCGGCCAATGGACACGTCAGGGAGCGAATGGGTGATCGATACCTCGCGCGGGTGACGGCACGGCCCGGGTCGGCCCGGCAGAATCGAGGTATGCCTGATGTCGTCGTGGTCGGTTCCGGTCCCAACGGTCTCGCCGCGGCGGTGATCCTGGCCCGTGCCGGTCTCACCGTCGAGGTGTACGAGGCGCAGGCCACCGCGGGCGGCGGGAGCCGAACCGCCGAGCTGACGCTGCCCGGATATCGGCACGATGTCTGCGCCGGTGCGCATCCGATGGCATTGGCGTCGCCGTTCTTTCGCGCCTTCGATCTGGCCGCGCACGGTGTCGAACTGCTCGCACCCGAGGTGTCCTACGCGCATCCGCTCGACGGTGGAACAGCCGGGGTGGCCTGGCGCGATCTGGACCGCACCGCCGCTGGTCTCGGCCGTGACGGTGCCGCATGGCGGGCACTCTTCGAGCCGATGATCCGGCATTGGCAGCGGGTCGTGGAGTTCGCGATGTCGGATCTGCGCCGCCCGCCCGCCGACCTGCTGACCGGACTGCGCTTCGGACTGCGGGTGCTCGAGCAGGGTTCGCCCCTGTGGAACCTACGATTTCGCGAGCAGGCGGCACCGGCACTGCTGACCGGCGTTGCCACGCATGCGATTACACCGCCGCGCGCCATCCCCGCAGCCGGAGCGGGCATGCTGCTGGCGACACTCGCCCACGCCGGAGGCTGGGTGCTGCCACGCGGCGGCAGCCAGGCCATTCCGGATGCGTTGATCGCCGAACTCGAACGCCTCGGCGGCAAGCTCGTCACCGGGCACCGCGTCGAATCGCTCGACGAATTCGGTGGCGCGCGTGCGGTTGTGCTGGATACCGCGCCCGCCGAACTGCTGCGCATGGCGGGGGACCGGCTGCCGGATCACTACGCGAAGGGATTGCGCCGCTTCCGTTATGGCGGCGCGGCCTGCAAGGTCGACTTCGCGCTGTCCGGTCCGGTGCCGTGGCAGGCGCCGGGGTGTGAACTCGCCGGGACGCTCCATCTGGTCGGCACCCGCGCCGAGGCAATGGCCGTCGAAAAGACCATCGCCGCAGGACAACACGCGGATCGACCGTATGTTCTCGCCATCCAGCCGGGCGTGGTCGACTCGACGCGGGCACCGGCGGGCGGCCATACGCTCTACACCTACGCCCACGTCCCGAACGGTTCCACTCGCGACATCAGCGCTGCCGTCATCGCCCAGGTGGAACGCTTCGCCCCGGGCTTCACCGACCTGATCCTGGCCAAGAATGTCGTCACCGGCGCCGAAATGCCGACGCACAATGCCAACTACATCGGTGGCGATATCTCCGCGGGCGCGATGACCCTGCGCCAGTTCGCCTTCCGACCGGTCCCGCGCTGGAACCCGTACGCCACACCACTACCCGGCGTCTACCTGTGCTCCGCGTCGACCCCACCCGGTCCGGGAGTACACGGCATGTCCGGCATGCATGCCGCACGGCATGTGCTGCGCAAGGAATTCGGAATCCACACCGACCCGAGAGATCTGCTGCGCGCCTCGAATCGCTGAATCAGGCAATCGTCGAATCAGCCCGCGGCGTCCGGTACAGGTCGGGTTCCAGATACATCACCCGCGCGGCGGGCACGGCCGCGCGCACCCTGGCCTCCGCATCATCGATGGCCGCGGCGATATCCTCGATATCCAGATCGGGCACGATCGAGATCTTGGCCGCGACCAGGATCTCCTCCGGCCCGAGATACTGCGTCTTGAGGTGGATCACCCGGTCGATGCGCTTGCCGTCGACCAGGTTGGCGCGGATCGCCTTATCCTCTTCCGGCGTCGCGCCCTCACCGATCAGCAGGCTCTGCATCTCCACGATCAGGATCAGTGCGATAACGCCGAGCAGTGCGCCGATGGCGAGGGTGCCGATGCCGTCCCAGACCGGGTCATCGGTGAGCATGGTCAGCCCGACCGCCGCGAATGCGAAGACCAGACCGACCAGCGCGCCGGTGTCCTCCAACAGCACCACCGGCAGTTCCGGACTGCGCGAATTGCGGATGAACCGCCACCAGCTCGAATTGCCTTTGAGCGGGATGGATTCCCGCATCGCCGTCATGAAGCTGTAGCTCTCGAGGCAGATCGCGATGAACAGGATGACGATCGCGACGATCGGATTGCTCAGCTCCTCCGGATGCTGAATCTTGTGGATGCCCTCGTAGATGGCATAGATCGAGCCCAGTGTGAACAGCACCAGCGCGACGATGAACGAGTAGAAGTAGCGATTGCGCCCGTATCCGAACGGGTGCAATTCATCGGCATCCTGCGCGGCCCGGCGCTGACCGAGCAGCAGCAGCCCCTGGTTGGCGGTGTCCGCGACCGAGTGCACCGCCTCGGCCAGCATCGATCCCGAACCGGTGATGAACGCGCCGACGAACTTCGCCGCCGCGATCCCCGCGTTCGCCGACAACGCGGCGAGAATCGCCTTTTTGCCACCACCAGCCGACATTGGGTCAGGTCCTCCTGTGTCTGATTTGCAGCCCCTGCGGCGCTGCGAACGGTCGCTCGTAAGACTCGCTCCGTTGCGGGCCCGTCAGAAGGCCGTCGAACGAACAGCCTAAGGCAGCATAGGAGCAGACTCGGGACAGGTCAGTTGCCGCCACCGACACAGGCGCAGAACAACTGGGCGTCGCCGTCGACGGCCTGGGCGCGAATCTCGGTGTCGGCCGCCGATATCCACGCCGCCGCACCGCGTTCCAGCACCAGCTCGTTCACCCCTTGCAACAGCCGCACCGTGCCCGTGGTGCACAGCACGATTCCCGGTCCCGCGGATGTCAGCGGCACTTGCCCGGATCCCGCGGTCAGGTCGAACCGCCGCAGCGCGAACTCCGGCGCGGGTGTCCGATAGCGCACCGATCCGTCACCCGCCGGTTCCGGCAGCACCACCGGCAGATCGATCGGCTCGAAGTCCAGCACCCGGAGCAACTCCGGCACATCGACATGCTTGGGCGTGAGACCACCGCGCAGCACATTGTCGGAATTGGCCATGATCTCCACACCGAGTCCGCGCAGATATGCGTGCAGGTTGCCCGCCGCGAGGAACAGTCCCTGTCCCGGTTCCAGCGTCAGCCGATTGAGCAGCAGCGCGGCCAGCACACCGGCGTCGCCCGGATATGCCTCGGAGAGTTCGAGTGTGGTGCGTGCCTCGGCGGTGAACTCCCGGGCGCCCTTCACCGAGAGATAGCGGACGCATCCGTCGAGCACCTGGGGGAGCAGTGTGCCGAGGACATTCTGCGGCAGCGTGATCCAGGTCGTGAACAGCGTCCGCAGTCCGGCCGAATCGGGTTGGGCGGCAAGCAACTCCGCATATGAGCGCAGTCCCGGCACATCCAGTGCGCGCAGCAGCTCGACCGTGCGACGTGGATCCCGGAATCCGGCCAGCGCCTCGAACCGGTCCAGCGCGACCACCAATTCCGGCTTGTGGTTCTCGTCGCGATAGTTGCGCATCGGCGAATCCAGCGGCACCCGCGCGTGGTTCTCGCGCTCGAATCCGGCCCGCGCCTGCGCCGAACTCGGATGCGCCTGCAGCGATAGCGGTTCCTCGGCGGCCAGGATCTTCAACAGGAACGGCAGCCGCCCGCCGAATTCCGGTGCGGCGGCGCCGAGTTCACGCTCGGGATCGTCCGCGACCAATTCCAGCAGTGAGCGGGTGCTGTTCTCCAAGCGGACATGCGCTGGATCGGCGGGATGCGCGCCGAACCACAGCTCCGCCTCCGGATGCGCGGAAGGGACCGGTCGGCCGCACAACTGAGCGAGTGCGGTGCGTGAACCCCAGGCATAGGAACGCAGCGCACCAACGAGTTCGTGCACTAGTAGTGTCCCCCGTCGAGCTGTTGCGTGGACTGTGTCGCACCGCTGTGCGAGCCGATCAACCGCAGATAGGCGGCGGCCATCTCCAAGCGCAGCGCGAGCACCGCGAGTTGTTCGAGTTCGCTGGCGTGGGCGATGGTGCCGGGCAGCGGCGCGCCCGAATCATCCACTCTGGCAGGCATGGGCGCGGCGGGATCGGTGAGCGAGGTGTGCAGCGGTTCGATATCCGCGCTCACCAGATCGGCGTCGACCAGACCCGATCCGTTGCCGCCGAACACGGCGAGCCGGCGCCGCGCCGCGGCCTGATCCAGATCCGCGCTGAGCACGAACACCCGGACGCGCTCCACCGGCGCTGGTCCGTCGAGTTCCTCGTCGTGGAACAGCGGATCGAAGTTCGACGTGGATTCGCCTGCGGCCTCGACCATTCGGGGATTGGCAGCCACTGCCTCGGCCAGATCCACCGCGGTGGCGACCTTGCCAGCCGACTGCAACAGCACCTCGGCGCCGTGCTCGGCGAGTTCGCTGGCGGCCGGGGAGTCGCCGGCCAGCACGACGGCGCGCTGCTGCATGCGCGCGGCCAGCGTCTTGGCCGGATTGTGGAAGACCTCGTTGTGCGGGCCATCGCGCAATGCCTCGGCATCGAGCACATCGGCCAGCTCGGTCAGATCGGGTACGGCCGCGCCGGAGCGGGTCGGATCGACGATGCGCAGCACCGCGATACAGGCCGCGAGGAAGCGCAGCAGCCGATTGTGGTCCAGTACCGGAATCCGCGGCTCCAGCAGTGAGGTACGCCCGGCCGCAGCGGCCCGCAGCGGCCCTTCGTGCGGCGCGGCGACCACAACCTCCGCGCCCCGGCGCTGTGCCCGGTCGACCGCATCGATCAGCCGGGGATCGCCCGCGTCGTCACCCGCGACGAGCACCACGTCCAGCGGGCCGACCCATGGCGGAAGGGCAGCGACCGGGACCACGGGTAGGCCGGCACGGTCGCCGAGTGCGGCGACGATCAGACTCGCGGCGCGAGCGGCCCGGCCCGCGCCGGAGACCAGCACCACGCTGCGTGGCCGCAGATCCGTGAGGCGCGCGAGTGCGTCCTCACCGACTGCTGCCGCGGTCGCGCGTACCTGCGCGCCGCCGGATGCCGCGGAGCGCAGGGCGCCGCCGACATCGGCGGCCTCGAGCGAAGCGGCATCGTCGAGGTCGAGCACCGGTGTTCCAGCGATCATCGGGCGTCCCACCTCCCCTCATCGCGCTGTGTGCGGTCCCGCCCTGCTCCCACCCGGGCTGTCGACTCGGAGGGATCGACACGGGCGCCCGGGTCGGGCGAATCCAACGTCTGTAATTCCACTATTCCAGTCAGGAGCGAACGATGCTCAGAATCGCGGTATCGGGCTGAGCCGTCCCCTTCCTCGGGCGTCGAATCGTGAGCCTGCGCGTCCATTCCGGCTGTGATTCCACTATCCCAGTCAGGACCGGACGATGCTCAGAATCTCGGTCACGAGTGCGCCTACCTCCTCCGTCGACCGGGCCTCGACATTCAGCCGCAGCAACGGTTCGGTATTCGACGCGCGGAGATTGAACCAGGCGTCATCGGCGAGCTGGACGGTGACCCCGTCCAACCGGTCCACCGATACGGCCCGATCCCCGAATGCGTCCACTACAGCCATCGTCCGCTCCTTCGCGTCCGCCACTGTCGAGTTGATCTCTCCGGACGCCGCATATGTTTCGTACGACGACATGAGCTCCGAAATCGGCCGGTCTTTCTCGCCGAGCGCCGCGAGCACGTGCAGGGCCGCGAGCATGCCGGAATCGGCGCCCCAGAAATCGCGGAAGTAGTAGTGCGCGGAATGCTCACCGCCGAATACCGCGCCGGTGGCCGCCATCTCCTGCTTGATGAACGAATGCCCGACCCGGGTGCGCACCGGGGTGCCGCCGAGTTCGTGCACGAGTTCGGGCACCGCGTGCGAGGTGATCAGGTTGTGGATGATGACCGCGCCCGGTTCCTTGGCCAGCTCACGCTCGGCGACCAGCGCGGTGATAGCCGATGGCGAAATCGGATCGCCGTTCTCGTCCACCACGAAACAGCGGTCGGCGTCGCCGTCGAAGGCGAGGCCGATATCGGCGCCGGACTTGCGGACCAGCTCCTGCAGATCCTCCAGATTCTTCGGATCGAGCGGATTGGCCTCGTGATTGGGGAACGAGCCGTCCAGTTCGAAGTAGAGCGGCACCAGGGTCAGCTGCGCCACGGTGCCCAGCACCTCGGGCACGGTGTGCCCGCCCATGCCGTTGCCTGCGTCCACCGCGACGGTGAGCGGGCGGATATCGTCGAGATCGACCAGCCCGCGCAGGAACTTCGCGTAATCGGCCAGCAGATCGACTTTCGTGGCGCTGCCCGGCGTTCCGGCGTAGCCCGGTACCCCGTTGATCACCTCGTCCTTGATCGTCGCCAGACCGGTGTCCTGACCGACCGGAAGCGCCTTCGCACGGCACAGCTTGATGCCGTTGTAGCGGGCCGGATTGTGGCTGGCGGTGAACATCGCGCCGGGACAATCGAGGTCACCCGAGGCGAAGTAGAGCTGATCGGTCGAGGCGAGTCCGATGTGCACCACGTCGAGGCCCTGGCCGAGTACGCCGTCGGCGAAGGCGGCGGCCAGTTCCGGGGAGGACTCGCGCATATCGTGTCCGATGACCACGCGGGTCGCGCCCTCGGCGCGCATCAACCGCGCGAACGCGGCCCCCACATCCTTGACGAATTCTCCGTCGATCTGTTCACCGACGACCCCGCGAACGTCATAAGCCTTGATCACCGCGTTCACGAATTCGGCAGAGCGGGCCACAGTCATGGTGACCACCCTAGTGGCTCGCGCCGACGCCCCTGACACGGTCCCGTCCCGACTACTAGCTGGGCGGGTCCGGGAGTACTCGGAGGTGTCCGCGCCGGCCGGTGCGCGTGGCGCGCGGTGCGGGCGGGGCGTAATCGGAATAGCCACGCTGGTCGTGCTCCGGGGGACGGCGGCGCAGTCCGGCCTCGCGGACCGCTTCGGCCAATGCCGTCAGATCATCGTCATCCGGTGTGCTGGAAGAGAATCCGCCTTCGTGGCGAACCATTTCCCAACCCTTTGGTGCGGTGATGCGGGAAGCATGTGTTTCACACAGATCCCAGGAATGCGGTTCGGCCACCGTCGCGAGTGGCCCGACCACCGCGGTCGAGTCGGAGTACACGTAGGTGAGCGTCGCAACAGCGGGATTCTTGCAACCTGGTCGGCAGCAACGACGCATGGGGATCACGCCGATGAGAGTAACGCGCTCGACGTTCCGATGTGCTCAGACACGCTAAGGATTCGGCGTTTTCGGGCGAGTTCACCCCGCTCGGCGGTGTGTTCGTCACGCGCCTTCGGGATCGATGATGTCCGGATCGACGCCGAGATAGGTGGCGATCTGTTGGACGAGGACTTCGCGCAGTAGATCGACCAGATCGTCGGGATCACCCGCGCGCAGTTCGAGTGGCTTGCGGAACAACACAACTCGGGCGCGGGTGGCCACGCCGTGCCGGTCCACGCCGGCTGGAATGAGTCGCGAGAGCGGCACCGGTCCGTCGGCCACCACCTCGTCCGGCCAGGTGACCGAATCCGGGTGCAGCGGACGGATTTTCGGCACGTCGTCGACCGCGATATCGAGCTTGGTGAGTCGATCGTGCCACCGGGTGTCCAGGGGCGCGAAGGCCTCCAGGACCAGCCGGTCGAACTGCTGCCCCCTGGTGCGCCAGGCCGGCACCGTCGGTGGGAGCATCGGCCCGCGCACCCCGCGCCCACGACGGATCACCGATCGTGCGGTCGGTGGACGACGATTACGTGAACGGGCCATGACTAAAACTTAGTCAGCCCGCCTCTGCTATGCGCACCCGAGGCGGGCCGACGCGAAGTTCTAGCCGATGCCGCGCTTCAGGCGGCGCCGCTCTCGTTCGGAGAGGCCGCCCCAGATGCCGAAGCGTTCATCGTGTGCGAGCGCGTATTCCAGGCACTCGTCGCGTACCTCGCAGCCCATGCAGATCCGTTTGGCCTCACGGGTCGAGCCGCCCTTCTCGGGGAAGAACGCCTCCGGATCGGTCTGTGCGCACAGGGCACGTTCCTGCCACTGCTCCTCGATCGATTCGAACATCTCGTCGAAGCCCGTCACGACCAAGTTGAGCCGGGGTGCTGTCACTCCGTCGGTCATCTCAGGCTCGATCCGGTCCGGTTCGATCCGACCGATCTCTGCGCAGACGCCACGTGCTGCGCCTGCTGTGGAATCGGTTTGCGATACGCCGCCCGGCATGCCCGAAGGGGCCAGCTCATTGGCCATCGCTCCGCCTCCTCACTGTGTGTTAGCGCAGATTGATTCTTTCCGTCGGACCAACACGCACACCGACGGCCGTACCCCGCGACGTTGTCCCGCGGACATCCCCGAGCTTGCCACCTCGGTGCGAACACCTGTTCGAAAACCCGTCCGCGCGTTCAACTCTCGCGCGAACCCGAAATGACATGACTGTGATTAGACACGCCGAACGTGTCGATGGTCAAGCCGCCGTCGCAATTCCGTTACTATCCGCTACCGCTTTCCGTAGCTGATCTTGAACACGGAACAGCAAATGACCGGCAAATACAGCGCGAACCGCGGTCGCTCCGGCAGCGCATAGGCTGTGTCGATGTGACTCCACAACAAGCGGACACCGCACCCGCAAGTGGGCCCAAGATCGCCGTCCTGGTGGGCGGGGTCGGCGGCGCGCGCTTCCTTCAGGGCGTCCGGGAACTACTGCCCGATGCGGATGTTTCCGCCATCGTCAATGTCGGTGACGACGTCTGGATGCACGGCCTCCGGATCTGCCCCGACCTCGATACCTGCATGTACACGCTCGGCGGCGGAATTGATACCGAACGCGGTTGGGGTCGGGTCGCCGAAACCTGGCACGCCAAGGAAGAACTGGCCAAATACCATGCCCAGCCCGATTGGTTCGGTTTGGGGGATCGCGATATCGCGACGCACTTGGTTCGAACCGAAATGCTGCGTGCCGGGTACCCGCTCTCCGCGGTCACCGAGGCGTTGTGCAACCGGTGGCAGCCGGGCGTAAAACTCATCCCGGCTACCGACGATCGTTGCGAAACACATGTTGTTGTCAGCGACCCCGACAACCCTGGCGAACGCCGCGCGATCCATTTCCAAGAGTGGTGGGTTCGCTACCGCGCAGACATCGAGACGCACGGATTCGCCACAATTGGGGCCGATGACGCCAAACCGGCACCAAATGTGACGCAGATCATAGCCGAGGCCGACGCGGTGCTACTGGCCCCGTCCAACCCCGTGGTGAGCATCGGCGCCATCCTCGCGGTGCCCGGCATTCGCGGCGCACTGCGCACCACGGAGGCCAAGGTGATCGGCATCTCGGGCGTGATCGACGGAAAGCCGCTGCGCGGTATGGCCGATGAATGCCTCTCGGTGATCGGCGTGGAAACCACCGCCGAGGCGATCGGGCGCCACTACGGCGCGCGCTCGGCCACCGGCATCCTGGACGGATGGCTGATCCACAGCACCGATACCGCGGATGTGCCCGGTGTCGAAGTGCGTAGCGTGCCGCTATTGATGACCGATCCGCCGACCACCGCCGAAATGGTGCGGGAGGCGCTCGACCTGGTTGGCGTGAGCGAGCGCAGCGAGCGAACCAAAGACACAGCGCCGCCGGTCATGGCGGCACCGAGCGTCAGCGAGGTGAAGCCATGAGTAGTACGCAAGAGCCATTGACGGAACCGGCCGATCACGCGGCGGGGGAGTTGCGGATCCTGCCGATCACCGGGCTGCCGGAATTCCGGCCCGGCGACGATCTCGCCGAACATATCGCCGCCGCCGCGCCCTGGTTGGTCGACGGCGACATCCTGGTCGTCACGAGCAAGATCGTCGCCAAGGTCGAGGGCCGTATCGTCGAGGCGCCGCTGGATCCGGAGGAGCGCGATACCGCGCGCCGCGCGTTGGTCGAGCAGGAGGCGGTGCGCGTACTCGCGCGCAAGGGTCGCACGCTGATCACCGAGAACAAGCTCGGGATCGTGCAGGCCGCTTCCGGGGTGGACGGATCCAATGTCGAGCAGGGTGAGCTCGTGCTGCTGCCATCGGATCCGGATGGGAGTGCGAAGGCGTTGCGCACCGCGCTGTCCGGGCGGCTCGGGGTGGACGTCGCGGTGATCGTCACCGACACCATGGGTCGGGCCTGGCGCAATGGGCAGACCGATACCGCCATCGGTGCCGCCGGATTGCGGGTGCTGCACGACTATGCGGGCGTGGTCGACGGGCAGGGCAATGAACTGCATGTCACCCAGGTGGCGGTGGCCGATGAATTGGCCGCCGCCGCAGATCTGGTGAAGGGCAAGCTCGGTGGTGTCCCGGTCGCGGTGGTGCGCGGGCTGCCGGTCACCGATGACGGCTCCTGCGCCGCGGATCTGCTGCGCGGTGGCATCGATGACCTGTTCTGGCTCGGCACGGCCGAGGCGATCGAGCGGGGGCGCTCCGAGGCGTTGCTGCTGCGTCGCTCGATCCGTCAATTCGCCGATACCCCAGTCGATCCCGAACGTATCCGCGCCGCGGTGGCGAAGGCGCTCACCGCGCCCGCGCCGCATCACACCCGTCCGGTGCGCTTCGTCTGGGTCCGCAAGCCCGGTCTGCGCGCGCAGCTGTTGGAGGCCATGGCCGAACGGTGGCGGGCCGATCTCACCGCGGACGGTCTCGATCCGGAGCGGGTGGAACGTCGCATCGCCCGCGGCCGCATTCTGCACGACGCACCCGAGGTGATCATCCCGTTCTGCGTGCCCGATGGCGCACATGACTATCCGGATGAGCGGCGGCGCGGCAACGAACGCACCATGTTCACCGTCGCGGTGGGCGCGGCGGTACAGGGGCTGCTCGTCGCGCTGGCCACCGAGGGCATCGGCAGCTGCTGGATCGGCTCGACCATCTTCGCTCCGGAGACCACCCGCGAGGTTCTCGGCCTTGCCGGCGACTGGAACCCCTTGGGCGCCATTGCGATCGGCCACCCCCTCGAAGAACTCACCCCACGTCCGGTCTTCGGCCCGGGCCCCGGCCTGGTTGAACTGTGAGCGAGCGCCTGCGAGTGAACCATGAGCACAGTGCGCCCCCGCGCACGACGGAGCCGAGCGTCGGCGAGGCGCATTCGTGAGCGCGAGTTCGCTGCACGCCTCGGCAACGCAGTTACTGGAGACGTGGAAGCCGACGGGGGTCGATGCCTCGCTGCGCGAGGCGATGCTGGCCTTCCTCGGATCCGCACCGCGCGGGTGTCTGCGCGAGCACGCACCCGGTCACATCACGGCCTCTGCCGTCGTCTTTTCGCACGATGAGCGCGAGGTGCTGCTGACGCTGCACCCGCGGGTCGGCCGTTGGATCCAACTCGGCGGCCACTGCGAGGAGGGTGACGAGACGGTGGCCGATGCCGCGCTGCGGGAGGCGACCGAGGAGTCCGGCATGACGGGCCTGCGCATGGAGGCTGAACTCTATGGTGCGCAGGCCCATCCGATCACCTGCTCGCTCGGCGTCCCGACCCGTCACCTCGACCTGCTGTTCCGCATCGTCGCGCCGCCCGGTGCGGTCCCGATCCGCAGCCATGAATCCACCGATCTGCGCTGGTGGCCGGTCGACGCATTGCCCGATAACGCCGACGTCCTGCTGCGCTGAATCTGCGCAGATCGATCGCCGCGTCATCCCGCATTCCACGGGATGACGCGGCGATCGTCGTATCGGGCGTGCGGTGTCCGATTTGCCGTTTCCGCCAGTCTTTACAAATTCATAAATTTGTCTAGACAGGAGACAAGTTGATCTCTAATGTCCAAGTTAGTGGTACTGCACATCACATGTGATGTGCTGCTTGGATGAGGAGACAACGATGTCCACGGAAACCCATGCGCCTGGCCGCCCGGCCGCAGCGACCGATTGGCGCGACCGCAAGCGATACATGTGGCTGTGGGGGTTGTTCGCGCCGACCGGCCTTTTCACCATCGGCCTTCCGCTGGTCTGGGCATTCAACGAATTCGGCTGGCACGGGTTGGCGCAAGTGCCGTTCTGGCTGGGTCCGGTGCTGGTCTACGTGGTGATCCCGCTGGCCGATATCTTCTTCGGCCCGGATGGCGATAATCCGCCCGACGAGGTAATGGAGTACCTGGAGAACGACAAGTACTACCGCTATCTCACCTACCTCTACCTGCCGTTCCAGTACGCGACGCTGATCTTGGGGTGCTACCTGATCACGGCGGACAACCTGAGCTGGCTCGGCATCGACGGCGGGCTGCACATCGTCGACAAGATCGGCCTGGCCATCACCATCGGCATGATCGGCGGCATCGGCATCAATACCGCGCACGAACTCGGCCACAAGAAGGTCGATCTGGAGCGCTGGCTGTCGCGCATCGCCCTGGCTCAGTCCTGCTACGGCCACTTCTATATCGAGCACAACCGCGGCCATCACGTACGTGTCGCGACGCCCGAGGATCCCGCGAGTTCCCGTGTCGGCGAATCGTTCTGGGCCTTCTGGCCGCGCACAGTGCGGGGCAGCTTCGTCTCCTCGTGGCGGCTGGAGAAGGCCCGGTTGGATCGGCTGGGCAAGAAGTCGTGGAGTCTGCGGAACGAGGTCCTCAGCGCCTGGCTGATGTCGGTGGCGTTGTTCGCCGTCCTGCTCGCGGTGTTCGGCATCGGTCTGCTGCCGTATCTGATCCTCCAGGCGGTCGTCGGCTTCAGCCTGCTGGAGGCGGTCAACTACCTCGAGCACTACGGTCTGGTCCGCCAGCGCACCGCATCCGGTCGGTACGAGCGGCCCGCTCCCGTGCACAGCTGGAACAGCGACCACATCGTCACCAACATCTTCCTGTACCACCTGCAGCGGCACAGTGATCACCACGCGTACCCGACTCGCCGCTATCAGACGCTGCGCAGTTGGGACGGTGCGCCGAATCTGCCGAGCGGCTATGCCAGCATGATCCTGCTCGCCTACTTCCCGCCGCTGTGGCGGCGCGTGATGGACAAGCGGGTGCTCGCGCATTACGGCGGCGATATCACCCGCGCCAATATCCATCCGGCCAAGCGGGACAAGGTGATCGCACGCTACGGCACGGCCGCATCGGAGGCGTGATCATGAGCAGATTTCGTTGTCCCGTCTGCGATTACGTCTACGACGAGCTGAAAGGCGCACCGCACGAAGGGTTTCCGGCGGGCACGGCCTGGGAAAAGATACCCGACGACTGGTGCTGTCCGGACTGCGGCGTGCGCGAGAAGATCGACTTCGAACCGATGGGGGTTCCCAAATGAGTGAATACAAACTGTTTCAATGCATCCAGTGCGGCTTCGAGTACGACGAGGCCAAGGGCTGGCCGGAGGACGGGATCGAGCCGGGCACCCGTTGGGACGACATTCCGGACGATTGGTCCTGCCCGGACTGCGGCGCCGCCAAGGCCGACTTCTACATGGTCGAGATCGAACGGTCGTGAATTTTGACTGCGGCAACCACCCGTGACAACCTCGCGGGTATGCCGCGCAACGGACCCAGAGTTTCCTATCAGGAGGCGGCGCGGGAACTCCTGCGCACCTCCGTCCTGGATTCGATGCGCGAGCTGCTCACCGAGCGGGACTGGTCCAAGATCACCCTCGGTGATGTGGCCACCCGCGCCGGTGTCAGCAGGCAGACCCTCTACAACGAATTCGGTTCGCGCGCCGGGCTTGCACAGTCCTATGCGCTACGCCTGGCCGACGATCTGGTCGATCATGTCGGCTCCGCGATCGACGGCAATGTCGGCGACGCGCGCGCCGCATTCGAAGAGGGGCTACGCGACTTCTTCCAGGCGGCTGCCGCCGACCCGCTGGTCCAGTCGCTGGTCGCCGGTGAGGTGAAGCTGGATCTGTTGCGGCTCATCACCCTTGATGCCGAGCCGTTGCTCGAACATGCGACCGCTCGGCTGTCCGTCGCATTCGAGCACAGCTGGGTGCAGGCGACTGCCGCCGAATCCGATGTGCTGGCACAGGCTTTGGTGCGTATCGCGCTGAGCTACATCCCGACCCCGCCCGCGGCCGGGCGCAATGCGCCCGCCGAATTGAGTGCCGTCTTCAGTCCATACGTCGAGGCGATTCTCGCCGCGCGCGAACGGCACTGATCCCAGCACTGGGAAATTGACCGTTTGCGGCGAGTATGCCCTGATCATGGCTAAATGTGAGGGTGCTTAAAAACCAACCGCCACGCATGTAACGGTTGACATCTTTCGGCGCCAAGCTGCTGTGTAACGGACGTAAGGTCTGTATGTATTGTCATGCGTCGGAGTTAGGGTACTTATTTAGCGGGGCAAACGTGCAAACGGTTGGCAAACCGGCGGGGTCGCCCGACCCTAAACGCCATCTGTGGGTTCTCGGGCTGATCGCTCCTGCGATCGCGTTGTTGCCATCGCAGCTGGTCTTGCGTACTGGCGCCCCGGTCTTCTGGTGGATCGGGCCGATCATCGTATTGATCGTCATCCCGGTGCTGGACTGGGTCGTCGGTGTGGACGGCACCAATCCGCGCGACGAGGATTACGAGTTGCTGTCCAACGATCGGTACTACCGGTGGTGCACCTATCTGTTCCTGCCGGTTCAGTTGGTCGGGCTGGTCATCGCCGCCGTCATGTGGTCGGGCGACGAGCTGGCCGTGGTCGACAAGCTCGGGCTGGCAGCGACTCTCGGGTTCGTCAGCGGTATCGGCATCAACGCGGCGCATGAACTCGGGCATCGGGTCGAACATCTGGAGCGCTGGTTGGCCAAGATTTCGCTCGCGCAATCCGGATACGGACACTTCTTCGTCGAGCACAACCGCGGCCATCACGCGCGGGTGGCGACGCCGGAGGATCCCGCCAGCGCCAGGATGGGCGAATCACTCTGGGAGTTCTTGCCGCGCAGCGTTTCCGGCGGATACCGCTCCGCCATCCGGCTCGAACGCGAGCGCCTCACCCGCAAGGGCAAACGCTGGTTCAGCCTGGACAACCAAGTCCTGCAGGCGTGGGCGATGAGCGTGGTGCTGTTCGGCACGCTGCTGGCGGTCTTCGGCTGGCGCGTGCTGCCGTATCTGGCGCTGCAGGCGGTGATCGGTGTCATGCTGCTGGAGACGGTGAACTACATCGAGCACTATGGGCTGCTGCGGGCCCGCCGACCCAATGGCCTCTACGTGCGCTGCTCGCCGCGCGATAGCTGGAACAGTGACCATCTGGTCACCAACATCTTCCTGTTCCATCTGCAGCGGCACAGCGATCACCACGCGAATCCGGGGCGCCGGTACCAGACCCTGCGCAGTTCGATGCAGGCGCCGCAGCTGCCCGCCGGATACCTGTCCATGATCGTGTTCGCGGCCATCCCGCCGCTGTGGCGACACATCATGGATCACCGCGTACTGGCCCATTACGGCGGCGACATCACCCTCGCGAATATCCAGCCGCGTAAGCGTCGTCGGATCCTGATGTCCTATGGCGTGACCGCGTAGTCCGGCGGGCGCGCTCAGCGGTTAGCCTTAACCCGGTACTGACGAACCAGGAGAGGCTGATAGAGGCAGATGACGACCTCAGAACTTCCCGCACGCACGTCCCTGACCGCCGATGTCCGCAACGGCATCGATTACAAGGTGGCGGACCTGTCGCTGGCCGAATTCGGTCGCAAGGAGATCCGCCTCGCCGAGCACGAGATGCCCGGTCTGATGGCGCTGCGCCGCGAGTACGCGGAGGTGCTGCCGCTGCGGGGTGCGCGCATCTCCGGTTCGCTGCACATGACCATTCAGACCGCCGTGCTGATCGAGACGCTGACGGCGCTGGGCGCCGAGGTCCGCTGGGCCTCCTGCAACATCTTCTCCACCCAGGACCATGCCGCCGCCGCGGTCGTCATCGGACCGCACGGCACCGTGGACGAGCCCAAGGGCACCCCGGTCTTCGCCTGGAAGGGCGAGACCCTGGAGGAATACTGGTGGGCCGCCGAGCAGATGCTGACCTGGCCGGGCGAGCCGGCCAATATGATCCTCGACGACGGCGGTGACGCCACCATGCTCGTGCTGCGCGGCGCGCAGTTCGAGAAGGCGGGTCTGGTGCCGCCGGAGGACGAGGACCACTCGGCCGAATACAAGGTCTTCCTGAACCTGCTGCGCGAGCGCTTCGAAACCGATAAGACCAAGTGGGGCAAGATCGCCGCATCGGTGCAGGGCGTCACCGAGGAAACCACCACCGGCGTGCTGCGGCTCTACCAGTTCGCGGCGGCCGGTGAGTTGGTGTTCCCGGCGATCAACGTCAACGACTCGGTCACCAAGTCCAAGTTCGACAACAAGTACGGCACCCGCCACTCGCTCATCGACGGAATCAACCGGGGCACCGACGTTTTGATCGGTGGCAAGAAGGTGCTGATCTGCGGCTACGGTGACGTCGGCAAGGGCTGCGCGGAATCGCTTGCGGGACAGGGCGCCCGGGTGCAGGTCACCGAGATCGATCCGATCAACGCGCTGCAGGCGCTGATGGACGGCTACGACGTGGTCACCGTGGAGCAGGCAATCGGCCAGGCCGATATCGTCATCACCTCGACCGGCAACAAGGACATCATCACCCTCGACCATATGAAGGCGATGAAGGACCAGGCCATCCTCGGCAATATCGGTCACTTCGACAACGAGATCGATATGGCGGCGCTGGAGCGTTCCGGCGCAACGAAATTGAATATCAAGCCGCAGGTCGACCTGTGGACGTTCAAGGAGTCCGGCAAGTCCATCATCGTGCTGTCCGAGGGGCGGCTGCTGAATCTCGGCAACGCGACCGGACATCCGTCGTTCGTGATGTCGAACAGCTTCTCCAATCAGGTGATCGCGCAGATCGAACTGTGGACCAAGCCGGACGAGTACGACAACGAGGTCTACCGCCTGCCCAAGCATCTGGACGAGAAGGTCGCGCGCATCCACGTCGAGGCGCTCGGCGGCACGCTGACCAAGCTCACCAAGGATCAGGCCGAGTACATCGGCGTCGACGTCGAGGGCCCGTACAAGCCCGAGCACTACCGCTACTGAGCCACCGCAGGTAGCGCCGAAAAGGCCTGTGCCCCGCCGACCGAGCCCGGTCGGCGGGGCGCTGTCGTCAGGTGTCCTGGCCTGGCGGTAGCCTGCTCGCCATGGGCGTGTTGATTGCGGTCGAGGGGCTCGACGGCGCCGGGAAGCGGACGCTGATCGACAGTGTCGTCGCGAACCTGCGTGCGCGGGGCCTGCGCGCGGAAACACTCGCGTTTCCGCGCTATGACCGGTCCGTCCATGCGGATCTCGCGGCCGAGGCATTGCGTGGCGCCCATGGCGATCTCGCCGATTCGGTGCACGGCATGGCGCTGATGTTCGCACTCGATCGGGCCGCGGCGCGCGACGACCTGTCGAAGCTGTTGGCCGACAACGACATCGTGATCCTGGACCGCTACGTGGCCTCAAATGCCGCGTATTCGGCTGCACGGCTCCATCAGTCGGCCGACGGCGAAATCGTGCATTGGGTGGGCGAATTGGAGTTCGGCCGGTTCGAGTTGCCGGTGCCGACGCTGCAGCTGTTGCTGGACGTGCCGACCGAGGTCGCGGCCGAGCGTGCCCGGCTGCGTGGCGAACTCGACGACAGCCGCGCGCTCGATGCGTACGAGCGCGACGGCGGACTACAGCGACGCACCGGCGAGGTGTACCGTGAGCTGGCCGAACGGGACTGGTACGGGCCGTGGTCGAGATACCGATCCGATGACGATCCGGCGACGCTGACTACTCGTTTGGTCGAAATTGTTGCCGGATAAGGTTGGATGTGCGGCGGGATTGCACCAGTGTTGGCGTGGCGGCCCGTTCCGAGCGCGAGAGATGACAACATAGTACTTATGAAGCCGAAGATTCTGGTCGTCGACGACGATATGGCACTCGCTGAGATGCTGACGATCGTCTTGCGCGGGGAAGGGTTCGACCCGCATGTGGTCGGCGACGGCACGCAGGCGCTGGCGGCGGTTCGGGAGATTCGTCCCGATCTGGTGCTGCTCGACCTGATGCTGCCGGGCATGAACGGTATCGACGTGTGCCGGGTGCTGCGGGCCGACTCCGGAGTTCCGATCGTGATGCTCACGGCGAAGACCGATACGGTCGACGTCGTGCTCGGTCTGGAGTCCGGTGCCGACGATTACATCGTCAAACCCTTCAAGCCGAAGGAACTCGTCGCCCGCGTGCGTGCTCGCCTGCGGCGTACCGAGGAGGAGCCCGCCGAGCTGCTCTCCATCGCCGATATCGTCATCGATGTGCCCGCGCACAAGGTGACCCGCGGCGGTGCGCAGATCTCGCTGACTCCGCTGGAGTTCGATCTGCTCGTCGCGCTGGCCCGCAAACCGCGTCAGGTCTTCACCCGTGAGGTCCTGCTCGAGCAGGTATGGGGCTACCGGCACGCGGCCGACACCCGCCTGGTGAACGTGCACGTGCAGCGGTTGCGGGCGAAGGTCGAGAAGGATCCCGAGAACCCGGAGATCGTGCTGACCGTCCGCGGTGTG
>NZ_BAGN01000190.1 GCF_000308835.1 Nocardia vinacea NBRC 16497 | reverse complement strand
GCCACGCATCAGCGGCTGGCTGGAGGGGGCCCGCGCCGTCGTCGCGAACGGCAGCGAACTGCGCACACTCAAGCGCGCCGAGGATTGGCTCAAATCCGCGACGGCCGGATTGCGCGGGGAGCGGATGGCGCCGCTGGAAACCACGGCGCGCTGGGTCTGGCGCACATTGCGTCAGCAGAGCAATGTCGAACTCGGTGCGATTCGATTGCAGGGCAACGCCGGAACCGCGCGGCGGGTGCTGCTCGATGTCACCGTCGACGAGGTCGACGGCGCGGCGCTCGGCGTGATGAGTCAAGGCGAGCTGCACGCCCTCGGGCTTTCGCTGTTCCTGCCGCGAGCGACGGTGGAGGACAGTCCTTTTCGCTTCGTCATGATCGATGACCCGGTGCAGGCCATGGATCCGGCCAAGGTGGACGGCCTGGCCAAGGTGCTCGAGGTCATGGCGTGGACGCGGCAGGTCATCGTCTTCACCCATGACGAGCGGCTGGCCGAGGCTGTGCGGCGCATGCAACTGGACGCCAGCGTGCTCGAAGTTCAGCGCCGCGAACGCTCGGTAGTGGAAGTACGGGTATCCAGCGATCCGATCCGCCGCTACCTCGACGACGCCCGCTCCCTGGTCCGCACCCCGCAACTCCCGCCGGCGATCGCCGACGAACTGGTGGCCACCTGTTGCCGCTCCGCCGTGGAAGCGGCCAGCCTGGCCAGAGCCCGGCGCAATCTGCTCGCCGACGGCATGGACCACCGCGACGTCGAACGCCATATCGAAGGCGCGCAAACAACCCGCGCAATGGTCGCGCTCGCGGTAATGGGTATCGGCGGCCGAGTGGACGACCTGAACAAACACCTCGCCCGGGAAGGCAAATGGGTCGTCGACGCCTTACGCGACGCTACCGCAGGAGCACACGTCCCGATCGGCCGCAGCATGCGCGACCTGATTGCCGACACCGAGAAGTTCGTCGGCTGGCTACGCCGATGAACGAGTGCTGCGCATCGATAGCTCTGGGGTGGCGGTGAGCGCGGTGCGTGATGACGCGGACGACGGTCGGGCGCGAGATAGTGATCCATCGGGTGGCGCGGGGGTGCAAGGTATCGAGGGGCGACAAGACGGTGCCGGTCGGAAGGGGGATGGCGGCTCGCGGGGGAAGTCGGTCGGGCAGGGTGGAAAGGGTTGGGCGGGAAGGCAAGTCGAGGTGCCGGACGAATCGGGTGGGAACCGCGGCGCGGCTCGGCAGGGCCGTACGACTCGGCGGGGTGAGGGGGCTCGGCAGCAGAAGGTGGGTGGGGCGGGGCGGCGAGGGGGCGCGCGCAAGCAAGGGGCGGTGGGGAAACCACATCCGCCGCGGCCGACGGTGGCCGAGCGGTTCGAAGCGGTGGATCGCCTGCTCGACGGGTCGGTGACCGATGCCGATGGGCTGTGGTCGCGGGCGACGGTATGGATTCTGCGGCTCGCGCTCGAACAATCCGTCGACGAGTTGTGGTTGCGGGTGGCACCGGAATTGGCGCGCTGCCCGATGCGCGCCCAACTGCTCGCCCTGCGCGTATTCGCGGGCGACGCCACCGCCGCGCAGGTCGCAACGGTATGGGCAGCCCTGTCCCGCGCCGCCCACCACCACGATTACGAACTCGCCCCGAGCGTCACCGAACTACGCCGCTGGCGCGAGCAGACCGCGGCCATCGCCAGCTCACTCGCCACAGCCGCCACCCGCTGGATCGATCGAGAAGTCAGGACTGACTGAACAGTCCGATGACGCCGGCCAGCAGCGAAAGGCCCTCCGAGGCAATGGCGGAACCGGTTCCCAAGATGTTCAACACATTCAGCAGTCCCATGGCGGGCTCCTTGATCGGTGTCGACACTTCCGCTTATCCACCCCGTGATTCGTCGCCCCGGAGTTGCCGGATCGCCCACGTCAGCGCCCCTTTACGCGACACTCCGTGCGACACGCCAACGCATGGATCAAGATCAGGTGGAATCTGCGTTGGCATCGCCCGAGTAGCCCCCTCCACCAGTGCCACCTGATCTTGATCAAAGGCCCCGGAGTGTGCAGTGATACGCACGGCGAGCAAGATTCGTAGTCATGGACGACTCACAGCCGTGCCCGTGTAAGCGTGGGGAGCTGTTCGGCGCCTGCTGTGGTCCGGTGCTGGCGGGGGAGCGGCCCGCGGGGTCGGCCGAGGCGCTGATGCGTTCGCGCTATACCGCATTCGCGGTCGGCGATACCGAATACCTGCTGCGGTCCTGGCATCCGCGCACCCGACCGAAGACGCTGGACCTGGACCCGGACCAGCGCTGGCTGTTCCTGGAGATCGTGCGCACCGAGCGCGGCGGACCGTTCGACGACACCGGCACGGTGGAATTCATCGCCCACTACAAGGCCGAAGGCCGACGTGGATCTCTGCACGAGGTCAGCACATTCACCCGGGTGGACGGCGCCTGGTTCTACCTCGACGGCATCATCGAACCGTGACGGGTAGCGTGCCACCCATGCCACGTGTCGCGATCGAATACTGCACGCAATGCCGCTGGTTGCTGCGCGCGAGCTGGATGGCACAGGAATTGCTGAGCACCTTCGCCACCGAACTCGGTGAGGTGGCGCTGATCCCCGGCACGGGCGGCGTATTCCGCATCACCATCGATGGCGACCAGATCTGGGAGCGCAAGGCGGACGGCGGATTCCCTGATATCGCCGTACTCAAGCAGCGCGTGCGTGACCGCGTCGCACCGGACCGTGACCTCGGCCACGTAGACAAGCGAGACCGACCCGACCGAGCGTGATATAGACCACGCCGATCGCCGCGCCGGATTCAGGAGCAGCAGCCGCCACCGCAGCACCCGCCACCGGCGGGCCGCGGCGCCGGCGCGGGTGCGGCGGCACCGCCGCCACCCCTGCTGACCGTGGCAAATGTGGTCAGCAGCTTGACCGTGTCGTCGTGGCCGTTCGGGCAGGCCGCTGGATTCGACGCCTCCGCCATTGGACGGTTGACCTCGAAAGTGTCGCCACAGCTGCGGCACCGGAAGCTATAACTCGGCATCGGCCCAGCGTAGCGCCAAGGGTGAGAGGTGCGTCCTACCTATCCACTGTGCAACTGGACGTACTCTCGATTAGAGATCGCTAGGTGCTTGGACCCGGCCGGAGCAAACTCGCAGCGCACTGCCCGGGTCGTAGGCAGGAGGTGCGGAAGATGACCACGCAGTTCGATATCGAACCTGGCTCCGAGGTCGGCGACACCGAGCCGGTCGCCCAGACGACCTGGGGCCGCGTGAGTGGACGCTGGGACGGACCGGTGGCGGTGTGGCGCAGCATTCCGTACGCATCCGCGCCGTCCGGTCCGAACCGGTTCCGGCCGCCACTGCCGCCGCGGCCGTGGGATGGAATCCGCGAGTGCACGACCTTCGGCGAAATCGCCCCGCAGACAATGGGCAATATGGTCCCGGTCGACTCCGACCTGCGGATGGGGGAGGACTGCCTGTGGCTCAATGTGTGGTCGCCGCGTAGCTCGGCGGATAACGGTGCGCCGCGCCCGGTCATGGTGTGGTTGCACGGCGGCGCGTACTGCCTCGGCACCGCGGCCCAGGAGATCTACGACGGTCGCAAGTTGGCCGAAGCCGGTGACGTGGTCGTGGTGACGGTCAATTACCGCCTCGGTGCCCTCGGCTTCCTCGACTTGTCCTCGCTTTCGGACGATTTCACGCCGAACCTCGGGCTGCACGACCAGATTGCCGCACTCGAGTGGGTCCGCGACAATATCGCGGCATTCGGCGGCGATCCGGACAACGTGACGCTATTCGGTGAATCGTCCGGCGCCGGATGCGTGACCGCACTGCTGACTTCCCCGCAGGCGGCCGGTCTGTTCCACCAGGCGATCGCGCAAAGCCCGCCCGCGACAACGGTTTTCGGCCAGGAGCGGGCTGCCGCCGTGGCCAAACGCTTTCTGGAACTGATCGAGCTGCCGTATTCTCGCGCAAGCGAATTGCTGGAATGCCCGATCGACCGGATCGTCACCGCGGCGGGCGTACTGCTGGATGAGATTCCGTTGAAAGAGCCGGGCCGACTGGCCGCCGCGCCCGTCGTCGACGGTTATTTGGTCCCGACCTATCCCATCGACCGCTTTCAACAGGGCCGTTCGCATCGGGTACCGCTGATCATCGGCACCAATAAGGACGAGGCCTCGCTGTTCCGCGTCCTCCGCTCGCCGATCATGCCGGTGACCCCGGATGCGGTGAACGCCATGCTGCGCGATGTGGCCGCCAATCATCCGGATATGTCGCCCGAGCGCATCGCCGAAATCACCTCGGCCTATCCGGATCTCGCGAAAACCCGTGGCGCACTTGCCATGTCCACCGACGCGGCCTTCCGCATGCCGGCCCACTGGGTCGCCGACGGCCACGCCCAGCACTCACCGACCTGGATGTACCGCTTCGACCACGCCACCCCCATGCTGAAGGCAGCTCGCGTCGGCGCCGGTCACGCCACCGAATTGCCTTATGTCTTCGGCAATTTCGGCACCCTCAACCACGATCCCACCTTCTGGCTCGGCGGGCGCAAGGTAGCCATGGAAGTCTCCGGTCGCATGCAACGGCGCTGGCTCGCCTTCGCCACCCACGGTGTTCCCGCCGCGATCGACGGCTCCAAACACTGGCCCCCCTACCGCCCCAGCACCCGCACCACACTCCTGATCGACAACATCGACCGGGTAATCGACAACCCGGACCGCGACCTGCACACCGCCTGGGGCGAACAGGCCGTCGGCTTCAGCTGAGTCCCTCCGCACCTTCTCCGAGGCCGCGGAGGGGCAAGCAGCGGGTCGGTTGAGCTCGCACACGGTTCACCGTGCGCCCACCTCGCGCACGCCGAATACCTGGTGCGCCTTTCTATTACACGTCTGTGGAGAAGCGGATGCCGCCGTCCGGGATGTCGACGCCGGGCCAGATGCGGGCGCCGCGTAGTAGTTCGCAGCGGGCCCCGATATTGGCGCCGTCGCCGATGACGGCGTCGCGGACGAGGGCGCGGGGGCCGATGCGGGCGCCGAAGCCGATGATGGAGCGTTCCACAGTGGCACCTGCTTCGATGCGGGCGCCGTCGAAGAGCACCGCGCCGTCGAGGCGCGCACCTGCGCCTACTTCGGCACCGCGACCTACGACGGTGCCGCCGATGAGCAGCGCGCCCGGGGCGACGCCCGCCCCCTCGTGGACGAGAGATTCACCACGCTGTCCGGGCAGGGCCGGGGAGGGGGCGATGCCGCGGACCAGGTCGGCCGAGCCGCGGACGAAGTCCTCCGGCGTACCCATATCGCGCCAGTAGGAGGAGTCGACATGGCCTTGCACGCGGGCACCTTCGGCGAGCAGCGCAGGGAACACCTCGCGCTCCACCGACACCGGCCGCCCCGCCGGGATCTTCTCGATGTATTCGCGCCGGAAGACATAACAACCGGCGTTGATCTGATCGGTCGGCGGATCCTGCGTCTTCTCCAGGAAGGCGGTGACCCGCCCGTTTTCGTCGGTCGGCACGCAGCCGAATGCGCGCGGGTCGCTCACCCGAACCAGATGCAGGGTCACATCCGCATTAGTGGACTCGTGGGTGTCCAGGATCGCACCGAGATCGGTGCCGCCGAGCACGTCGCCGTTGAACACCATGATGTTGTCGGCGCGCAGCTTGGGCAGCACATTGCGGATGCCGCCACCCGTCCCGAGCGGTTCGGTCTCGGTGACGTACTCGAGGTCGAGGCCGAGGTCGGCGCCGTCACCGAAGTATTCCTCGAAGACCTCCGCCTTGAACGAGGTGCCGAGCACGACGTGGGTGATTCCGGCGTCCGCGATGCGGGCGAGCAGGTGGGTCAGGAACGGCAGTCCGGCCGTCGGCAGCATCGGCTTGGGCGCCGACAGGGTGAGCGGACGTAACCGCGTGCCCTGGCCGCCGACCAGAATCACGGCGTCGGTGCCTGCATTTCCTGCCATCATGCTCCCTGTTCACGGTGAATCGTGTGTTCGGTTGTGCGCGCTGGGTACCGACACCAGTTTTCAGTACCCAGCGACACGGCTTCGGCACCTGGCGTGCCGAACTTGTGACGTTACAGCGTGTCCGGAAAGCCATTTCGGCAGTTCCAGGCACGATCCTTCTCGGATGGACCGCAGCCTGCCACAGGGCACCGCCCGCGTTCTCGGAAGCTCGCTCAGCTCTGGGCTTCGCGCGCCTGTTGACGCAGCGCAGATCGAACCGCAATTCGGGAACGGATCGCAAGTCCGGCCCGCAACGCCAACCGCAACGGGGCCTGCCACCAGTGCGGATGCCGATCGGCCTGGAATCGGTACGCGCTCGCGTGGTGCGCGGGGAGCATTACCTCGGGATGGCGTCCGGCCGCGTGGCCCTTGGCATGGGTGACCTCGGCGTCGGGTACGAAGACGTTGTGCCAACCCGCCTTGCCCATCCGGTCGCCGAAGTCCACGTCCTCCATGTACATGAAGTAGCGCGAGTCGAAGCCGTCGATCGAATCGAAGGCCGCGCGCCGCACCAGCAGGCACGAACCGGACAGCCAGCCGACGGCCCGCTCGGAGATCTGCTCGTTGTCCTGGCGGTAGCGCAGGGTCCACGGATTCGACGGCCACACCGTGCCGAGAATGGCGTGTCCGGCGCCGTCGAGCAGTCCGGGCACCGAGCGTGCGGACGGGTAGACGCTGCCGTCGGGCTCGCGCACCATCGGCCCGAGCGCGCCCGCCCGCGGCCAGCGCTTCGCGGCGGCGAGCAGCTTGTCGATGGAATCGGTGCCCCAGCGGATATCCGGATTGGCGATGACGATGAATTCGACGCTCGGATCGATCTCCGCGACCGCCCGGTTGATCGCGCCGCCGTAACCGATATTTCCGCCGGTCCGCAGCAGTCGCACGTGTGCGTTGGCCTCCGCCGCCAGCTCCGGCGCACCGTCCACCGAACCGTTGTCGGCCAGGATCACCTGCGGTTTTTCACTGGTGGCAGCGGCCAGGGT
>NZ_BAGN01000191.1 GCF_000308835.1 Nocardia vinacea NBRC 16497 | reverse complement strand
ACCGCACATTTCACGGTGGCGGTCGGGGTGCTGTTGTGGCTGTGGGTCTTCCGGCCGGAGCACTACCGCTGGACCCGCAACCTGATGGTGGCATTGACCGGAGCCGCGCTCGTGGTGCATGTGCTGATACCACTCGCGCCGCCGCGCATGCTGCCCGAATTCGGCTTTGTCGACCTCGCCGCCATACACGGCCAATCCGTCTATGGCTCACCGGATTCCGGCGGGCTATCGAACCAGTTCGCGGCCATGCCCTCGCTTCATGTGGGTTGGGCCTTGCTGCTGGCTTTCGCGGTGGTCGCGGCGACCCGGAGTTCCTGGCGGTGGCTGGCGTTTGCACATCCGGTGCTCACCACGGTGGTCGTGGTCGGGACCGGTAATCACTACTGGCTCGACGCGATTGTCGCGGTGGTGCTGCTCGGGCTGGCGGCGCTGCTGCATCCGCTGGTTGTGCCCGCTTCGGCGACGGCGTGGGGTGCGATGGGGCCGGTGGGTCCGCAGCCGGTGCCGACGCGCTGACTCAGCTGGTTCCACCATTTCGGTTGGCCCAGGCTTGGATATCGCCCCGATCGAGGGCGAGGGCGAGCAGGTCAGGGAACTTGTCGGGGGTGCAGGCGAAGGCCGGTATTCCGAGGGCGGCAAGAGCGGCGGCGTTGTCGTGGTCGAAGGCGGGAGCGCCGTCGTCGGAGAGGGCGAGCAGGACGATCACCTGGACGCCGGATTCCCGCATGGCATTGACGCGGCGCAGCATCTCTTCGCGGATACCGCCCTCATAGAGGTCGGAGATGAGGACGAACAGGGTGTCTGCGGGGCGGGTGATGAGCGATTGGGAATAGGCGATGGCGCGATTGATGTCCGTGCCGCCGCCGAGTTGGGTGCCGAAGAGGACCTCGACCGGATCGGTGAGTTGTTCGGTCAGGTCGACGACCTCGGTATCGAAAACGACCAGGGACGTTTTCAGCGACCGCATCGAGGCCAGGACCGCGCCGAAGACCGATGCGTAGACCACGCTGGAGGCCATCGAACCGGATTGATCGATAGCGAGGACGACATCCCGGCGCACCGCCTGCGCCTTGCGGCCGTAGCCGACCAGGCGTTCGGGCACGACGGTCCGGTGTTCGGGAAGGTAATTGGCGAGATTCTTGCGGATTGTGCGGTCCCAGTCGATATCCCGCAGCCGAGGTCGGGTGACGCGGGCGGCGCGGTTAAGTGCGCCGGATACCGCCGCGACGGTGTGTGCGGCAATGCGCTGTTCGATTTCGCGGACCACCTTCTCGACCACCATTCGCGCTGTCGCCTTGGTGGTTTCGGGCATCACCCGATTCAGGCTCAGCAGGGTGCCGACCAGGTGCACGTCGGGTTCCACCGCTTCGAGGAGTTCCGGTTCCAGCAGGAGTTGGGTCAGATCGAGGCGATCGACGGCATCGCGCTGCATGACCTCGACGACGGTGGACGGGAAGTAGGTGCGGATATCGCCGAGCCAGCGGGCCACCTTCGGTGCGGAGCCGCCGAGTCCGGCTGAGCGCTTACCGGAGGTCTGCTCGTCGGTGTTGTAGACCGCGCCCAGGGCTCGATCCATGGCCTCGTCGTCCGCGGAACCCAAGCCGCCGAGGGGTTGTTCGGCGGCGGTGCCGAGAACCAGACGCCAACGCCTGGACTGGGTTTCATCGATCGCGTTCATCCGGTCACTCCGGGGAGGTAGGGGACGGCAGGATGCCGCCACATCGCGGTGCGGGGCCGAGTGCGGCGTTACCGGAGTGCTTGTGGCTGCTCGTGGGCTGCCTTTCCGGCATCCGTGCGCATGGCGATCGGTCTCGCCTCGGCATCGAGGGTCGTCCCGTCGCCGATGTACGTTGCGGCGAGCTGAACTGGAGTGGGTCGCGCGGGCTCATACCGGCACCCCCAAGATGTCCGCGACCGTGCGCATGGCGACGAGCCCTCGGTCGACATCGAACGTCATGTCCGTGCCGGCACGCGATGTTCCGGAGCCGCCGTCGCGCACCGCCTGGCCGATGGCGCGGCGCTCCCCGGATTCGAATCCGCCGAAGGTGCGGCGCAGCAGCGGCAGGATTTCGACGAACATATTGTCGCCGAGACTTCGCAGCCAATCGTCGATGAGCCGCAACAACTCTCGGTCGTGGACCAGCAGCAGTCCGCGACCTCCGAGGAAGCCGTCGATCCAGGCCGCCTTGGCGGCGGCGGTATTGCCGATCGAGAGCGCGGCGGAAAGCCTACGTGCGGAATCGGATTCGTCGATGCGTCCGGCATCGGCGAGCAGTCGGACGGCACGACCGACGAGGGCACCGTGCACATCGTCACGGTCGGCAAGGCGGTGCAGGGCGGCCAGCCATTCGCCGGTGGCCCAGTCGTTGTCGCGGGTGTGGATGGCGGTGTGCGCGGCGTCCAGTTGGGTGCGGAGTTGTTCGGCGGCAGCGGTATCGAGGCCGGTGACCGCGCCGGGCAGGCCGGCGCAGATCCGCACGAGCAGGCCGTCGGCGACGTGGGCGAGTGCCTCGGTATCGGTGCCGCGGACGTCGCCGTAGCGCAGCGTCCGAGTCAGGCCGGGGAGGGCGGCGAGCAGGTGGGTTACGTCGTGGTCGAGTGCCGCGGCCGATTCCAGGCGGGTGATCAGTCCGTTGGTGGCGTCGCCGAGGTCGGCGAGCAGCGCGACCTCGAGTGCGGCCGTGAGGTCGCCGACGGTGCTGCCCTCGCGGCCCGCAGTGTCGAGGATTTTGGCCTCCGCCGCGGTGCGGATGGTGGTGCCCCAGCGCGAGGCCTCGATGATCGAGACGGCGAATTCCGGTCGCCACCGCAGCGTCCAGGATTCGCGGAAGGTGCCTGTGCTGCGCACTTCGCCGGTTGTCGGTGTGCCCCAGTCGATTCCGAGTACCCGCAACCGGTGCAGCAGTCGGGAGCGCTCGACCTCGCGCTCCTTGCGTAGGTCGAGATCGAGGTTGCGGGACAGGGCTTCCTGCTTGAGCCGCAGGGTGCGGATCCGGGCACGCAGATCGGCATCCAGCGGGACCGTCGGCGTTCCATCGGGTACTGCGCCGAGTGCCTCGCCGACCACCAGTTCGGACGCGACGAGCCGCAGCATCGTCTCATCGCCCGCGCACATCACCGATCGCACCGCCTCGGTGACCTCCGACAGCCCGGCCAGCGGCCGAGCCCGCAGCACCGCGAGCGCGTCGGCGAGCCGGACGGATTCGATGATGTGCGCGCTGGAGACCGGCAGATCGTGCGCGCGCAACACTCCCGCCACCTTGGTCAACCAGCGCGCGATCGGCTGCTCGGTCTCGGTGAACAGGTGGTGATACCAGCCCGGCGAGGTGATTCCGGCGCCGTATCCGGAGGTCGTCGCCAGCCGGGAATGCGTCCACGGCACCCACGTCACCGTCGCCTTTACCTTCGGCAGCCCTTTGAGCAATTTGGTATCCGCCGTCGCCGGTCCCAACCTCCCCGCCAACGCCGGTGCATGCCACGCCCCACACACCACCGCAAGCCGCCGCGCCCCGTCCTTCAACGCCTTGCGCATCGTCTGCCGCATATACGCCTCACGCCGCAAAGTGTGCGCGTCGATGTCGATGGGTTGGCGCTCAACGTCTTCGAGCCCGATCGCTTCGCCAACGGAGTCGTCGGTCGGCGATTCGTCGCCGGCCGACCCGTTGAGACCGGCGGGAGGGGACTCGTCGTCATGGGCGAGGCCTCCGCCGTGGGCGTCACCTGCGGCTGAGTGACCGCCCGCCGAGATGTCGCGCACCCCATCCGGCTTATCCCCGGACGAAACGTCTTCGGTTGTGCCCGTGGCAGTTCCGATCGCGAACAGGCCTTGCTCAGCGGCTTCTCGCAGCGCACCCATCGCCTCGGTGATCGCTTCGAAAGCGTCGGCGTCGGCGACGGATTCGACCACCGCGTCCCACCAGCGCTCGGCATCGTCATAGCCGGCGGCCGCGGCCAATTCGGCGAGTGGATCGATGCGATCGCCCGGCTCGTCTTCGGCAGCCAGGACGGCGGTCGCGGGCAGATCGCAGAACCGTACCGGCACCGCGTGTTCGGCCGCATAACGCAGTGCCTGCCATTCCGGGGAGAACACGGCGTACGGCCAGAACGCGGCCTTGGCGGGTTGGTCCGGGATATAGGCCAGCAGTGCGACGGGCGGCGACATCCCCTCGGCCGCAACGTATCCGACCAAGGGGTCGGCATCGGCCGGGCCCTCGATCAGGATCGCGTCGGGGCGAAACTGCTCCAGCGCGGTACGCAGTGATCTGGCCGAACCCGGACCGTGGTGGCGGATGCCGTATACGCGGGTCACCGGACCACTTGGTGCGGTGCTCTCCTGGACGTCCGCAGCTTCCGTGCGGTCGTCGGTTTCGGCCGTGTTTGTCTTGCTCACCGTGTCACCCCCGGTTGAACTCGCGGTGTGGTCGGCTGCGCCGCGTCATCCGTTGACCTCGCGGCAGGCACGGTAGAAATCGGACCATTCGGGGCGTTCGCGCACCACGGCTTCCAGATATTCGGTCCAGATGACGGCGTCGGCCACCGGATCCTTGATGACCGAGCCGAGGACCGCGCCCGCGATATCGGACGCGCGCAAGGTGCCGTCGCCGAAGTGTGCCGACAGGGCGATGCCATTGGTGATCACCGAGATCGCTTCGGCGGTGGACAGGGTGCCGGATGGCGTCTTGAGTTTGGTGCGGCCGTCGGCGGTCATGCCGGAACGCAGCTCGCGGAAAACGCGCACGACCCGGCGTACCTCCTCGGCTGCGGCGGGAACCGCCGGAAGTTCGAGCGCGGAGCCGAGTTGTTCGACGCGGCGGGTCACGATGGCGACCTCCTCGTCCTCACTGGCGGGCAGCGGCAGCACAACGGTATTGAAGCGGCGACGCAGAGCGGAGGACAGATCGTTGACGCCACGGTCGCGGTCATTGGCGGTGGCAATGACATTGAAGCCCTTGGTGGCCTGCACCTCCATCCCGAGTTCCGGCACCGGCAGTGTCTTTTCGGACAGCACGGTGATCAGCGCGTCCTGCACATCGGAGGGAATCCGGGTGAGTTCCTCGATCCGGGCGATGGCACCGCGACGCATCGCGGTCATCACCGGCGACGGCACCAGCGCACCCTCGCTCGGCCCCTCCGCGAGCAGCCGCGCATAGTTCCAGCCGTAGCGGATCGCCTCTTCGGCGGTACCCGAGGTGCCCTGTACGAGCAGCGTCGATGCACCGCTGATGGCCGCCGAAAGATGTTCCGATACCCAGGTTTTCGCGGTGCCGGGCACGCCGAGCAGCAGCAACGCCCGATCGGTCGCCAGCGTCGCGACCGCCACTTCCATGAGCCGTCGCGGCCCGACGTACTTGGGGCTGATCACGGTGCCGTTGTCGAGCGTGCCACCGAGCAGATAGGTGACCACCGCCCACGGCGACAGTTGCCACGACGGCGGCCGCGGTCGATCGTCGATCGCGGCCAGTGTCCGCAGTTCCTCGGCATAGGCCTGTTCGGCATGCGGACGCAACAGCTCCGGCTTCGAATCGATAGTGGTCACTGCAACTCCTCGAGCATCATCGAGCGGTGGTTGAGGTCATGGGCGAGCTGATCGAAGGCTCGCTCCCAATTGGGATCGGTGCATCGGCGTGCCACCGCGGTGGCGGTCCGCGCCGCGGTGACGGGCAGGTGCACGGCCGCCGCGGACAGCAGCGACCGATGCGCGCTGGGGCCGGTGCCATGCGCTTCGGGGCGTTTGGCCGCGGCACGTGCGCGTTCGAACAACAACAGAATCAGGTGTTGGGCAAGGGGTTCCGGCCACGGATGGCCCATGGCGGGCAGTAGCGCCTCGAGCTCCGAGAGCCACGCGCCGTCCAATTGCAGCAGATGCCGGGTGCGATCGGGCAGCGGCAGCAGCGCGAATAATTCGCGCCGGCGCAGCATCGCCAGGTCGGTCGGCACCCCGGCGTCGAAAAGCGCCCGGGCCCAGGCCGAATCATGCTGTGCCAGTGCGGCATCCACCCAACCGTCGAACAGTGGCTGCCGGAACCGGTCACTGGTCTTGGCCCGGGTGGCCTTATCCGGTGCGCCGAGTTCGGACTCCCAGTGCGTCAGCGGTGTCGCCGCGACGAGTTGCCGCAGCCGACCCGCACGCAGGTCCGGTGCGCCGTCCCAGCGATAGGTGAACTCCACCGTGCGGTCGTTGATGCCGTCCCTGCGATCGGCATCGTCGAGCTCCTCCGGAATGCGGACAACCAGATTCGGATGCAGCAGCAGATGTTCGACCGTGACCCATGCGTTCGCGCGTCGGGTCATGCGCTGGGTGAATGCCGAATCCGATAGCAGTGGCAGCAGTCCGGCCGCGACTCGCCGGACATCCGATCGTCGATCGTCCAGCGCAGTCTCGAGCAGCGGTTCGTCATCGGCCGAAATCCCATCGGCGAGTGCGGCCAAGAGTTCGGCCTTCAGCGGGCCGGATTCCTTCGGCCACGACGTGGTCAGCGCTTCACGTGCGGCTTTGGCATCTCGCCTGCGCAGTTCGGCGAGCCATTCGCGGCGCTCGGGCGGTTCGCCGAACTGCCAGCTCTGCTCCGTCGGCGCATCGGAAGATCCTTGTCGCACCAGGTCGCGCCAGTCCGGATGCTGGTCGGCCAGCCAGCGGCCGCGGGTTCCGGCCAGACGCAAAAGCGGTTCGCGCAGTTCGGTATTCGCCTTCGCCTGCTCGAGCAGGAGCGAGCACAGTGCATCCGGGGCCCGATAGTCGAACGGTGCTGCCGCCGCGAACCATTCGGGCAGGAAGGGGGACCGGTCCCGCAACAGGCGGGCAAGTCGGGATGCCGCGGCGCGGGGCAGAAGTCGCCGCGCGTCATCCACGGCGGGTTCGGATTTGGTTGCCGTACTGACGGACACTCCACCACGCGCAAAAGCACCACGCAGAGCGGCAGATTCGAGAAGTACAAGTGCCGGATCGGTGCGCAACCGTGTCGCCGCCGCGGCCACCGGAGCCTCGAGCCGCGCGGGATCCGCTGCCCTGCGGGCCGTACCGAGCAGCGCGACCGAGGTCAGCTCCTCCGACACCGGCGCGGCAGGCGCATTCGACGTCGCACGCGTGCCGAACTCCGCACTGTCGACGTCGACGACCTCACCCGCGGTGAATACCGAGATCGGCACCAATCCGGCCACACCCCATTCGGCGGCCAACGTCACCGGATGCCCACCGGACACCCCGAGCAGTCGCCACGGCTGTTCGGTAGCCGCAACCGGCAGCGCGGTACCGTCGGATTCGGCTATGTACCAGCCATTTTCGGTCCACACCGGCACGACATCGGTCAGCAGCAGCGGCCGGGATCGCAGCCACGGATCACCCGCGAGTGCCTCGGCATGGTCGGCCAATGCGGCGGCGATCGTCCCGCAGGCAACCGGCAGTGTGGTGAACGGTTCGGCCGCACCGCGTCGTTCGCCCCAGAGCGCCCGCAGTGGCGCGCCACCCGGGTAGTAGTGCAGATCCGCGTCGGCCATCATGCCGGGCAACGGCACCTCCACCGAGAAGCTCGGCGTGCCGAAGGAGTGCTCGAGCAGCAGTGCCCAGCGTCGAGTCTGCCTGCCGTACAGCCACGTTCGGCGCGTGTAGAGCCGCTCCTCCGCACTGGTCCGGATGCCGAGTACCTGCCACTGATCCCGGACCGCGGGTTCGGCGCGCACGGATTCGGCGGATGTCGGATAGCCGATATGGGTCCGGACGCCGGCCCGCAGCGCCGGCGACAATTCGTCGAGCCGGCGGTGCGCGGCGATCAGCAGATGCAGCCTCGCGTATTCGGCGAGTACGACATCTGGCCAGTCCGCCCTGGTCACCACGGTGGTCGGCAGCTGGCGCAACGTGGCGGCGACGCCGGGGGCCTGCGCGTCGACCATTCGGGCCGCAATCGTTTCGAAGGCACGAAACGATCGATCGGTCTGGGCCAGCCCGGTGCGCACCTGATCGCCGAGCCAGATATCGAGTTCCTCCAGACCCGCCGTCACCCGCACCCGCCGCTGCTCGGCGGTCGCCGGATCGGCCGTGCGGGCATGCGGGTCGGTGGCGGGCTCGGCCGCGCGGACCGCGCGGGCGTTGAGCCATTCCGCCGCGAAGTCCGCGATCGCGGCTCCGGCGACCGCGCCGCCCGACCAGGTGAGCAAGAGCGACAATGCGTGCTTGCACGGGAACTTGCGACTCGGACACGAGCACTTGTACGCCGGACCTGCCAGATCCACGACTGTCTGATATGGCTTGGCGCCGCTGCCCTGACACAGGCCCCACAGCGCGGTGTCCGACTGTCCGGTGCCGTGCCAGCGTCCGGTGAGCTTGCGCGCGGCGGATAGCGAGCTCGCGTCGGGTGCGAGCGCGCTGACCTGTTCCTCGGTCCACGGCGCGGTCATATGTATGGCTCCCGCCTGGTTCATCCGGCGGCCCCGGATCGACTGTACGTCATGTTTCCCCCGTTACTCGGTTGTCGAATTTCTATCGCAGCCCACCGACAAGTCAGGTGGTGAGCGGCTATTTCTCTGGAATACGCTGCGCGGACGACAGATTCGGCAGGAAAAGTGCCTTGCGCTGGTTGTCCGATTCTGGCATTCTGTCCTGTTCGGCTCCGACCGAGCCACCCAAATCGGGTGACACACCATCGAGCTGCCCGCCGGGGTTGGCGAGGGGTGGACATCGAGCGGGGCCCAGCCTGTTCGATGGCCATACCATCCCCGCGGGCAGATTCGCATCTTCCCCTTCCGGCCGCGCGAAACGGCACCGCGGTGGGCGAATTCGACGCCATCGGGTAGCGTTTCGCTCAGCTTTCAACAGTGATACCCGTGCGGGGTTGGAGGACGTGCCGCGGTTCGTGGTCTAGGGGGTTACGCATGCGTACAGATCCCGGAACCGATACTGCGACCGTGCCGCGCCTGACCGAAGTGGTATCTCGACGGCTCGCGGCCGATCCCGCAGTCACCCCCGACGTCGCACACACCGTGCTCCGCGCCCTCGGCGGCGGCGAGTCCGATGATCTGACAACCGAATTCGACGGCTCCGGCATCTTCCTGCGTGCGATCCGGGTGCGCGGCTTCCGCGGTATCGGACCCGAGGCGACACTGCAGTTGCCGCCGGGCCCCGGTCTGACGTTGGTGGTGGGCCGCAACGGAAGTGGTAAGTCGAGCTTCGCTGAGGCCGCCGAGTTGGTGCTCACCGGTAGTAATCGCCGCTGGGACGGCCGGTCGGCGGCATGGCGCGAGGGCTGGCGGAATCTGCACGACGGCGGTTCGGCACGCATCGAACTCGAATTACTCACCACCGGAGCAGATCCCGAGCTGACCATCGCCAAAGAGTGGTCACCGCAGGCGGATCTGAGCCAGGCGCACTGGACCGAACAGCGATCCGGCACCGCGTCAACGGATTTCGACGGCAATCGCTGGGCCGGTCTGCTGGAGTTGTATCGGCCCTTCCTGTCCTACAGCGAACTCGGTGCACTCGTCGACGGCAAACCGAGCGATCTGTTCGACGCGCTGCACCGGCTGCTCGGCCTCGACGAATTGACCGTGGCGCAGGAGCGGATTCGCACCCGCCGACTGGAACTCGAACGCGCCGCACGAGATTCGCGTCAGGAACGCATCGAACTGGTGACCGCGCTCGGTACGGTGGCCGACGACCGCGCGGTGCGGATGGCGGCGCTACTGCGCCCGGATCGCCCCGATCTCAGGGCCATCGGTCGCGAAATACTCGGCACGGCAGAGAATCCGGTCGGGCCGGATGGGCTGCGGGCAATCGTGCGGCTGGTCTTGCCGTCCGGCGCCGAAGTGGAAGCGATCGCGACACGCCTCGAAGAGTGCCGCACGGTGCTCGCGCGCGATTCGACCGCCGATGCCGAGGCCGATCTGCGGGTGCTGGAATTGCTGCGCCGGGCGCGCGACCATGTCGGTGCCAGCGGGGAATGTCCGTGTCCGGTCTGTGGGCGTGGGGAATTGGACGCGACGTGGTTACGCGGTGCGGACGCCTCGATCGCCGAGCTGACCTCCCGAGTCGACGCGCTCGCGACCGCGCGGGCCGCACTCCGACAGGCGGTCCGCGACGCCCGCGCACTCCCGGAACATATCCCCCCGGAACTCGATTTCGATCCGCGCAATCCGCCCACCGTCGACACCACCGCGGTGCGTCACGCCTGGACGGACTGGGCGGCGCTGACCGGCGCCGATTATTCGCCTGACCTGCCCGATCGACTGCGCGGTGCGCATACGCGCCTGGTCGACGAACTCGAGTTGCTGCAACAGGGCACCCGGAAGGAACTGAACCGCCTCGACGAGGTGTGGGCGCCGCTGGT
>NZ_BAGN01000192.1 GCF_000308835.1 Nocardia vinacea NBRC 16497 | reverse complement strand
CGACGCGCTGGGTGTTCACATCATCGACGCTGGGCGAGCTGCATTTCGGTCAGCGGGTGCCGGGTGGCCCGCTCGATCGACTTGAGCAGATGACGTTCCCGCGGCGCGACGAACAGCAGTGCCTCACCGCTGCGCCCGGCCCGGCCGGTGCGGCCGATGCGGTGCACATAGGACTCGGTGTCGTGCGGAATGTCGTAGTTGACCACATGCGAGATGCGGTCCACATCGAGTCCACGCGCGGCGACATCGGTGGCGACCAGGATGTCGAGCGCACCGGACTTCAGCTGGCCGATGGTGCGCTCACGCTGGTTCTGCGCGATATCGCCATTGATCGCCGCGGCGGAGAAACCACGCGAGCGCAGCTTTTCGGCAAGCTCCTCGGTGGCCTGCTTGGTGCGCACGAAGAGGATCATCGCCTCGAACGACTCGACCTCGAGGATCCGGGTGAGTGCGTCGAGCTTGCGCTGATGGGAGACCTGCACCCAGCGCTGGGTGATGTTGGTATTGGTCGAGGTCTTGGACTTGACGGTGATCTCGACCGGTTCGCGCAGATACTTCTTGGAGATGTTGCGGATCGCCGAGGGCATGGTCGCCGAGAACAGCGCGACCTGCTTCTCGCGCGGGGTGTCGGCGAGGATGCGCTCGACATCCTCCTGGAACCCCATCTTCAGCATCTCGTCGGCCTCGTCGAGCACCAGATACTGCAGCTGCGACAGGTCGAGCGTGCCCTTCTCCAGGTGATCGATCACCCGTCCCGGCGTGCCGACCACGACGTGCGCGCCGCGGCGCAGGCCGGAGAGCTGGACGCCATAGGCCTGGCCGCCGTAGATCGGCAGCACATGCAGTCCGGGGATGTGGGTGGCGTAGCGGCCGAATGCCTCGGCGACCTGGATCGCGAGTTCGCGCGTCGGGGCCAGCACGAGGGCGCGCGGAAGTTTGCCGGTCGCCTCGATACCCATGAGGATCGGGATGGCGAATGCCGCGGTTTTGCCGGTGCCGGTCTGGGCCAGCCCGACCACATCGGCGCCGTCCAGCAGTGGTGGAATGGTTGCCGCCTGGATGGGCGACGGCGACTCATAGCCCACATCGGCGATGGCCGCGAGGACGCGGTCATCGATGCCGAGATCGGCGAAGGTCGGGCCGTCGTTGTCCCTGTCGTTGTCGCCAGGAACGCTGTCGACCTGATTGGTACTCATTGACCAGGAGTTTACTGCCTCGCAGTGGTCGTCCCGGCCACCGGGCCAATACGGTGAGACGTATGCAACCCGAAAGCGTGTCCGCGCATCAAGTCCCGGCGGCCTCAGCGGTGGCTGTGGCGGTGATCCAATTCGCAGCGGGAACCGATCCGTCCGCCAATCTCGAAGCCCTGCGCGAGCACGTTCGCGCCGCCTCGGACCGGGGTGCGAAGGTGGTGGTCGCGCCCGAATACTCGATGTTTGCCGTGGCCCGGCTCGACGAGCGGGTCGTGGCCGTCGCCGAACCGCTGACCGGGCCGTTTGTCACCGGCCTCGGCGAAATCGCACGCGAATTCGGGGTGTATCTGGTCGCCGGAACGGTCGAGCAGGTGGCGCCGGAGGCCGGGCGGATCCGCAATACCCTCGTCGTGCTCGGACCCGACGCGAACCTGGTGACGGCATACCGCAAGGTGCATCTCTACGACGCGTTCGGATATGTCGAATCCGATGTCGTCGAGGCGGGTGCGATCGAGGCCCCGGCCACCTTCACGGTCGATGCTGTGACATTCGGCATGCAGACCTGTTTCGATCTTCGCTTCCCGGAAGGCTGCCGTCGCGTCGCGGCCGCCGGCGCCCAGGCGCTGGTACTGCCCGCGCAGTGGATTCCCGGTCCGGCGAAGGTGGATCAGTGGACGACGCTGCTGCGCGCGCGTGCCATCGAGAACACCGTCTATGTGGCCGCCGCCGATCAATGCGCACCGCGCGGTGCGGGCGCATCGATGATCATCGACCCGACCGGTGTCGTCCTCGCCGAACTCGGCGACGAGCCCGGCGTACTCACCGCGGATATCGACCTCGAACAGCTGGCTACGGTCCGCCGGACCAACCCCAGCCTGGCATTGCGGCGATTCGCGATTACCGGCCGTACACCGGAGTAGCGTTAATTCGGATGATCTACTCCGATCGGACAGCGGCCGGTCGCGCGCTGGGTTTGGAACTCGGCCACCTGCGTGCGATGCAACCGCTGGTGCTCGGACTGCCCCGGGGTGGGGTTCCGGTCGCGGCCGCGGTGTGCGATGTCATCGGGGGCGATCTCGACATCCTGCTGGTCCGCAAGCTCGGTGTGCCGTGGCAGCCGGAGCTGGCGATGGGCGCGATCGGTGAGGAAGGGATCCGGGTGCTCAATCAGGATGTGTTGTCGCACACCGGGATAACGACGCGGCAGCTCGCCGAGATCGAGGATGTGGAACGCGCCGAACTCGAACGCCGACGCGAGATGTGGCGTGGTGATGCCAAGCCGATTCCGATCTCCGGCCGCACGACGGTGATCGTGGACGACGGGATGGCGACCGGGGCGACGGTGGCTGTCGCCTGCCGGGTCGCCCAGTTGCACCAGCCGACGCGGATCGTGGTCGCGGTACCGGTGTCGTCCACCGAGGCGCTGCGCCGGGTGGCCGCCGAAGCGGATGAGGTGGTCTGCCCGTGGGTGCCGCGCTCGCTCGGTGGTGTCGGAATGGCGTACCGCGACTTTCATCAACTGGAAGACGACGAGGTCACAGCGCTCCTTGCATGAGATGCCCTGTCGTCTCGTCGACCGCATATGCCGCAGTGCGGTGCCGCGAAGTGGCGCGCGAGATCAAGGCTGGACTTCGGTGATGCCCTTGCGGTGGCGCTGGCCGAGTTCGGTGTAGAAGCCCGGATTGATTTTGACCCAGCCTTCGGCCTGGGTGCCTTCGATGGACTTCTTGACCTCGGCGGGGGCACCGGCGGCGAGTACGCCCGCGGGGATCTTGGCGTGCGGCGGGACCAGGGAGTGCGCGGCGATCATTGTGCCCGCGCCGATTTCGGCCAGATCCAGGACCGTGCTGCCATTGCCGACAATGGCCTCCGCGCCGACCGACGCACCGTGGAAGACCACGCTGTGGGCGATGGTCGCGCCGGGGCCGATTTCCATCGGCACATCCGGCGGCACGTGCAGGACCGCATTGTCCTGGACATTGGCACGTTCCCGAATGGTGATCGGTGCCAGGTCCGCGCGCAGCACCGCGCCGTACCAGATGGACGCACCCGCCTCGACGCGCACATCACCGATCAGGGTCGCCGTCGGTGCGATGAACGCAGTCGGATCGACTGTTGGCCGTTTGCCTTCGAATTCGTAGAGTGGCACGGACTCACCGTAACCCAGCGCTATCTCACCAGCGTTCGGCCAAGGTGAGGGTGCGTTCGGCCGCGGTGACCATCGGCCGCAGCTGTGCGGTGAACCGCTGCGCGGTGACCGGCACGATGTCGACATCGACTCCGGTGCGCACCGAGTATCTGCCGTCGCCGATCACGTCGATCCAGCACAGCGCTCCGAACGGATGCAGTTCGCCATCGGCTCGACGCACCGACACCACGATCTGGCCGATGCCGTCACGAGATTGCCTGAGCAGCCTGCGAATTCGGGTCGGTGTGGTGGGCCCGGCCACCGGCACGGTCACCAGATCCCGGCTGTCCTCGGTGACTCGGGCCAGCGGTGCGGTCAGTTGCGGTGTGGTGCCGGGCGAATTCTCCGGCAGCACCGAAATAATCCGTGCGGAAAGGTTTTTCACGCGATCGACGAACAGTCGGATATCGCCGCCGCGATCGGTGGTCGCACCCGCGCGTTGTGCCGCGACCACCGCGATATCCCCGGCGATCGCACCGAGTACACGCACCGGACGCGATTCGGCCGCGATGCCCGGCTGGGCGAGTACCGGACCGGTCTGTTCGACCAAACCCGTCGCCTCGACGGTGCCGTTCGGCCCGCCATCGACCGCCGACGGCTCTGCCGTACCGCGCTCCCCGAAGACCTCGATGCGCACGGTGGGGCGTGTGAGCACCCGCAATGCCCCCTCCAGATCGGCGTCGAGAGTCTCATCGCACCAACGGTTCAGGGCGGGGAGTTGCGCGGCGCGCTCGGCGGTGTCGCGAGCCGAGAGGCGGACGGCGAGCGGGTAGGGGATGCGGTCGCCATCGGTGCGGGCCCAGGCCATGGCGAACTGGTCCGGGGTCAGCGTCCAGTTCACTCCAGTTCGGTCCATTCGCCGACGACCGGGGGCGTCGTCGGATCCATATCGCCGATCAGCTCACCGCCGTCATCGGCCGGTTCCAGGAAGGTCAGATCGTCTTCGAAGAAGTGGTAATCGTCGTCGTATTCATCCTCTTCGCGGGCCTGTGCGCGGGCGGCGGCCGCGCTGGTGCTCATGCCGGAGCGCGGGCTGTCACCCGCGACCATGGCGCCGCCCATGAGTCCGCCGACGGCGCCCGCGCCGACGCCGTTGATGGCATCGCCGCTCGCATCGCGTTTGCGCTCATCGCGTTTGCGTTCGTCGTCGGTGTTCGAGGTGCCGGGAACGGTCGGGGCGAGCACCGAGGTGGACGCGGCGGCGGTCACCGGTGCGGCGGTACCCGTTCGCACCGAGCGATCCGATGTGGTCGCCGGTGTGGTGGTGGCTGCGGCGGGGGTGGTCGATGCGGGGGAATCTGCCGTCGGCACAACGGGTTCGGCGGTGGTAGGCATGGTGCCGGCGGCGGTGCTCACCGGAGTCACGGTGGTCGGCGCAGCCGCCGGTTGGGTCGTCGCGGCGGCTGGCTCGACGGTGGTGTGCGGTGTGGTCGGCACCGGCGCGGTAATCGAAGCCGTTGGGGTGGTGAGGGTTTGCGTTCCGGTGTCGAGGACAGGCGTGGTGGCCACCTGCGCGGCCGGTGTGGTGCCGGACGGCTGCGGCACGTCGGCGGTCACCGCATCCGGGAAGGCGGGCACACCGGAGCCGGTCGAGATGAACACATTCGTGTAGATGCTGTCCATCGCCTGCACGACGTCCTGGCGAGTGCCATCGGCGGATTTCTGGGTGGCGGTGTTCTCGGTCGCCTTGGTCGGATCCAGCAGTGCACCAGCCAGATCCGTTGTCTGGCTCGATGGTTCGACTACAGCCGCGCGAAGTGCCTCTGCGGCATCGCCCGCCTGGCCGAGTCGCTGACCGACCGCGGCCATGACATCCGCGAGTTGCTGTCCCTGCCGCTCGAATTCACGCACCGCGTCGGCGGCGGAATCCGCCGCGGCACCGCGCCAACCATCGGCCATCGCGGCCCGAATTTCGCTGTGCGCCTGCTCGACTGCGGTGGCGAGACCAGTCGAACTGTCCTGCCACGCTTGCTGTCCGGCCGCGAGCACAACCGGATTCATCAGCTGGACACCGTCGTGGATTTCCCGATGCGACAGGTTGTCGAAGATTTCGACGGTCTGCGCGTAGTTGGGGTCCGTATAACTGGGGTCGGCATACCGAATGGGCGTCTTCTCACCGGAGTGCGGCATCTTACGCATGCGCGGCTCCCGCCACCTCGACCTGACCGACCGCCGCTGCCAGATCCGTATCGGCCTGGGCGTACGCCGCTCCGGCCGCACGGAAGGTCTGCGCGAGCGCCCGCGCGGCGTCGGCGTATGCGCGCAATCGGGTGATCGCGCCATCGGCCTTGTCCTCGAAGCCGCGCCGCAGCGCCGCACCGGAATCGAAGCCGCCGAAGCCGGGAAGCGAAGTGGCCCCACTCAATACGGCGATCTGGCCTTCGACTTCATCGGCGAGTTGTTCATAGCGCTCGGCGCACCGCTCGTGTGCCCCCTCGGCGACCAGTACCCCATCGATCCAGAGCTGGCCGTCGTCGATCGCTTGATTCAGAGCCGTCACGTCCGACATCTCGCTGCCCCCTTCCTCGTCGTGCTGCCCGCGCAGCCGCGATCAACTCACCGGTGCGCCAACCCCACGACGACACCCTGCATCCAGTCCGCGATGTCGGCAGCGACCCGCGCGTGCACCGGCTCGTGCAACAGGTCGTGCCCGGCGTCGGCGTACTCACGCAAACTTACCCAATCGTGGCGACGAGTCCAGACCCTCATCGCATCGATCGGCGCCCGTCGGTCCTCGAGGCCGTGCACGGCGAGGATGGGCAGGGTGCTCGGTAACGGCGTGCCGGGTGCACCGGGTGCGCCGCCACCGAGCGCTCGCTTCGGCACTCCCGACAGCACCAGCCCGACCAACTCGCTCGGCGGCAGGCTCGGCCGCAGCGGGTACTTGGCCTCTAGTCCGTTCAATTCGTCGGCCGCACTGGTCTGATCCGGCACCGCCGCGCCGAGGATGCCCAGGGCGGTGACGGCCCCGAGTGAGTGGCCCATCAGGATCAGCGGCGTACCCGGTAGTTCCGCGCGGACCAGCTCGATCAGCTGCATCGCGTCGGCCACCAGTTCCACCAGCGTGCCGGGATTATTCGGATCGCCCTCGCTCAATCCGTGCCCCGAGGTGTCCAGCGCCCACACTTCGATCCCGGCGGATTTCGGGGGGCGGGCGAAGCGGTGGTAGTGGCCGCTGTGCTGGCCCATTCCGGGCAAGAGCACCACAACTGCCATCGGGTTGCCGACCGGCCACCGCCGATAATGCATCCGGCCCCGCGCTCCGTCGAAGAAAGGCATCCGTAAATACTGGCAACTCGCAGCGATGCAGTCGAGTTCCTGACATAACTACTTCTGAGTTCATAACTGACAAGGTGGCTGGACATCCGGCCGAGGGGCGGGCAAGAGAGTCGAGGTTTGCTGTGCGGAAGCTCTATCGTCCGAACGTACGAGTGTGGTTCGTCGCATTTGCGCTGAGTTGTGCCGGCGTGGATGCGTCGGCTGCCATGGCCGAGCCCCAACCGGGTGCGGTCGCCGCATGCGCGCAGGCCCAAGCGGCGACGGCCGTGCCCGCCGGTCTGCCGGTGCTCGATTGGTCGGAGAACGTGGGGTACGACGCGCAGGGCAACCTGTGGGTATCGCGGCTGTACCGCAATGAGGTGCAGCGCTACGACAGCGCGGGCCGGTTGACCGCGACGGTGCCGGTCGAATTCCCGGGCGCGATTCGGCTCGGGCCCGACGGCCTGCTCTATGTCGTCTTCGGCGATTCACCGGCGAGCGTGGTCCGTCCAGGTGGGGTGGTGCGCTTCGACCCCGACGATCCCAGGCCTGCGGTATTCGCCTCCGGATTCACCATGCCCAACGGTGCCGCCTTCGATGCGCAGGGCAATCTGTACGTCGCGTCCGGCCTCGGCGTGATCCGGATCCGTCCGGACGGCAGTGTCGATGCGGACTGGACGGCGCGGGCGAAGTACGCCGGTGCCAATGGCATTGTGGTGCAGGACAATTCGATCTACGTCAGCATGAACGACAATCCGCTCGGTCGGATCGTACGCTTTCCGATCGACGAGCCGGCCAGCGTCGCCGTAGTCGCCGACTTGACGGTGTCACCCGGAATACCGGACTTCGTAGACGATCTCGTCATCACTGACGCGGGCGTGCTCTACGTGACCACCTTGACCGGCCAGCTGGTTCGAGTCGACCCGGCCGCGAATACCGCATGCGCCGTACTTACCGGCCAACCGATGACATCGGTGGTCGTCGTGCCGGGCCGTTCCGACGAACTTCTCGCCGGCACCGAGAGCGGCGCGATCCTGCGGATTCGCCTGCCGCACTGAGCGAATCGGTCAGTCTTCGATGAGGTCGGGGGGTGCGGCCTGACGCCAGGAATCCAGCAGGATGTCGTACAGTTCGTCGATATCTTCCACGGCGGAGAGCCGGGCCCGGACCCAGGACGAGGACGACTCGTGCGGCGGGACCCAGAACTTGTCCGGTTCGGCGGCGATGAGTTCTTCGCGATCGTGTCTGGGGCAGCGGATGGCGAACGAGGTCTGATCGTCGGGGATGGTGACGAACATTTTGCCCGCCACATCGAAGGTGGGATGGTTCCAGCGTTCCTTCTCCACGGTCTTGGGAAAGGACAACGCGATGCGGCGCACGTCGTCGGCGTCGAGCACGGTTCAGCCTCCGGTTCGGAAATCGGACTCCTATCGTGCACATCGCTTCGTCGGTCATCAAGTGACGGCGTCGGTTATGCGCGACATGATCGTGCGCAACCGCTCCGCCAGGACGAGCGGCTCGTGGACTCGGAAGTTCGCGCCGAGTTCGATCAGGCGGTATGCCAACCAGGTCGGGTCGTCGTCGCGGGTGGCGTCCAGTCGGCAGGAGTCGTCGTCGATGGGTGCGATATCGCCGGGGGAGTCGCCGAGACGGCCCGCGACCCGGCCGATCGGGGCCTGGATCGTCACGCGCACGCGGAAGGACGGCGTGCCCCAATCGGTCCGGCGACCCGCCACATAGGCGGCCGGATCCGCGGCGGGCAGGGCTCGCCGGCTGTAGCGGGCTCCAGTGGGTTGCGGTCGGTCGATGCGATCGACTCGGAAGATGCGCCAGTCGTCGCGGTCCATATCGTGGCCGACGAGGTACCAGCGACGCCGTGACGGCACCAGCCCGACCGGTTCGATATGGCGACGGGTTTCGGCACCGGATTCGCCCCGATACGCGAAACGTACCCGCTCCCTGTTGGTTACGGCCGCGGCCAGCGCGGTCAGCACCTCGGGATCGACGGCCGGGGCGTCGTCGGTATGCGGCACCAGGGCGGTGCCGAGCACCCGCACCCTGCGGCGCAATTTGGCGGGCAACACCTGTTCCAGCTTGGCCAGTGCGCGGACCGAGGCCTCCTCGATGCCGACGATGGCCGATCCGGCGGCGGCGCGCAGCCCGACCGCGATGGCGACCGCCTCGTCGTCATCGACCAGGAGCGGTGGCATCGCGGTACCGGCGACGAGCCGGTAACCGCCCGTCGCACCCATTGTCGCCTCGACCGGATAGCCGAGGTCGCGCAGCCGGTCGATATCGCGGCGCACGGTGCGGTCGGTGACGCCGAGTCGATCGGCGAGTTCGCTACCCGGCCATTCACGTGGTGTCTGCAGCAGGGAGAGCAGGCGCAGCAGGCGGGCGGGGGTGTCGTTCATGATTTTCATGATTCCGGATAACTAGGACATGGATTGTCCTATATGGCTTCTAACGTGCTTGATGTACCCAAGAATTAGGAGTTGAAATGAATGCAGCATCGCGTAGCGATTCGATCAGGGGTGGCGGTCGGGAGACGGGTGGGCTGAACGAGATTCGCCCCTTCCGCATCGACATCCCGCAGGCCGATATCGACGATCTGATCGACCGGCTGGCCCGCACCCGCTGGTCGGCGCAGCTGCCGGGCAAGGGTTGGGAGCGCGGTGTTCCGGTCGGCTATCTGCGGGAGCTGGCCGAGTACTGGCGCACCGGATTCGACTGGCGGGCCCAGGAGGCGGCATTGAACGAGTTCCCGCAGTTCATCACCGAAATCGACGGCCTGGACGTGCATTTCCTGCATGTGCGTTCGCCCGAGCCGGATGCGCTGCCGCTGATCCTGACCCACGGCTGGCCCAATTCGTTCGTCGAATTCACCAAAACCATTGGCCTGCTGACCGATCCGCGGGCCCACGGACTCGATCCGGCGCAGGCGTTCCATGTCGTGGTCCCGTCCGTGCCCGGTTTCGCATTCTCCGAAGGACCGAAGGAGACCGGGATGACGGTGCGTCGGGTGGCCGAGATGTGGGTCGAGCTGATGGATCGGCTCGGTTACCAGCGCTATGGCACCCAGGGCGGTGATCTCGGGGCCTACGTGGCACCCGAAATCGCCCTTATCGCACCGGATCGCGTGGTCGGTGTGCATCTCGACGGCGGTATCGGCATGCCGACCGAGGCCGATGTGCCGACCATGACGCCGGAGGAACGCGCGGAATGGGACCAGATGCAGGGCTGGATGTCCGGCGGCGTGAACCACCACGTGCTATTGCGTGCCGCGCCACAGACTTTCGCGCATGCCTGGACCGATTCACCGGTGGGCCTGCTCGCCTGGCTGATGCAGAAATTCAACGAGTTCACCCCGTTGGCCGAACTGGCCGAGGACGTCATGGACCGCGATCATCTGCTGACCAATATCAGCCTGTACTGGTTCACCAACACGGCAGGGACGTCGTCCTGGCCGATGTACAACGGACTCGGCGACGGCGGATTCGTCTGGCCTACCGGCCAAAAGGCGGTACCGACGGGCGTCTACGCGGGCGGTTCCGCACTCATGTTGCGACTCGCCGAGCGCGACAACACTATTGCGCACTGGCCCGAGGGCAATACCGGAAACCACTTCGTGCCGATGGAACTGCCGGATATGCACGTCGCCGATATCCGAGCGTTCTTCGGCAAGGTGGCTTGAGCGCTCAGTTGTTCTGGTGCGCGATTTCGTCCCGTGATACGGAGTCCGCGTGGTTCGGGGCGGCCGGCGCCACCGGCTCCTGAGTCGAGGCAGGCTGTGCCGGTGCCGGCGCGGCGCTCTCGGGCGCCGGCGCCGGCAGCACCGGAAGATTCGGAACGTAGAACATCCCTACCGTCGGCGTCATCACGCAATGCGCGAACGGGTAGTCGATCATGCCCCACATCGAGGCGATGACCGTGCCAGGACCGCTGGTCACGGTCTTCGACAATGTCGGCATGTTGTATTCGGTCCGGTCGTCGAGCGTGGTGAGACCGCTCGCGCCGGTATTGACGTTCAGCCAGGCCACGACGAGCCCGGAGGACAGCGGTGCGCCCGAATGCGCGGGTGTCGCACTGAAGCGCAGGGTGCCTGGCAGTGGATCCGCGGCGCCATTGGGGTTGGAGCCGTCGGTGGAGGCCGCCGCGATGATCGTGGTGACCGGGCCGATGCTGCCGCAGCCGAAGGTCGGGGCGGCATAGGCGAACGGGGTGAAGGCAGCCGAGACGTTGCGCAGTTCGGCGATATCCACCATCTTCGTGAACTGGCTGAGCGCGCCGACGCCCGCCTGCGCGGCCGGATCGGATCCGGCATCGGCGGTGAGCTGTTCGAGTCCGGTATCGACGGTGGATGGCTCGGCGACCGCGGTACCGGTGAGGGCGAGGACCGCGCCGATGCCGAGAGAGGTCACTGCCGCGGCGGCGCGTGCGATGGATCTGCCGTTCACTCGTTCTCCTCGATACCGAACACCGGGATAGCCCCGCCCCACGTGCAGCAACGTACCAGTTCGTCGCTTACGCCGCCCAGGGACTCACAACCAACCGCACCGGTCGCTGAGGGTCGACGCGCGACACATACCCGATCTGCCCTTGTGACCCACTCGACAGTGAGAGATTACCGGGGGGTAGGTTTGACGCGGACGTACGAGACACACCGGGAGATGTGTATGAAACTAAGTCTGACGCCCGACGAGGTGGGCTTCCGCGACGAGCTGCGGAATTTCTACCGGACCGAGATTCCCGCCGACATCCGTGACCGCGTCAAATACGGCCACGAACTGTCCCGCGAGGACATCGTCACTTCGAACAAGATCCTCAACGACCACGGTCTGGCCGTGCCGAACTGGCCGGTCGCGTGGGGCGGCAAGGACTGGACGCCGATTCAGCGCCACATCTGGCAGGACGAAATGCAGCTGGCCTCGGTGCCCGAGCCGCTGACGTTCAACGCCCAGATGGTCGGCCCGGTGATCGCGCAATTCGGCTCGCAGGAGATCAAGGAGCGCTTCCTGCCGCCGACGGCCGCGCTGGATATCTGGTGGTGCCAGGGCTTCTCCGAGCCCGACGCCGGATCCGATCTGGCCTCGCTGCGCACCACCGCGGTGCGCGACGGTGACTCCTACATCGTCAACGGCCAGAAGATCTGGACCACCCTTGGCCAGTACGCGGACTGGATCTTCTGCCTGGTCCGCACCGATCCGAACGCACCGAAGAAGCAGGCGGGCATCTCCTTCCTGCTGTTCGATGTGAAGTCTCCCGGCGTCACCATCCGCCCGATCAAGCTGATCGACGGCGGCTACGAGGTCAACGAGGTCTTCTTCGAGAATGTGCGGGTGCCCGCCGATCAGCTGGTCGGCGAGGAGAACCAGGGCTGGACCTACGCCAAATTCCTACTCGGCAACGAGCGCACCGGCATCACCGGTGTCGGGCGCACCAAGGTCAAGCTCGGTGTCGCGAAGGATTACGCGCGCCAGACCAAGTCGGGTTCGGGCACCCTGCTCGAGGATCCGGTCTTCGCCGCGCGTATCGCCGAACTCGAGAACGAACTGCTCGCACTGGAACTGACCCAGTTGCGCGTGGTTTCGAACTCCTCCGACGGTAAGCCGAATCCGGCTTCGTCGGTGCTCAAGCTGCGCGGTTCCGAGCTGCAGCAGGCCGCGACCGAGCTGCTGCTCGATATCGCGGGGCAGGACGCACTCCCGGTCGACGCCGCCGATATCGCCTCGCCCGGTTGGGCACAGCGCAGCGGCCCCGGCTATCTGAACTACCGCAAGACCACCATCTACGGAGGCTCCAGCGAGGTGCAGCGCACCATCATCGCCTCCACGATCCTCGGATTGTGAGGCGCCGCCATGGATTTCGAACTCACCGATGAACAGGTCATGCTGCGCGACACGGTCCGCGACCTGCTCGCCCGCAACTACGATCCCGAGACCCGCCTGAAGGTCACCGACACCGAACTCGGCTGGAGCCGCGATGTCTGGAACCAGTTGGCCGAACTCGGGGTGCTCGGCCTGAGCTTCACCGAGGAGGACGGCGGCGTCGGCGCCGGTCCGGTGGAGACCATGGTCGTACTCGAGGAGATCGGGCGCCGGCTGGCACCCGAACCGCTGCTGGATGCGGTGCTGGTGCCGGGCGGTCTGGTCGCGCGGGTCGGCAGTGCCGAACAGCGGCAGCGGATTCTGCCCGAGGTGACCGGCGGTACCAAGCTGCTGGCGTTCGCGCATGCCGAGCCCGGTGTGCGCTGGCCGTCCACCGAACTCGCGACCACCGCTGTGCAGCAGGGGGATTCGTGGGTGCTGACGGGTCTGAAGAATCCGGTTCCGCACGGTGACAGCGCCGATGAGCTGGTGGTCAGCGCAGTGCTGCCGACCGGCGGCATCGGACTGTTCCTGGTGGATGCGGCCGGAGTGCAGCGCAAGTCGTACCGGACGCTGGATGGTCAGCGTGGTGCGCAGATCGAATTCGACAAGGTTCCAGGCGAACTGCTCGGTGACAATATCGACGCCGCCGAGGCGGTGCAGGTCACGATCGGGCACGCCCAGGCCGCGCTGTGCGCGGAGTCCATCGGTGCGATGGAGGAGGCGCTGCGGCTGACGACGGATTATCTGAAGACGCGCAAGCAGTTCGGCGTCACGCTGTCGAAGTTCCAGACGCTGACCCAGCGGGCGGCGAATATGTACGTCTCGCTGGAATTGGCGCGCAGCATGAGCCTCTACGTGAATGCGTCGCTGGCCGATGGCGCCGACGCTGAATCTCTCGGCCACTCCGCAAGCTCCGTGGACGCGGTCGTCGCGTCGCGGGCGCGGCTGCAGGTGGGTCGCTCGGCGCGGCATATCGGCCAGGAGGCGATCCAGATGCACGGCGGCATCGGCGTCACCGCGGAGTACCCGGTGAGCCATTACGTCGCGCGGCTCACCGCGATCGAGCGCACGCTCGGTGGTGGGTTGGAGCATCTGCGGGTGCTCAGTGCACAGGTCGGTTCTTATGACCTGCCGGAGTTGTAGGGTCCGGTAGTTCCGAACGGCGGCGCGTACGAGGTACGCGCCGCCGTTTTGCTATTCGTCGTCGCTGAGGCCCGGCGAGGTGGCCGTCGGCACGCGGCGCGTCGTCGGTGGCTCTTCGATGGTCGGATCGACGGCAGGACGCGGCTGGGTGTTCGGCGGCAGCTCGATCTCGGTGGTGAAAGCGGGTGACGGTACGGCTGTCGGGGCGGCGTACGACGGGGCGGTCTGTGGCCCTCGGGTCGTGGATTCGGGCAGGGCCGATGGTGGAACGGTGAAATCGACCGACTTGCGCGGCGGTCCCGGGCGCGCGACCTGCCAGCTCGGCGACGGCGGGATGAACACCTTCGGCGCCGCCGAGGTGCTGGTGCCGTAGCGCACGGCCGGGACGGCGTCGTCGTTGGCGGATTTGATCGGTGGGGGTGCGACGTAGGTGTCGTGCTTGCCGATTCCGCAGGCGCCGATGAGAACGAGTCCGAGAGAGACTGCGCCCGCGGCGATTACCGGACCGGCGATCTTGGCCCTGCTGCTCTCCATCGGTAACACTCCTCGTCCGTTCGAGTGGAGCTCACAATAATCGAGGCCGGTCGACCCGGCCAGACGAGCACACGCCGGGCACGTGTGGTGCCAGCGTGAATTAAACAATGGTGACTCAGATATCGAATTGGTCTCTTCGGCGTGTCGCGGGCACGTGTCGTGGTCGAACCGCGTCCCGGGGCCGTAGCGTGTGATCAAAGTTACGCGTGAGACGCCAGTACCTAGATGAGAGACGCGCGGTGGAAATCGGGCGACGGCAATACTCTGATCGGCGTCATCGAGGAGTTGATGATGGGAGCTTACTCGACAACTCCGTTGCGAGCCTCCGCCACGGCCGACGAATCGGCGGCCCCGGAAACTTCGCAGCAAGTCGTGTCGAACCCGCCAGTGCGCACCCTGTCCACGATTTTGTCGCGGATAACGGCCTGGCTGATTTTCATCGGCGGCATCGTCGGAGCCGTGCTCGGCATCGCCGGACTGCACGTCGAAATCACTGTCGCCGGACTGATTCTGGCGTGCACAGCCGGGCTGGTGCTGTTGAAGCTACGCGCGGATCGAACCAGCTGAACCGTGCCGCGGCGGCGCGGAAAATCGCGAGCGCGCAGGGCTTTCGGGCTCTAGCGTAATTCGGTATGAGGATCGAGATCACCGCCGATGCCGCACGGTTCCGGTCGCTGGCCGAGCCGTTTCTGTTGCGTGATCCGTTGCGGCACACGGTGATCACCACCGGTATCGCCAACCACCTGGCCGGCATGCAGGTCGATGCCGACTGCTCGCGGTTCCTGTCCGTCCACGACGATGACGCGACGGTGATCGGCGCCGCCATGCGCGCGGCCGGACGCGGCGTGTATCTCGGTGAGCTGCCCACGGGAAGTGTTGTGCCCGTTGCCGATGCGATGGCCGAGGTCGCTGCGGATGCGGGTGGGGTCGAGGGCGCGACCGATGATGCCACCGAATTCGCCGAACGCTGGGGCAAACGGCACGGTGTCGGCTATCGGGAGGTGTACTCGACCCGCCTCTACCGGCTCGCGGATCTGAACTTTCCGAATGCCGCCGGATCAGCCCGTCGCGCAACCGATTCCGATGTCGGGCTGTGCGTCGAATGGACCGAAGCGATGCGCCTCGAATCCGGTATGCCGCCACCGACCCTGACCGCCATCGCCATCCGGAACCGCATCGCGACCGGTCGCTGGTGGCTGTGGGAGCGCGACGGCGAGCCCGTCTCCCTTGCTGCACACCAGGTCCCGGTCTTCGGCTGGTCCCGAATCGGCCCCGTCTACACCCCACCTGTTCACCGCGGCAACGGCTACGCCAGCATCCTCACCGCCCACGTATCCCGCACCCTGCGCTGGAACAACCTGAACGTCTGCCTCTTCGCCGACATCGCCAACCTGACCGCGAACCACATCTACCGCACCATCGGCTTCGAACCCGTCCGCGATTTCGTGCATTACCAATTCACCTCGGCCACAATCGCTCCCTGATCGGGCCACGCCGAACTTTGTGCGTTTCTTCGGATGCGGCCGCCGCTACCGTTTCCGCAGGTTTCGGCGTCGGCGGACAGCACACAATACGCCGCGATCGCGCTGTCGAGGTCGACCGGACCTCGCAGCGGCTATAGCTTTTGCGAGGTACGCACTGCTTGTGCGGCGGTCAGGGGGCGGCGGTGACCCATTCGAAGGCGGAGGCTTTGGAGCGGGCGCCTTCGGCGGTGCGGGACCGGTTGGGTTCGTCGAGCTCGGCGAGTAGGTCTTCGGTGAGGCCGACCAGCTCTGCCAGGACAGGTGGGGTGAACCAGGTGGGGCGGGTGGCGAAGAGGATATCTTCGGTGGAGGTGTTGCCGCTGGCGCCGGGGGCGAAGGGGCAGCCGCCGAGGCCGCCGAGGGAGCCGTCGACCATGGTTGCTCCGGCTTGCAGGGCGGCGAGGGTGTTGGCGACGCCCATGCCCCAGGTGTCGTGACCGTGGAACACGATGCGGCGCCGCGGGGTTCGGTCGCGCACCGCGGAGATCAGCTCCGATACCTGGGTCGGGTGGGCCTGGCCGAGGGTGTCGGCGATGACGATGTCGGAAGCGCCCTCGGTGCGAGGGTCGTTGGCAATGGCCAGCACTCGCTCGGGATCGACGGGACCGTCGAAGGGGCAGGTGAAGCTGGTGGCGAGGCAGAGCTGGATTTCGCCGCCCGCCTCCCGCGCCAACCGAACGGCATCCGGCATCGCGGCGACACTGTCCTCGGTGCTGCGGCCGATATTGGCCTTATTGTGCGCGTCCGATGCGGAGAAGCAGTACTGGAAGTTGCGCACGCCCGCGGCGGCGGCCTTCTCCACATGGCGCGGTGTCGCCACCCAGACCCAACAGCGTTGCAGTTCTCCGGGACTCAACGCGGCAATGAGTTCCATGGTGTTGGCCATCGGCGGCACCAGATCGGGACGCGCCATCGACCCGATCTCCAGTGCGGGCACGCCCACGGCGAGCAGTCGGCGCACGATATCCACCTTGCGCTCGACCGGCAGCACCTTTCCGGTCAACTGCAGCCCGTCGCGCAATGTCACATCGCGCAGCATCATTCCTCTTCCCGTGCATCCCGGACCGGCGGCGCCTGACGCACATGCGGCGGCACGCACATCACTCCACCGCAGGGCTTTTCATTCGTGGCCGGAGTGGGATGCACCGTCGGACGCGCGTGTCCGGGCGCACTCACTTCGCGCGCACTGCGCCCCGGCGGTCGACGCCTGCCGTATACCCGTCGCGTCATACCGCCTCCACTCCATCGATACCGGCGCGCATCACGCCTCCAATCCGGCGATATCGGCATCGCTCATTCCGAGCAGTTCCGACAGCACCTCTCGCGTGTGCTCACCCAGGTCTGGTCCGACATTGCGGATGGGCAGGGACTTTTCACCGATCACCGGCACAATGCCGGGAAAGCCGACCGTCTTCGGTTGCGGCGCACCGACATCAACCGGGAACGGCTGAATCATATTGCGCGCCTTGTACTGCTCGTCGACGACGATATCGGCGGCGGTGTAGATGGGGCCGCACGGAATGGCCGCCGCCTCCAACAGTTTCAGCGCCTCGTCGCGGGTGTGCCGCACGGTCCATTCGGCGATGGACGCGTCGAGCCGTTCGCGATTGCGCCAGCGTCCGGCATTGTCCTGCAGTTCCGGATCGGCAGCCAGATCGGGGCGGCCGATCACCTCCATATAACGCTGGAAGATGGCGTCCCCGTTACCGCCGATGATGATGCTCGCGCCGTCGCTGGTCGGGTAGGCATTACTCGGCGCGATGCCCTCCATCCGCCCGCCGACCCGCTCGCGATTGATGCCGTACGCAAGATAGTCGGGCACCAGCGATTCCATCACCGACAGGATCGCCTCGTTCAGCGCCACATCGATGATGCGTTCCCCCAGTGGTATCGACGTGTTGGTCCGTTGCCGCTGGAACAGCGCCATCACCGTGCCGAACGCCGCGTAGATCCCCGCGATCGAATCACCGATGGACACGCCGACCCGCACCGGCGGCCGATCCGGATCACCGACGAGTTCGCGCAGCCCGCCGACCGCCTCGGCGACCGCGGCGAAACCGGGCCGCGCGGACAGCGGCCCGGTCTGCCCGTAGGCGGAAATCCGGGTGATCACCAGATCCGGATTGACTTCGTTCAGCACCTCCGGACCGAGGCCCCACTTCTCGAGCATGCCCGGCCGGAAATTCTCCAGCAGCACATCGCAGTGCCGGAGCAGATCCAGGACGATGCCCCGGCCCGCCGCAGTGCGCAGATCCAGCGTGATCGACTTCTTGTTCCGGTTGATGGTGCGATACAGCATCGAGGTATCGCCGCCGTAGAGCCGCCAGTTGCGTAGCTCGTCCCCGGCCTTCGGCCGCTCCACTTTGATCACCTCGGCACCGAAATCGCCGAGGATCCGACCAGCGGTCGGCGCGGCGATGTAATTGCCGAGTTCCAGGACGCGAACCCCGTCCAGCGGGCTGATGCTCATGGCATCAGTCTGTACTATGGCGCCGCTAGCGACTGCTTGCAGGTCGCTCGAAAGGATCGGCCCGGCAGCGGCCCGACCTCGTACCAGCACGAAGTCCGGTAAAGCGATCGCACGGCCCCTCAACTGCCGCAGCACAATCGGAGCTACTGCGGCAGCCGTGCGGTCGCCGTCACGACTCCAGTGGGGAAACTTCCTCGATGATCGAGTAGTGCTCGGCATTGCCGTGATGCGAGGTGCTCTTGACCCCGTCCACACCGACCGGGATATCGCCGGCGAGGGTGATCCGGGTCAGCTTGCGCGGCTGGTTGTCGTAGTCGTCGACGGCGTAGTGCTGGGTGGCGCGGTTATCCCAAATAGCGACGTCACCGGGCTGCCAGTTCCAGCGGGTGGTGTTCTCCAGCCGGGTCACCCGGTCCTGGAAGAGGCGGAACAAGGCCTGGGACTCACTGGTGGAGACTCCGACGAAGCGCTTGACGAAGTGCCCGACCAGCAGTGCGCGCTCACCGGTCTCCGGGTGCACCCGCACCACCGGATGCTCGGTCTCGTAGTAGTCGGACTGGAACTCGGCGCGGTAGGCGTCGGTATTCGGGTTGCTCCGGTCGACGTCGGTGGCGGCGTAGTCGTAGAGGTTGGTGTGCACGGCCCGCAGGCTCTCGGCCAGGCGCTTGAGCGGCTCCGGCAGCGAATCGTAGGCGGCGACGGTGGAGGCCCAGGTGGTGGAGCCGCCGTAGGTCGGCAGGGTGACCGCGCGCAGGATGGAGGCCTTCGGGATCCGGTCGACGAAGGTGACGTCGGTGTGCCAGCTATTGGCGCGGCCGTACTCCGAGTCGATGGCCAGGCTCTTGACGCCGTGCGAGGTGACCGTTGGATGCGGGGTGGTCGGGGTGCCGAGCAGTTGCGCGAACTCGTACTGCCCGTCCTCGGTCAAATGGTCCTGACCGCGGAAGAAGATGACCTTGTGCTCGAGCAGTGCGCGCCGGATCACCGCGACGGTTGCCGCGTCCACATCGCCGCCGAGCCGGACATTGTCGACCTGGGCGCCGATGCGAGCGCCGATTTTGGTCACGGTGGCGGTTGTCTGGGCGTAGTCGACCGTCATGAGATCACCTTCGCTGGGTTGAATCGGTTGATGCTCCTGGAGCACATCACCGAAACACCCATGCCGACCAGGATTTTCGTCGTCGTGATCACAACGTCAGCGTGAGGCGGGGCCGCGCAGCGCGCTCAGGCCGACGCGCCGTAGTCGTTCCCTCCGTCCCTCGTCTGGACGGACAGGCGCAGGATCAGCCGACGTGCTCGCGGAGGTACGCCAGATCCTCGGCGACACCCTCGCCGGGCGTCTCCAGAACCACCGGGGCATCCGCCGTCCGGCACACCTCGGCGAGCAACTCCGGATCGATGGTCCCGTCCGCGAAATTGGCATGACGGTCCGCGCCCGAATTGAATTCGTCGCGGGAGGAGTTCAGGTGCACCAGATCGATGCGGCCGGTGATGGCCTTGATCCGCTCGACGACGCCGACCAGATCCTCACCGCCCGCCCAGGCGTGGCAGGTGTCCAGGCAGAAGCCCGCGCCGAAATCGCCGACCGCGTCCCAGAGCCGGGCGATCGAATCGAAATGCCGGGCCATGGCGTGGTTGCCGCCCGCGGTGTTCTCGATCAGGATCGGCACCGCGAAGCCGCCCTTGTCCTGCTGACGCTCGAACAGCTTGCGCCAGTTATCGATTCCGGTCTCCAGTTCGCCGTCGGAGCGGACATGGCCGCCGTGCACGACCAGACCGAACGCGCCGATATCGGCGGCGGCCTTGGCTTGTTGCGCGACCGCATTGCGCGACGGCATGCGCAGGCGATTGTTCAGGCTGGCCACATTGATCTGATAGGACGAGTGCACCACCACATCGATCGGGCTGGCGAGGATCTCCTCCGTTCGCGGATGCGGGGTCGGTTTATCCCAACTCTGCGGGTCGACGACGAACAGCTGGATGACATCGGCGCCGAGTTTCTCACCGAAGCCGATCGGATCGCTGTCGAGCCGGACGTGTGCTCCAATGCGCATGGGGCCGAGCCTAACGAGTGCCACCGACAACGTCTTCGGCACCGCAACGAACATGTTGCGTCCGGGCCGTGCGAACAGATACATCGGTAGGATCCAGGTGCTCGACCCGATACGGGGGGTGAATCCACTGTGCTGCGAACTGGCGATGTTTTCGCTGGATACACGATCAAACGTGTGCTCGGCCAGGGCGGTATGGGCACCGTCTACCTGGCCCAGCATCCACGCCTGCCGCGCCTGACCGCGCTGAAATTGTTGAAGCGCGAGCTGTATACCGATGCCGAGATCCGGCGCCGCTTCGAGCGGGAGGCCGATCTGGTCGCCCAGCTCGACCATCCGAATATCGTCACCGTCTACGACCGCGGCGCCGAGGAGCAGCAGCTGTGGATCTCGATGCAATTCGTGCCGGGCGCGGATGCGTCCTGCGCGGATGTCAATGTGCTCGCGCCGGGTCGCGCGGTGCAGATCGTCGCCGATACCGCGGCCGCCCTGGATTTCGCACATGGCAACGGTGTGCTGCACCGCGATGTGAAACCGGCCAATATCCTGCTGGCCAAGGCGCCGATCGGACAGCCGGAACGGGTGCTGCTCACCGACTTCGGCATCGCGGGCATGCGCGATGGCGAGTCCACGCTGAGTTCGTCCGGAACCATTACCGCCACGCTGGCATACGCCGCGCCGGAACAACTGACCGGTACGCCGGATTACCTGGCCGACCAGTATTCACTTGCCTGCTCGCTGTTTTGGATGCTGACCGGTGTCGGGCCGTTCCAAGGCGCGAATCCCATGGCTGTCATCAACGGTCATCTCTATGGGGCGATACCGTCGCTGCGCCGGTATCGCCCCGACGTGCCGCCCGCCCTGGACGCGGTGCTGGCGCGGGCCATGGCCAAACGGCCCGCGGACCGGTTCGGCAGCTGTACCGAATTCGCCGTGGCGGCTCGGCGGGCGCTGGTGTCGTCCGCACCGCACCCGCCTCGAGCGAACGGTCCGTATCGCCCGCCGATGGGCGTGGGGCCCGAATCGCGTCCAGACACCGAACCTCCTCGCGATGCCGGTCCGGCCCGGAACCCGGTGCCGTCTGGAAACGCGGTGCCCCCCAACACTTCCGAGCGGGTCGGCAGCAGCAGAACCGCCCGGCCGTCCGAGCCGACCAACCGCAGCGCCCCCGAGTCTCCGCGCACGTCTCAGCCGCGCCTGCCGCTGCCGCCACGCCGTTCGCCGCGTCCCGGCACCATCGCCCTGCCCGATATCCCACGCCGCCCCGGCAGAACGCCGCCCGGATCAGCGCCGCGCCCTCCGCCATAGCCGGAAACGATCCGATGTCGCATGCGATACCTATAAGTCGACGATAACCAGGGCTTAAGCGAATCCTGCTAAGGTTTCGATGTTTTCCGTGGTCAGGAGGTCCTGATCGCGCATTCTTATGCTGTACGCCCGTTCATCGGTGGGTCCCGGTGGGCGGCGGGAAGTGGAGCAGACATGCTGGCCAGCGGTGACGTATTCGCCGGTTATGTCATCGATCGGCAATTGGGTCGCGGTGGCATGGGTTCGGTGTACCTGGCAAAACATCCGCGACTGCCGCGGATGACGGCGCTGAAGCTGCTGAATCGGGAGATGTTCTTCGATAAGGAGGTGCGGGCGCGGTTCGAGCGGGAGGCGGATCTGGTCGCCCAGCTCGATCACCCGAATATCGTCACCGTCTACGACCGCGGCCTCGACGACGAACAGCTGTGGATCTCGATGCAGTACATCGATGGCATCGATGCCGCATCGGTCGATCCCAAGTCGCTGCCGCCGGAACGCGCGGTCCAGATCATCAAGGAGACCGCCGACGCGCTCGACTACGCGCACGGCATGGGCGTACTGCACCGCGATGTGAAGCCCGCGAATATTCTGCTGGCCCGCTCGGGCGGCGGGCGCGGTGAGCGGGTCTACCTCACCGACTTCGGTATCGCGCGGCTGCGCGACGACACTGGCCATCTCACCCAGACCGGCACCTTCACCGCGACTCTGGCCTACGCCTCACCCGAGCAGCTGACCGGCGCATCGCTCGATCACCGCTCGGACCAGTATTCGCTGGCCTGCTCGCTGTTCTGGCTGTTCACCGGGTCCGGTCCGTTCGCAGCGACCAATCCGGCGGCGGTGATCCAGGGACATCTGCAGGGCACGCCCCCGGCATTGAGCAGTGTCCGTCCCGGACTGCCCTTCCAACTGGACGGGGTGCTGGCGAAGGCTATGGCCAAGCGGCCCGACGACCGCTTCGCCTCGTGCTCGGAGTTCGCGCAAGCCGCCAAACAGGCATTCGCCAATCCGAGCGCCCCGGCGATGCCGGTGATCGGCCCGCGCCCGGGTACCGGACCGGCGATTCCGGTGACGGGTGCGCCACGGCCGGTCACCGGGCAGCCGATGCCCGTGACCGGTACGCCGCATCCGGTGACCAACGGGCCGTACCCGCCGACCGCCGGACCGTATCCGCAGACCAGCGGCCCGTACCCGCAGACGAGCGCACCGCACACCGTGCAGCCGCCGGCGCCGACGACCATCAATCCCGCTTCGCAGGGCACCCCGCATCCGCAGCCGGTGCAGACCGCGCCGACCCAACAGCAACCGCATCCGAGCAATCCCTACAACCAGCAGCCGCTCGGATTCGCGCCTCGGCCGCCGATGAGCGGGCCGCGCCCGCCCGCCCCGCCGCAGCGCAAATCGAATGTCGGGCTGATCGTCGCACTGTGCGTCGGTCTGGTGATCCTGTTGGTGATCGTGCTCGCGATTATCGGCGTGGTATCGAACGGTGGTTCGTCGAACTCCGGTGGCGGCAGCACGACGACCTCGTCGAGTTCGTCCAACGGCGGTGGCGGCTCGGTGGACGCGACCGCGGCCGCGATCAGCAAAGAATTCCCGCGCATGGTGCCCGCCAGCGAATCCGATTCGGTCGGCTACAACGGCGCGAAATGCAATGCCCACAAGACCGGCGACCTGACCCTGCCCACGCCGGGTACACCGGACTTCGGTGCCTGGGCCGCGCAGTGGGATTGCTACGGCGGCGGGGACAACGACGACCCGTTCTACACGATCTACGTCTACAAGAACGCCTCCGATGTGCAGAAGGCGCTGAGCAACCTGCCTTCGGACGCCACCAAGTCGACCGACACCAACGGCGGCAAGACCTACACCAACTACAAGTTCGTCAACGACGGGCCGAAGATCGTCACCGCGTTCACCGGCGACAGCAAGCGCGCCCAATTCCTCATGTACGCCGACGGTTTGGCGGGTGCTCAGGACAAGGTCCTGCGCTGGTGGCGCTCGGCCCCACTGAACTGACAGCCGAACCGGGCGCGAAAAATAGCGCCCGAAGCTGACCTTCCGTTGCTGATTCTGTGGTCAGGTATCAGCATTCCGGGTGTTTGCGCCCGGAAGGTCCGTTCCGGTGTCACCACCACGTGAACGTGATGATGTCCTGGGGACGGTCTCTCGTTTCCTCCCACCACCAGTCGGCAGGGTTGCGCCACCAGCCCGCCCCGCCCCAGCCGAACAGCTGGTACGGGTAGCGCGGGTCTTCCGGTCGGCTCCACGAGGCTTCGACACTGTCGTGTCCTGGTCGCCGGCCACTCCGGTACCAGCCGAACATGATGCCGCGAGCGTGGCAAGATTGCGTGCGGCGTTCGCGTCCCGATCCAGGATCAGGCCGCACTCGTTGCAGGTGAACACCCGAACATGCAGCGGCAGCTTGGTTTTCGCCACCCCACACCCCGAGCACGTCTTTGAACTCGCGAACCACCGATCCGCGATGACCGTCGTCCCGCCAGCCCACTCGCCCTTGTAGGTCAGTTGCCGACGGATCTCGCCGAACCCGGCATCAGCGATATGGCGTGCCAGCCGCCGATTGCGTAGCATCCCGGCCACATTGAGATCCTCCACCACCACGGTTGCGTATTCGCGGCGCACGCGGGTGGTGAACTTGTGCAGCGCATCGGCGCGCTGATTCGCGATCCGATGGTGCACTTTGTTGCGGGCGGCGTTGGCTTTTTCCCACCGCCGCGACCCGTTGACGCCCTTGCGGTGGTCGGGGCCGCGTCGCCGCGACACCCGCCGCGACAACTTCCGTAGGCGGGTGAGTGCGTTGCCGAGATGGGTTGGGTTCGGTTCGTAGCGGATCTGCCCGGCGTTATCGGCCAGGACCGCCAAATGCTTTATGCCCACATCGATTCCAGCGATCGTGTCCGGCCGCACTGGGGTAAGGGCAGTGCGCTGGACTTCGACTTGGAATGCGATGTACCAGCGGCCGCGCTCGACTCGCACCGTCGCCGACAGAATCCGCGCGGTCCCCGCCGCGAGGCGACGCTCGAGCTTGCGCGTGGACTCGTGGGTGCGGATCGTGCCCAACCGCGGCAGCGTGACATGGCGGCGGTCCGGGTCCACCCGGATGGTGCCGGTGGTGAACCGGCACGACGGTGTCGCGCGGTGTTTGGACTTGAACCGTGGCATACCCATCCGCTTGCCGCGCCGCTGCCCGTTCTTGAACTTGCAGTAGTTGTCGAATGCGGCTGCCGCCAAGGCCAATCCGGTGTTGTATGCCTCCTTGGAATTCTCGGTCCACCAGCCAGCGAAATGGGGGTCGATGTGTTTGATCTGGTTGAACGCTTTCCGCAGCGCGGGTAGCGAGAACGATCGCCACGCGGTGAGCTCTTCGGTGGGTACCCCGTAGGACTGCTCGGCCGCGCGTTGCCACCACACCGACCGCACCCACGCCACTGCCCAGTTGAAGGCCGCACGCGCGGCACCGCAATGAGACTTCAACCGCTGCTCGGTGGCGGCGTTCGGGTCCAACGCGAACCGGTAGGCCTGCACCTGAAAACCCGCACGCGGCTCGAACTTCCCCACCCGCCCCGTCCTCCCACAGATTGCAGAAGCCCACCCAGACACCGCACACGCTACGCCCACCCACACCAACCGGCACCGTTTCCCCCACGACACGCGCCACCGACACCCTGCTGGCGGTGAAACCGCACCGACACACCATGCACGACGGCATTCGACGACAGAATCGACAACAGTTGGCAACCCCTTCTGCAGTGTGTGATAGAGCAGGAGGGGAGGGCTGACAAGTCCGGTTCCTACAATGTCCTTCGCGTTTGGATGAACGACCCGGGAACCCGTACACGAGTAGGGAGGAAGACGACGTGATCAGCGATCGGCGGCAACGCGCGCAACGGTTCGTCGAACTGCACCGGGAAGGTTGCTTCCTGCTCCCGAATGCGTGGGATGCGGGCAGTGCCCGGATTCTGGAATCGGTCGGATTTCCCGCCGTGGCCACCACCAGCGCCGGTGTCGCGTTCTCCCTCGGTCGTCCGGATCATGACTTCTTCGCTGAGCACGAGGATGGGCGGGTCGATCGCGAGACGATGCTGGGTCGGGTTCGTGAGATCGTTGACGCGGTAGGAGTGCCGGTCAGCGCCGATCTCGAAGAAGGATACGGCGAGAAACCCGAGACGGTGGCGACCACGATCTCGTCGGCGCTCGATGCCGGTGCGGCGGGCGGCAATATCGAGGACTTCACCGGCGACAGCACCCGACCGCTCTACGACCTGGAGTTGTGCGCGGACCGCATCCGCGCGGCCCGCGCTGCCATCGATGCAGGCGGCGAGCCATTCGTTCTGGTCGGCCGCACCGACGGACTCCTGGTCGATATCTCGCTCGACGAATGCATCCGACGGGCGAACGCCTACCTGGCGGCGGGCGCGGACTGTGCGTTCGTTCCGGGTGCCGGCGATGCCACAACCATCGGCACACTGGTGCGCGAACTCGACGGCCCGCTCAACGTGGTCATGGGCTTGACCGGTAACGCCTTGTCCCTCGACGACCTGCGCGAGCTCGGCGTACGCCGAGTCACGGTCGGCGGCAGCATCTTCCGCGCCATGTACCGCCAATTACTCGATACCGCACACGAATTGGCCGACCGCGGCACTTTCACCTACGCCGCCGAGCAACTCACGCAGAACGACCTGAACAACCTCTTCCGCCGCTGATCGCCACTTCCGGCGAAAGGGACGCGTTCACCGCGAGTGTGCACACCGGCGTGTTCGATCGCCGGCAGGACCGACGAACGAGAGGCCCGGCACTGCGAGTGCCGGGCCTCTTGTCGCGGCAGCACGCTTTCCCGGGCACAGGGCGAAGTCCCTTGCCTGCGCCACACCGATCGTAGTACTGTCCAGACACGTGTCCATCACGTGTGTGGACAGATATCCCAGGAGGATTTCATGACCCTGGTCAAGCCGCTGCGGGTTTCCGGAGGCGATCACGAGCACGGGCATCTCGAGGAATTCCGTGTCGATCCACTGGCTTTGATGCGGCGGGTGCGGGCGGAATGCGGGGATGTCGGGGCGTTCGATCTCGCGGGGCGGCATGTGATTCTGCTGTCCGGCGCCGAGGCCAATGAGTTCTTCTTCCGGTCCGGCGACGAGGATCTCGATCAGGCCGCCGCATATCCGTTCATGAAGCCGATTTTCGGCGAGGGCGTGGTGTTCGACGCCAGTCCGGAGCGACGCAGGGAGATGCTGCACAACCAGGCATTGCGTGCGGAGCAAATGCGCGGGCACGCGGCGACCATCGGGCGCGAGGTCGAGCGCATGCTGGCGAACTGGGGTGACGAGGGCCAGATCGACCTGCTCGACTTCTTCGCCGAGTTGACCATCTACACCTCCTCGGCCTGCCTGATCGGCAAGCGATTCCGCGATGAACTCGACGAACGCTTCGCGCACCTCTACCACGATCTGGAGCGCGGCACCGACGCGCTGGCCTATGTGGATCCGTATGCGCCGATCGAAAGTTTCCAGCGCCGCGACGCCGCCCGCGCGGAACTGGTCGAATTGGTGCAGGGCATCATGGACGGCCGCGCCGCGAATCCGCCGGCGAACAAGGAAGATCGGGACATGCTCGACATCCTGATCTCGATCAAGGACGAGCAGGGGCAGCCGCGATTCAGCGCGAGCGAAATCACCGGGATGTTCATCTCGATGATGTTCGCGGGACATCACACGACTTCGGGTACCGCGGCGTGGTCGGTCATCGAATTGCTCAGGCATCCGGCGGAATTGCGTCGCGTCGTCGATGAACTCGACGAGTTGTACGCCGACGGTTCCGATATCAGTTTCGGCGCGCTGCGCCAGATTCCGAATCTGGAGGCGGTGGTCAAGGAGACACTGCGGCTGCATCCGCCGCTGATCATTCTGATGCGGGTGGCGCAGGGCGAATTCGAGGTGTGCGGACATCGCATCGCACCGGGTGATCTGGTCGCGGCGACGCCGGCCATCTCCAACCGGATTCCGGAGGACTTCCCGAATCCGGATCTGTTCGACCCGAATCGCTATATCGATCCGAATCAGGCGGATATCGTCAACCGCTGGACCTGGATCCCCTTCGGGGCGGGCAGGCATCGCTGTGTCGGTGCGGCCTTCGCGCTCATGCAGCTCAAGGCGATTTTCTCGATACTGCTGCGGGACTGGGAATTCGAGATGGCACAACCATCCGACAGCTACCGCAACGACCACAGCAAGATGGTGGTGCAGCTGCAACAGCCCTGTGCGGTGCGCTACCGCAGGCGGCGAAAGGTCTAGGCAAATACCCAGTTACGAGAGTGTGAGCGGGAAGATTCTGGGCCCCATGGACTTCCGGATTCGCTTGTAGGGTGAAGACATGATCACGCTCAAAAAGGAAGATGGCGCCGCTGATCTCAACGGCATCACCAAGCTGACGGTCGGGGTGAGCTGGGACCCGTCGGGGGGCACCAGCGGCGGCGCGGTCGGATTATTGCGCCGCAAGCGCGGTGTGGACCTGGATCTGATCGCCATCCTCATGCAGGGCTCCGAGCCGGTGCGTTTCGCCGGACTCGACTCCCTCGACCCGCTCGGCAACGGTTCGGTCCAGCACACCGGCGACGAACAGACCGGCGCGGCCTCCGGCGACGACGAATCGGTGCACGTCACCTTCGCGAATGTGCCCGAGGCCATCGACGCGATCATTTTCGTGGCCGCGGCATTCAAGAAGGGCTCGTCGTTCGAGAAGGCCAACAACATCAGTTTCAAGGTCTACGACGCGACCGGGGGCAGCGCCCAGCAGGTGGCCGATATCTGGCCGTCGCTGCTCGGTACGGATAACGCCAATGCCGTGGCCAAGGCGTTCCGCAACGGTGGGAGCTGGCAACTCGAGGTGCTCAACCGCAAGGGCAAGATCAAGCAGGGCGATAAGCAGGCCCTGCTGCGCTTCGCGATGGCGTAAGCAGGCAGCGAAAGCCGGAGCTCGGAGGAGCTCCGGCTCCTATTGCTACAGAATCGATTCGACCGCGGAGACGACGACCGCATCATCGGGGGTGGTGCGCGGCCGGAACCGGCCGACCACCGCACCTTCGCGATCGATCAGGAATTTCTCGAAGTTCCACTGGATATCACCGGCCGTGCCCTCGGCATCCGCGGTCTCCACCAGCGCCTGGTAGAGCGGATGCCGCTCGTCGCCGTTGACATCGGTCTTCTCCAGCAGCGGAAAGTCGACGCCATAGGTGGTCGAGCAGAATTCCGCGATTTCCTCGGCGGTACCCGGCTCCTGGCCCATGAACTGGTTACACGGCACGCCGACCACGCTGAAACCGCGGTCGCCATAAGTTTTCTGAAGTTCGACGAGTCCGGTGTACTGCGGCGTCAGCCCACACTTGGAGGCCACATTGACCAGCAGTACCGCCTTATCTCCGACCAATTCGCCCAATGTTGCCGGGTCGCCGGAGAGGGTACGTAGGGGAATGTTGCGGATATTCATTCGTATCGCACCTGCCAGTTCTTGATTCCGTTGATCCACCCCGATCGCAACCGTACCGGATCGGCGACCTGGCTGATCTCGGGCATCGCATCGGCGATCGCATTGAACATCAGGTCGATCTCCAGTCGTGCCAGATTCGCCCCGACACAATAATGCGCACCGGTGCCGCCGAATCCGACGTGCGGATTCGGATCGCGCAGTACGTCGAAGGTGAACGGATTTTCGAAGGCGTCCTCGTCGAAGTTGGCCGAACTGTAGAAGATTCCCAGCCGCTGCCCCTGCTTGATCTGCTGCCCGCCGAGTTCGGTGTCCTGGGCCGCGGTGCGCTGGAACGCATTCACCGGGGTCGCCCAGCGGACGATCTCGTCGGGTGCGGTGCGCGGTCGCTGCTCCCGATACAGCTCCCACTGCTCCGGATGGTCCACGAAGGCCTTCATGCCGTGGGTGATGGCATTGCGGGTGGTCTCATTGCCCGCGATGGCGAGCAGGATGACGAAGAACCCGAATTCGTCCGAACCGAGCGCCTCGCCGTCGACATCGGCGTGCACCAATTGACTGACGATGTCGTCGACCGGACAGGCGCGCCGCTGTTCGGCCATATTCCAGGCATAACCGAGGATTTCGGTGAAGGCGGCAGTCGCGTCGCCGTATTCCGGATCGTCGTAGTTCAGCGTCTGGTTGGACCATTCGAACAGCTTGTGGCGATCGTCGTCCGGCACGCCGAGTAGTTCCGCGATGGCCTGCAACGGCAGTTCGCAGGCCACCTGCTCGACGAAATCGCCGCCGCCGGTTCGCTTGGCCGCGTGCACGATTCGCGCCGCGCGTTCGGTGAGTGCGGCGCGCAGTCCCTCCACCGCACGCGGGGTGAATCCTTTGGAGACGATCCGGCGGATCTTGGCATGCTTCGGCGCATCCATATTGATCAGCATCGCACCGGTGAGTTCGATCTGTTCCGGCGTGACATCGTCGGGCAGCCGGATGATCGCGCCCTTCTGCGCGGAGGAATAGATTTCCGGGCTGCGCGAAATTTCCTTCACGTCTTCGTATTTGCTGACCACCCAGTACCCCCCGTCGCGGAAGCCGCCCGAGGTCGCATCCGGCTGCGCGCACCACCACACCGGTGCGGTGCGGCGCAGGGTCGCGAATTCCTCGACCGGCATGCGGTTTTCCCACAGCCCGGGATCGGTGAAATCGAAGCCTGCCGGGAACGCGGGCGCTGCCATAGCTACCTCCTGGGTGAAAAGTGTTTCAGCGCAGCCTGAGTCGGCGCATGAGTCGTAGGGTCGTCAGCGTTGTCTTCAGCTGCTTCTCGTAGGGCAGGCCCGCGCGCGCCGCCATCACCTGGCGCTTCTGCACGCCGATATTCACGGTGTCGGTGTATTTGAGCAGGCCCTGATCGCCGTGCCTGGTGCCGACGCCGGACTGTTTGACGCCGCCGGACGGGGTGGCCTTGGCGGCGTAGGTGGTCACGAAGCCGTCGTTGATATTGATATTCCCGGCCTCGAGCTGGGCGGCGATTCGGTTGGCGCGGGCCAGATCTCGGCTCCACACGCTGGCGTTCAGGCCATAGGAGGTGTCGTTGGCGAGCCGGATGGCGTCCTGCTCGTCGGTGAACCGGTAGACGCTCACCACCGGACCGAAGGTTTCCGCACTCGCGTGCGTCATCTCGGGGGTGACGTCGGTCAGCACGGTGGGTTCATAGAAGGCCGGGCCGATATCCGGTCGCGCCTTGCCGCCGGTCAGCACGGTCGCGCCCTTCGTGCGCGCGTCCTCGACGTGCGCCGCGACCCGCTCCATATGCTGCACCGAGACCAGCGAGCCGAATTCCGGTGTGAAGTCGTAGGCCGCGCCGATGTCGGCGTTCAATTCGTCTGCCGCCGTGACCAATCGGCGCACGAACTCGTCGTACAGCCGGTCCTGCACATAGATCCGCTCGATGTGCATACAGGCCTGGCCCGAATTCGCGAAGACCGCGAATGACGCGCCGGGAATCACCTCGTCGAGATTCGCGTCGTCCAGCACGATCATCGGGTTCTTGCCACCGAGTTCGAGGCTGCAGCCGATCAGATTGCGGCCCGCGCCTTCGCCGACCACCCGGCCGGTCGCGGTCGAGCCGGTGAACATGACGAAGTCGGCATTGTCGATCAAGGTCGGACCCACGTCGGGACCCTCACCGCAGACGACCTGGAACAGCCCCTTCGGCAGGCCCGCCCGATACAGCAGTTCCACCCCGAACAGCGCGCAGAGCGCGGTCTTGTTATCGGGCTTGAGTACGACGCCATTGCCCGCCATCAGCGCGGGCATCGAATCCGACAGCGCGATGGCGAATGGGAAATTCCACGGCGCGATGACCGCGACGACGCCTTTGGGGCGGTGCTCCTCGGTCGAGGTGGTGATCAGCGGCACCGGGCCGCCGCGCCGCTTGGGCTTCAGAACCCGGCGTGCGGTCTTCAGGTAGTGGCTGATGACCATCGGCACATCGCAGGATTCCTCGAAGGCCATGCGGCGGGTCTTACCGCAGCCGATCTGGATCAGGTCGGCGATGGTTTCGTATTCGGCGAGGATCAGGTCGTGGGCGCGTTCGAAGACCTCGAGACGGCGCTGAAGCGGCCAGGCCGCCCATTCCTTCTGGGCCGCGCGGGCGGTCGCATAGGCGGCGGCGACGTCCTCAGGGGTGGACTGCGGTAGTGCGCCGACCACGGCGCCGGTGTAGACCTCGACCATCGAATACGGATCGGCGGTACCGGAGGACGCGACCATTTCGGTCAGCCTGCCGATCAACGCTTCGGTGATCCGGGCGGGCAGCGCCGGTGCGGATTCCTTCTTGGCTTCGGTTGTATTCATCGGACCTTCTCCGTGCTGACGGCAGATGCCCTCGAATTAGAACACGTTCTCATCGTGAATGTCAGGGGCTCGAGCGGGATGACCTGGTCGAATGCATGCCGAGACATAGTCAATCCGCCTGATGATCCGGTGCGCGGCCCGCCGCGAACTCCCGGGCCCAGCGGTAATCGGGCTTCCCACTCGGGGCGCGCGTCACCACGTCAGCCAGCCAGATCTGCCTCGGCACCTTGTACCCGGCGAGATGCTTGCGCACATGGCGCTCGAGTGCGGTGAAATCCACCGGTCCGGCGCCCGCGACCGAGATGACCGCCGCCACCTGCTGGCCCCAGCGCTCGTGCGGCACCCCGATCACCACGGCGTCGTAGACGGCCTCGTGCGCCTTCACCACGCTCTCGACCTCTTCGACGAAGACCTTCTCGCCGCCGGTATTGACGACCATATTGCCGCGGCCGATCAGGGTCACCGAGCCGTCCGGCTCGACCCTGGCGCGATCGTCGGTCACCACGATCCGGGTGCCGTCGACCGTCTTGAACAGCCGCTCGGTCTTCTCCGGATCCTTGTAGTAGCCGATCGGCACCGCACCGGTCTTGGCGAGCCAGCCCTCGGAACCGGGTTCGACCTGGCGTCCCGCATCATCGACCACGATCGCGCCGCGCCCGCTCTGTACGCGTGGACCGCGGCCGGGATTGTCGTCCTTCTGTGCGAAACCGATGCCGCCGAAACCGGTTTCGGAGGAGCCGATGGAGTCGGAGACGACCGTCGACGGAAACAGTTCCAGCAGTGCGTTTTTGACCGGTTGCGACAGCAGCGCGGCACCGGAGCCGATGGCGACGAGCGAGGATGCGTCCACCGGGGCGGCGCGGTAGGCATCGATCAGCGGACGCGCCATGGCATCGCCGGTGATCACCATGATTTGCGGACGATGTTGTTCGACCACCTGCCACACCCGCTGTGCATCGAATTTGGGCTCGAAGATCACGGCATTGCCGGACCACAGGGCGGTGAAGGACGGCATCATCGCGGCGGCGTGGATGAGCGGCGGGAGGATGAACCAGGTGCTCGGTTCGCCCTGTGCGCCGACACGGGACTGTTGATATTCGTCGGAAACCGGTTCGTTCGTGTAGAAGTCGATGCCGCCACCGAGTACCCGCCACATATCCTCTTGCCGCCACATGACGCCCTTGGGTCGGCCGGTGGTGCCGCCGGTGTACATCATGAACAGGTCGTCGGGGCTGCGGTCGACGGCGCGGCGGGCTGGGGAGCTCGAGCGTAAGGCCTGCTCATACGAGGCGGACGGGTCTGCCTGGGTGATGGTGTCAGTGGAAATTCGAGCGGGTGGCCGGTCGTCGACGATCAGCACGCGGATCGACGGCGTGTCGGCGAGTGCTTCCAGTGCCGTGCCTGCGTATGTCGCATGGCACACAAGCACTTCGAGGTCGGCATTGTCGTAGAGGTAGCGCAGTTCTTCGACGCCGTACCGATAGTTGATATTGATCGGTACTGCCCGCAGCTTGAAGCAGGCGATAAGGGTGGTCATGGTTTCGATGCCGTTGTGCATCTGGAAACCCACGTGCGTTCCAGGGCCGACGCGGATCGAGCCGAGATGGTCGGCGAGGCGATTCGCGCGGGCGTCGAGTTCGGCGAGGGTGAGTGCGCGATCGCCCTCGATCAGCGCGGTGCGCTCCGGCATCGCGTCGACCGCATGCTCGAAGAGGTCGGCGAAATTGTGAGACATGGCAATTCACTCTCAGCGAATGACGGTGAGCGGCAGCGGAATGCCGCGGTCGGTGAAGGTGAAGGCGGCGCCGGTGCTGATCCGGGTGATGGACACCTCGGTCGCCTCCTTGAACGGCGCTGCGGCAAGGGCTATTTCGGCGGTCCAACCGTGCTCGTCGGAGGTGGTCGAGTGCACGTCGAACCGTGGATTCACGCCGCGCACCATGGCCGCCAGTGGTGCTAGATGATCGGGATCGATCATCGATGGCCAGGTGCGGTCGGTATTGGCATCGCTGTGCCACGGCACTCGCAGTCGCAGCGAATCGTCGGTAACGGATACGTCGATACCGGTGTACGGCAAGGGATTCCATGCCGGATGCAGGAGCAATACCTCGGCCAGCGCGGGCGGATCGTCGCCGAGCCCGAGTGCGTTGCGAATCCGCTCGGAGGTGAGTCCGGCGATGCCGGTGAATTGTTTGCGGCCGATATCCGTTGCGGCGTCGGTGAGCCGAGCGCGCACGGCGGTCATGAAACCGATGGTGAGCAGATGGTGTTGCAGGCAGACCTCGTCGGCCATGCGCACCAGCGCAGATTTGGAGAAGTCGGCGAACCGCAGATCACTGAGCAGTGGACCGGCGTAATCGCTTTGGCCGGGATCGTCCTTATCGATGGGGGACAGCTCCAGCAGTGCGGCTCGGGAGTTGGCCACCACCTCGGCATTCGGCGGCGCGGGCGGTGGGATGTGTGCCGGGTCGATGATGACGGTCCACGCGCACACCGGTTTTCGGTCCGCCGGATGACGCGGCGGCCGGTGGATCGGCCGGACCTGGGCATGCGGATTTGTCGCGAGGGCGGTCGCATCGAAGGTCGGATCCTCGATGTCGTGGCACATGGACACCACGAACTCCTCGCCCAGCGGCTCCACATCCGCCAGCGCGCCACAGTGGTCCAGCCAGAACTCGCCGTGGTCGCGATCGTCGACGCGGAAACGGAAGTCCATGAACTGCGGCGGCGCACCGATATCGAGTTGCAGACCCTTGAAGATCGTCGGCACGTCATCGCCCTCGAAATCGAGCGCGCGGCGCATGCGGCGGGTATAGACCGGACTGGCGAGCTGCCACTCCTCGATGGCAACCGCCGCCATGCCCTCGCGCCCGAATGCCCCGATGGAGTGCGCCATTCCGGACCGGTCGATCAGATGACCGCACAGCAGCAGTTCGGGCACCAGCGTCGCCAGTTGGGCCCGCGACAACCGGTCGAAGCTCGATATCACCACAGTGGAACCGGTGCTTCGCCGATCCGATACCAGCCCGGCAGCGTCTTTCCGGAGACCGACCGCTGGATGCGCTTCTGCATACCCGCGGTAAGCGCGTTGTTCTGGATCATCTCCACGAACAACTGCGAGACGTTGCCGAAGTCGAAAAAGTCACGCTGCCAGGACCATTGGTAGTTGCCGCCGTAGCGGAACCAGCTGCCACCGATGCCCTCCGGACTGTAGTTGCGGCCATCGGGTCGCTTGTTGTCGCTGACCTGCTTCCAGAAGCCGATGACATCGCCGCTGCGTTCATCGATGACGAACTGTTGGTATGGATAAGACCAGCCTTCGAGCCCTTGCATCTCCTGACCGAGTGCGAGTTCCCGGATCTCGGCGCGGCCGACCGCCATGAATTCCTGGGTCGGGCCGTAGTTCCAGCCGTAGGTGGCGTCCTCGGTGTACATCTCGGCGAGCGGCTTCCAGTCGCCCTTTTCCTCGCAGCGCTGATTCTCCAGCACCCAGCGCCGGACCATCTCGTCGAGTTCGGCGCGGTCGAAGTCTGGCATTACTGTGTTCCTTTCGCAGTGTTTACCCGCCCCGCCGGCTCCGCAGGCTGCCATCCCCCAGGCTCGTCCTCACGGATCGACAGCGCTTGGGTGGGGCAGTAGCGCACCGCGCGTTCGATATCCGCGCGGGCTTCGGGACCCGGTGTCGGGTCGAGGATTTCGACCTTGCCGCGCTTGGGCACGGTGAAGGCCGAGGGCGCTTCGTCCTGGCAGACGGCGTGCCCCTGACACAGATCCAGATCGGCGATGATTCTCACGGTTGGCTCCTGTCCTCGGCATTCGGTAACGGACGCAGCGGGGCCTCGGGCTGGACCTCGACCAGCACGAGATGCGCGCCCCGTGGTGCGGAGACCACGGCGATGACCGCGGCGGCCAGATCGCCGGCACGCAGCATGTACGGGTGCCGGGCGAAACCCCAGGCCTTCCAGTCCTCCAGCATCGGCCCGACCACCTCGGGAGTGGAATTCATGCCCATGCCGGTCAGTGTCGGGCCCGGGCGCACCAGTGATGCGCGAACTCCGCTGCCCTCCAACTCCATTCGCATCTGCTGGACCATTGCCTCGAGCCCGGCTTTGGCAGCGCTGTAGGCGCCGGTGCGCGGGCGTGGTTCCTCGGCGCAGTCGGAGCTGATCAAGACGAAATCGCCGCGCTGCCTTCGCATCATGCCCGGCAGCACCCGGTGCACCAACCGGTGCGCGCCGACCAGATGCACCTGCACCTGCTGGAGGAACCGATCCGGTTCCATCTCGTGCACCAGCGAGAATTCGATATCGCCCGCACCGGAGACCAGGATTTCGGTGGGCCCGAGGGTATCTTCGGCCGCGGCGACGAAATCGTCGACGGATGCCTTGTCGGTGACATCGAGCTGGTGGGCGAAGGCCTCGCCGCCATTGGCGCGGATCTTGGCCGCCAGCGCCTCGCATTGATCCACGCGGCGTGCGCCGAGCGCGACGGGATGGCCGAGTTCGGCGAGCGCCTCGGCCGTCGCCGCGCCGATACCGGAGGATGCTCCGGCCACAATCGCCGGTCGGCGTACCGGATTCGGTTCGAAGCGTGGCATTATTTCGCCTCCACGATGATGGGCAGGTTGGCGAACCCGCGGACATTGGACGAGTGCACGCGCTTGATCCCGGCGTCGACGACGTCGTAAGACCGCACGCGCGAGGCGAATTCGCGCAGCGCTACGTTGGCCTCCAGCCGGGCGAGGTGGGCGCCGAGGCAGAAGTGCACGCCCGCACCGAAACTGGCGAGTCCGGCCTTGTCGGTGCGTTCGATGCGGTAGCTGTCGCCGTCGGCGAAGACCTCCGGATCCCGATTGGCCGAACCGATCAGCAGCAGCACCTTCGCGCCCTTCGGGATGGTGCGGCCGTGCTGGTCGATATCCACCGCGGCACAGCGCGCGACCATCTGGCTGGAGGTGTCGTAGCGCAGCGTCTCCTCGACCCAGTCGGTGACCAGCTCGGGTTCCGCGACGACCTTGGCGTATTCGCTCGGATTGCGCGCGCTCCAATACAGCGAATTGCCGAGGAGTTTGGTGGTGGTCTCGTTACCGGCCACCACCATCAGGAACATGAAGCCGATGATCTCCTCGTCGGACAGGGTGTCGCCGTCGATTTCGGCATCCAGCAGCGCCGAGGTGAGATCCGTTGTCGGAGCACGCCTGCGCGCGGCGACCATATCCGCGTAGTAGGTGAGGAGCGTGATCGATGCCTGCGCGGCGGCCATCGGGACATCAAGGACACCGTCCTCGCGGTGCACCACCAGATCGGCCAGCCTGCGGATCTCCGCGCGGTCGGCCTCGGGCACGCCCATCAGTTCGGAGATGACATCCATCGGGAGTTTGCCCGCGACCTCATCGACCCAGTCGAACTCGCCGGTCGCGAGTGCCGGTTCGAGGTAGGACAGCGTCAGGTCCCTGATCCGGTCTTCCATCTCGGCCACCCGCTTGGGGGTGAAGCCCTTGTAGACCAGGCGGCGCATGCGCATATGCCGCGGATCGTCCATGGCCAGGAACGACATCACCCGGCTTGCGTGTGGGCCCCAGGCCGCCGGATCCAGCGAGACACCGTTGGCGCTGGACAGGCGGACACTGTCGCGGAAGGCCGCGGTCACATCCGCGTGCCGGGACAGCGCCCAGAAATCCAGGTCGGCGTTGTAGTAGAGCGGCGCCTCGGTGCGCAGCCGCTCGTAGGTGGGGTACGGGTCCTCGTGGAACGCGTAGTCGTAGGGGTCGAAGGTCAGGGGCTCCAGTGAGGCGGCCGTCATCGCGATAACCCGGAATTCGAGAACCAGTTCTCATCGATGACCGGTGTCGCGTCATCGATGGGAGACACATAGCTGGACATGTGTCTGGACGGTACCACCGGCATGCCGGAATCGACAGAGGTTTCCTGAACAATCTAGGTGAGGCCGGGGTTGGTCCCGAATGATGGCTGGTAGTTCTCGTTGGGTGCGGTCTGCCTGGCTTCGGAGCGCAGTTCTGAAACGAGTTCTTGCGCCCGGTAGCAGACCGAGACTATATTCCGTACACCTGTCCAGACAGTATCGGAGCCTTTATGAATGCAGCATCGCGCAGCGATTCGATGGGGGGCGGTGGTCGGGCGACGGGTGGGCGCAGCCTCCTGCCCGCCGACGGTTCGCGCCTGCTGATCGGCGGCAAACTGGTCACCGGCGGGGACGGTGTCTTCGCGACGGTGAACCCGGCGACCGAAGCGGTCATCGGTCAGGCCGCGAATGCGAACGGCGCGGATATGGACGCGGCCATCGCGGCCGCGCGCACCGCATTCGACGACACCGACTGGTCGCGTGATCACGCCTTCCGCGCCCGCTGCCTCGAACAGTTGCGCACCGCATTGCAGGCCAATGTCGACGAGTTGCGCGAGATCACCGTCGCGGAGGCGGGCGCGCCGACCATGCTGACCAGAGGGCCACAATTGGAAGGGCCGGTCGCCGATCTTTCGTACTCGGCTTCGCTGGCCGAAACCTACAGCTGGGAAACCGATCTCGGCACCGCGACGCCCATGGGTATCAAGAGTCATCGGGTGCTGCGCCGCGAGGCGGTCGGCGTTGTCGGGGCAATTACGCCGTGGAACTTCCCGCACCAGATCAATTTCGCCAAACTGGGTCCCGCGCTCGCGGCCGGAAATACCGTGGTGCTCAAGCCCGCACCGGATACCCCGTGGTGTGCGGCGGCCGTCGGCGCGATCATTGCCGAGCAGACCGATATTCCGCCCGGCGTCGTCAATATCGTGACCTCCACCGATCACGGTCTCGGCGCGCAGCTCACCACCGATCCGCGCGTCGATATGATCAGCTTCACCGGATCGACGCAGACCGGTCGATCGGTAATGACCGGCGCGGCAACGACTTTGAAGAAGACCTTCCTCGAACTCGGCGGCAAATCGGCATTCATCGTGCTCGACGATGCGAATATCGCGGGAGCCTGTTCGGTGGCGGCGTTTTCGGTGGCCGTGCACGCGGGACAGGGGTGTGCCCTCACGACCCGACTGCTGGTGCCGCGCGCGGCATACGACGAAGCGATCCAGGCCGCGGCGGCCACCCTGGCGGGCATCGCGCCTGGTGATCCCGCCGATGCGCGCACCGTCTGCGGACCGCTGATCTCCGAGCGCCAGCGGGCGAGAGTCGAGCGGTATCTGGAGATCGCGCGTGCCGAGGGCGGCCGGATCGTGGTCGGCGGCGGCCGACCGGCGGGCCGCGAACACGGTTACTTCATCGAACCGACATTGATCGCGGACCTGCCCAATACCGCGACAGTGGCCCGCGAGGAGATCTTCGGACCCGTGCTCGTGGTGATCCCGCACGACGGCGACGACGATGCGATCCGGATCGCCAACGACTCCCCGTACGGCCTCTCCGGCTCGGTATGGGGCACCGACCCGGACCGAATTCGGCACGTCACCAACGGCGTTCGCACCGGCACGATCGGCGTCAACGGCGGCATCTGGTACTCGGCCGACGCACCGTTCGGCGGCTACAAACAATCCGGTATCGGCCGGGAAATGGGCCTCGCCGGATTCGAGGAATACCTGGAAACCAAGCTCGTCGCGACCGCCGGTTAGACCACAAAAGCTGCAAGGAGCTGATTTTATGACTCGATTCCCGGGGAAAACCGCCATCGTCACCGGCGCCGCCCAAGGTATCGGCGCGACATACGCCAAGGCGCTGGCGAACGAAGGCGCCAATGTCGTTGTCGCCGACCTGAATGCCGAACGCGGTAAGGCCGTCGCGGCCGAGATCACCGCCGGTGGCGGCAGCGCCATCTTCGGCGAGGTCGATGTGGCCGATCCGGAATCGGCCACCGCTCTCGCCGAATTGACCGTCCGCGAATTCGGGGCGATCGACCATCTGGTGAACAATGCCGCCATCTACGGCGATATGAAACTCAATCTGCTGCTCAGCGTGCCGTGGGACTACTACAAGAAGTTCATGAGCGTGAATATGGACGGTGCGCTGATCATGACCCGTGCGGTGTGGCAGCACATGGTCAAGGCGGGCGGCGGTTCGATCGTCAACCAATCCTCCACCGCCGCATGGACCTACTCCAGCTTTTACGGCTTGGCCAAGGTCGGTATCAATGGCCTGACCCAGCAGCTCGCCTTCGAACTCGGCGGTTCCAAGATCCGTATCAATGCCATCGCGCCCGGTCCCATCGATACCGAAGCCACCAAAACCGTGACACCGAGCGTCATCGTCGACGATATGGTGAAACGGTTGCCGCTCAAGCGCATGGGAACACCGGATGACCTGGTCGGCGCCTGCCTGTATCTGCTCTCGGACGAGGCCAGCTGGGTCACCGGGCAGATCTTCAATATCGACGGCGGACAAGTGTTCCGGTCATGAGTAGCGAATTGCCGGTCGGCTTCATCGGTTTGGGCAATATGGGCGCACCGATGGCCAAAAGCCTGCTGTCTTGGCCCGGTGGGCTCACCGTCTGCGATATGCGCCCGGATGCGGTGCAGCCGCTCACCGAAGCCGGTGCGGCATCGGCCGTTTCGGCCGCGGAAATCGCCGAGAAAGCGGCCGTTATTTCGGTGACCGTACTGGACGACGTACAGGTGCGGGCGGTGGTGACCGGACCGGAAGGGGTGTTGCGCACGGCTGCCCCGGGCACCGTTATCGCCGTGCACTCCACCATCAGCGACCGGACCGCCGAAGAGCTGGCGGGCGAATGCGCCGAGTACGGCGTCGAATTGGTGGACGCGCCGATCAGCGGTGGTGCGGCCGGGGCCACGCGCGGCAAACTCGCGGTCATGGTCGGCGGCAGTGATACGGCTTTCGAGCGGGTGCGCGGACCCTTCGGCTGTTTCGCCGATCTGGTCGTGCACGCCGGACCGGTCGGTGCGGGCACCCGAATGAAGTTGGCGCGCAACCTCTTGCACTTCATCGCATTCACCGCCGCCACCGAGGCACAGCGGCTCGCCGAGGCGGCGGACCTGGATATCACCGTGCTGGGCAACGTCGTTCGGCACTCGGATGCGGTCACCGGCGGCCCCGGCGCGATCATGCTGCGCGACCGCACCGCGCCGATCGAACCGAATGATTTCTGGCTGCCGATCTTGAGCCACGTGCGCGATCTCGGCGAAAAGGATCTGAGCCTGGCCCTGGATCTCGGCGCCAGACTCGGCGTCGAATTGCCGTTGGCCGAACTGGCTCTCGACCGCCTCGGGCCCGGGCTCGGCGTGCCGAAGGAAAGGGAATCCAATGAGTGAAGCACCGCGTAGCGATTCGATGAGAGGTGGCGATCGGGTGACGGGCGGGCATGACAACGGATCTGCTGATTCGGTACGTCAGCGCGGGCTGGCCAAGATGGCCGAGGTCTACGGCACCGAATTCCAGGACTACCCCAGCGACCATTTCGCCGTGACGGCCGATCATCTCTTCGCCGAAATCTGGTCGCGCCCTGGGCTCACCATTCGGGACCGCCGACTGATCCTGCTCGGTGCGCTCGCCGCCCAGGGCGCGATGGATACGGCGGGTATCCAGATCGGCGCGGCGCTGCGCAATGCGGAATTGACCGAGGCGCAGCTGCACGAGATCGCGCTGTTCCTCTGCTATTACGTCGGCTGGCCGACCGGCACCAAACTCGACCTGCTGGTGGGAACGATTGTCGCCCAACAGAAAAAGGCGGCACGCAAGCAGTCCGAACAGGTGGGGGAATCCGAATCGTCTGTGTCGTCCGACGACGCGAGTAAGTGAGGAACGCGAAACATGTCTGATGCCGCAAAGATCCGGCCGCTGCGTGCCGACGCGATTGCCGCGTGGGATTTCGAGGCGGATGTCGTCGTCGCCGGATACGGCATCGCCGGTGTCTGCGCCGCCATCGAGGCCGCCCGCGCCGGCGCCGAGGTGCTGATCCTGGAGCGCACCGGCGGCTGGGGCGGTGCGGCGGCCATGGCGGGCGGATTCATCTACCTCGGTGGCGGCACACCCTTGCAGCAGGCGCTCGGCTTCGACGACACGCCGGAGAATATGGAGACATTCCTGCAGGCCGCGCTGGGTCCCGGACAGGATAGGGCGAAAATCGCGGACTACTGCCAGAACAGCGTCGAGCACTACAACTGGCTGGTCTCCTGCGGGGTGCCGTTCAAGGAGGAGTTCTGGGGTGAGCCCGGCTGGGAGCCACCGCACGACGAAGGGCTGATGTACTCCGGCGGTGAGAATGCCGCGCCGTTCAACGCGATCGCGAAACCCGCTCCGCGCGGCCACGTTCCGCAAATGGCGGATAAGAAGATCGGCGCCAAGAGCGGCGGCTACATGCTGATGAAGCCGCTGGCCGATACCGCCGAAAGTCTCGGTGTCCGTGTCGAATACGACATCAGGATCCGGCGGCTGGTGATCGACGAAACCGATCGGGTGGTCGGCGTCCTCGCGACGCGCTTCGGCAAGGAGGTCGCGATCCGCGCCGAACGCGGGGTCGTGCTCGCCACCGGCAGTTTCGCCTATCACCAGCAGATGGTCGAGGGCTATGCGCCGCGGCTGATCGGGCGGCCCGCCGCCGCCATCGAGGAGCACGACGGCATCGGCATCCTGGTCGCGCAGGCGCTCGGCGCCGAGTTGGCGCATATGGATGCCACCGAGGTGGCGTTCTTCGGAGATCCGCAGCTGCTGGCGCGCGGCATCCTGGTCAACGGGCGTGGTCAGCGCTATATCCCGGAGGACACCTATCCGGGGCGGATCGGCCAGGCGACGCTGATCCAGCAGGATAATCAGGCATTTCTGGTCATCGATGAGGAGTCGCTCGAGGCGGCCCTGGCCACCGTGACATCCACGCCGTTCTTCCGGCAGCCGCCGACCTGGGCGGCCGAGACGGTTGCGGAGTTGGAGTCCGATATGGGTCTGCCGGAGCGCGCGTTGCAGGGCACCGTCGACTGCTACAACCTGCACGCCGCCAACGGCAAGGATCCGTTGCTCGGGAAGAAGCCGGAGTGGGTCAAGCCGATCGGCACCCCGCTCGCCGCCTTCGACATGCGGGGATTCACCGCGGGTTTCACCCTCGGCGGCCTGCGCACCGATCTGGACTCGCGAGTGCTGCACGTCTCCGGTGAACCGATTCCCGGCCTGTTCGCCGCGGGCCGCTGCACCTCCGGGCTCTGTGCCGGCGGCTATGTCAGCGGTGCGTCTCTCGGTGACGGCAGCTTCTATGGCCGACGCGCCGGTCGCGCCGCCGCAAAGTAGGATCTAGACACATGTCCGAAGGCGAGTCCATCATTCTGGAGGCGACCCGGCGTCGCCTCACCGAGAAGCAGGCCGACACCGTTGACAAGCTGACCAAGGCCGCGGTGGAAGTGCTTGCGCGCGAAGGCTTCGCGGGGATGACCATCCGCATGGTCGCCGCGGCGGCCGGCGTCGGCACCGCCACGGCGTATACCTACTTCTCCTCGAAGGAACACCTCGTCGCCGAGATCTTCTGGCGTCGACTGTTCGCCAGTTCGGCTCCCGTCAGCGATGACCCGGACCCCACCGTCCGGGTCGTCGCCGAACTCCGCAATATCGCCATGCTCGTCGCCGACGAACAGGAACTCTCGGGCGCCGTCACCAGCGCCCTGCTCGGCCGCGATCCCGACGTCGCCCACCTCCGTGCGCGGATCGGCATGGAAATCCGCAAACGACTGGTCCGCGCCCTCGGCCCCGACGCCGACCAGGACGTAGTCGAATCCCTCGAACTCGTCTACGCGGGCGCACTCGTCCGCGCGGGCATGGGCTACGCCTCCTACTCCGAAATCGCCGACCGCATCGAGAAGTCGGCACTGCTGATTCTGAAGTAGGGCACTTACCCGTGAGGTAATCGACTTCATTATCGGGTGGCGCAATGATGGTGGGGCACCAGATGATTGGAGAAACCGATGCCCTACTTCGAATCGCATGACGGCACCACGCTGCACTACCAGGACTGGGGTTCCGGGCAGCCGGTGCTGTTCCTCGCCGGTGGCTGGTTGAGCAGTACTTCGTGGGAGTTGCAGATGCTGCCGCTGTCCAAGGCGGGATTGCGGTGCCTGTCCTACGACCGGCGTGGTCACGGCAAGTCCGACTGGGTCGGGCACGGGTACGACTACGACACCCTGGCCGGGGATCTCGCCGCATTCCTGGAACATCTCGATCTGCGCGAGGTCACCGTCGTCGCGCATTCGATGGCGGGCGGTGAGATCGTCCGGTACCTGACCCGGTACGGCAGCGATCGGATCAGCCGGGTCGCGCTGGTCTCGGTGACGATGCCGTATTTCGCACAGGCCGAGGACAATCCGAACGGCGTGCCGAAGGCAGTCTTCGATGCGGTGGGCGCGGCCCGCGCCGCGGACCGACCGCTGTGGATGGAGCAGAACGCCCAGGCATTCTTCGCGACGCATCTGGGCAACCAGGTGTCCTCGGCGCGAATCGCGTGGATGGTCCAGAAGTGTATGGACTGCTCACTTCTCGCGGCGGACGAGATCATGAATACGATCTACAACGCCGACTTCCGTGACGAGTTGCGCGCAATCACACTGCCCACGCTCGTCATCCACGGTGACGCCGACGCCTCCGCACCCATCGACCTCTGCGGTCGTGTGATCAAGGACCTGATTCCGAGCGGTACCTACAAGGAATACCCGGCCACCGGCCACGGCATCATGATCTCGCACGCCGCGCAGCTCAATGCCGACATCCTCGACTTCATCAAGGCATGAGGGCCGGTGCGGTAGCGGCGGATACTTGTCATACCCCGCCGCTACCGTGAGCGAATGGCATTCGCGCTCTCCATCACCGTGTCGCCCGATGATATCGATGGCAACGGACATATGAACCAGGCCGTCTATCTGCAATACGCGGAACGGGCGCGCTGGGCCTGCCTGCGGGAGGGCGGCTTATCGCAGGAGAAGTTGCAGGACGCCGGGGTCGGGCCGATCTCGCTGCAGGTGACGCTCGAGTTCAAACAGGAACTCTTCGTGGGCGACGAGGTCACTGTCACTTGCGATTTCGCCTGGGATGGCAAGACCCACCGGACCATCCAGGAGATTCGCAAGGCGGATGGCACGGTCTCCGCGGAGATCGTCGGCGTCGGGGGTCTGCTCGATCTCACCGAACGGCGCTTGGTGCCGGACGGCGCTCGCTACTTTCGCGACCTCGCGGAGGATCCGACGGTCTTCGGTCTGGGCCGATCGGCGTAGTTCTAAGGGTTCATTGAGACCTCGAGACTTGGGGGAGGTCCCTGATGGCGCGGGCGCGCGATACCCGACAGACTGGGTTCCATGACTTCGCAAGCCCTAGGTGCCGACCTCGAGAATTCGGCTGCCGCCACTGTCGCGGCACGCGCCATCGACCTGGTGAAGGTCTACGGCCACGGAGATACTCAGGTCAGGGCGCTGGATGGGGTTTCCGCCGAATTCGTGAAGGGGGAGTTCACCGCGATCATGGGGCCCTCCGGATCGGGCAAATCGACCCTGATGCACTGCCTGGCCGGCCTGGACAGTGCCAGCACGGGAACCGTGCGGATCGGCGATACCGATCTCGCGGGGCTCTCCGATAAGGAGATGACCCGGCTGCGGCGCGACCGCATCGGCTTCGTCTTCCAGGCATTCAACCTGGTGCCGACGCTGACCGCGCAGGAGAACATCACCTTGCCGCTGGATATCGCGGGCCGCAAGCCGGACCAGGATTGGCTGGATACGGTCATCAAGCGGCTCGGGCTCACCGATCGACTCACCCACCGGCCGAGCGAACTGTCCGGCGGGCAGCAGCAGCGGGTGGCGTGCGCGCGGGCGCTGGCCGGTAAGCCGGAGATCATCTTCGGTGACGAGCCGACCGGCAATCTCGATTCGCGCGCCTCGGAGGAGGTGCTGTCGATCCTGCGCGCGGCGGTGGACGAATTCGGGCAGACGGTCGTCATCGTCACCCATGAGCCGCACGCGGCGGGATATGCCGACCGGGTGGTGTTCCTCGCGGACGGTCGCATTGTCGACGAATTGCGCGATCCGACCGCCGAATCGGTGCTCGACAAGATGAAGTCGCTGGAGCAGGTCTAGTGAGCGAGCGTCAGCGAGTGAACCAAAGGCACAGTGCGCCTCCGCGCACGACGGAGCCGAGCGTCAGCGAGGCGCAGTCGTGAGCGAGCGTCAGCGAGTGAACCAAAGACACAGTGCGCCTCCGCGCACGACGGAGCCGAGCGTCAGCGAGGCGCAGTCGTGAGCGGCAAACCGATGCGCAAGGTGGTCTTGCGCAATCTCGCCGCGCACAAGGTGCGACTGGCACTGACCCTGCTCTCGGTGGTGCTCGGAACCGCATTCATCGCAGGCTCATTCGTCTTCACCGATACGCTGCAGCGGACCTTCGACGGGATCTTCGCCAATCAGGCCAAGGGCGTCGATGTGCGGGTGAGTCCGCAAAAGCAACAGGCACAGGGCATTCCGCTCAGCGTGGTCGACCAGATCTCGAAGATGGACGGGGTGCGGGCGGTCGCGCCCAGCGTCAACGGACCGCTGGTGCTGCTGTATCCGGATGGTAAGAAGGCCGTACAGACCGGTGGCGCACCGACTTTCGGCCAGTCCTATATACCGCCGGATAAGGCGGTCGCCGAACCGGACAAGTTCGTGCAGGGCGTCCCGCCGGCGCACGAGGGCGAAATCGCACTCAATACCGGTGGCGCCGAACGTGCGGGTCTGCATGTCGGTGACAAGACCAAGGTGCTGGTTCCCTCGCACGGCAATCCGATCGACGTCACCCTCACCGGAATCTACGAAGTCCCCTCGGACACCGGCGGTTTCATCGGTGTGCTGTTCGACGACGCGCAGGCGCGCCAGTTGTTCACCGACGGCTCGCATGTCGCCTATATCGATATCGCGGCCGTCGGCATACCGGGTGACGACCTGCGCGACAAGATCGCGAACGTGCTGGTGGATTACAAGGTGCAGAACGGCGATCAGGTGCGCGCCGATCTGAAGAAGGAAGTCTCCAACGCGCTCAACTTCATCAATTACTTCCTGCTCGCCTTCGGTGCGATCGCACTGATCGTCGGCACCTTCATCATCTACAACACCTTCTCGATGATCGTGGCCCAGCGGCTGCGTGAGCTGGCGCTGCTGCGCGCGGTCGGCGCGAGTCGGCAACAGGTCGGCCGATCCGTGGTGGCAGAGGCGCTGGTCATCGGATTGGTCGGCAGCGCAATCGGTTTGGTGGGCGGCATCGGTCTGGCCTTCGGGCTTTCGGCACTGCTCAATGCGTTCGATCTCGGCCTGCCGACCGGATCGTTGACGGTGCTGCCGCGCACGGTGATCGTCGGACTGCTCGTCGGGGTGTTGGTGACGGTGGTCAGCGCCTATGCGCCCGCGCGTCGCGCCGCCAAGATTCCGCCGGTGGAGGCCATGCGCGAGGAGTTCGCCTCGGCCGGTGAATCGCTGCGGCTGCGGACCGGTGTGGGCATTGCGCTGGCCGTCGCGGGTGTGGTGCTCGTCGTGCTCGGTGCGCAGAAGACCGGCGGCAATGCCGCATTGACGGTCGGGATCGGCGCGCTCGGCCTGATCTTCGCGGTACTGCTCGCCGCGCCCGCATTGTCGCGGCCGGTGGTGGGCGGTCTCGGGGTGCTGCTGCGGCCGTTCGGCCCGATCGGCCGGATGTCGCGCAATAATGCCGCGCGCAACCCACGGCGCACTGCCGCAACGGCTTTCGCGCTCACTCTCGGTCTGATGCTGGTGACCGCGATCGGCATGCTCGGCGCATCGGCGAAGGCCAGCGTGAGCGTGCTCGTCGACAAGGGAGTGAAGGCCGACTATGTGCTGGCCGGACCGCAGATGATCGGCGTGCCGCTCGGTGCGGGTGACGCTGTGCGCAAATCGGTGCCCGGGGTGGCCGATGTGGTCGGCTTGCGCGGTGTCACGTTCAAGGTCGGCGATGAGCAGCTGACCGGCACCGAATTCGATGGCTCGCCCGACAGCGTCCTGAACTACAACATGATCAAGGGCACCAACACGCTGGGCGACCACGATGTCATGGTGTCGGAGGACGAGGCCGATAAGCGCGGCTGGAAGGTCGGCGATCAGGTCACCGTGACGAGCCTGGGGTTCAAGAAGATTCCGGTCGAGGTGGTCGGCATCTACAAGAAGACGCCGCTGCTCGGACCGCTGGTGGTGTCGCCGGTCATGTACGACGAGGTGATGCCGGTCAACTTCCGGACCAACCTGCTCATGTTCGTCAAGGCCGAGCCCGGTGCCGATCTGACTCGGATGCGCACCGATCTGGAGAATGCGACCGAGCAGTTCGTCGTGGTCCAGGTGCAGGATCGGGAGGAGTTCAAGGGTGCGCAGGGCAAGCAGATCAATACGCTGCTCGCCATCCTGTACGGACTGCTCGCACTGGCGGTGGTGATCGCGATTCTCGGCATCGTCAATACCCTGGCGCTGTCGGTGGTGGAGCGGCGTCGGGAGATCGGCATGTTGCGCGCGGTCGGCATGCAGCGGGCTCAGGTACGCCGAACCATCTATCTGGAATCCATGCTGATAGCGGTATTCGGTGCGATCGTCGGCATGCTGCTCGGCCTCGGTCTCGGTGTCGGCTTCCTGCGGACCCTGCGTGATCTCGGCATCGATGAGATCGCCATCCCATGGAACCAACTGGTGCTCGTGCTGATCAGTTCGGCCGTGGTCGGTGTGCTCGCCGCGCTGTGGCCGGGTATCCGCGCCGCCCGCACCCCACCACTGGCCGCCATCGCGGACTTGTAGGTCCGTCTCGGAATCCCACTCCGCCGTCGGCGCATCGTAGGCGTCGCTCGGCGGAGTGGGGCCGAATTCGATACAGAGTCCGCGGCCAAGCGTTCGATGATCGGACCGGCGTCGAGCATGGTGCGCGCCATTCGGGTGGAATGGCGCGGCGGCCGTAGCGGGTGCCGAGGATGGCTCCGGTGGAGTCGCTATCGCCGGAATGGTTGACCGCGAACAGGATTCCATTGCGGAACATCTGTTCCGGTGTGCCACCGACCTTCTCGGCGGCGAGTGCGGCGAATACTCCGATGGCCGAGGCTTCCGGACCGATCCAGCCGAGGCCTCCATATCCTCCCGCCCGGGCATCCGGCCGCCCCCGCGTGCAGCCAGGTCGATGGCGGCGGCGAGTGCGGTCGAGGTCTCGTCGTGTTTGTCGTGCCGGGTGAGTTCGGCGCGGGCCGGATCGAGTGCGGCACCGAGATCGGCACCCCGGGACAGACCCGCGATGATCGCGGCCCTGGTGCCGCGCAGGCAGCCAGCCGCTCGGATTGCCGTGGGTGAGTACCGCTGCGTCACAGCCGAATTCGAAGATCTGCCCGATGGTCCTGCGGCGGTCGAGTCCGCACAGTGCGGCACGGACGACGGCCGCGCAGTCCTTGGAGTCGTTGCTGGGGGCGGGGCGGGTGTCGAGCGGTGTACCTGGTTGGTGCTGCTCGGGCACTCGCTCACCACTGCCGCGTTCGTCGAATTGAACGTCGCGTGGCCGGTGAGCAGTCGAAACAGGGTGCAGGCCAGGGAAACCTCCACGGCGCAGCATGTGGGCGCCCTCCAGGGTGTCGCGATCGTCGAGGAGCCCATCGGAGATGTGTCTGTCCGGTCACAGTGTGCTGAGTCTGGCTAACGAGTGATGCTACGGTAAACGGAGGTTGTTACTCCGTTTAACATGTGGGGTTGGATGGGTAAGGAGGCCGCTGGCGATGGTGGCAGTGGGTCTCGGTGGTCCGAACGTGGGCTTTTCGCCCGCGGTCGGCGGCATCGCCGAGAAGATGAGGGCGGCGGTGCACGGCCGTGGCGGCGAGGCGGTCAGGCAGCTCGCATTGATCACCGTGCTCTATCTGGCCTATCGGGTCGGGCGGATGTTCACCGCCGACGACACCGTGCACGCACTCGGCAATGCCAGGGAAATGCTCGGGCTCGAGGACAAGCTCGGGCTGCCGGAGGAGACGACGGTGCAGGCGGTATTCCTGCATCGGGATTTTCTCGCGGTACCGGCCAATTTCTATTACGCCACCGCACATTTCACGGTGGCGGTCGGGGTGCTGTTGTGGCTGTGGGTCTTCCGGCCGGAGCACTACCGCTGGACCCGCAACCTGATGGTGGCATTGACCGGAGCCGCGCTCGTGGTGCATGTGCTGATACCACTCGCGCCGCCGCGCATGCTGCCCGAATTCGGCTTTGTCGACCTCGCCGCCATACACGGCCAATCCGTCTATGGCTCACCGGATTCCGGCGGGCTATCGAACCCAGCGCGATCGGCTACGGCGGTGCGGTCGCGGTCAGCGGCCTCACCGGCGGCTCGGATCTGCCGACCACCGTCATGCCCTTCATCCTGCGCGGCGTATCGCTGCTCGGCATCGACTCCGCGTACGTCCCGATCGACAAGCGGCGCGTGCTGTGGGCGCGAC
>NZ_BAGN01000193.1 GCF_000308835.1 Nocardia vinacea NBRC 16497 | reverse complement strand
GCGTTCCACGACGGCGATCCGATCGGCTCGCGCGGCGGTGCCCAGCCGGTGCGCCACGACGACGGTGGTCCGGCCGCGCGTCAGCGATCGGCTCGCTACCAGCACCGATGCCTCGGTCTCCGGATCGAGGGTGGCGGTGGCCTCGTCGAGCAGCAGCAGATCCGGACGGACCAGTTCGGCCCTGGCGAGTGCGATCAGTTGGCGTTGGCCCGCCGAGAGGCCGCGGCCGCGCTCGCCGATCGGATGACGCATGCCCTGCGGTAGCGCGGCGATCATGTCGGCCGCACCGACCGCGGTGGCCGCGGCCGCGATCTCCGCTTCGGTCGCGGAAGGTTTCCCGAATGCAATGTTGCTGGCGACGTCGCCGGTGAAGAGGTGAGCTTCCTGGGGGACGATGCCGAGCCGGGCGCGGTAGTCGGTGAGGCGGTAGTCACGGATGTCGATGTCGTCGACGGCGATCGCACCCGGGGTGTCGCGGGGCAGATCGTAGAGGCGGGCCAGCAACTTGACGATGGTCGATTTGCCCGCGCCCGTCGGTCCGACCAAAGCCAGCGTGGATCCGGCCGGAATCCGCAGTGATACTCCGTCGAGGGCAGGATTCTCGGTGCTCGGATAGTGGAATCGGATGTCGTCGAGCACGACCTCGCCGCGCAATCCGTGGTCGATCACGATCGCGTCCGGTGGATCGGCGGCGATCGAGGACGGGGTGCGCAGCAGGTCGCCGATGCGGCGCAGACCGACGCGCGCCTGCTGGTAGCCGTCGAAAACCTGGGACAACTGCAGGATCGGGCCGAAGAGCAGCTGCAGGTAGAGCACGAAGGCGATGAGTGTGCCCGCGGTCGTGGTGTTCTCGGCGACTTCGCGCGCGCCGAAGTACACGACCGCGGCCAGCGCCAGATCGGCCCAGGCGATGACGAAGGCGAAGTACATGGCGATCGCGCGCTGGGCGCGCATCCGGCTGGCACGGTAGCGATCGGAGTATTCGGCGAAGCGGCGGGCGGCGATCGGCTCGTGCCGGTTGGCCTGGACGGCGCGCAGTCCGGCGACGTTTTCCTGGAAATCGGCATTGACGGTCGAGACGTGTTCGCGCGAGACGGTGTAGGCGGTCGAGGAGACGCGGCGGAACAGCGCCGTCGCGACCAGCAGCGGCGGCAGCGCGATCAGCACCACCGCGGCCAGCGAGGCATCGATGACCAATAGCGCCACCGCGATACCGACCAGGGTGAGTGCGCCGATCAGCGTGGTCGCGACGCCGGTTTGCAGGAAGGTCGAGAGTGCGTCCACATCGGTGGTCATCCGGGTCATGATGCGACCGGACAGCTCGCGCTCGTAGTAGTCCAATCCCAGCCGTTGCAGATGGGCGTAGCTGCGCACGCGGAGCCCGTAGAGGACGCGTTCGCCGCTGCGGGCGGTGAGGACGGTGGTCGCCGCGCCGACCGCGAGACCGAGCACGACCAAGACCGCGCCGAATGCGCCCGCCCGGGCGAGTGCGCTTGAATCATGGCCGCTCACACCGGAATCGATGGCATAGCGGACGATCGGCGGGAAGGCGACGCCGATGAGGGTGTCCAGTGCGAGCAGGGTGATAACGGTCAGAACCAGCCAGCGCACCGGACGCAACAGGCGAGTGAGTCGGAATCCGGGATCTGGTTGGCGCAGCTGTTCGTCGTCCAGGTCGGGTTGTTCGGTGGCCGGTGGCAGACGTTCGAGGGTGCGGCGCAATTCGGGGGTTTCGCTGAGATCGGCTGCGGCGCCCGAGAATCCGCCTGGGCCGCTGGTGGGTGTTGCGGTGCGTCGGGAACCGGCTGACGGTGGGATGTCGGCGATCGTGGCTTCATCGGTGGCGTATGAGACCGGCCCGGGGAGCCGGATCACCCGATCCGCATGGGCCAGCGTGGATTCCCGATGCGCCAGGATCAGTGTGGTGCGTCCGCCCACATCGGGCAGTTTCTCGAAGATGGCCGCCTCGGTCACCGCATCGACCGCGGAGGTCGCGTCATCGAGCACCAGAATCCGTGGCCGCGCCAATAGCGCCCTGGCCAAAGCGATGCGCTGCCGCTGCCCGCCGGACAGCGTCAATCCGCGTTCGCCGACCACGGTGTCGTAGCCGTCGGTGAGTTCGGTGATGAACTCGTCGGCCGCGGCAAGCTTTGCGGCATAGCGGATTTCGGCGTCGGTGGCCGCTGGTCGGCCGAGTGCGATATTCGCGGCAATGGTGTCGCTGAACAGGAACGGGTCGTCGAACACCACCCCGACCGCGCTGCGTAAATCGGATGCGCGCAGGTCGGCGATATCCACCTGCTCAGCGGATTCCCGGGATCCGAACAGGCGGATGGTGCCGGACTCCGGGGCGTAGAAGCGGGGGAGAAGCAGTGAGAGCGTTGATTTTCCGGAGCCCGCCGGGCCGATGATGGCGACAGTTTCGCCGGGCTGCACGGTCAGATCGAGGTCACGCAGGATGGGCTGCGAGGGCTCGAATCCGAACGTCAGCGAATCGATTTCGATGCCAAGGGGCCCATCGGGGAGCTCGGCGGGAGCGGGCGAGTCGGCGATTTCGGGCGCGGCGTCGATGACCTGGTAGACGCGCTCGGCGGCGGCCCTGGTCAGCTGGGCCATGATCACCACCGAGGACATGGTGCGGGTGGTGACGGTCATGGTGGTGACGTATGCGGAGAAGGCGAGAAAGGTGCCGATACCGATGACGTCGTGCAGGGCGAGCAGTCCGCCCACGACAATCACCGCGACCAGCCCGGCTTGCGGAATCGTGGTCACCACGGGTGCGAAGCGCGCATTGATCTTGGCGGCGCGCATGCGCTCGGCGTAGAGCACGCGCCCGTGCTCCTCCAGCACGCGCACCATCCGAGCTTCCTGCCCGAAGCCCTTGACCACCCGTACGCCGGTGACGGTCTCTTCGACATGCTGCGCGACCTCGGCGGCGCGCTGCTGCGCCGACCACGTCGCCGCGTACAGGCGGGGCCGCATCCGATATACCAGCACCGCGATGGCGGGGACCACCAGCAGTGCGACGGCGGCCAGCGGCGGCGACAGCCACACCATGACCGCGGCGGCCAGCAGGAACTCCAGCAATGCCAACCCGGACAGCGGCGTCATCGCCAAAAGGCCCTGCACCAACTGCAGATCCGTAATCGAACGCGACACCACCTGTCCGGTGCGCAGCGCGTCCTGCCCGACGCCGTCCAGTCGCTGTAGCGAGGCGAGCAGACTGACACGCAGCGAGTGCTGCACATCGAGGGAAAGCCGTCCGGCCAACATGCGGCGTCCGAAGGCCGCCGAGAAGCGGCCGAATGCGACAACGGCGAGTAGGGCCGCGATGGTCCCGATGACGGAGGTGTCACCGACTCCGGCCGCATCGACCGCCCGCTTGGTCAGCAGTGGCGCGGAGATCTCGACCAGTGCTCCGGCCGTCAATGCGATCGCGATGCCAGTGACCGTGCCCCGGTGGCTCCAACACTCGGTCCACAGCCTGCGCATCCAACCCATACCGCGCTCGGTCACTTCCGCTGCTCACCCCGTCTTGTCGTGCTTGTACCGACGGTAATGACACGTGTCGCACCGCTGTTTGTTCCCCGCCGCCGGGGCCGGATCAGATGTCGCGTGTGCGAAGCAACCACCAGGCCCCGCCCGCGGCGGCGATGGTCCAGAGAATGAGGACCACCAGGGCGGCGGGGGTGGGGGCCAGGAAGTCGCTGTCTTTGAAGGAACCGACGGCGACGGTGCTGACGGTGGCGGAGCCAGGCAGCACGGTGACCACTCCGGCGAGGCCGATTGCTTTAGCGACGACCCAGATCAACGGTTCGATGATCACCAGCCAGCCGAGCATCGCCACGACCGCGGTGGTGGAGGTGCGCAGCAGCAGGCCCAGGCCGGCGCCGATCAGGGACCAGCAGACCGCGGCGAGCAGTCCGCCGCCGAGGACCGCGAGGAAGCGCACTCCGAAGTCGAATTTGCCGCGGCCGAAGCCGAGCAGGCAGGCGAAGGCGATGAGTTCGACGACGAAGGTCGCTGCCAGGGCGAAGCCCGCGGTGACGAGGAACTTCGCGGCGACCAGCCGGTCCCGGTCGGCGGTGAACAGGGCGGTGGTCGGCATTGTCGCGTAACGGTATTCGGCTCCCGCACCGGTCGCGCCGAAGGCACCGGCCACCACGATCGCGACCGCGAGACCGATATAGAGCCCGATGGTCGCCGCGCCCGTGGCCGGATTGGATTTCGGATCGGCGGGTCCGGCGAGCAGTACGGTCACCGTGCTCGCGACGAGCGCGACCGCGGGAATCAGCGCGGCCAGGATTCGGCCGGCGCGCAGTGTGCTGACCTTGCGGACCTCGGAGTTGACGGCCGGAACGAGGTCCGGTGGCAGAACGGCGATCATCGTGTAATCCCGTAGGGGGTCGGTTGCTGCGGTGCGATCCCGGCATAGGGTGCGGGCTGGGGTGGGCGGGCCGGTTTGACCAATGAGGCGAGCACTCGGTCGGGATGGATCTGGTCGGCGACGATATTGTCCACGCGCACACCGGCCGCCGTCGCAGCCGCGCGGATCTGCGCTTCGGTCGCTTCGGCGACGGCGAGGCGTCCGTCGGGGCGGATCACCGCATCGGTGAAGCCCTGTGCGGCCAACATTGTCGCGAGTGCGATCGGGGTCGATGCGGCGACGACCAGTCGATCGGGGTGTCCGCGCCGAAGCCGGGCAGGGGTGCCCTGATAGACCACCGAGCCCTCGCTCACGACAATGATGTTGTCCGCCATCGGAATCACGTTCGCGAGGCTTTCGCTGGACAACAGGGCCGAGCCACCGCGACGGGTGTGCCGCCGCAGGACGTCCGCCAGCCAGGCGCGTTCCGCCGCGTCGAGACCGGCCGAGGGCTCGTCGAGAATCAGCAGCTGCGGGTCGCCCAGCAGCGCGGTTGCCAGGGCCAGCCGAGTCTGCGATCCGTCCGACAGCTCGCCCGCCCGTGTCCTCGCCAACTCACCGAGGCCGACCACCTGGATCACCTCGTCGACCCGTGCGTCCTCGACTCCCGCGGCCGCCGCATAGACCAGCAGATGATCACGCGCGCTTCGAGCCGGGTGCAGCCCACGTGGCTGCAACATGCCGCCGACGACAACCGCGGATCCGTCGCGCCGCCGCGAGCCCGGCCCGCCGACCGCAGCGGTTCCGGACGTCGGCTGGTGTAGACCGAGCAGGATTCGCAGGATCGTCGACTTACCCGCGCCCGCCGGACCGACCAGGGCGGCGGTGGTACCGGACGGCACGGTGAAGCTCACGTTTTCGACCGCGGTGACCAGGTCGTAGCGCTTGGTCAGGCCGCGGACGGCGAAGGCGAGCGGTCGGCCCGCGTTCATCGTGGAGTGGTCGGGGGTTGCGGCTTGGCCGGATCCAGGGCGGGCAGCGGGTCGGCGTCGATGACGAGCTGCCGATCGGCGGGCCAGGTCACCGGCGCGGGTCCGAATGCCTTGCGCGCGTTGCCGATCGTGGTCTTGCCGAGCGCCCGATTGCCGACGCTGCCGATCACCGCTCCGATACCGGCGGGTACCACCTTGCCGGCCATCAATGCGGCCCGCTTGGTGATGAAGCGGATGATGAATCGCTTGAGCAGCGAATCGTTCATGCTCGACAGGCCGGGAATCCTATTGGCGAACAGCGTGCCCCAGTTCTTCGCCGAATGACCGACCGTCTTCTCGACGATCTCCATCCCGCTCTCACCGAGCACGACCGCGAGCACCAGCGCCCGCCGCGTCTCTTGGTCCTCGGGAGAGATGCCGTGTACGGCCGCGACGGCCAGCGTGAACACCGCGGACGCTTCCATGAAGAAGGTGGTTTCGGCACTGACCGCCGCGAGTGCCGCGATGGTGCCGACTCCCGGCACCGCGGCCGTCGCGCCGACCGCACCGCCACTGCCGGTGACCGCGAGCAGGTACTGGTGCTCCAGCCGCTCGATGATCTGCGCGGGATTCTCCGACGGATGCGAACGCCGCAGCCGGTCCACGTACTTGGCGACCGCGGGCGCCTGCAGGCGGGACCCGGTATCGAGTAGCTGGACCACCGTCTTCTCGAACGTGCCTTTGAACACGGCGATATCCTCCTCTTCCGCCCTTACGGAACGACCTTATTGCACCGGCCGCCATCAACTCGTCATGACAACGATGTACCCGGTCGGCCGGGTTCCCGATGGGGGATGGCAGCCGGCGGGGTGGGTGTACCCAGTGTCGGTTCGATCACGCCGGTTCGCGCAGGGCAGGGACCCTTTCCGTGAGCGGTGGCGGTGGTGGTGGGGTGCCGTCGCCGAATGGCCTGCCGCCCAGCGCTTCTCGGCCGTGCGGGGTCAGCCAGTTGGTCAGCTCCGGACCTTTGGGCACGATCTGGGTCGGGTTGATATCGGCGTGCACCACGTAGTAGTGCTCTTTTATCTGGCCGAAATCGACGGTGTCACCGAATCCTGGTGTCTGGTACAGATCGCGCGCATAGGCCCAGAGCACCGGCATTTCGGTCAGCTTGGAGCGGTTGGTCTTGAAGTGGCCGTGATAGACCGGATCGAAGCGGACCAGCGTGGTGAACAGCCGCACATCGGCCTCGGTAATGGTGTCGCCCACCAGGTAGCGCTGGGTGGTGAGGCGTTCGGACAGCCAGTCCAACCGCGCGAAGAGTCGATCGTAGGCCGCCTCGTACGCGTCCTGCGTTCCGGCGAATCCACACCGGTAGACGCCATTGTTGACATCCCGGAAGACCGCCAGGTTCACCTCGTCGATCTCTGCCCGCAACTCCTGCGGATATAGCTGCGGCGCGCCGGGGCGATGGAATGCGGTCCATTCGGTGGCGAAGTCGAGTGTGATCTGCGCGTAGTCGTTGGTCGCCACCTGCCCGGTGGGGACATCGACGACCGCGGGCACTGTGATGCCGCGCGGATAGTCCGGGAATCTCGCAAGGTACGCATCACGCAACCGGGCGATGCCGAGCACCGGATCCACCCCACGGGGATCCAGATCGAAGGTCCAGCTGTGCCTGTCGTGCGTCGGTCCGCACAACCCGAGCGAAATGACTTCTTCCAGTCCCAGCAGCCTGCGCACGATCAGCGTGCGGTTGGCCCACGGACAGGCCCGCGCCGCGACCAGCCGATAGCGGCCGGGCTCGACCGGATACCCGTCGCGGCCGTCAGCGGTAATGCGTGTGGTGATGTAATTCGTATCTCGCTTGAACTCACCGGCTTCGACGTACGAGCCGCTTTCCGATACCGACTTGGTCACGCGCCTAGTCTCGCAGATCGACGCCTGAGGGGATGCCCGCCAACGGGTTGGGGGAGCCCGGGGATGGCGGCCGGCGGGGTGGGTGTGCCTACTCTTGCCGAATGAGTGATACCAAGGCCACCAGGCTGAGCCGGGAAACCACCGACGCCGGCGCCGAGGTCGCGACCCTCACCCTGGCCAATCCGCCGCTGAACCTATTCGACCGGTCGATGCTCGACGCGCTCGTCGAGGATCTCGCCGAGCTGTCGGCCAACCCGCCGCGCGCGGTGCTGCTGCGAGCCGAGGGCAAGCTCGTCTCGGGTGGCGTCGACGTGCACGTCTTCGACGGGCTGACGATCGAGCAGGGCGCTGAGCTGTGGCGCACCCTGTTCGCGCAGATCATCCATCCGCTGGAGGCGCTGCCGTGTCCAGTGGTCTTCGCCGCGCACGGCCTGACCCTGACCGCCGCGTTCGAAATGGCCCTGGCGTGCGACATCATCCTGGCCGCGCCGAAGGCGAAATTCGGGCTGGTGGAGACGGTCGTCGGCCTGACGCCGTCGATGGGCGGGCCACAGCGACTGGCCGAGCGCGCTGGTTCGGGCCGCGCCCGCGAATTCGTGATGACCGGTGACCTCTACGACGCCGCGACCATGGCCGAATGGGGCGTGGTCAACGCCATCCACGACGATGTCGACGCCGCCGCACGGGAATTGACGAATCGCCTGGCCCAGGGCCCGACCCGGGCGCATGCCGCGACCAAGCAGATCATCGAGGCGTGGCGCTCCGGCGGTGTGGCGCACGCGGATTCGGTGACGCCGGAGGTGTCCGGTGCACTGTTCGACACGGCGGATCTGCGCGGCGCGGTGCGCAGCTTCCTGGAGGTCGGACCGGGAAAGGCGACGTACACCGGCCGGTGACAGCCGGGACACGTTCCTCGCCTATGCCAGCGAAAATGTGACTCGCGTCATATAGTCGCAAGGGCCTGAAGCTCGAGGCGCGTGCGGAGGACTCATGTCGCAGTTTTTGGTCGAATATCCACTCAACCGTCCGCATGCCCGCGACGCACCGCTGGCCCGCGGCGCCGATGGGGTGCTGCGCTACGGCAACCTCACCCCGGCGCTGACCGAACTATTGGATCTGCAGGTGCACGCCTTCTCGACCAGGGAGGCGGTGGTGGAGATCGGCGGCCCCCGGCTGAGTTATCGGGAACTGTGGCACTCCGCCTCCCGCATCGCGGGCGGTCTGCAGGAACACGGCATCGGCTTCGGCGACCGGGTCGCCATCCACATGCCAACGGGCGCGCGCTGGGTACAGGCCTTCCTCGGGGCGCTGCTCAGCGGCGCGGTCCCGGTGCTGGTGCACGACGGACTGCCCGATGCGGTGGCCGAGCGCGTGATTGCCGACAGCAGTACCGATTTCGTACTCGGCGGTGGCAGCGACGAACTGCCCGACGGCGCCGCCTTCATCGATGACGGCGCGGCCCTGAACGATCTGGCACTGCTCTGCTACACCAGTGGCGCCGGGCCGTGTCCGGTCAATGCCACCGTCGCGCCCAAGGGCGTCGAGCTGACCAACGAAAATCTGCTTTCGGCGATCCGTTCTGTTGTCGCGGCGCTGGATCTGCCGACCGACGGGCTGCGCAATCTGGTGCTGTTACCGCTGGCGCATGCGAGCGGCTGCGTGGACCAACTGCTGCCTACCTTCGCGGTCGGCGGCACGGTCGTGCTCGCGCCGGATAGTCGCAGTCTCGCGGAAACCATTGTCTCCGAACGGATCGATATGGTTTCCGCGACACCACGCGTCTTCGCTCGCCTGCTGCCCGAACTCGCGGCGCTGCGTACCGACGGACTGTGTACCGACGGCATTGTTCGGGTCAGCAATGCAGGGCATCGGGGCGAACGTGCCGCCGCTCCCACCGATCCCGCGGATCTTGCCGCCCCCCTGCGGGATATGTTCCCGGCCGCGCGGCGGTGGTCGGTCTGGGGCGCGACCGAAACCAGCGGCATCGGCCTGGTCGTCGACGACGACACCGATACCGCGCCCGGCGCGGATCCGGTGCTCGGATTCGCCTTCGGCGGTACCGAATTGGCGCTGTGGGGGCCGCAGGCGCAGACCGGGCACGGCGAATTGCTGTGTCGCGGACCGAATGTCACCCACCGCTACTGGAACGATCCGGAGACCACCGCAGACCGCTTCACCGGAAGTTGGTTCCACACCGGCGATCAGGTCAGCATCGACGCCGACGGTCTGGTCCGACGCGAGCGGGCGCAGGCGGGGTGACTCACTCGAGCATGCGGTCGCGCAATCGCGCGCGCAGGTCGGCGGTGAATCCGATGGCGGTCAGGTAGGTCTCGAAATCACCGTGGCTTTGGTGCACCGTATCCGTCGCGATGCGCAGGTAGTCCTCGCGCACGCCGAGGATATCGATGGAAAGTTCAGCTCCCGCAGTGAGTTTCGGCGCCATCATGGCGCGCAGGGCGGGGACGGCGTCATTGCTGGCCATGAAGTCGGCGAGCACATCGGCCTCGCCGACCGCGACCGCGCGCAGCAGGGTCGCGATCGCCCATCCGGTGCGGTCCTTACCCGCCGCGCAGTGCACCAGCACCGCGCCGTCGCCCTGGGCGATCGTCTCGGCGATGGCGATGATCGCGGTATTGGCCTCCGGCCGGGCCGGGAAGTCGCGGTAGACCTCGAGCATGTGCGGGAAAGCGGCGTCGGTCTGCGCATCGTGCGGCGGCGCCTCGGCCATCCGGGAGTCGAACGGTGTGACGTTCAGTCGCACGCCCTCGGGCAGATTGTCGTGGCCGATGTGCTCGATCTCGCGCGGCCCGCGCAGGTCGAAGACATCGGTAACGCCGAGTTCGCGCAGGATCGCGTGTCCGGGCAGATCGAGGCCGCTCAGCTGAGCCGAGCGCAACAGCACGCCGGGGCGGATCCGCGCGCCGTCGACGGTGCGCAGACCGCCGAGATCGCGGAAGTTGAACGTGCCGGTCAGATAGAACTGGTCGGCGGAGGGCGAGAGAGTCACCGGTCCAGGCTAGCTACCTCGCGGTGTCGGCACGGTGTCGATCGCGGAACCGTCAGCAGTCCAGTTCGCGAGGTATTGGTGTGTGATGCGCCACAGGACATCGGGGCGGTACCGGCTCGTACCGTAGTCTGGTCGATGGTCTATCTCGCGTTGGGCAGACGCGAGAGTGACACCCAGGGAGGCGATTCCGGTGAACACCGCTCGATCGCAGCGGGATTCCGGTTGGGTAACAAAACATTCTTCCAGTCTGGAAATACCCATCGAACCCGTTCTTAAACCCTGGAAACCCTCTACCATTGATGAATGTTGGACTGGGCATCCAGGAAATTCCCTAGCGGGGGATTCATGAGAGCCGCCTGTCATGGTCAGCGAGTCGCGCCAACGAGGGTGCGCGAGTTCTTTCCTCGAGGGAGTCATCGTTGAGCGTACGTGGAGAAATAGCGGCGGCCAGGCTGCGGCCGACCATCTGTGAGGCCGTCGAGAAGGCGGCTGCCTCGCTCGATTTCACCGGAGTGCGAGCACTTCGGGTGCTGCTGCATGCCGGTGTGAGCGCGTACTGGCCGCTGGTCAAGGCGGCTCCGGCCAAGCAGGCCCGCAGGTACGAGGCGACCGCGCATCAGTTGGCCGAACGGTGGGAGGCGCAGACCGAATGTGTCGCCGACCCGCAGGCCACGGCCCTGTTCCGCGAGATGGACTCCGAGGTCGCGAGCTTCCTGGATCTCTGCGCCGACCGTTCGGGCGCGCAGTGGTTGGAGCCGACGGATGCCATCGCGGCCTACGCGGTCTCGGTGCTGCAGGGCACGGTGCTGCGCTGGCTCGCGGATTGCAATGACGAAACGATGCTGGTGGTGCTCGACGACCTGGTCAGCAGCCTGGCCAGCCGGGCCGCCGAAGTCTGATTCCCGCAATACTGGACGTTTGACCAGTTTGGTGGTTGAGTGGGTCTGGTGACAGACACGTCGCCGATCGTCGCACTGCATGCGGCCACGGCCGAGCTGGACCCGCCGCTGGCTGCCCTCGACCTGACCGCGCTGCGCGCCAACGCCGCTGACCTGGTCCGTCGCGCGGGTGGAGTGCCCATCCGCGTCGCGAGTAAATCGGTGCGCTGCCGCGCGGTGCTCGAAGAGGTGCTCGGCGCCGAGCTCACCGCGTCCGGCGGCTTCGCGGGCATCATGTCCTACTCACTGGCGGAGGCCATCTGGCTGGTCCGCCTCGGCGCGCGCGATGTGCTGCTCGGCTATCCGACCGTCGACCGCGCGGCGCTCGCCGAACTCGCCACCGATGACACGCTGCGCCAATCCATTACGTTGATGGTCGATGATGTCGCGCAGTTGGACCTGATCCGCGCCGCGGTCGGCACCGATCTGGTGCGGCCCCGGATCTGCCTCGATGTGGACGCCTCGCTGCGAATCGGACCGCTGCACTTGGGTGTTCGGCGCTCGCCGGTGCGCACTCCCGAACAGGTCGCCGCGCTCGCGCGCGAGGCTGTGAACCGTGGATTCGACGTGGTCGGCGTAATGACATACGAGGCGCAGATCGCCGGGCTACCCGATTCCAATATCGCTGTGCGCCTGGTGAAGCGGGCCTCGGCGGCCGAAATCGGCAAGCGGCGCAGACAAGTTCTGGACGCGGTGCGCTCGGTCGTCGGCAAGCTGGAGATCGTCAATAGCGGTGGCTCCGGATCCATCGAGGTCAGCGTCACCGATCCGGATGTCACCGAGGTGACCGCAGGCTCCGGGCTGTATGTGCCGACGCTGTTCGATCACTACCGCGCCTTCACCCCGCGTCCAGCGCTGTTCTTCGCCACCTCGGTGCTGCGCAAGCCGACCCCGTCCATCGCAACGGTTTTCGCGGGCGGGTACATCGCCTCCGGACCGGCCGGGGCGTCGCGGGTGCCGAAGCCGGCGTGGCCCACCGGCTTGAAGCTGCTCGGCACCGAGGGTGCGGGCGAGGTGCAGACGCCGCTCTCGGGAGCCGCCGAACTGCGGATCGGCGATCGGGTGTGGTTCCGGCATGCCAAGGCCGGGGAGTTGTGCGAGCGATTCAACCACGTCCACTTGGTTGATGCGGACGGCACTCGGACAACGGTGCCCACTTATCGCGGTGAAGGTAACTGCTTCGGCTGAGCCGACTGCTAATTGCGAATTGCGCGTGATCGCAATTTCAAGATCGAATTCCACTAAAAGAACCAACCGGTTCGGACTGAATATTTCGGTCACGAATCGAGCAAATGCTGAAAGAAATATTCAGCTGAGTTGTAGGAATGTCGCCAGATCGGATAGATCGTCCGGCGTACTCGGCAGATATTCGGTGAGCAATGGTGACCGAATGATGACGGCCTTCCACATGGCCCGACACAGCGTCGCCTGAACCAGGCTGCGCGACAGCAGGAATCGCATACCGTAGGGCGCGTCGGCGGGACTGGAGGTGGTCATCGACATGAGCACCACCGCCGCCTCCCGACCGCGGAATCGCTCGGCGGTGCCGACCAGCACATCCTCGATCTTGGCCCGGGCCAGCAGCGTTCGGATCAGTCCGACCTGGGCGCTGTACGGCGCGACCACGAGGATGTCGTGCGGATGCAGCCGTCGCGTCATCGCACCGGTCATCCACGAGACCCCGAGCAGGGCACGCACCCGGCGGACCACCTCGCGGGCCTCGGCCATCGATTCGGTCGAATCGCCGCTGTGTGCCACCAGCACCGTCTCCACGCCGGGTTCGATGCCCTCCAATTGCCGGGCGAGCGTGACGGTTTCGTTGGAGCGCAGCCGGTTGTCGTAGTACAGCCGGGAGATCGGATCGCAGACGCGCGGGTGCATCCGCCAGGTGCGGTCCAGGAAGTAGCCGCGGTCGGCGGGCAGGGTGTGGCGGCCCTCGGTGAGCCAGCCGAGCACCGATTCGTCGACCGGTTCCGGATGCGCGCTGCGTGCCGAGGACGGAGCCGGATCACCGAGCAGCAGCAGATTGCGCGCACTCACCGCGACCGCGACGGTATCGGCGAGTGGGAAGCGGCCCGCATCGGCGATCACCAGCAGATCGAGACTGTCGCCGGGCACCACCTCGTCATCGGCGAAATCGGCCGGTACGCCGCCGATTACGCAGCCGTTGACCGCATTGTCCAGGAACCGCGGATAACGCGTGCCGTCGATCACCGACCACTCCGGCGCCACCGCCTCGACATCCTTCTTGGCCAGCAGTTCCGGCAGCACGCCCATCGCGACGATCATGTCGAGCAGGCTCTCCACCGTCGAATGCGTCTGCGCGACAATGCCGACGCGCCACTTGTGCCGCGTGACCAGACGTTCGATCGCCCTGGCGACGGTGGAGGTCTTGCCCGTGCCCGACGGCCCCTGCACCGCGAGGTAGGACTCGTCGAGATCGCGCAGCGCGGCCGTGATGGCCGCCGCGTGGTCACCGTGCACATCCGGTAGCCGCTCGGCACGCCGAAGGCGCGGGGGTCGGCGGGCAAGGATGTCGAAGACCGCCCCCGCCGGGATCTCCGGTAATGCCATCAGCAGTTGCTGAGCGGCGAATTCGACGGCGGTCTCGATATTCTCGTCCCAGGCGGGCAAGCCGGGTGCTATCGCGGTCGGCAGCTCGTCGTAGGGTTCGCAGCCGTGCGGCAGTAGTTCCTCCAGCCGCACGGTGTCGTCGAAGTTCGCGTCCACCGAGCAGCCGAGCACGGTCGCGGTGGCGGTCGCGCGTCGGCCGACGGCGGTAATCATCCCGGCGGCGACCGGCTGATCGTAGAAGGTGTACACGGTGGCGCCCGGCGTCAGCACCGTGCCGGTCGCGGCGCCGCCCGCGGTATCGCTGCCGCCCCAGCCGATGCCGATGCGTCCGGTCAGTGTGAGGTATCTGCGCATGGTCGGCTGGTGTGGGCTGCGATGCCATTTGGTGTCGACCGTGCCCCAATCGGCCACCAATACCCCTGGCGCGTCGGCCCATTCGTCGACCGGATGACTGAGCCGGTCGGCATGTGCCCACCACAGCGGCTGTCGTTCGCGCCGGTGATAGCCGAGCGCCGCCGCCATCAATGCCGCGGGATGGCGTGGCTCGCCCTGTGCCGCCGCGAATTCCGCGAGTGCGGCCTCGATCGACGACGGCCGCGACGGCGGCAGCGGATCGGGCTCCTCCGGACTCGGCACCAGGCACCACGAACTCGCCTGATCCAGGAGCACCGCATCCGAGTCCACGCGCCGTTCGGCAACCCGATCCAGCAGCCAGTCGCGTAGCCGCAGCACGGTGACGCAATCGCGTTCCTGGCCCGCGGCATTCGGCAGCAGCCGCCGCAGTCGACTCAGCCGATAGGAGCGTTCCCCGATCAGCAGGGCATTGCGCACGATCGGATACAGATCGACGAGCACACCGGCATGCAGCAGATCCTCGACAGTCTCCTCGCCGACCCCGTACCGACCGGTCCACCGCAGCAGCGCCGAGCGCACGCCGGATGTGTAGTGGTACACACGCATATCCGGATACATCCGCAGCCTTCGCGCGACGAAGTCGAGCACCTCGTCCAAAGCACGCCGCTGCCCGGCCTCCTCGTCGGCGATATCGGTCATCGCCCGATACGGTGCGCGCGCCGCGCCGAAAGGAGCGCGGAAGGCCAGATGGACCGTGCCGTTGCCGCCCACCTCGATACCGAGCAGCCGACCCGATGAGTCCTCCTCGATGGTCAGTGCGAGGTCCTCCGGTGACGGTGGCGGCAACGCGCCCAGCGCGATCGCGTCGACCAGCGTGTGAGTCGGCCGACCGGAATCTTCTCGAGCCAGCTGGATTTCGGCTTGGCGATGCAATGCACTGAAGGTGCGCGGCGGGAGGCCGGGCACGGTCGCGGTGCTGCTGGCCAGCCGGTCGATGGTGCTCACCCCGGCCTCGCGCAACCTGGCCCGCGCGGTGCGCGGCATACCGGCGACCAGCAGCAGGTCGCGTGCCGCCGAGATCGCGCTGGTGCAGGTCGGGCAGTGGCCGCAGGCGAGATAGCGCGGATCGCCCCACTGCACGGGCAGCAACTCGCTCAGCTTGTCTTCCAGGATCCGTTCCACCCGACCGCGCCGAGCCAGATACACCGGCAGCAGATCAGTGAGCGCGAGGGTCTCGCTGTTCTCGTCCAGGTGCAACCGGACCAGGGGAGCGGTGAGCGCGCCGCTGCGGTCCAAAGCGTCGGCGCAGGCGGCGAGTTCGAGTGCCGCGTCGATCCGATCCGGTGGTCCCGCCGCGGTGCCGTGCACGGTGTAGCGCACCCGATGACCGGCCCGAACCAGAAAATCGCTGGTACAGACGAATTTTCCGTCGAAGAAGGTGGCGCCGTGGATCACGTGCGCACCGGCCCGCAGTGCCGCGACCGTCTCGGCATTGGCGGCCCGCAGCGCGGCGATATAACTTTCGGGATCGGCCGCCGGATCGTGCGCGGCGCAATGGATCTCCACCATCCGACTGCCGAACCGATCACGGAAATCCGCGAGCCTGCGTGCGCGCGCATCGTCGAATGCGCTGCGCTGCGCATGATCCGGCGCCACATCCGCCGTGCCCGAGATGGTGCCCAGTTCGGTATCGAGGACACGCAGCAACTCGAATTCACACTGCGCCGCGCGCACCAGGTCGACGGCGGAACAGACGACACGATCACCGAACACGATCAAACGCGGCCTCCTGTGTCTTCGCCGGACACGGACGGCAACACTGTAGCTAGCCGCGTTGCCTGTGTTGAATTCGGTGTCCGCGGGGCCCTGCGTGGTTACGCAAGCTACCGCCTACGGGCCCGTCGCTCCCACCGGCGGTTTACCCCTCCCCGGTTCAGGAGCGTGGCTTGCGCCGTTCCGGTCGCTTGCCGCCGTCGCGATCGCGACGCGGTCCGGGACGGAACGGACGTCCGTTCGGCGGGCCGGAATCGAGTTGCAGCTGGATTAGCTGGCCGCTGATCCTGGTGCGCCGCAATGCTTCCAGCGTCTCTGAGGATAGGTCTGCGGGCAGTTCGACCAGGCTGTGGTCGGGGCGGATGCTGATATGGCCGAAATCGCTGCGGCGCAGTCCGCCCTCATTGGCGATGGCGCCGACGATCGCGCCGGGCACCACCCGATGCCGCTTGCCGACACTGATCCGGTAGGTCGCCAATTCGGCTCCGCTCGCGCGGTGGTGCGATGGACCGCGGTCCTCGCCCTCGAACCGGCGCGCGGGCCGATCCCCGCGTGGCATGCGTTCGCGCTGCGGGCGTTCGACCGGCTCCGGCTCGGGCTCCATGAAGAAGTTGTCGCCGTCGTAGCCGCTGACCGCGAGCGCCGCCGCGATATCCACGAGCGGAATGTTGTGCTCGCGTTCGTAATCCTCGATGAGCTTGCGGAACAGCGCCAGATTCGTCGAGCTGAGGTTCTC
>NZ_BAGN01000194.1 GCF_000308835.1 Nocardia vinacea NBRC 16497 | reverse complement strand
GGGGTAGAGAAGGCCCCGCGGGCCGGGCTTTGTGTGCGGCCGCTGCGTCGTCGATGCGGGAGGTCAGGATGCGGAGGGCGTAAATGCCTGCGGCGACGCCGATTACGGTGGGCCAGGCGGCGGAGAGTCCGGTGCGGCCGAAGGCGATGGCCGCGGTGAGCAGGCCGAGCGCGGCCAGCAGCCAGGATCCTCGCGGGTGATCTGTTCGTTCGATGGCTCCGATGAATCCGGCGACCAGCACCGCCACGAGTGCCATACAGACGAACAAAAGGGTCTTGTCATTGGTGCCGAAGGTTTGGATGACCCATTCGCGCAGGCCGTCCGGGGTGTGGTCGATGACGGTGGAGCCGACAGCGTTCGGGGGTGCGCTGTCGGGGCCGATGAAGGCGGCCACGAGCTCGGACGCGCCGAGTGCCAGACCTCCGGCGACAATGCCCGCGGCCACCCGAAAGCGCAGTTCAGCCATGGTCCGAGCCTACTGCCGGGTGCGGCCGGGGAGTATGACCATTCGGTGACGTGAACGTCAGTCCGCGGACTTGTGCCGCTGGTAGTACCGGGCGACGCGGACCCGGTTGCCGCAGCGTTCGGGTGAGCACCAGCGACGGCGCGGGTGTGCGGGCAGGAACAGCAGAACGCAGTCGTCGGCCTCGCAGCGCTTCAACTTGCCGATCGATGGATCGGCGAGCAGGTCGGCGACGGCTTCGGCCAGGACGGCGGCCAGCTTCTCGGCCGCCGTGCCGGTGCGACGCACGGTCGCGATCACCGCATCGCCGCCCCATTCGAGCTGTCGGATCGCGGGCGCGGCGGCCTGTGCGGCATTGAGTCCGCGCAATGCATCGATGGGTGGGCGACGATCGTGGAGCAGTGCGTCGAGGACGGCGCTGCTGTGATCGCGCACCGAATGCACGGCGGCGAGGTCGGCGGAAGTGGGGTGTGCAACCGCCAGCTCTGGGTGCCGTTCGGCCTGCAGCGCAAGCCAATTCGCGAGGTCATCCGGGGTCGCCAGTAGATCGACATCGGTCGGCCGGGTATTGACCAGGTCCAATGCCAACGGCTCGCCGACCAGCGGAGCTTCACTCATGGATCTAATGCTACATCGAGCGGTTGACACATTAGGAGTCGATCGGCTAGAACTAATGCAACATCACGTAAAGAAAGCATGTGAAGCCATGATCGAGTTGCCGGCCATCCACCACCGCCACATCGATGTCGACGGCGTCGAGGTCCACTACCGGGAATCGGTCCCGAACCGCGCGGACGCTCCGGTGCTATTGCTGCTGCACGGTTTTCCGTCGGCCTCGCACCAGTTCCGCAGGCTCTTCGATGTGCTCGGCGCGCAGTACCGGCTGCTCGCCCCGGACTACCCGGGCTTCGGAAACACCACCGCACCAGCCGATTTCGACTACTCGTTCGAGCGATTGGCCGATATCGTCGAGGGTTTCGTCGAACGGCTGGAACTGCGCGAGTTCGCTATGTACGTCTTCGATTTCGGCGCTCCGGTCGGCTTCCGCATCGCGCTGCGCCACCCCGAGTGGGTCAACGGCCTGATAGTCCAGAACGGCAATGCGTACGAGGCGGGACTGTCGGATCTCGCTCGCGACTTCACCGCACTGCGCCCCGAGGACGAAGGAGCGGAAGACACGATTCGTGGTCTGCTCACCCTGGAAGGAACCCGCGGCCAGTACGAGCAGGGCGTCCCCGACCCGACCGTGCTCAGTCCCGAATCGTGGATCCTGGATCAGTACTTCCTCGAACTGCCCGGCCGCAGAGAAGCCCAGGTAGCCCTCGCCTTCGACTACAAGTCGAATGTCGCTGCCTATCCAGAATGGCAGCAGTGGCTGCGCAAGTACACCCCGCCTACCCTCATCGTCTGGGGCTCGAACGACCCCTTCTTCCCCGAGCCCGGCGCGCACGCATACCTCGCAGATCTCCCGGACGCCGAGCTGCACGTCTTCGATACGGGCCATTTCGCCCTGGAGACACATCTATCCGAGATCGCGTCGCTCATCGCCGGTTTCCTGGACGCTCGGACCAGGTGACCAACCGAAAGCAAAGGCGCCGGCCGCAACTCGCGGACGGCGCCTCGCAAAATCAGCGTCAGCTGTAGATCTTCTCCACCTCGGACGCGTACTGCTTCATCACCACGGCCCGCTTCAGCGACATCTTCGGCGTCAGCTCACCGGTCTCCTGCGTCCAGTCGACGGGCAGGATGCGGATCTTCTTGATCGCCTCGGCATGCGAGACCTTCTTATTGGTATCGGCGACCGCCGCATTGATCTCCGCGACCAGCGCCGGATTCTCGATCACCTGCTCGATCGGGGTCTCGACGGGCAGGTTGTTGCGTTCCTTCCAGCCCGGCAGCGCCTCCGGATCGAGGGTGATCAGCGCGCCGACGAAGGGCTGTCCGTCGCCGACCACCATGACCTGGCTGATCAGCGGGTGGGCCCGCAGCGAATCCTCCATCAGACCGGGGGAGACGTTCTTACCGCCCGCGGTGACGATGATTTCCTTCTTGCGGCCGGTAATGGTGACGTACCCGTCGCCATCGATGGCGCCCAGATCGCCGGTCTTGAACCAGCCGTCGGTGAACGCGTCCTCGGTGGCCTCGGCATTGCCCCAGTAACCGTTGAAGACAACCGATCCGCGCAGCAGTAGTTCGCCGTCTTCGGCGATCTTGACCGCATGGCCCTCGATCGGCTTGCCGACGGAGCCGACGCGAATATTGCCGGGGGTGTTCACGGTGACGGCCGCGGTGGTCTCGGTGAGGCCGTAGCCCTCGTAGATGGTGACGCCGACGCCGCGGAAGAAGTGGCCGAGGCGCGCACCGAGCGGTCCGCCGCCGGAGACCGCGGCCTCGCACTGACCGCCGAGTGCGACCCGCAGCTTGCTGTAGACGAGTTTGTCGAAAACCGTGTGCTTGAGCTTGAGCACCAAGCCGGGCCCACCGTTGTCCAGGGACTGGCTGTAGGCGATGGCGGTCTCGGCGGCCGCGTCGAAGATCTTGCCCTTACCGCCGTCGTGCGCCTTCTGCTTGGCGCTGTTGAACACCTTCTCGAAGACACGCGGCACCGCGAGGATGAAGTGCGGGCGGTAGCTGCCGAACTGTTCGACCAGGGTGGACCAGTCGGCGGTGAACGCGACGATCACCTTGGCGTCGAATGCGGCCAGCGTGACGGCACGCGCGAACACGTGCGCCAGCGGCAGGAACATCAGCGTCTTCTTGCCCTCGGCGACGTACCTTTTCAGCGCGATCCGGTCGGAGGTCGACTCCGCGTACAGATTCGAATGCGAGAGCATGACGCCCTTGGGGCGGCCGGTGGTGCCCGAGGTGTAGATCAGGGTGGCCGGGGACTTGGCATTGACCTCGGCGCGGCGCGCGTGCACGGTCGCGTCGTCGAGGTCGGCGCCGCGCGCGATCAGATCGTCGACGGCGCCCTTGTCGATCTGCAGGGTCTCCTTCAGATCCGGCAGCGCGCCCGCCTCGATCTCATCGATGACCTTGCGGTGCTTATCGCTGTCGACCACCAGCAGTTTGGTGGCGGAGTCCTGCAGGATCCACTTGGCCTGTTCGGCGGCCGAGCTGTCGTAGATGGCGACGGTGCAGCCGCCGGCGGCCCAGATGGCGAAGTCGAGCAGCACCCACTCGTAGCGGGTCGGGGCCATGATGGCGACGCGATCGCCGAGCTCGAGACCGGAGGCGATGAGGCCCTTGGCCACATCGGTGACCGTCTTGGCGAATTCCGCGGCCTTGATTTCCCGCCAGCCGCCACCTTCGGTGACGTTGAACAGCACCGCGCCCGGCGACTGCTCGGCATGCCGGAAAACGTTATCGGAATTGTTCGCGTCTTCCGGGATGGTGTAGGAAGCCGGGACTTCGAACTCTCGCATCAGTGCCCTTCCACGTGGGTTTACTCGCCAGTAATCTACGACACCTGTGACCGGGACGTCACTCCGGCCACCGGAAAACCGGGCCGGTTCGACATCGACGGACTGGTCAGCGTCCGGCCGGGCCCGGGCGGGGCGGCGTCGATTTTGTATTTCACGCGCTTGAACGAGCGCAGGTGAGGCACTCTCTATCCTATGTCGCGCAGCGTGACCGGCTGGACGGCTTCCCGTAGGAAATCGGCCAATTCGGTCAGCGCCGCCGCGGCCGGTCCGACCAGCGCGGCCTGCAGTTGCGCGACGTGCCATAGCCCCTTGCTCTCGGTGAACCTGGCATGCACACCCGCCGTCCGCAGCGCGGCGACGAACTCCACGCATTGCGCATGCAGCAGTTCGCTGACATCGACCTGTACATACGTCGGCGGCAAACCTCGCAGTTCACCGTGCAGCGGTGCGTAGCCGGTGTCCTTGCCGTCCCCGTCGCCGAGATAGGCCGCGGCGCATGCGCGCGACCACGGCCGGTTGATCACCAGATCGCGGGACTTGTCCGGGACCTGATTCGGATCCACCCACGGTGCGATCAGGCCGAGCGCGGCCGGGGTGTGGCCGTGTTCGGCGATGAGCCGCTGTGCGGTGGCCAGCGATAGTCCGCCGCCCGCCGAATCACCCGACAGCGCAATCTGTTCGGGGCGGTAACCGATATTCCCGACCAGTTCCAGGAATGCCGATTCGGCGTCCTCGAGTCCGGCCGGGAACGGGTGCTCCGGCGCCAGTCGGTAGTCGAGAACATAGACGGTGCAACCGGTTTCGTGCGCCAGCCGGGCGGCCAGCGAACGGTGCGTCGCCGGCGATCCGACCGCATAGCCGCCGCCGTGCAGGTAGAGCACTGCGCCCGCGTTCAGATTCGGCCTGGCCGAGCCGGCGGTGATTCTTTCCGCGGGTCGCCCGCCGAGCCTGAGTCGGTGCACGGTCGTGCCCGATGGCAAAAACTGTGCGCGCGAACCGATATCGAGCAGCAACCGCTGCATCTGCCAGGGCAGTCGCGCGTTCAGTGAGACCCGGAAAATCGGACTCAGCAGCGCTCGCGCGACGGGTAGCGGAATGTTGATGTCACGCATAGGTTTTCCTCGATTCCCCGCGCTGGTTCAGGGTAGGAAGGGGCGGTTCACCGCGGCGGCGATGCGTTGGTAGCCGGAGGCGGTGACCCGGACGAACAGGTCGAGCACCTTGGCCTCCCAACCGATCAGCACGCGGCCGTGTCCCTTGCGGACGCCCTCGGTAATGGTCTGCGCGGCCATTTCCGGTGTGTGAATGGCCAGCTTCTTGTCGAACAGCGATGCGGCACTCTGGCTGTCGATGCCCTCGGCATAGGTGGCATTGCGGGCGACGGCGGTCTTGATGCCGCCGGGATGCACACAGGTCACCTTGACCGGATGCTTGCCGGCCAGCATCTCTTGGCGCAGCGATTCGGTGAACCCGCGCACCGCGAATTTGGCTGCGTTATAAGCACTCTGGCCCGGGACCGCGATGAGGCCGAACAGGCTGGAGACATTGACGACGTGGCCATCGCCGGATTCGATCAGCAGCGGCAGGAAGGCCTTCGTGCCATTGACGACGCCCCAGAAGTCGACGTCCATGATGCGCTCGATGTCCTTGAACTCCGAGCGGATCACCTCGCCGTGGTAGGCGATGCCCGCGTTGTTGTAGATCTGGTGCACCTTGCCGAAGTGCGCCTTTACGGCGTCGGCGTACAGCAGCACCGCTTCGCGCTCGGCCACATTCAGCCGGTCGGATTTGATTTCGGCTCCGTACGCCTCGCAGCGGCGCACCGTCTCGGCCAGGCCGTCGGTATCGATATCGGAGAGCGCGAGTTTGGCCCCGCGCCTGGCCAGGTTCTCCGCGAGGGCACGGCCGATGCCGGAACCCGCCCCGGTGATCACACAGACCTTGCCCTTGAAGTAAGCGTCACTGCTCACTGTGCTACCACTTTCAGATCGTCTCGGGAGCTTTCGACGCTAGTCGTCTCGTAGGCGGAGACGTCGAAATTCTTTGTAATCCTGCGGAATTCGAAGGTGAAATCCGGCCAGAGCGTGGTGTTGTTGCCGTGCTTGTCCAGGTACCAGCTGGCGCAGCCGCCGGTATTCCACACGCTCTTGACCAGTTTGCCCTGCAGGTTCGTGTTGTAGGTGTCCTGCGCCGCGCGCTTCACCTCGACCGTGCGCAGACCGAGGCGATCGACGGTGGCCAGGGCGTCGGCGACGTAGTTGATCTGGGATTCGATCATGTACACCATCGAGGTGTGGCCGAGGCCGACGTTCGGGCCGAGCAGGAAGAACATATTGGGGAAGTTGGCGACGGCCGAACCCTTGTAGCCCTGCTGGCCGATCTCGTCGAACACCTCCGCCAGCGTGCGACCGTCCTTGCCCGAGATGGCGTTGTAGGTCGGCGAATCCGTGACGTGGAAGCCGGTCGCGACGATGAGTGCATCGATTTCGCGCTCGGTGCCGTCCTTGGTGACGACGGAATTCGCGCGCACCTCGGCGATGCCGTCGGTGACCACGTCCACATTCGGGCGGCTCAGCGCCGGGTAGTAGTCGTTGGAGATCAGCATGCGCTTGCAGCCGATCCGGAAGTTCGGGGTGACCTTCTCGCGCAGCTCGGGATCGCGGATCTCCAGCTGCAGCTTGGCCTTGGCGATCAGCTCGAAGGCCTGCATCAGTGCCGGAACCTTGGCGAGGCCGACGACCTGGGTTTCGCGCGCGGCGTAGATGGCGGCGCGGGATAGTCGCTGGAAGCCCGGGATGTGCCGGAAGGCGAAACGCTCCGGCAGGGTGTACGGGCGGTCCATGCGGGGGAGCAGCCACGGCGCGGTGCGCTGGTAGACGTCCAGGTGCGCGACCTGCGGGGCGATGGACGGCACGATCTGGATGGCCGAGGCTCCGGTGCCGATGATGGCGACGCGCTTGCCCGTCAGATCGGCGTCGTGGTTCCAGCGGGCGGAGTGGAAGATCTCGCCCTCGAAACCGTTGATGCCCTTGATATCCGGGAGCGCGGGCTCGCACAGCGCGCCGACGGCGGACACCACGGTGTCGGCGGTGAAGCTGCCCCGGGTCGATTCGATATGCCACAGGTTGGTGGCGTTGTTCCAGCGGGCCGCGGTCACGTCGCAGTTGAACAGGTGCTTGTCGAGCACGTTGTACTCGCGCGCGACGCCCTGGATGTACTGCTGGATCTCGCCCTGCCTGGAGAACGAGCGCGACCAATTCGGGTTCAGTGCGAACGAGTACGAGTACAGGTGCGACGGCACATCACAGGCCGCGCCTGGGTAGGTGTTGTCACGCCAGGTGCCGCCGACATCGCTGCCGCGTTCCAACACGAGGTAATCGTTGCGGCCCTGCTTGCTCAACCGGATCGCCAGGCCCAGACCAGCGAAACCGCTGCCGATGATGATGGTCTTGACGTGGCGGGCTGGCCGGTTGCCGACAGCTTTGTCTGTAACCTTGCGACTCATATAATCCAGACTACGGTCCTATTGATCATCAGTCAACAGTATTGAGCAGCGTTCAGTAAGATGGGCACGTGAGTAGTCGAGGCACCGGAGAAACTGTCAAGCGCACCCGGCTCAGCCCGGAAGAACGCCGTCTACAACTGATCACCCTGGGCGCCAAGATGCTCGGGGATCGCGCCATCGAAGACATCTCGATCACCGAAATCGCCGGGGAAGCCGGGATCTCCCGCGGCCTGCTCTTCCACTACTTCCCGACCAAACAGGACTTCCAACTGGCGATAGTCCGCCACGCCAATGCCGAGCTGTTGGAGCGCGTCGCACCCGACCGCACGCTCGGGGTGTTCGAGATGCTGCGCGATTCGGTCGAGCGCTACATCCAGTACGTGGCCGAGAACCGCAATTCCTACGTCTCGTTGCTGCGCGGACCGGCCAGCGTCAGCGCCGAGGTGCTCCCGCTCGTCGACCAGACCCGCAACGTCATCATCGACATCATCCTGACCGAAGTGCCTGTGGACATCGCCGACGCCGAGCGCCCGCGACTGGTTCTCGCCATGCGCGGCTGGATCGCCTTCGTCGAGGAAACCACCCTCACCTGGCTGCGCCACGAAACCATCACCCGCGAACAGTTGGTCGACCTGCTGGTCGAATCCCTACTCGCGCTCGCTCTTTCGCTGAATCCCGAACTGGCCGCCGCCCTACGCGGTTAGCCGGGTCGGTGCCGCCGGATAGGCGCGGTCGGACCGCGTCTCGATGGCGCGCCCGTTGTTGGATCCGTACCCCTGTCGGAATGCGGATTCGGCGGAGCGCCTGGAGATACCCTGACGTATGGGTCTGTCGCGGCGGGAGTTGTTGCGGTTCGGGACCGCTGGATCGGTTGCGGTGTTGGTGGGGGCTTCCGCGGCGAGCAGTGGGCGGTTTCGGGCGCCGCGGTGGTTGGGGGATCCGTTCACGTTGGGGGTGGCTTCGGGGGATCCGCTGCCGGATGGGGTGGTGTTGTGGACGCGGCTTGCGCCGGATCCGTTGGCGCCGGACGGGCTCGGGGGGATGGCGCAGCATCCGGTGACCGTTGATTACGAGGTCGCGCACGACGAGCATTTCCAGGATGTGGTGGCGCGCGGAAGTGCGGTCGCGACTCGTGAACTCGCACATACCGTGCACCCGGAGGTCGGGGGACTCGAGCCGAATCGCTGGTACTTCTATCGATTTCGCGCGGGCTCGGCGATTTCGCCGGTCGGTCGCACCCGAACGGCACCTGCGCCGGGACAGCCCACGGGGCGCATGCGATTCGCGTTCGCGTCCTGCCAATCGTGGACCTCCGGCTACTACACCGCTTATGGGCATATGAGCGCCGAAGACCTCGATCTCGTTGCGCACCTCGGGGATTACATCTACGAACGCGGCTGGAACCGCGGCCGCGAGGGGATGTCGGTGGAGCCGTATCTGGCCGCTGAAGCGGTCGATCTACCCGGCTACCGGCTGCGCTACGCCCAGGCCAAGGCCGAACAACCGTTGCGCGCCGCGCACGCCGCCTTTCCCTGGCTCGTCACCTTCGACGACCACGAGATCGACAACAACTGGTCCGCCGATAACCCCGGCCTCGGTCTCGACATCTATCGCATTCCCGCCCTGTTCCGCCGCCGCAAAGCCGCCGCCTTCCAGGCGATGTACGAACATCAGCCACTGCGAATCGCGGCCCTGCCGTCCGGCCCGACCATGCGCATCCACCGCCGCTACACCTTCGGCGACCTCGCCGACATCACCATGCTCGACACCCGCCAATACCGCACCGGCGGGACCTGCGGTAAGGGCAATATCGGTGACGATTGTCCCGACCGACTCTCGCCTGACCGCTCGATATTGGGCGCACCACAACGAGATTGGCTGCTCGACGGCCTCACCCACTCCACCGCCCGCTGGCAGATCCTCGGCAACCAGGTGGCCATGGCCAAATCCGACTATGATCCCGGCCCCGGTACCAATTTCGGCACCGACGCCTGGGACGCCTACGTAGCCGACCGCAATACCGTCCTCGCCACCGCCGCCGACCGCGATATCCACAATCTCGTCGTCATCACCGGCGACCGCCACCACAACTACGCCGCCGACCTCCGGCCCGACTACACCGCCCCCGAATCCCCGGTCGTAGCAGCCGAATTCACCGGCACATCGATAACAACCGGCGGCGACGGCACCGATGTCAACCCGACCGGCCGCAACCTCCTTGCCGCCAACCCGGACATGAAATTCTTCAATTCCCAACGCGGATACGTCCGAGTGGAATTCGACCATTCGGTGTGGCGCACCGACTTCCGCGTCGTCCCCTATGTCCACCGCCCAGGCGCCCCGATCCACACCCGCGCGAGTTTCGTTGTGCAAGATCGGACCCCGGGTGTGGTTGAGACATGGCGCCGCAGTGAGCGCACCGATCAGGCCGCTGATCCTGGAACGGCAGGTCCGCCACCGCGGTAAGCCGTAGCCATAGTGGTTCAAGGCGTTGGCATGGTGGGGGCAGTGGACACCTCTGCCCGAAGTCGGGTACGAACGACGCCGGGCCGAATCACTCTGAGTAAGAGCGGATTCGGCCCGGCGGTTCGGTCAGCGAAAACTACGCGGTCGGCTCGAAGGCCTCGGCCACGATCTCGGCTTGCTCCACGGCGTGCACCTTCGACGAACCCGAAGAAGGAGCCGACATGGCGCGGCGGGAAATGCGGCGCAACTTCGTGAACCGCTCCGGGAGGAGTTCCGGGAGGTTCAGGCCGAAGAAGGGCCACGCGCCCTGGTTGGCCGGTTCCTCTTGGACCCAGGCGATATCCGTCGCGTTCGGATAACCGGCCAGTGCCTCGTTGAGGCGGAACTTGGGCAGCGGGTAGAGCTGCTCGATGCGGACGATCGCGACGTCTTCGCGCTTCTGCTTGGCCTTTTCGGCGACCAGTTCGTAGTAGAGCTTGCCGCTGGTGAGCAGGACGCGCTTGACCTTGTCGCGGTCGCCGATGCCCTGTTCGTAGGTGGGCTCGTCGAAGACCGAGCGGAACTTCGATTCGGTGAAGTCCTTCAGGTCCGAGACCACGGCCTTATTGCGCAACATCGACTTCGGGGTGAAGACGATCAGCGGACGGCGGATGCCGTCGAGTGCGTGGCGGCGCAGCAGATGGAAGTAGTTCGCCGGGGTGGACGGCACGGCGACCGTCATCGAGCCCTCGGCGCACAGCTGCAGGAAGCGCTCGATGCGACCGGAGGTGTGGTCCGGGCCCTGACCCTCGTGACCGTGCGGCAGCAGCAGCACGACCTCCGACAGCTGACCCCACTTGGCCTCACCGGAGGAGATGAACTCGTCGATGATGGACTGCGCGCCGTTGACAAAGTCACCGAACTGCGCTTCCCACAACACAAGTGCGTCCGGGTTGCCCAGCGAGTAGCCGTATTCGAAGCCGACGGCGGCGTATTCGCTCAGCGCCGAGTCGTGCACCGCGAACCAACCCGGGTTGGAGCTGCCGATGTTGTGCAGCGGGGTGTATTCCTCGGCCGTCTTGCGGTCGATGATCACCGAGTGGCGCTGGGTGAAGGTGCCGCGACGCGAGTCCTGACCGGTCAGGCGCACCGCGCGACCCTCGTCGATCAGCGTGCCGAAGGCGAGCAACTCGGCGAAGGCCCAGTCGACCTTGCCCTCGTACGCCATTTCGCGCCGCTTCTCCAGCACCGGCTTGACACGCGGGTGCACATTGAAGCCCTCGGGAACACCGAGGAAGGCGTCGCCGATGCGTTGCAGCACGGTCTTGTCCACGGCCGTCACGACCGTAGCCGGCACCTGCTGGTCGTCCTCGACCGATTCGCTCGGCTCCGGGACGTACTTCTCCAGCTCGCGGACCTCGTTGAAGACCCGTTCCAGCTGACCCTGGTAGTCACGCAGCGCGTCCTCGGCCTCTTTGAGCGAGATATCGCCACGGCCGATCAGGCTTTCGGTGTACGCCTTGCGCACCGAGCGCTTGGTGTCGATGACGTCGTACATTTCCGGCTGGGTCATCGACGGGTCGTCGCCCTCGTTGTGGCCGCGACGCCGGTAGCAGACCATGTCGATCACGACGTCCTTGCGGAACTTCTGGCGGAAGTCCACCGCCAGACGCGCGACCCAGTCGCAGGCCTCCGGGTCGTCACCGTTCACGTGGAAGATCGGCGCGCCGATGAACTTCGCGATATCGGTCGAGTATTCGGTGGAGCGGCTGTTCTCCGGTGCGGTGGTGAAACCGATCTGGTTGTTCACCACGATGTGGATGGTGCCGCCGACGCGGTAACCGCGCAGCCCCGACAGGTTCAGCGTCTCCGCGACCACACCCTGACCCGCGAATGCGGCGTCACCGTGCAGCATCAGCGGCATGACGGAGAAGCCCTCCGGCCCGTCGCCCTTGTCCAAAAGGTCTTGCTTCGCGCGTACCAGACCCTCGAGCACCGGGTCGACCGCCTCGAGGTGCGAGGGGTTGGCGGTCAGCGAGACCTCGATCTCGTTGTCGCCGAACATCTGCAGGTAGGTGCCACGCGCGCCGAGGTGGTACTTCACGTCGCCGGAGCCGTGGGTGGCGGCCGGGTTCATATTGCCCTCGAACTCGGTGAAGATCTTCGAGTACGGCTTGCCGACGATATTGGCGAGCACATTGAGGCGACCACGGTGCGGCATACCGATGACGACCTCGTCGAGCGAATGCTCGGCGCACTGGTCGATGGTGGCGTCCATCATCGGGATGACGGCTTCGGCGCCCTCGAGCGAGAAGCGCTTCTGCCCGACGTATTTGGTCTGCAGGAAGGTTTCGAAGGCCTCGGCCGCGTTCAACCGGTTCAGGATGTACTTCTGCTGTGCGACAGTCGGCTTGACGTGCTTCTGCTCGACCCGCTCCTGAATCCACTGCAGCTGCTCGGTTTCCAGGATGTGGGTGTACTCCACACCGACGTGGCGGCAGTAGGCATCGCGCAGCACCGAGAGCACATCGCGCAGCTTCATCCGCTCCTGGCCGTGGAAGCCCGCGACATCGAAGGTGCGGTCCAGGTCCCACAGGGTGAGGCCGTGCTGGGTGACATCGAGGTCCGGATGGCTGCGGAACTTGTCCTTGACCAGACGCAGCGGATCGGTGTCGGCCATCAGGTGGCCGCGGTTGCGGTAGGCCGCGATCATCTCGAGCACGCGGGTGCTCTTGTCGACGCCGCGCTCCTTGACATCCTTGCGCCAGCGCACCGGCTCGTAGGGCACGCCGAGGCCGTGGAAGATCTCGTCGTAGAACTCGTCGCTGATCAGCAGGTTGTGGATGGTCCGCAGGAAGTCGCCGGACTCCGCGCCCTGAATGATGCGGTGGTCGTAGGTCGAGGTCAGGGTCATCAACTTGCCGACGCCGAGCTCGTTGATGCGCTCGTCGCTCATGCCCTGGAATTCGGCGGGGTATTCCATCGCGCCGGCGCCGATGATCGCGCCCTGGCCCGGCATCAGCCGCGGCACCGAGTGCACGGTGCCGATGGTGCCCGGGTTGGTCAGCGAGATGGTGACGCCGGTGAAATCGTCGATGCCGAGCTTGCCGTCGCGGGCGCGGCGCACGATGTCCTCATAGGCGGTGTGGAACTGCCCGAAGGTCATGGTCTCGCAGCCCTTGATCGCCGCGACGACCAGCGAGCGGTTGCCGTCCTTGCCCGCCAGGTCGATGGCGAGACCGAGGTTGGTGTGTGCCGGAGTGACCGAGTTCGGCTTGCCGTCGATTTCGGCGAAGTGCCGGTTCAGGTTCGGGAACGACTTGACCGCCTGCACGATCGCGTAGCCGAGCAGGTGGGTGAAGGAGATCTTGCCGCCGCGGGTGCGAGCCAGGTGGTTGTTGATGACCAGGCGGTTGTCGATCATCAGCTTCGCCGGAATAGCGCGCACGCTGGTCGCGGTCGGGATGGCCAGCGACGCGGACATGTTCTTGACCACGGCGGCAGCCGGGCCGCGCAAAACCTTTGCCTCGTCGGCAGCGGTGTCGGCGGGCTTCGGCGCGCCTGAGGTGGGCGCGGCATTCGAGGTCGGCGCGGGCGTTGTCTGCGGCGCACGGGTGGTGGGC
>NZ_BAGN01000195.1 GCF_000308835.1 Nocardia vinacea NBRC 16497 | reverse complement strand
AACCGACGGCTGTCCAATCGGTGCCTGGGTCGCTGTGCCGTTCGGTGGGTCGGTGGGTGGCTGTGGTGGGGCCGCAGGTGGCTGGACAGTCGGTGCCTGCGGGGTGATCGAGCCGTTCGGCGGGACAGTCGGTACCTGGGATTGGCCGGTCGGTGCTTGGGATTGGCCGGTCGGGGCCGGTGACTGGGCGATCGTGCCGGTCGGTTGAGGGGTCGCTGCCTGGGGCTGCTGATGCGGTGCGCTCGGCTGCGGCTGTTTCGGCAGCTGGACGCTCGGGGTTTGGGTGCCACGCGCCTCGGCTAGTTGGAGTTGCAGTTCGTCGATTCTGGCGGCGAGCCGGGTCAGCGCCCAGTCGACTTCACCGGCCTTATAGCCGCGCACCACCTGCTGGAAGCGCAGGGCGCGCACATCCGCGCCGCTGATGCCCTCGGCGGGTAGCACGGTCGCCGTTGTTCCCTCGGGCAGTGGTCCGAGTTCCTCGGCTCGCCCGAAGACCGCACTGGCGAGCAGGAACAGCACCGCGGCGACCAAGCCGACGATCAGCACGTACAACAGCAGCGTGAGCATGTCCCCGAGCTTATTGGCCCACGCCGACACCTGACATCCGCCCGCCCGCGAAAATCGGCCCTCGAATTGCGGGCGGTCATGTCATCGGCCACCGAGCTGTGCGATCGCCCCGCCGATCCGAGTCGGCACGGCGCAGTCGCGCGAGTCGGCACGGCGCGGTCGCAGCCCGACAAGGACCCGCGATTATCAAAGCGCCGCAGGGCGGCCACTCCTCTGCGAAGGGTGAGATTCACACAGCCGCCACTGTGTCCCGCGATCGATCGGGGCCTGCGGTGACAGGTGTAGCCCGCGGTGTCGGCCCGTCATGACAGCTGTGGCCCGAACGACAGCGATGGCCTGTGGTGACAGCTGTGGTCCGTGGTGACAGCTGTGGTCCGCGGCTACGGTGTGGTCTGCGGCTACGGTGTGGCCTGTGGCCACAGCTGTTATCTGTAGTGACAGGTGTGGCCTGCGGCAATTGGTGGCGCGTCATGTCGATGCCGAGTGACATGCCCCCGAGTCGGCGACGTCGCGCTGCGTCCTTGTCAGCGACATCAGCAGGCGTCAGTGGTGCAGGGCGGTCTCGCGCTGCAAACGCGACAGTTTCTGGGGATTGCGCACGGAGTAGATCCCGGTGATGAGGCCGTCGTCGATGCGCGCCGCTATGACGCCATCGATCTCGCCGTCGAATCGCAGTATCAGCGCCGGGTGGCCGTTGACGAGGGCAGGCTGTGCCGACCTCGCGGTGAGGTTACCGAGCGCGGCGGAGAGGAGGCCGGCTACCGCGTCGGCCCCGGCGATGGGCACCAGCGCGGCCTGTGCGAGTCCGCCACCGTCGCCGAGGAAGACGACATCCGGTGCGAGAATGTCGAGCAGACTCTGGAGTTCGGACGTGCCCGGGAGTCTGCGGTGGCGTGCTGTGGTTTGTCGGCGGCGTCGAGTAGTGCTCAAGCCGTGGGTGTGGCCTGTGGTTACAGGTGGCGTGTCGTGTCGATTCCGAGTGACATGCCCGCGAGTCCGCGGCGGCGCACTGCGAGTTTGTCGGCGACGTCGAGCAGTGCCTTGGCGGCCGGATTCTCCGGATTGCGCAATACGATCGGAGTGCCCTCGTCGCCTGACTCGCGCAACTCCTGCTCGATCGGAATCTGACCCAGCAGTGGCACATTCGCTCCGACGGCCCGGGTGAGACGGTCGGCGACGGATTGCCCGCCACCGGAACCGTAGAGGTCCATCCGGCTGCCGTCGGGCAGATCGAGCCAGGACATATTCTCGATGACGCCCGCGATCCGCTGCCGGGTCTGCAGCGCGATCGCACCGGCGCGCTCGGCGACCTCGGCGGCCGCCGGCTGCGGCGTGGTGACGACCAGGATCTCCGCATTCGGAATCAGCTGCGCGATGGAGATCGCGACGTCGCCGGTGCCTGGCGGCAGATCCAGCAGCAGCACATCGAGATCGCCCCAGAACACATCGGCGAGGAACTGCTGCAGCGCCCGGTGCAGCATCGGACCGCGCCACACCACCGGCGTATTGCCCTGGGTGAACTGCGCGATGGAAATCAGCTTCACATTGTGCGACTGCGGCGGCATGATCATCCGCTCGACCTGAGTCGGGCGCGCGTCGGTACCGAGCATCCGTGGAATCGAGTGACCGTAGATATCCGCGTCGAGCACACCGACCGAAAGACCGCGCGCGGCCATAGCGGCGGCGAGATTGACCGTGACACTGGACTTTCCGACGCCGCCCTTACCGGAGGCCACCGCGTAGACGCGGGTGAGCGAACCGGGCTGGGCGAACGGGATGACCGGATCGGCGGAGTCGCCGCGCAACTGCTTGCGCAGATTCGTGCGCTGCTCATCGTCCATCACATCGAGGTCGACCGTGACCGCGCCGACGCCCGCGACGTCGGCCACCGCCTTGGTGACCCGCTGGGTGATCTCGGTGCGCAGCGGGCAACCCGCCGTCGTCAGGTAGACCTCGATATGGACATTGCTATCGGCACCGATCGCGATGCTCTTCACCATGCCCAGTTCGGTGATCGGTTTGCGGATCTCCGGATCGTCGACCTTCGCGAGGGCTCCCCGCACATCCGCTTCCGTTACCACTGGCATGGCATGAATTTTACGTTGTCTCAGATTCGCGGCAGGTCCCCGGGCTTAGGTGCGATGCCGGAGGCATAGGATCCGGCCCACGCCATCACATTTGCGACATAGGCCATGGAGTTGTTGTAGCGCAGGATCGCCCTGGTTTGCTGGGTGAGATCGCGCATGTTCAACCCGCCGTCGCACAGGTACCGGCCCGCGGTCAGTGTCGCGTCGAACAGATTCTGCGGATCGGCGATGCCGTCGCCGTTACCGTCGGCGCCGTAGCGCTTCCAGGTCTCCGGCAGAAACTGCATCGGGCCGATGGCGCGGTCGTATCCGCTGAGTCCGTCCAGCGCGCCGCCGTCGGTATCGCGAACGACGTGGTTGCCCGCGAGGCTGCCGTCGAGCACCGGACCATAGACCGGTGTCAGCGGGTTGCCGTCCGCATCGGCCTTACCGCCGAAGGCATGCGTCGATTCGACCCGGCCGATACCGGCGAGCAGGTACCACGGAATTCCGCAGACCGGATTCTCGGCGGCGAGTATGTTTTCGGCGTTCTGGTAAGCCGCGACGGCGACGCCGGGAATGCCGAGCGGGCCGGGTGGCAGTGCGGCCGGTTGCCTACCATCGGGCAGCGCAACGGTTTTCACGATCGGCGGCGCACTCGGTGCCTGCTTTGCCATTGCGTTCGCGACGAACTCGGTCGCCGCCGGTTCCGCGGCGACCGAAAGTCTCGCCGCCTGGTCGTCTTGATCGTCCTCCGGAATGTGTTGCAGGACAGACGATGCGGTCGGATCGCCGGTGCCTGCGGACGCGGCGACGGCCACGAGTCCAGCGGGGACCAATCCGGTCAATGCGATAACGGAGCTGCGCTTGATCGTCGCAGGCGACTGCTTTCGGTGACGCCCCACTGTGCGGTGACCCTCCAATTGACTCGATAACGAGCCCTTCGTGATGGACGAAGTAGAGGGTACCGCATTCGAGACCTTTTTGTTACTGCTTCGTTATCGGGTCTCGGTGTGGCGTCATCTGTTCGATATCGGGCCTGGTCTCAGCCCTGCGGGGCCGGTGCCGGGGCGGGCAGCGGGATCACGATGCCGAACGGGAGCGTGATGCCCGGTGCGGGCGGCGGGGTGGCTGCTTCGGTCTGCGTCGGCTCCGGCACTTCGGCCACGCCGGGCTCCGGTGTCTTCTCCGGGGAGTTCTGCACCGTTTCGCCCGGCGATTGCGCGGGTGCCTGCGCATTGGGCGCGGGCTGGGCCGCACCGGGCTGGGCCGCATCCGGTTGAGCCGGAGTGCAATTGGCGGGTTGCTGCTGCTGCGGCGGCTGCTGATCCGGACGCTGCTGGTCTTGCTGCCGAGGATCTTTCGGTTCCCCGTCTTCCGCAGCGCCGTAGGTCTGCGCCGGTGCGATGGGCGACTGTGCCGGATCGCCGGGTGCGGGCAGCTGCGCCGGGGCCACCTGCTGCGGATCGCACGGCGGCTTGGGTACCGGCCGCGGGCAGAAGATGCCGCAGGGGATCGGCGGCAGACCGGGGATGGTGATCATCACCTCGGTCGGCGTCGGGATGATCACGGTATTCGGCGGCAGTGCGGTCGTGGTGGTGGTGGTCGTCGGTGCCGTAGAGGATGCGGCCAGCATGTCCGCGCCCGTCGTGATCGGCGCGGTACCCGGCGGGATGAGATCGGGGGAGATGCTCACCTGGCTCGGAGTGCCGCCGGTGCGGTAGGCCGCCGACCAGCTCAGCACATTGGCGGCGTAGGCGAGCGAGTTGTTGTAGCGCAGCACCGCGCGCAGTTCCTGTTGCGGATCGCGCAGATTCAACCCGCCCGAGCACAGATACTTGCCCGCGGCGAGCGAGGCGTCGAAGACATTGTGCGGGTCGGCGATACCGTCACCGTTGCCGTCGGCGGCGTACCGGCTCCAGGTGCTGGGCAGGAACTGCATCGGCCCGATGGCGCGCACCGCGCTGCCGTCGGCGGCCCTGATCACCTCATTGCCCGGTAGTGAGCCGTCCAGCGCGGGCCCGAAGATCGGCGTCACAGTGGTGCCCGCGGCATCGGTCCGTCCGCCGCCCGCGTGCAGCGATTCGATCCGCCCGATCCCGGCCAGCAGACTCCACGACAGACCGCAGCCGGGCATCGAGGATTCCAGTGCGAGTTCGGCATTGCGATAGGCCGCGAGCACGATTTCCGGGATCCCGAGCGCGCCGCCGGTGGCGGGCAGGGCGATGTCGTGCAACGGCACCGAACCCGCGAACAGTGGCGTGCCATCCGCAAGCGGAGTCATTGCTCGAAGTTTGCGGGGAGCCTCCGGCGTTACCGGAAGGAGACCAACTGTCCGGGACAATGCGGCTTCGCCAGTGTTGCCGGATGTTCCATCGGTGGCGGACGGGCCGGTCGACGCCGCGAGCAAAGCCTCGGGTGCGGTATCGGGAGTGGTGGATTGTGTGGCATTGGTACCCGAGCCCGTGGCCACAAGACCGGCGACGACCAGGGCCGAGACGGTTATCGGAGCAGAGATTCGCATTCGGCCACACCAATCCTCTACGTCGTGAGAGCGCCTGTCCGGGACATCCCCTGCCCGTCCGCTCGGGACAACGTCGTCCAGGTTACCCGTGGGTCACAACCTTGTTGAGCATTTCCTGTCAATCGTCAGCAACTGGCGGTGAAACCTGAACTGTGCCCGGCTTTCTGCCGGAGCTTTTCTTGCGATTGGCCTTCGGCGGTTTATCGGGGCTCGACTCGGAATCCGGTGACTGCGCGGCCTCGATCCGGTCCAGCACCTCTCGCATTTCCTCCAATTCCCTGCGCAAGTAGTCGCGCGTAGCAACCTCGCCGACCGCGATCCGCAGCGATGCGAGCTCGCGGGCGAGGAATTCGGTATCGGCCTTGGTCTGGGCTGCCCTGGTGCGATCTTCCTCCAGCGACACGCGGTCGCGATTGTCTTGTCTGTTCTGCGCCAACAGGATCAGCGGCGCGGCATACGCTGCTTGGGTCGAGAACGCGAGATTGAGCAGGATGAACGGATACGGATCCCAGCGCAGCGCGATCACGAAGACGTTCAGCAGGATCCAGACGATCACCACAATCGTCTGGATCGCGAGATAGCGTCCGGTGCCGAGGAATCGGGCGACCCGCTCGCTGGAGCGGGCCAGCGCCTCGGCGTCGTAATCGAAGCGGAACCGTGATTCCATCGGCGTTTCCAGGCGCTGGCGCGCCGGAGTCTTCTCACTCGGCATCGACTACCCCCTCGTGGCCCACGACCGCGTCGTGGGCCGTATCTTCCTGCTCGCGCCAATCTTCCGGTAGTAGATGATCGAGCACGTCGTCCACACTGACCGCGCCGAGCAGATGGTTCTCCTCGTCCACCACCGGACCGCAGACCAGGTTGTAGGTGGCGAAATAGCGGGTCACCGCCCCGAGCGGGGCATCGGGACGCAGGGGAGCCAGATCGGTGTCGAGGATGCCGCCGACCAGGTGTGCCGGGGGTTCGCGCAGCAGTCGCTGTAAATGCACCGTGCCGAGGAAGCGGCCGGTCGGCGTTGCGGTCGGCGGCCGCACCACGAACACCATGCTGGCCAGCGCGGGTGTCAGATCCGGATTGCGCACTCGGGCAAGCGCTTCGGCGACGGTGGTGGCCGGAGTCAGGATCACCGGTTTCGGCGTCATCAGACCACCCGCGGTATCGGGGGAGTGTTCGAGGAGCCTGCGGACGGGTTCGGACTCCTCCGGATCCATCAGTGCCAACAGCGATTCCCGCTCACCCTTCGGCAGTTCGCCGAGCAGGTCGGCGGCGTCGTCGGGATCCATCGCCTCGAGCACGTCGGCGGCGCGGCGCACCTCGAGATGGCCGAGCAGATCGACCTGATCGTCGTCGGGAAGTTCCTGCACGACATCGGCGAGTCGCTCGTCGTCGAGTGCGATCGCCACCTCGATGCGCCGCTTCTCGGGAAGTTCGCGCAGCATATGCGCGACATCGGCGGGACGCAGGCCCTCGAACTGCTCGAGCAACTGGGTGACGTCCTGGCCCGGCCTGCCGATCTCGTACGGCGTCAGCCCGCTGACCTGCATCCAGTCCACTACATGCACGGTCCGGCGGCGGCCGAGCCTGCGATGTCCGCGCACCGCGACCCTGGTGACCCGCCAGTCCCTGGTCCGGGTCTGTTCGATGCCGAGATCGACCACGAGCACATCGACATCCGCGAGATCCGGCAGATCCGGATCATCAACGCGCACCGAAGAATCCACGATCTGCGCGAGTGCGAGCATCTCGCCCGGACGCTGGGTGAAGCGGCGCAGGCTCACCGTGCCGGTATTGAGCGCGACGACACCGGGTTCGATCGTGGTAACCCGCAGCATCGGCACGAAAATCCGCCGCCGGGACGGCAATTCGACAACCAGACCGTGCACCCGGGGTTGCTGGCGGTCGTAGCGGATGGCCACGACGACGTCGCGGATGCGGCCGATAGACTCGCCGTCCGGGCCGAGTACCACCAGCCCGGCCAGCCTGGCGACGTACACCCTGGTTGCTGCCATGGCCCCAGGTTAGAGGGTTCGCGGACCGGTACTCGCACCATGCCACGATCGACGGGAGTGATCATGAAGCCGCGCCGCTCGGTGCTCGCCTGCCCAGGTAGCAGCAAGAAGATGATCGATAAGGCCAAGGGTTTGCCGGTTGACGAGGTCTTTCTCGATCTGGAGGATGCGGTCGCACCGGCCGCCAAGGCCGAGGCCAGGGCGAATATCGTGGCGGCGCTGAACGACACCGGCTGGGGCGATCAGCTCCGGGTGGTGCGGGTCAACGATTGGACCACCCAGTGGACCTACGCCGATGTGATCACCGTGGTCGAGGGCGCGGGCGCGGCGCTGGACGCGATTCTGCTGCCGAAGGTGACCGATGCCGGTCAGGTGCAGGCACTGGATCTGCTGCTCACGCAATTGGAGAAGGCCAGTGGGCTCGAGGTCGGCCGGATCGGTATCGAACCGCAGATCGAGAACGCCATGGGGCTGCGCAATATAGATGAGATCGCCACCGCGAGCCCGCGGGTGCAGACCCTGGTCTTCGGCCCGGCCGACTTCATGGCCAGTATCAATATGCGCACGCTGGTGGTCGGTGAACAGCCCGAGGGTTATGACACCGGCGATGCCTACCACCACATCCTCATGACGATCCTGCTCGCCGCCCGCGCGCACGGCCTGCAGGCAATCGACGGCCCCTACCTGCAAATTCGGGATATCGATGGATTCCGCAGGGCGGCCGGGCGTACCGCGGCACTCGGTTTCGACGGTAAATGGGTGTTGCATCCCGGACAGATCGAGGCCGCGAACGAGATCTTCAGTCCGCGCCAGGCCGATTACGATCGCGCCGAGCTGATTCTGGATGCCTACGCCTTCCACACCTCGGAAAAAGGCGGTGCGCGCGGAGCGGTAATGCTCGGCGACGAAATGATCGATGAGGCCAGCGCGAAGATGGCTCAGGTAATCGCTGATAAGGGCCGAGCCGCGGGGATGCTGAGGTCTTCAGAGATGGGCACCACGCGTTTCACACCCCCGAACTCCGGTTCGGAATAGCAGAATAGAGATATGACGAATCCCTTGGGGAACTCGAATCGCGCGCGCCAGGGCCTGCCGACGCCGCCATCGGGCTGGCCGGTCGGCTCGTATCCGACCTATGCCGAGGCGCAGAAGGCGGTCGACTTCCTGGCCGACAACGAGTTCTCTGTGCAAGACGTGACCATCGTCGGCGTGGACCTGATGCAGGTCGAGCGCGTGCTGTACCGACTGACCTGGGGCAAGGTGATCGGCGGTGGGGTGGTTTCGGGCGCGTGGCTCGGCCTGTTCCTCGGCCTGCTGTTGAGCTTGTTCACCACCAGCGGCGGTTTCGCGCCGGTGCTGGTCGGCTTGGTCGGCGGCATCATCTTCGGCGTCATTTCCACCTCGATCCCGTACGCGGCGACCAGGGGACAGCGCGATTTCGCCTCCACGATGCAGTTGGTGGCGGGCCGCTATGACGTGCTGTGCGACCCGAAGTCGGCCGAGCAGGCTCGGGACATGCTGGCGCGGTTGGCGATCTGAGCGCATGGAAGTCGTGGACAAGGTCCGCGCCGAGGTGCTGGATCACTTCGGTGCCGTCTCGACGGGTGTCGACTCCGCGTCGGTGACCTTCCTGGGCCTGGAGCCCATCGAGATTCTGCGCATTCCCGGCGACGAGTTGGTGCACTACGTGACCCTCGGCGGATCACGTCATCCCATGGGCGATCCCGGTGACCTGCACGCCGATCCGGTGCGCGGGCCGCGGGCCGAATTGGTGCTGACGCTGCGTGCCGGGGTCGGCCCGAGTTCCGGACTCGCCCGGACGCTCGGCGTGCTCGTCGCTGCGCCCGCCGTGGAAGGTGTTGTGCTGCAAGCCGATGCGCTGCTCGATCTGGGCGAGCCGATGTGGCGCGACGCGCCCTTCACCGCGGTGCTGTTGGGGGAGAGCGATATTCCCGAAGTCACACTGCCCGAACCCGCCGAACCGGTGCGGTATTTCGCGGTGGTTCCGGTGACCGCGACCGAGGCGGCCTGGGTGCGGGTGCGCGGTGCGCAGGCGTTGCGTGATGCGTGGGCGGAGGCGGGTATCGATGTGCATGATCCGGCCAGAGGCGCTGCGTCGCTGTAGTTCTCAGAGCCAGTTGTTGCGGTGGAAGTTGACGTACAGCCCGAGGCAGATGGCGAGGGTGATCACGATGACGATCCAGAAGCCCCAGGTTGCCTCCAGCCCCGGCATATGCGTGAAATTCATCCCGTAGATGCCTGCGATCATCGTCGGCACCGCCGCGATGGCCACCCAGGACGAGATCTTGCGCATATCGGTGTTCTGCTGGACACCGACTTTGGCGAGCGCCGCGGTGATCAGTGCGCTGAGCGCCTCGTCGAAATCGTTGATTCGCTCGGCCACCGCGGTGTGGTGGTCGGCGACATCGCGCAGATAGCGCCGAACCTCTTTGGGGAGCGGCATTGCGGTGTTGCGGCCGAGTACTTCGAGCGCGGTGCCTAGCGGATTCACCGCGCGACGCAGCTCGACGACCTCTCGCTTGAGCTGGTAGATCGATTCGATGGTCACCGTGCTGCGCGGTGTGAAGACCTCTTCTTCCATCTCGTCGATATCGTTCTCGACCGACTGGGCCACCGCCACATAGGAATCCACAACGTGGTCGGCGACCGCGTGCAGCACCGCACCGGGACCGAGCATGAGCTGGTCGGGGTGATCCTCCAATTCCTTTCGGACACCGGCGAGTCCGGTGTGCTCACCGTGCCGAACGGTCACCGTGAAATTGGGTCCGGTGAAGACCATGATGTCGCCGGTTTCGACGATCTCACTGACCGAATGGATTTCGTGCGGGACGTAGCTGACGGTGCGCAGGACGAGGAACAGGGTGTCGTCATAGCGCTCCAGCTTCGGCCGCTGATGAGCGTGGATGACGTCCTCGACGGCCAACGGGTGCAGATCGAAGACCTCGGCGATATCGGCCATCTGGTACTTGTCGGGGTCGTGCAGTCCGACCCATACGAATCCGGTTCCGCGATTGCTGACCTCGGCCATCGCGTCCGCATGGCTGAAGTGGCCGGGCAGCCGCCTGCCGTCGACGTACACGGCACAGTCGACCACCGCACGCGCGGTGGGGACCGGGATACGGGGCAGTTGCCTACGTGCTCGGCTCTGGCTCCGGAACGACGGTAGCGGCGGAATTGATGGCACCGACCGATGCTACGTCGCGTGCGCGTGCGTGCGCTGTGTGAGCGCACGGTATGAAAGAAGGCGTGCGCATCGACCTGCATACCCATTCGACCGCGTCCGACGGTACCGATTCCCCGGCCGAACTCGTCCGCAACGCGGCGGCGGCCGGGCTGGACGTCGTCGCGATCACCGACCACGACACCACTGCCGGGTGGGCCGAAGCGGTCGACGCGCTACCGAAGGGGTTGACGCTGGTGCGGGGCATGGAGATGTCGTGTATCGGGCTCGGTGAGGACGGGTGGCCGGTTCCGGTGCATCTGCTGGCTTACCTCTTCGACCCGACCGACCGGTGTTTCGCCGACGAGCGGGAACGCTTGCGCGCCGAACGCGTCGAGCGGTTGCGCGCGATGGCCGAGCGCATGCGCGACGACGGACTACCCATCGATCCGGATGCGGTCCTGGCCTCGGCCGGACCGTCAGCGGGGCGTCCGCATCTGGCACGCGCGCTCGTCGCGGCCGGTGTGGTGCCGACCGTGGACGCGGCCTTCACCGAATTGCTGGCCCCGCACGGCCCCTACTACGCGGAGAAGGCGGATACACCGCTGCGCCGGGCCGTCGAAATGATCGCGACCGCGGGCGGGGTCAGCGTGCTCGCCCACACCCGGGCGCGCAAGCGCGGGCGGCTGCTGGCGATCGACGATATTCGCGAACTGGCCGAGCTCGGACTCGGCGGGCTCGAGATCGATCACCCGGACCATTCCGCGGCCGATCGCGCGCTGCTGACGGAGTTGTCCGCCGAACTCGGTCTCATCACGACCGGTTCGTCGGACTATCACGGTTCCAACAAAACCATCCGGCTAGGTGAATTCACCACCGACCCCGCGCAATTCGAGGAACTCGCGGGCAAAGCGACGGGCGTGCCGGTGATCGCCTCGTGAGAGTGCTGCGCGGACTCAGCGGAATCGTCGCCGGTGGGATGTTCGTGCTGGCCCTCGTCGTTATCGGTACCGCGGTAATCGCTGCTCGGCGTGGCTTTCCCGGACCCGGCGGCGAATCGGTGACGTGGCATGTCGCCACCTCCGCGATCGGCCTCGGCGCACAAATTTTTTCAGATCGTCATCGGGGTTTGGCAGCTTTTTCCGGATCGGTGGTCGTTTTTATTGTCGCCGGGATATTGCTGTGGACGCAGTGGTGGAGCTGATAAATCGGTAATGGTTGCGGTCGCGTGAATTGTGGCCGAACATTTCTCTTTGTGACGGAATTCGAGACGGATGTGCTCGTCCTCGGCGGCGGTCCCGCCGGGACCTGGGCCGCCATCTCCGCCGCCACCGCGGGCGCTCGGGTGGCGCTCGTCGACAAGAGCCGCTGCGGTGCGAGCGGGCCGACCGCCGCCGGGACTACGTCGCTGTGGAATATCCCGCCCGGGACCGCGCGAGATGAGGCGGTGCAGCGCGCATACGCGCACGGTGGCGGGCTCGCCGAACCGGAGTGGATGCTGCGCGTACTCGACGAAGCGCATCGGCGGGTCGAACAGCTCGTGGCGTGGGGTTATCGGTTTCCCGGTGAGGGCAACGGCGCAACGCCATTGCGCGTATGCCTCGACGGCGCAAGCTATCTGCGCAGGATGCGCCGCAGCCTGCTCGAAGCCGGAGTGCGCATTCTCGATCAACATCCCGCCCTGCAGCTGCTCGTCGATCGCGACGGCGTGGTCGCCGGTGCGGTCGGTGTGCAGCGGCACAACGGCTTTCGGACCTGGACCATCCGAGCCGGGGCGGTCGTCGTCGCCACCGGCGGCTGCGCCTTCCTCTCCGGCGGCGCGGGCACCGATGTGGACACCGGTGACGGACTGCTGCTGGCCGCGGAGGCGGGCGCGCAACTGTCGGGCATGGAATTCTCCAGCGCCTACGGTCTCGTACCGGTTGTGCCCGCGCCCCGCGGCACAGCCTTCGCTCCCGGGCTGGCACTGCATTTCGCGACGCTCTACGACGAATCCGGTGCGGAGATCACCGGTCATCGCTCGGCGGCATTCACCGCGATCGCGGATGGCCGCCGGATCTACGCGGCCCTGGATGATGTGCCGTACCCGGTCCGGCGCTGGCTCTCCAGACAGGGGCTGGTCGACCACACCCGCCGGGTACCGCTGCGCGCCGTACTGGAGGGGACGGTCCGCGGGACCGGCGGTTTGCGCATAGGCGGGACCGACTGCGCGACCACGGTGGCCGGACTCTACGGTGCGGGCGATGTGATGACGCGCGAGCCGATCACCGGCGCGGTCGGCGGCTTCGGCGGTCAGGGCGGAGCATGGGCCATCGCCTCGGGTGTGTGGGCCGGAAAGGGTGCCGCGCGCTTCGCTACCGGACGCGGCGTGCCGGGGCCGGTGCGCGAAGTGGCCGGTGCGGGACTGAATCCGGTGGCCCGCATCGATCCGCGCGCGGTGGTCGGGTTGGTGCAGGAGCACACGCTGCCATTGCGACGCAGCTACTGGCGCAGCGCGGGAAGTCTGCGCGACAGCATCGGCGAACTCGACGCCATGTGGCCGGGCGCCGACTTCGATCTCGGCGGATTCGGTGCGGACCGGTTGCGCGCCAGGCAGGCGGCGGCGCTGCTGGCGGTGGCACGCTGGACCAAATACAGTGCGCTCGCGCGCACGGAGAGTCGCGGGATGCACCGGCGCACCGATCATCCTGGCGCAGCGGCGGATTGGCGGGTGCGGCTGACCTCCGGCGGACTCGAGGCGGTGTGGGTGCGCCCCGGGGTTGCCGATATCATGCCCGAGCCCCCGGCGCGGCCGGAGCTCACCGCGGCCGATCCGCTCCCGTTGTGACAGCTCACCGGATAGCGCTGCCGAACTGCGAGTTTCTGCTTACCCCGTGGTAATTCCCGCGACCTACCCTCGAAAGATGACGCTCGACCGGGATACGACACGCCGGTTTGGCAATGCGTCCTCCTGGCTGGCAGAATGTTGCGGATTCCCGCCTACGCCACCGCCGGGTTCGGGAACAACGGCGATCACCGCCTCGCGACGCACCGTCGCGACCCGAGGATGCCGATCGTTAGCGACTGCTTGCAGGTCGCTCGAAAAGACCTGCACGTTTTGTACGGACACACCCGTCCGACCTTCGCCCTGCGGATCAGTGCCGCGCCACGTTTCGGTAGTAGATCGTCGCATGTCCGATGCTCTCGACTCGATCCGAAATGTCCCGGTCAGCGCACTCGATGAGCGTGTGAAACAGCTAATACCCATGTACCCGGCGGTAACCGTCCCCCCGGCTTGTCCGACCCGACCAGGAGTGAAATCGTGTCATCTGTGACTGACGCAGCGAATGCCACCGCAAGCCTTTCCGAAATTACCCAAGAAGAAATTTTCGCGGGCCACCTAGGCGGCAAGCTCTCGGTCGAACTCACCGCACCGCTGGACACCCAGCGCGACCTTTCCATCGCCTACACCCCGGGTGTGGCGAAGGTCAGCCTGGCGATCGCGGAGGACGAGGCGCTGTGCAAGCGCTACACCTGGACCGACCGGCTCGTCGTGGTGGTCAGTGACGGCACCGCGGTGCTCGGTCTCGGTGACATCGGCCCGCGCGGCTCGCTGCCCGTGATGGAGGGCAAGGCGGCGCTGTTCAAGAAGTTCGCCGGACTGAACTCCATCCCGATCGTCCTGGACACCAAGGACGTCGACGAGATCGTGGAGACCATCATCCGGCTGCGCCCGAGCTTCGGCGCGGTGAACCTGGAGGACATCTCGGCGCCGCGCTGCTTCGAGATCGAGCAGCGGCTCATCGAGGCCCTGGACTGCCCGGTCATGCACGACGACCAGCACGGCACCGCCATCGTGGTGCTCGCCGCCCTCAACGGCGCGGCCAAGGTGCAGGGTCGTGCCATCGATGACATGAAGGTCGTGGTGTCCGGTGCGGGCGCCGCCGGTGTCGCGTGCACGAACATCCTGCTCGCCGCGGGCGTCAAGGACGTGACCGTGCTCGATTCCAAGGGCATCGTGAACCGCGAGCGTGGCGACCTCAACGAGGTGAAGGTCGAACTCGCGCAGCGCACCAACCCGCGCGGGCTCGCCGGTGGTGCGGCCGAGGCGCTGGCCGGCGCCGATGTGTTCCTCGGACTCTCCGCGGGCACCATCGCCGAGGAATTGATCGCCTCGATGGCGCCGGAGTCGATCGTGTTCGCCATGTCGAACCCGAATCCGGAGATCCACCCCGACATCGCGCACAAGTACGCCGCGATCGTGGCCACCGGGCGCAGCGACTTCCCGAACCAGATCAACAATGTCCTCGCGTTCCCCGGCGTCTTCAAGGGCGCGCTGGACGCGGGCGCTCGCCGCATTACCGAGGGCATGAAGATCGCCGCCGCCGACGCCATTCTCAGCGTGGTCGCCGATGAGATCGCCCCGGACAAGATCGTGCCGAGCCCGCTCGACCCGCGCGTCGCCCCGGCCGTCGCCGAGGCCGTGGCCGCCGCCGCCCGCGCGGAGGGCGTCGCGTAATTCCGACCCGGAAATACGGGGCTGCTCACTCAGGTGAGCAGCCCCGTATTGCGTTGTGCGGGTAGATCAGTGCGGAACGAAGACGGCCGAGACGAATTCTGCGATTTCGGCGTCGCTGAGGTTCTTGGCGATATCGGATTCGCAGATCATGCCGACGAGGCGCTTCTTGCTGTCGATCACCGGCAGCCGTTTGATCCGATCGTGCTCCATCAGGTCCAGCACCTCGCGGACATCGGCATCGGCGGATATCCAGCGCGGGGTGCCCTCCGCCAGATCCCCGGCCCGTACCTTGCTCGGATCATGGCCCATCGCAATGCATTTCACGACGATGTCGCGATCGGTCAGCATGCCGACGAGCCGGTCGTCGTTGCCGATCGGCAGTGCGCCGATATCCAGCCTGCGCATCATCTGCGCGGCCCGATCCAGCGTTTCGTCGGCGGGGATCCACTCCGCGTTTTCGTGCATGATGTCGCGCGCCTTCATAGAGCGACTGTTCACGGTACGCCTCCTGGTCTCGGATGAGTGATCCCGCAGAATTCGGCTCCGCGATCGTGCGTCGAGCATCCGCGAAGCAAACTCCTGCGGCCACGTCACATCGTGACCCATGTCACATCATTGGTCAATGCCGGGGCGGTCAATGCAGGCGAGCGGTCATCGGCGCGACACCGTCGCCTGCCAGCAGGCCCATTGCCGCTGTGCGGCCGGTGACCAGGAGTAGCAGTGCGGTGATCGGGCCGCGGATCTCCGGTCCGCTGCCGTGGGTCCAGTCCGCGTCGGATGCGACCAAGCGGATGCCGTCGAGGCGGTGTTTATCCCATACCGGCCATCCGACGGTTACCGCATGGGCGGCCGCGGCGGCCGCGGCCGCTGGTTCGATCTCGATCGTGCGACCGAGCGGAATCGCGATGTCCTGACCGTGCACCATCGTGTCGAACAGGATATTGCGATAGTTGGTGAGCTTGGGCAGCCTCCGGGAACCGGCGTTGGCGTGGATCGCCGAAATGAGTTCTGCGGCTGGATGTTTCGCGTAGCGCCTGGTGAGGTCATCGATGAACCGGTTGTAGTTGCCGCGCGCGCGGATTCCGGTGCTGAGCATGACGCCGATCGGGGGCGGCTGCAGTGTCAGCGCGATGTGTGCGGCGACCTCCCGGATTCGCCAGCCCGCGCACAATGACGGCGCTTCCCACTCGTCGGCCGAAAGGTCGGCCAGCAGGTCGGCAATCGCGCGCCGCTGCTGTTCGATGGTCTGCCAACAGGTTTCGCGGTCCATGGTGCGCTCCCCTGGGTTCGGACCTCACGTAGGATTAGTCAGATAGACTTACAAATGTAGTAAGCTTATCTGACCAAAGTCAAGGAGTGGGATGGCCGACGACGATATGAATGTGGGCCTGCTGATGTTCATCGCCTACCGATCGATGGAGGACCGGATCTTCGCCGACCTCGCCGAGTCCGGATACGACGACATCACCGTCGCCCAGGGGCGGCTCGCGGCTCGCATCGGCGCCGACGGCAGCCGTCTGACCGAGTTGGCCGAACAGGCCCAGGTCACCAAGCAAACCGCCGGATTTCTGGTCGATCAGCTCGAGCGCGCCGGCTATGTGCAGCGACTGCCGGATCCGAGCGACGGTCGGGCACGGTTGGTCGTGCTGTCCGAACGTGGGGCGAAGATGGCGACGTATGCGAACTCCGTCGCCGACCGGATCGAGGCCGAGTGGGCGACGCACCTCGGTGCGCAGCGCATGCGGCAGCTGCGCGAGACGTTGGCCCGCCTGCGCGAGATCACCGATCCCTATGCCTGAGCGCTAGTTCGCGGTCTGCAGGATTCCGGCAGGGGTGACGGGCAGCTGAGAGGTGCGGCGCAGGCGGCCCGTGCCGGGGGCGCTGGCCCAGACCACGAAAGCCAGCAGGCCGTCCATGACCATGGCGAGGACCGCGACCAGCAGGGCTCCCACGAGGACCCGGTCGTAGCGGTAGACGGCGATGCCGTCGAAGATGTAGCGGCCGAGACCGCCCAGGTTGACGAAGGCGGCGATGGTGGCGGTGGCGATGACCTGCAAAGTGGCCCCGCGCAGTCCGGTGAGCAGGATCGGCAGCGCGTTGGGGACCTCGACGCGGAACAGGATCTGGCGCTCGGTCATGCCCATGGCGCGTGAGGCGTCCACGACATCGGCCGCAACATTGGCGATTCCGGCGTAGGCACCGGCCAGCAGCGGCGGAATGCCGACCGTGACGAGCGCGAGCAGGGGCGGAATCAGGCCGAGTCCGAGGCCGAGCACCAGGAAAGTGAGCAGGCCGAGGGTGGGCAGGGCGCGCATGGCATTGGCGAATCCGACCAGCAGGGCGGAACCGCGACGGGTGTGCCCGATCACCAATCCGAGCGGGACCGCGACGGCCGCGGAGACGACGACGGTCAGGAAGCTGTACCAGAGGTGCTCGGCGATGCGGTGTTGGATACCCGCCGGGCCGCTCCAGTTCGCGCCGTCGGTGAAGTAGTGCCAGGCATCGATGAAAAGGTTCATGCCGCAGCGCCTTTCGCCGTCCTGGTGTCCGCGCGCGTCCATGGGGTCGCCCAGCGTCCGATGGCGTACACCAGGCGGTCGAAGATCAGGGCAAGCGCCAGCGTCACGATGATGCCCGCGATGATCTCGTCCGGATAGTCGCGCTGATAGCCCTGGGTGAAGAGTTTGCCGAGTCCGCCGACACCGATCAGCGCGCCGACCGAAACCATGGCGATATTCGTGACCACCACTACGCGCAGGCTGGAGACGAAAACCGGTATGGCCAAAGGCATATCGACGGTCACGGTGCGCCGCAGCGAACTGAAGCCGACGGCGTCGGCGGCGTCGATGACGGTGGGCGACACCGAATCCAGTGCCGTCGGCACCGCGATCACCAGCAGCGCCGTCGAATACACGGTGAGCGCGATGATCACATTCAGCGGGTCGATGGTCGAAATCCCGGCCAGCGGCGGAATGATCACGAATAGGGCCAGCGACGGAATGGTGTACGACAGGCTGGCTGCCGTCACCGTGACGCGCCGCAGCCAGGAGATCCGGCGCACCGACGCGCCCACCGGAATCGCGATGATGAGCCCGAGCACTAGCGGCACCAACGCGAGATACAGATGGGTCCTGGTGAAACCCATGATCTCGGAGAAGTTGTCGATCAGATACTTCATGCGTTCTCGGTTTCGAAGAAATGCCGATTGCGCTCGTCGTCCTCCAGTGTGCGCTGCCCGGCGAGCTGCTCGAGCACCTCGGGAGCGCGGATACCGCCGCGAGCCGCACCGGAATCGTCAACGGCGACACCGATTCCCGACGGCGAGGAGATCGCCGCGTCCAGCGCCTGCCGGAGGTCGCCGTCCGGCGGGAAGAGCGAGCCGCCCGCGGCGATGCTGTCGTGCAATGCCCGCCCGGCCCGAATGCTCTCGACGCCGGTGACATCGATCCACCCGCGCGGAACACCGGAATCGGTGACCACCAATACCCATTCGCCCCGGTCCAGCCGCAATTCAGCGAGTTCGGGTTCGGTCGCGGTGTGGATCTCGTGCAGTGTCAGGCTATCCGCACTGCGGAATGACAATGCGCGATAGCCGCGGTCGCGTCCGACGAAGCCCGCCACGAAATCTGTTGCGGGCGCGGCAAGTACGCGCTGTGGTTCGTCGTACTGCTGTAGGACGCCGCCCGGTCCGAATACCGCGATCCGGTCACCGAGTTTCACCGCCTCATCGATGTCATGGGTGACGAAGACGATGGTTTTGCGCAATTCCGCTTGCAGCCGCAGCATTTCGGCCTGCAACTCCTCGCGCACCACCGGATCGACCGCGCTGAACGGTTCGTCCATCAAAAGCACCGGCGGATCGGCGGCCAGTGCCCTGGCCACCCCGACCCGCTGCTGCTGCCCGCCGGAGAGTTGGGCGGGATATCGATTGGCCAGCGATCGGTCCAACCCGACCCGGTCCAGCACCTCGAGTGCCGCCGCGCGGGCCGCGCGACGCCGAACTCCTTGCAGCACAGGTACGGTCGCGACATTGTCGACGACGGTGCGGTGCGGCAGGAGTCCGGCGCTCTGGATCACGTATCCGATACCGAGCCGCAACTCGACCGGATTCACCGTCGAAATATCCGCGCCGCCAACGGTGATGGTGCCCGAACTGGGAATGATCATCCGGTTGATCATGCGCATCGAGGTGGTCTTGCCACAGCCCGACGGTCCGACGAAGACGGTGAACGAACCGGATTCGATGTGTAGATCGAGTTCGGAGACGGCGTGCGTGCCGTCCGGATAGGTCTTGCTGATACGGCTGAATTCGATATCGGACACGCTGGCTCCTACCCGGTGGGCTTGTTCAGCCCTTGGGCGGCGACCCATTGTTGCGCTGCGGCCTTGGGTTCGGTCTTGCTGCTACCGGAGACCGCCTCGTTGAGCTTCAGCAGTTCGTCGGTGGTGAGTTTCGCGGAGACCGCGTTGAGCGCGGCGAGCGCCTTATCGGTCTTCTTGGCGGAGTTGAACAGCGGCACCACATTCTGGGCGGGGAAGTTGTGCTTCGGATCCTCCAGGACCACCAGATTGTTCTGCGCGATCGCCGGGGAGGTGGTGAAGATATTTGCCGCGGTCACCGTGCCCTCGACCAATGCACGCACCGTCGCGGGTCCGCCGCCGTCGGCGATCGGCACGAAATTGTTCGCGGCGATATCCAGGTTGTAGTTCTTCTTCAGGCCGGGTAGACCGCCTGCGCGCTCCTGGAATTCGGCGGGCGCACCGAATTTCACCTCGGCCGAATGTGCGGCCAGATCGGCGATGCTGTGCAGGTTCCAGCGTTCCGCGGTGGCCTTGGTGACCACGACCGCGTCCGAGTCCTGGCCCGGGGCCGGGGTGCCGACGGCGAGATCGGAACCGACTGCCTTGGTGAGGGCGGCGTCGATATCGGCTGAGCTTGCCGCGGTGGCGTTCTTGTCCAGGTACTGCAGCAGGTTGCCGTTGTACTCCGGAATCACCGAGATCGCGCACTGGCGCAATGCCGGGATATACGCTTCGCGGCTACCGATATTGAGTTTGGTGTCGACATTGAATCCGTTGGCGCGCAACACTTCCGCGTAGATATTCGCGACCGTTTCCGATTCCGGGAAGTTCGCCGAGCCGACGGTCAGCCCGTCGCCCTCGCAATTGCCCTTGGCCGCAAGCGGATCGGAGTTACCACAGGCGGACAGGATCATGGCGGCGGCCAATGCCGCGGCGGCGACGAGAATGCGGGCGGCGCGCAGCGTCAGCCGCAGCGCGAACCGCCCGTGCCGCGCGGCATCGGGGTTGATCGTGGTTTTCACTGGAGTCCTTCCGGCATGACGGGCGGTGCGAGAAGCCGTGCTCGCACGGCCACCCGGTACATTCTGGTTGTTCATATTGCCCGCTGCATGCAGTTCCTGTTCACTACCGAAGGTTGGTGTCGCCGGATGGGGTTGGCCGCGTCGAGGCGGATGCTCGTACGGATCGTGGTCGTCACGGCCGTCGCGCTGGCCGTTTCCTGTGGAAGCGACAATCCTGGCCCGACGATAGCGGTCGGCGCGGGCGATTCGATGGAATCAAATCTGCTTGCGCAAATTTATGCGGGCGCGTTGGCGCGGACCGGTGCGCGCACCTCGGTCACCGCTGATCTCGGTGATCGGGCCGACTATCTGGCCGCACTGGATGCGGGCACGGTGACGGTGGTCGGCGAGCACAGCGGCGAACTGCTCACCTTCCTGAATGCCGATGCGCAGGCGCGTAAGCCCGAGGTGACGACCGAGGTGGCGGACAAGTCCGCACCCGTTCGGCTGTCGGTGACCGAGGAATTGAGCCGGTCGCTGCCGGAAGGGCTCGCGGTCTCCGATCCGGCCGACGGCACGGATATGCGAGCCCGGGTGCTGCTGACCGAAGCCGCGGGCAAGGACGTGCGGTCGCTCGGCGCGCTCGCACCGCGCTGTGGCGAAATGCAGGCCGGGGTGGCGTCGGTGCCGGGTGTGCTGCAAACGGCGGCGCCCGTGCGGATTGCCGGTTGCGACTTCGCCGGTACCAGGCCCTATCCCGACGCGACTGCGCTGCGAAAGGCATTGCTGGACGGCGAAATCCAGGCCGGAATCCTGACCGGTCCGCCGGTGCTGACCCCCGGTGCGACCGATGGGCTGACGGTCCTCGCCGATAACGACTACGCGGTGCGAGCCGAGAATGTGCTCGCGGTCTACCGCAAAGGTCTGCTGGATGATCGGCAGATCAAGAAGCTGAACTACGTCGCGGGTGAGCTCACGACCGACGAGTTGGCGGAGATGATCCGCAAGGTCCGCGAAGGTGCCGCGGCCGCGGAGGTGGCGCGCACCTGGTTGGACAACCACGCGCTCTAGCAAATCCCCTGGTCACGACGGCCCGAGCGGTTACGCTCGGGCCGTTTGCTATGTCGCCGATCACATTTCCGCTCGATACTGCGGTCTTGTGGGCGGACTGTTCCGCGCCGTATATTCCACGTGGAGTATTTGATGCGGAGTATGTCGGTGGCCCTGGCTATCGTGCTCCGGGAATTCGCTCTCGCATCCGCGAGCGTTCTGCAGGAGGTGACCGAAGATGGGGCAGCACGCGCGCCCGTCGGTGACGCCATTGGCGATCGCCGTGCTCGCGCTGCTCGACGAGCGGCCCATGCATCCCTACGAGGCGTATCAGCTGCTGATCGCCCGTCGGGAGGACATCTTGGTGAAGGTGCGTCCGGGCTCGCTCTATCACACGGTGACGCGGTTGGCCGACCAGGGAATGGTGCAGGCCGAGGGAGTCGACCGGGACGGGAATCGGCCGGAGCGCACCACCTACCGGATCACCGAAAGCGGCCGGGAGACATTGCGTTCCCGGATCGCCGAGATCTTGCGCAATCCCGGGCGGGAATACCCGGTATTCCCGGTCGCGCTCGCGGAAGCGCACAACCTGCCCGCACCGGAAGTGCTCGCGCTACTGCGGGAGCGGGTCGAGCGATTGGCACAGGACCTCGCCGATATCGACATGATGAGCCAGTGGGCGGGTATGCACGCCGTGCCGCGGCGCTACTGGATCGTGCTCCCGTATCTGCATGCCACCATCGCCGCCGAGATCGCGTGGGTCGAGAACCTGATCTCCGAACTGGACAGCGGCGAGATGGAGTGGGACGAATTCGATCCGGCCACCGGCGTCCGCATAACCGAACATCAGCACCCCTGGTCCGACCAGGAACATTCCGAACCACCCCCGGTGCCGCGCCGCTGGAACGAGACCAGCGCGTCATCGCCCTGATGTGTACCGGTGTGCGCACGCCTCCGGAACAGACATCCGAGATAGGAACCAAATCCATGACCACACAACGTAATCCGTGGCTAGCGCTGTTTGCGCTGGTCGTCGGCTTCTTCATGATCCTGCTGGATATGACCATCGTCGCGGTCGCGAATCCGGCGATCATGCAGGATCTGCAGGCCGACATCTCCCAGGTCATCTGGGTGACCAGCGCGTACTTGCTGACCTATGCGGTGCCGCTGCTGGTCACCGGTCGGCTCGGCGATCGCTACGGGCCCAAGAACCTGTACCTGGTCGGTCTGGCCGTATTCACCGCCGCCTCGCTGTGGTGCGGTCTGTCCGGATCGATCGCCATGCTGATCGCCGCGCGGGCCGTCCAGGGGCTCGGCGCCGCGCTGATGACGCCGCAGACCATGGCGGTGATCACCAGGACCTTCCCGCCGGATAAGCGCGGTGCGGCCATGGGTCTGTGGGGCGGTGTCGCGGGTCTCGCCACGCTGGTCGGCCCGATCCTCGGCGGTGTGCTGGTCGACGGGCTCGGCTGGGAGTGGATCTTCATCGTCAATGTTCCGGTCGGCATAGTCGCGTTCGCGCTCGCGGTCTGGCTGGTTCCGGCGCTTCCGACGCATGAGCACAAGTTCGATATCCCGGGTGTGGTGCTGAGCGGTATCGGTCTGTTCCTGCTGGTCTTCGGTATCCAGGAGGGCAATACCTACGACTGGTCGCTGCGCATCTGGCTGATGATCGGCGCGGGTGTTGTCGTGCTCGCAGTGTTCCTGGTGAATCAGTCGCGCAATACCGGTGAGCCGCTGTTGCCATTGGGGCTGTTCCGTGATCGCAACTTCGCGATGTCGAATGTGGCCATCGCAGCCATGGGCGCCGCGGTCACCTCGTTGATGGTGCCGGCGTACTTCTACTTGCAGGCGGTGCGGGAGTTGTCACCGACCAAGTCCGCCTTGGCATTCGCCCCGATGGCGATCGTCACCGGCGTTTTCGCGCCGATCATCGGCAAGGTGTCCGACAGGCTGCACCCGCGTCTCGTGCCGACCATCGGATTCATCGGATTCTCGGCCTCGATCTTCTGGTTCGCCGCAGTGATGACACCGCATTCCTCACTGGTGTGGTTCCTGCTCTCGGGCGCGCTGGCCGGTTTCGCCAACGCCTGCATCTGGGCGCCACTGGCTTCCACCGCTACGCACAACCTGCCGGTCCAGCTGGCCGGTGCGGGTGCGGGTGTCTACAACACGACCCGTCAGGTGGGTTCGGTACTCGGTAGCGCCGCGATCAGCGCCTTGATCGCGTCCCGCATGAGCGCAAACGGCCTCGGCGGCGGCAAGGTCTCCGAAGGCGGTGCGGGCCAAGGGCCCATCCCCGAATTCGTCAAGGACGCCTTCAGCACCGCCCTCAGCCAAGCCATCCTGCTCCCCGCGGGCATCCTCCTGATCGGTGTAATCGCCTCGGCTCTCTTCATCCGCCACGGCCAATCCGCCGCATCCGGCCCGAAGACCGATCTGGCCAAGGCCGACACCGTCGGCGTCTGAGTTCTGTGTGCCCCGTGCGTAATTCGCGCACGGGGCACACCCGTCGGCGGATCAGTTCGGCGGGTCGACTCCAGTCGATCCGCGCCCGGATCGGCAGATCGACGATCGTCTCCGCTTCAGCCGACGGTGACAGTGGTGGAGGGGTAGCCGGTGGCGCCGTCGGGGACAACGGGGGCGCGGGCTTCGGTTTGGGTTTCGCCGGTGCCGTCGGTGGCGCGGGCGCGGATGGTGTGGGGGCCGGGGGTGGCGTTCCAGTCGTAGACCCATTGGCGCCAGGTGTCGATGGATTGTTCGGTGGACAGGCGGGCGGGTTGCCATGGGCCGTTGTCGATTTGGACTTCGACGGCCCGGATGCCGCGGTGTTGGGCCCAGGCGACGCCGGCGATGGCGGTGCTGCCCGGTTGCAGTTTGGCGCGGGCGCGCGGGGTGTCGATGCGGGTGCCGGTTTTGATGGGGCCGTAGGCGGACCAGCCGCGACGGGTCCAGTAGGCGGTGGCCCGGTCGAAGCGGGTGATCTCCAGTTCGGTCACCCATTTGGTGGCGGAGACGTAGCCGTAGAGTCCGGGGACGACCAGTCGGGCCGGATAGCCGTGTGCGACCGGGAGGGGTTCGCCGTTCATGCCGACGGCGAGCAGCGCATCGCGGCCGTCTGTGAGTACGGCCAGCGGACTGCCCGCGGTGAAGCCGTCGATGCTGTGCGACAGGACCATATCGGCGTCCGGATGCGGTCCGGCCTCGGCGAGCAGTTCGTCCAAGCGGTAGCCGCGCCAGCTTGCATTGCCGATCAGATCGCCGCCGACCGGATTCGATACACAGGCCAGCGTCACCAGCGTCTCGACCGGTGTTCGCTTGGCGAGATCGTCCCAGCTGAGCTGGATTTCATGATCCACCATCCCGTGGATCCGCAACGACCAGTCGTCAACGGATACCTGCGGCACGATCAGCGCGGTATCGATCCGATAGAAGTCGCTATTGGACGTCAGATACGGCGTCAGCCCCGGCAATTTCAAATCCGCATCGGGTGCGAGCGAAACGGTCGGCCCACTCGGCTCCGGCAACTGGATCGCCGCCCGCTCACCGGAAACATCCCGCCGCTGTGCCCCGATCAGCCGCCCACCCACCCCACTGAGCAACGCCAGCCCACCCGTAATCGCAATGCCCCGCAACGACCTGTCGCCGCTGCGCCCCCGCAACCGGTCCCGCCGTCGGAGCCGCAGGTTCCTTCTCCGCCGCTGCGGACGCGGCCGTAGTCTGCGGCCTGACGGCTTGGTCTTCGCCGGGTGCGGTGATCACT
>NZ_BAGN01000196.1 GCF_000308835.1 Nocardia vinacea NBRC 16497 | reverse complement strand
CTGCGCATTTTGTGCACCAAAGCGGCCCAGGCCGGAGTGTGGGTCACCGTCGACGCGGAGGACCACACCACCACCGAAGCCACGCTGACCACAGTTCGTGAAGTGCGTACCGAATTCCCTTGGCTCGGTGCGGTTCTGCAAGCCTATCTGCATCGCACCGAGGCGGACTGTCGCGAGCTGTCCGGATCGCGAATCCGCTTGTGTAAGGGCGCATATCGGGAACCGCATACCGTCGCCTACCAGCGCTCCGCCGAAGTGACAGATTCCTATCTGCGCTGTCTGGAGATCCTGATGTGCGGTGCAGGCTATCCGATGGTGGCCACCCACGATCCGGTGCTCGTCCTCGCCGCCGAACAGTTGGCCGCCGAAACCGGCCGTGGCCCAGACCGGTTCGAGCACCAGATGCTCTACGGCATCCGCGATCCGGAGCAGTTGCGGCTGGCTGCCGCGGGCAATGCAATGCGGGTGTATGTGCCGTACGGCAGCCAGTGGTACGGCTACCTGACCCGCCGCCTCGCCGAACGTCCGGCCAACCTCACATTCTTTCTGCGCGCATTGGTCAGCAAGTCCTAGGGGATGGCAGCCGGCGGGGTGGGTGAGCTCAGACGAGCGGCTTGCCGAGACGGTGCCGCCTGCGCATATCCCACAGGCAGAGATTCATCGGAAAGAGCCTGGCGGGCTTGGGAAGTATGCGGTGCACAGCGCCGATCGCGCGCAGCAGTCGGTTCGCGAAGCGCTCCTGGCGTGCACTCCAATTCATGCGCATCTCGGCACGCAGGTGCGGCGGCAGCAGACTGGTCACCAAGAACCGCTGTAGTGGGCCGAACATCCGCAACGGCCAGGCGACCATCTTCAGATCGATGAGATCGTTGAAGTAGGCACGGGTGCGGGCATCGACGGTCTTGGTCGCGAGAGTGGTATTCCAATACTCCTGGAAGGCTTTTCGGTCGCGGGGCCACATTTCCGGTCGCATCTGCAGTGTGGTGCCGAGCCGAGCGGCGTACTGGTACAGCACATCCGCGGTGTCCTCGTCCATCGGCCCGTGCAGCCGTTCCTCCAGATCGACCAAGCCCCAATACAAACAGGCGGCGACCCACAGTTGCAGCTTCGGGTCGAAGGCGTTGTATTTGACCGCGGCGCCCGGCTTGGAATGCACTGCGCGATGTGAGCCGTTGACGGCCTCGCGATAGTTCGCACGATCCTCCTCGGTGCCCATCAGCGCCACCGCGAGATACGTCAGCGTGGTGCGCGTCCGCTTCCACGGGTGCACATCGATCCGGCCGGATTCGACCGTGCTCTCCATGACGCCGTACGCGACCGGCCGCAGGCTCAGCTGCATGATGACATTCGCCGTCCCACCGAGGAAGGCCGCGATACCGCTCCAGAATTCGTCCATCGCGAAGTTGTCGACGGTGCCGTAGCGACAGGTCGGTCCGGGATCGGGCGGCTCCGCGGGTAGCGGCAAGGTCATCGTTGGCCTCGTCTTTCAGGGGGGCGATCGGCGGCAATCGAAAGGTGATGAGAAGAATTGTTATTTACCTTCTCATCACCTCGATAGCGTGTCAAACGGTCCCCTTATACGAGCGGTTTACCCAGTCGGATGCGGCGGCGAACGTCGAACATATAGGCGTTCAACGGGAACATTCGCACCGGCTTCGGCAGCCGGGTGTGCACCGCCGAAATCATCCGCAGCAGCCGATCGAAGCGGCGCTGATCGTGCTGGGACCAGGTCATTCCCATCTCATTGCGCAAATGCTGTGGCAGCAGGCCGGTTACGACGAACCGCTGGAGTCGGGCGAAGGCGAATCCAATGGGGCGCGGCATCATCTTCAGATCGATGAGGGCGTCGAAGTAGTCGCGCAGGGCGGGTTCGATACCGCGCTTCGGCAGGTTCTCGTCCCAATACCGTTGGAAATCCGCGCGATTGGCGGGCCACATCTCCGGTCGCATCTGCAAGGTGGTGCCGAGCCGGGCGCAGTAGTGATAAAAGTCCTCGGCCACATCGGGATTCATCGGCCCGTGCATGCGGGTGTATAGATCGTCGATGCCCCAATAGAGGCATGCCGCGACCCAGAGTTGCAGTGTGGGATCGAAGGCGTTGTATCGCACCGGACTCGCCGAGGTCGAGCGGATCGGTCGATGCGATTCGTTGACCGCCTCCCGATACAGCGCGCGCTCTTCATCCGAACCCATCAGTGCCACCGCGAGATAGCTCAGGGTGGTGCGTAGCCGTTTGATCGGGTGCAGTGTGACCTTGCCGCTGTCGACCGTGCTCTCCAGTACGCCGCGCCCGACCGGACGCAGGCTCAGTTGCATGATCACATTGGCGGCGCCGCCCAGGAAGGCCGCGACTCCGTCGACGTACTCCTCGACGGTTTCCGGGGTGATGGGCTCGGCGGCGGCGGGGCCGACGCGGTAGGGAGTCGGTCGGTGATCGGCACTGCGGAGGGGTTCGGTCATCGTTGACCTCGCCTTTCTGTGGCCGTCCGCGACAAAGACGGACGGATGAGAAGGTTCTACATAAACCTTCTCATTGCCTCGTGGTGCTGTCAATCACGCTTTCGGGACCGTTCGTGGTGGCGCCGACTGACGGCATGCGATGCTAGCGGTGTCATCGTGTCATCGGAGCGGAATAGGGGTGGAAGTTATGGCGACGCTGACCAGACTGCTGGCGCTGGTGCGCAGCACGGGCCCGGAGGACCGCAACCAGACACGGGTGCTGGATGCCGCTCTACTGGCGTTCCTGGACTTCGGTATCAAGCGGACCAGCATGGTGGAGGTCGCGCGGCGGTGTGGGCTTTCGCTGGCCACGCTCTACCGGCGCTTCGCGAGCAAATCCGATCTGATCCAGGCCGTCGGGATGCGGCAGGCACGGCAATTCGTCGAGGAGGTGGATGCGGCACAGCAGCGGCAGGTCGATCGCGATGCCGGCGCCGAGGATCAGATCGTGGAGCTGTTCGTCGCCTTCCTGAATGGACTGTGCGGCAATAAGCTGCTCGACCGGCTGTTGAAGACCGAGCCGGAGATCGTACTGCCGTATCTCACGGTCAAGGGTGCGCCGGTGCTCGAGCTCGGCCGCGACTATGTTGCCGAATTCATCACCCGGCTGCAGGGGGAGGGCAAGTTGCCCGAATACGATCCGGAGCCGGTCGCGGAGATGATCGCGCGGACGGCGCTGTCCTTGGCGCTGACGCCGCAAACGGTCCTTCCGCTCGACGACGACGCCGCGATCCGCAAGTTCGCGCGCGACCATGTGGTCGTTTCGTTCCGGCCGTAGTGCCCTGAATCACACCAGCCGCAGGCCGAACCGCCTGCGGATGCGCATATCCCACAGGTAGGCATTGATCGGAAACAGCCTGGCCTGCTTCGGCATTCGTGCGGTGATCGAGCCGGTGGTGTGCATGATTCTGGCGAGTTTCCGATCGTCGTCGGCGGTCCAGGACATGCCCATCTGGTCGCGCAGATGCTCGGGCAGCAGGCCGGTGACCACGAAGCGGTGGAATCGGGCGAACAGTAAGCGGGCGGGGCGCGGGAGCATCTTCAGATCGATCAGATCGTTGAAGTAGTCGCGGATCGGGGGATCGATGGTGGTCTTCGCGAGATGTTCGGTCCAGTACGTGTCGAAGGCGACACGGTCGGCGGGCCACATTTCCGGACGCATTTGCAGTGTGGTGCCGAGCCGAGATCCGTAGCGGTAGAAGGCTTCCGCGTCGGCGTCGTTCATCGGTCCGTGCATGCGCTCATAGAGATCGCGGGCGCCCCAATAGAGACAGGCGGCCACCCAGAGCTGCAGCTCGGGATCGAAGGCGTTGTACTTGACCGGACTCGCCGCAGTCGACTTGACCGAGTGATGCGACAGGTTCACGGCGTCGCGATAGACGTCGCGTTCATCATCGGTGCCGAGCATGGCGACCGAGAGGTAGGTAAGGGTGGTGCGCAGCCGCTTGATCGGATGCAGCATGACCTTGCCGCTGTCGACGGTGCTCTCCAGCACGCCGTAGCCGACCGGCAACGTGCTGAGCTGCATGATGACATTCGCGGTTCCGCCGAAGAATGCGGCGACACCGTCGAGGTATCGCTCGATATCGAAGGCGTCCTCGGCGGGTGTGGACGCGGGTTTACGAAACGGGCTGGTCATTGTCGACCCCGTTCTCATCGTTGAGAAGGAATTGTTTAGACGTTCTCACCGTCTCATAGGTGTGTCAACCGTCACGTTGTCGTCAGGGGGGAGCGTGCTGGTGCGGTGTCGCGCCGAAGTAGCGTGAGCGAATGTCGTTCGGTCCGCCGCTGCTGCTCAGTTCGCTCGATCCGCTCGCTGTCGCCGGGGGAGCGGATATACCGGATGCCGTCACCATCGACGGGGTGACATTGTCGCGCAGTGATCTGCTCGGTGCGGCAACGTCGGTGGCCGAGCGCATCGCGCGCGCCGATCGGGTGGCGGTACTGGCGCGACCGACCGTGACCACAGTGCTCGCGGTGGTCGGCTGCCTCATCGCCGGGGTGACGGTGGTGCCGGTGCCGCCGGATTCGGGGACCGCCGAACTGGCGCATATCCTGACCGACTCCGGTGCGCAGGCGTGGCTGGGCGAGGCGCCGGAGGGGACGGATCTTCCGGTGGTTCCGGTGCGCGTGCACGCGCGCTCGTGGCATACCTACCCCGAGCCCGACGCCGCCACACCGGCATTCGTGCTGTACACCTCGGGGACCACCGGTCTGCCCAAGGGGGTTGTGCTCAATCGCGGTGCCATTGCAGCCGGGCTCGATGCGCTCGCGGACGCGTGGGCCTGGACGCCGAACGACGTTCTGGTGCACGGTCTTCCACTGTTCCACGTGCACGGGCTGATCCTCGGTGTGCTCGGGCCGCTGCGGGTGGGCAGCCCGCTGATCCACACCGGGAAGCCGACACCGCAGGCATATGCGCAAGCGCGTGGCACGCTGTATTTCGGGGTGCCGACCGTGTGGTCGCGCATTGTCGAAGATCCCGATGCCGCAAGGAAATTGCGTGATGCGCGGCTGCTCGTCTCGGGTAGTGCGCCGCTGCCGGTGCCGGTATTCGAGCGGCTGCGCGAACTCACCGGGCACGCGCCGGTCGAGCGGTACGGGATGAGCGAAACGATGATCACGCTGTCCACTCGGTTCGATGGGGAGCGCCGCCCCGGATGGGTCGGCACACCCGTCGCGGGTGTCGAGACCCGGTTGCTGGACGAGGCCGGTGCGGATGTCCCGCATGACGGCGAGAGCATCGGTGGCCTGCAGGTTCGCGGTCCGATGCTGTTCGACGGTTACCGCAACCGGGCCGAGGCGACCGCCGAATGCTGGACCGAGGACGGCTGGTTCAAGACCGGTGATGTCGCGGCCATCGATGCCGATGGTTTCCACCGCATCGTGGGCCGGGAATCGGTCGACCTCATCAAGTCCGGTGGCTATCGCGTCGGCGCGGGCGAAGTCGAGACCGTACTGCTCGGACATCCGGATGTGGCCGAGGTTGCGGTAGTAGGGCTCCCGGACGCCGATCTGGGACAGCGGATCGTCGCATACGTCGTATTGCGCGGTGCCGCACCGGATTCCATCGAGAAGGCCCTCATCGAGCATGTGGCCGAACAGCTTTCGGTGCACAAGCGCCCGCGCGAGGTCCGCGTGGTGGATTCACTGCCGCGCAATGCCATGGGGAAGGTGCAGAAGAAGCTGCTCGGCTGAACAGCTTGACCTCTACTTCGGTTCAGGTTCTACGGTCGCCGGTATGAGCGCAGCACTGACACCCGAACAGATCGACTACCTGGCCACCCAGCGCCTGGGCCGACTGGCGACCGTACGCCCCGACGGCTCACCCCAGAACAGCCCGGTCGGCTTCCGCTACAACGCCGAACTCGGCACCATCGATATCGCGGGCTGGAATATGGGCAAGTCCTGGAAATTCCGCAATATCGCCACCAACAACCGCATCGCCTTCGTCGTCGACGACGTCGCCTCCATCCAACCCTGGCGCGTCCGCTGCCTCGAAATCCGCGGCACCGCAGAACAATTGACCGACGTAGACCCCTACATCTCCGGCGTCTCCCGAGAAATGATCCGCATCCACCCCACCCGAGTGATCGCCTTCGGCCTGGAGGCAGGCGTCACCCACGGGTAGAGCCTGTCGCAGGCCCGGATCAACGAGACAACTGATCTCGTACGCACATGGGTAACTCGTCGGGGACGAGCCAACTTGCCCATGGCTCTACCGCCGCCCGCCAACCTCATCGCTGTCGCGACTGAGTCTGGCGCCTAAAGGCTCGGGGAGGCGGGGGAGCCTAGCTCAGTCGTTGGCGTGCAGGTCGGCGTTGAGTTCGATGCCGGTGCCCTTGCGGTGGACGACCTCGACGGCGCCGGTGGTGGAGTTGCGGCGGAACAGGAGGTTGTTCTGGCCGCTGAGCTCGGCGGCCTTGACCACGGTGCCGTCGGGGGTGGTGACCTTGGTGCCCGCGGTGAGGTAGAGCCCGGCCTCCAGGACGCAATCGTCGCCGAAGGGGATGCCGAGGCCGGAGTTGGCGCCGAGCAGGGAGCGCTCGCCGATGGAGATGATGGTGGTGCCGCCGCCGGACAGGGTGCCCATGGTGGAGGCGCCGCCGCCGATATCGGAGCCGTCGCCGACCACGACGCCCGCGGAGATGCGGCCCTCGACCATGGAGGCGCCGAGGGTGCCCGCGTTGAAGTTCACGAAGCCCTCGTGCATGACGGTGGTGCCGGAGGCCAGATGCGCGCCGAGGCGGACCCGGTCGGCGTCACCGATGCGCACACCCGACGGCACAACGTAGTCGACCATCCGGGGGAACTTGTCGATGCTGTACACGGTGACCGGGCCGCGGGCGCGCAGCTTGGCGCGCGTTGCCTCGAAACCCTCCACCGCGGCCGGACCGTGGTTGGTCCACACCACATTGCTGAGCAGTCCGAACTGCCCGTCCAGGCTCACCTGGTGCGGCTTGACCAGCCGATGCGAGAGCAGATGCAGCCGCAGGTACACATCGTGCGCGTCGACGGGGGCGGCCGACAGATCGGCGATCGTGGTCCGCACCGCGATCACATCGACCCCGCGCGCCTCGTCGAATCCGAGCAGCGCCGCGTATTCCGCGGGCGCCTCGTCCAGGCGCTTCGTGCCGGTGTCACCGAACGCGCCCAATTCCGGATTCGGGTACCAGGTATCCAATACGGTCCCATCCGCGGTCACATTGGCGATACCGACTGCTGCTGCTCCCAGAATGCTCACGTCATCAGAGGTTACCCACCCGCCGCGGCCCATGGTGAGCCACGTCGACCGCTACCCACCACCCGGCCCGTCATAATTCCGCGATGCTGATCGTCGACCGCCCGAAAGCCTCGGTCAGCACCGCGCGTTGGTGCGGGGTGAGCTGGTTGACGACCACTACCGCATCTGCGGCGAGTTCCGCACAGGCCGCGGCGATCTCGCCGACTTTTCCGGCGCTGAACAGCGTCCGGGGTGAAAACGGCCGCGCCATCAGGCGGACGCCGCCGGCCGAGACGCCACGGCGCTGGGTGAAGGTCGCGACGACCCGACCACCGAGGGTCGCGACCGCGTTCGCGGCATCGTCCATGCGCGTCGCGTAGTCCGGCTCCCTGGCGGAGAAGAAGCCGACTACGACGATGTCGGCCCCGGCGACCGAAACCGTCGCCGTATCGGGTGGCCGTCGCCGATAGCGGCGCGGTAACCGATTGCGCCGCTGGGCCGGGTGCATACCGAACACCGTATCGCCGCCGCGATGGCGACGGGTGCGACCGGAGAACCGTAGGCTGGGGCGCGTGACCATCGACTTGCGCGCCGATCCCATCACGCTGACCGCGGCTCTTGTCGACATCCCGAGTGTGTCGCGGAACGAGGCGGTTATCGCCGACATTGTCGAGCGGGCGCTGCGCGAGCAGACAACGGGGTTCGAGGTGCTGCGGCATGGCAATGTGGTGCTCGCCCGCACCGATCTCGGTCGGCCGACTCGGGTCATCCTGGCCGGTCACCTGGATACCGTGCCCATCGCCGACAATGTGCCGAGCACCTTTGTGGACGAGGCGGGGGAGCGCCAGCTGTACGGCTGCGGCACCGTCGATATGAAATCCGGTGACGCGGTCTTCCTGCATCTGGCCGCGACCGTCGCCGAGCCGGTGCACGATCTGACGCTGATGTTCTACGACTGCGAGGAGATCTCCGCGAAGTACAACGGCCTCAACCACATCGAGCGCGACCTCCCGGATTGGCTCGTCGGCGATCTGGCCATCCTCGGCGAACCGTCCGGCGGTGTCATCGAGGCGGGTTGCCAGGGCACCCTCCGCGCCCGGCTGACGACCAAGGGCGTGCGGGCCCACTCGGCGCGGTCGTGGAAGGGCGACAATGCGATTCACCGCATGGCCCCGGTGCTGCAACGGCTCGCTGAATACCAGGCCCGCGAGGTCGATATCGACGGCTGCGTCTATCGCGAGGGCCTTTCCGCGGTCCGCATCGACGGTGGTGTGGCGGGCAATGTCATTCCGGACGAGGCCGAGGTCGACGTGAACTTCCGCTTCGCCCCCGACCGCAGCGTCGCCCAGGCCACCGAGCATGTGCGCGAGGTATTCGACGGACTCGAGCTCGATTTCGAGCTCACCGACGCCGCCGCGGGCGCACTGCCCGGCCTGTCCGCACCCGCCGCCAAGGATCTGATCACCGTGGTCGGCGCCGACAGTGTGCGCGCCAAATACGGCTGGACCGATGTCGCGCGCTTCGCCGCCCGCGGCATCCCGGCGGTGAACTTCGGTCCCGGCGACCCCAATCTCGCCCATAAGCGCGACGAACACGTGCCGGTCGCCCAGATCACCTCGGTCGCCGAGGTGCTGCGCGGCTACCTCACCGGCGCATCCCGGTAGCGTGGGCGCCATGTCCGCCGAAGCCGCCGATAACGAGATCGCAAGCACGCCGAAGTCGACACCCAAATACCGCGGACCGATCATGTTCCGCCGCGATCGCAAACCGGGCGGCACCGCCGACCAGAACCTATTGGACCGGCACGGACCAAGCGATTGGGTGCATACCGATCCGTGGCGGGTGTTGCGCATCCAGGCCGAATTCGTCGAGGGCTTCGGTGCGCTCGCCGAACTGCCGCGCGCGGTCACCGTCTTCGGTTCGGCCCGCACCTCGGCGGGGCATCCGGAGTATCACGCCGCCATGGCCATCGGTGGTGCGCTGGCACAGGCCGGATTCGCGGTGATCACCGGCGGCGGACCCGGCGTGATGGAGGCCGCGAACCGGGGCGCGTCGGAGGCGGGCGGGTTCTCGATCGGACTCGGCATCGAGTTGCCGTTCGAGCAGAGCCTCAACGAATGGGTCGACCTCGGTATCAACTTCCGCTACTTCTTCGCACGCAAGACCATGTTCGTGAAGTACTCGCAGGCATTCATCTGCCTGCCGGGCGGATTCGGCACCCTGGACGAGTTGTTCGAGGCGCTCACCCTGGTGCAGACCCACAAGATCACCCGCTTCCCGATCATCCTGTTCGGCAGCAAGTACTGGGCCGGACTCGTCGACTGGCTGCGCGATTCGCTCGGCGGTTCCGGCAAGATCTCCCCCGGCGACCTCGGCCTGCTGCATGTGACCGATAGCGTCGAGGAGGTCGTGCAGATCATCCTGGCCACCGCGGACGGGGCCACCGATACCGATGCCCTCGGGACGGAGGATCAATGGTGAGCAAAGCCGGATACGCGGTCTGTGTCTACTGTTCGGCCAGCACCGCCGATCCGGCGATGCTCGCCCTCGCAGCCCGGGTCGGCACCGAGATCGCAAGGCGCGGTTGGCAATTGGTTTCCGGCGGCGGTCACGTCTCGATGATGGGCGCGGTCGCGACCGGCGCCCGCGCGGGCGGTGCGCACACCGTCGGGGTGATACCGAAACACTTGGTGCACCAGGAAGTGGCCGATGTCGATGCCGACGAGCTGATCGTCACCGACACCATGCGCCAGCGCAAACAGGTCATGGAGGACCGCGCCGACGCCTTTCTCACTCTGCCCGGCGGCATCGGCACGCTGGAGGAATTCTTCGAAACCTGGACCGGCGGCTATCTGGGCCAACACGATAAGCCGGTGGTTGTGCTCGATCCCAATGGTTTCTATCGGGGTCTGTTCGACTGGTTGGACCAACTCTACGATCGGAAGTTCGTGTCCCAGTCGGCCATGGCCAGGGTCACCGTGGTCGAAGATCTGCCCGCGGCCTTCGCGGCGCTGAAACCGGTGCAGGCATCCGAGGTGACGCAGGAGCCGGGAACCACTCTCGACGAGGAGAACTGACGCATTGAGCACTCCCGCCCGCCCGAAGGTCAGCCTATTCGATATCGCGAAGCGGTTGCCGCTCATGGCATTCGACGCACCGTCAATGCTGCGCGGCGCGCGCGGCATGATGGTGCGGCCGGATGACAAATCCTCGGTCGGGCTGTACTTCCAACGCAACGCGCACCGGCATCCGGACCGGCCGTTCCTGAAGTACGAGGGCGAAACCTTCAGCTACGGCGCGGCCAACGCGCAGGTGAACCGGTACGCGCGGGTGCTGGCCGACCGTGGCGTGCAGCGCGGTGACGTGGTCGGCGTGCTGATGACCAACCGTCCGGAAACTCTGTTCGTGGCGCTGGCCACGGTGAAACTCGGTGCGACGGTCGGCCTGCTGAATCACCACCAGCGTGACCAGGTGCTCGCCCACAGCTTCGGGCTACTGGACAGTGTGCTCAACGTGGTCGGCGAGGAATGCCAGGCGGCACTGGACTCGCTCGCCGAACCCCTTGCCGATGTGCTCTTTTCGCAGGATCTGCACAAGGCGGCCGAGGACGCCGACCCGGCCGATCCGCCGAGCTGCGCGCAGGTCACCGCGAAGGAACGTGCCTTCCTGATCTTCACCTCCGGCACCACCGGCCTGCCCAAGGCCAGCGTGATGACACATCTGCGCTGGACCAAGAGCATGTCCGGACTCGGCGGACTCGGAATTCGCCTGCGCGGCAACGACACTCTGTACTGCTGCCTACCGCTCTATCACAACAACGCATTGACCGTCGCGCTGTCGTCGGTGCTCGCCGCGGGCGGCGCCTTCGCACTCGGCAAGCAGTTCTCCGCGTCCCGGTTCTGGGACGAGATCATCCGGGAGCAGGCGACCGCATTCATCTATATCGGTGAGCTCTGCCGCTACCTGGTCAATCAGCCGGTCAAGCCGACCGATCGGCAGCACCGGGTCCGGCTCGCCGTCGGCAACGGTCTGCGGCCGGAACTGTGGGACGAGTTCAAGAGCCGTTTCGGCATCGGCCGGATCGTCGAGTTCTACGGCGCCAGCGAGGTGAATATCGCTTTCGTCAACGCCTTCGGGGTGGATCGCACCGCGGGCTTCGGGCCGTTGCCCTATGCCATCGTCGAATACGACGATGCGACCGGAAAGGCCAAGCGCGACAAGGCCGGTCGGCTGCGCCGGGTGCCGGGCGGTGGGGTCGGTCTGCTGCTGGCCAAGGTCACCGATCGTTCGCCCGCCGACGGTTACACCGATAAGGCCGCCTCCGAGGCCAAGCTGGTCCGCGACGGCTTCACCGACGGCGACGTCTGGTTCGACACCGGTGATCTGGTCCGCGATCAGGGGTGGCATCACATCGCCTTCGTCGACCGGCTCGGCGATACCTTCCGCTGGAAGGGCGAGAATGTCGCCACCACCGAGGTCGAGGGCGTACTCGCCGAATCGGATGCGATCTCGCAGGCGGTCGTCTTCGGCGTGGATATCCCGGGCACCGACGGCAAGGCGGGCATGGCGGCGGTGACGCTGTACCCGGACGCCTCATTCGACGGTCGCGTGCTCGCCGAATTGGCCTACTCCCGGTTGCCCGGCTATGCGGTCCCGCTGTTCATCCGGGTCGTCGCCGAACTCGAGCAGACCTCCACCTTCAAGAGCCGCAAAGTCGAACTCCGCAGGCAGGGCTACGCACCCGACGCCGGCAGTCAGCTGTACGTGCTCGCCGGTCGCGCCGACGGCTACATCCCGGCGTACGACGGATACGCCGCCGACGTCGCCGCGGCTCGCGCGCCGAAGAACTAGCGCCGATCGCACGGCGGCGTTGTGGGCTCGCTCGACGAGTTGCCCAGGTACTGGCGGAATCCGTTGTTGCCCGTCCCAAGAATGCACCGTCCACAACCCGTTCCCTGGGGCCGTGTTACAGGACTAGGTACAGTCGGGGCATGTTCAGCCCCACCGCAGCGCCGCTTCCCACTTTGTGTGGCAAGCCGGTGGCGACGGATCGGGCGTTGGTCATGGCCATCGTCAATCGCACCCCCGACTCCTTCTACGACAAGGGCGCCACCTTCACCGACGCGGCCGCCATGGACGCGGTCGCGCGCGCGGTCGACGAGGGCACCGATCTGGTGGATATCGGCGGGGTGAAGGCGGGTCCGGGCACCGTTGTCGATGCGGCGGAAGAGGCTCGCCGGGTGGTTCCGTTCGTCGCGGCGATCCGGGAGAAGTATCCGGAGCTACTGATCAGCATCGATACCTGGCGCGCCGAGGTGGCCGAGGCCGCTGTCACCGCGGGCGCGGACCTGATCAATGACACCTGGGCGGGCGCCGATCCGGATCTGGTGCGCGTGGCTGCCGATCGCGGGGTCGGCATTGTGTGCAGCCATACCGGCGGGGCCGTCCCGCGCACCCGTCCGCATCGGGTGCGCTATGCCGATGTGGTGGCAGAAGTAACGCAAACCGTCCGGCGCGCCGCAGAAGATGCGGTCGCGGCCGGGGTTCGCAAGGATTCGATTCTGATCGATCCGACCCATGATTTCGGCAAAAACACTTACCACGGGCTCGAGTTGTTGCGGGGAATAGACGTTCTTGTAAATACCGGATGGCCAGTCTTGATGGCGCTCAGCAACAAGGATTTTATCGGGGAGACTTTAGGTGTCGGTCTATCCGAACGGTTGGAGGGCACATTGGCAGCAACAGCATGGTCGGCGGCCGCCGGCGCCCGAGTCTTCCGAGTGCACGAGGTTGCCGAAACCCGGCGCGTCGTGGACATGATCGCCGCGATACAGGGCATCCGGCCCCCCGCACGAACCCTGCGAGGTCTGGTATGAATTTCCACCACCACGACAGCCCGCTCTGGGCGACGACGAATACCTGGGACACCCCGGACTGGACAGTCGAAGAACTGATCGCCGCCAAGCGCGGACGCACCGTTTCCGTGGTGCTGCCCGCGCTGAACGAAGAGAACACGGTCGCCGACGTGGTGGCCAGCATTCGACCGTTGCTCGGCACTCTGGTCGACGAGTTGATCGTGCTCGATTCCGGATCGACCGATGCCACCGCCGAACGCGCGCTCGCCGCGGGCGCCGAGGTGATCAGTCGGGAACAGGCCGTCCCTGAACTCGATCCGATGCCCGGCAAGGGCGAGGTGCTGTGGCGGTCGCTCGCGGTGACCAGCGGCGATGTCATCGCCTTCGTCGACTCCGATCTGATCGACCCGGATCCGGCCTTCGTGCCGAAGCTGCTCGGCCCGCTGCTGCTGGTCGACGATATGCATCTGGTGAAGGCCTACTACCGCAGGCCGCTGCGGCAGGCCGGTGCCGTGGACGCGCACGGCGGCGGTCGCGTCACCGAACTAGTGGCCCGTCCGCTGCTCGCCGCATTGCGTCCGGAACTGTCGCAGGTGCTGCAGCCGCTCGGCGGCGAATACGCGGGCACCCGCGAACTGCTGACCTCGGTGCCGTTCGCCCCCGGCTACGGCGTGGAGATCGGTCTTCTCCTCGACACCTACGACCGCCTCGGCCTGTCCGCGATCGGTCAGGTGAATCTGGGTGTGCGCACCCACCGCAACCGCCCCCTCGCCGATCTCGGCGTAATGAGCCGCCAGATCCTCGGCACCGTACTCGGCCGCAGCGGTGTCCAGGATTCCGGTGCCGCCCTGACCCAGTTCCCACTGATCGGCGATGCCTTCACCGCGCACAGCACGGAGGTCTCCCTCGCCGATCGCCCCCCGATGAATACGCTGCGCCCGGAATGGGCTGCGGCCTGAGATAACCATGATGAACCCCGGGTGCGAGCTCGGGGTTCATTCGTGTGCGGTGCTGCGCAGATAGGCTTCGCGGGATGTATTGAGCCGCAGCGCACCGAGAGATATGGCAAGCGGCCCTGTCCCCGGAACAGAGCCGCTTGCTGTCGGTTGAGGCTAGGCGTCGGGCCGGTTGAATTCACCGTCTTGTACACCCGCCATGAAGGCGTCCCATTCACCGGGCGTGAAGGTGAGAACCGGGCCGGTCGAGTTCTTCGAGTCGCGGACTCCGACGTGTCCCCCTGCGAGCCAGGATATTTCGACGCATTCGTTCTGGCTGCCGCTGTACGACGATTTGAACCAGTGCGTGCGTGACGGGTCGATGGTCACTGTTTATGTCTCCCTGCTATCTTCCTGATTCGGTCCCTGGATAACTGCTCGTCCAGCGCGGCCCCTCGGAGGGTTTCGTGGAGTGTGCGAAAGCGCTTCACGTCTTCGGCACCATCGAAAGTCATTGAGCCAATGGCAGCTTCGGTGTAAACGACAGACGGCTCGTTGTCCGGAAAATCGAGAATGATGTGTGGTGGCATCATGCTCCCGGTCGGGAGGCCAGCGGTGAACGGAAGGACACGCACCGTCACGTTGTCGCGGGTGCTGAGGTCGGCGATATGCCGCAGCTGAGTTGCCATGATCGGACCGGATCCGACGAGGGTATAGAGAGTGGTCTCCTGCAACAGGAATTCCGCGCGTACTGGGTTGTGCGGGCGGGTGAGTATCTTCGTTCGCTGAATTCGGAGATCTACTCGCGTGTTGTTCTCGTCTAGCGAGTGGTCCGGTCGGCCGAGCTGCTCCAATGTTCGGGCGTAGTCCGCCGTTTGGAGCAAACCGGGTATGGCGATCGGCTGATAGAACCAGAAGTCCGACGCGAATGATTCCAACTCGAGGTACGTGCCGAACCCAGGCACGATCAGATGGCGATAGTCCTGGTACCAGACTTTGGCATTGGCTTGGCTGGCAAGAGATTTCAGATACTCGGTCCGGGCATCCGGCAGGCAGTAGTACCGGGACAGGTAATCGACCTCCATGTCCCTGATTTTCTCGTACTGCCCAAGCTCGATCCGGCTCAGCGTAGCTCTGCTGATCTTCGTTGCAGCCGCCACCTGGTCGAGCGTCAAGCCCTGCGCCTGGCGTGCGTCCCGTAGTGCTCGACCCAGTTGGCGTCGCTGAAGTGTTGTGCCGCTGAGGTCTGCCTGTCTCGGCATAGTCGTGCCCCCTGCTTTCTCAACCGGCGCACCCGCTGATTCTCAGGCTGAGAATCAGCGTAGGTGACTTCCAAGAATGATGCTGGGTGTTCTCGCCCCTTGCAGAGACTCCCGTTCAGAGACTCCGTACCCAGCCCGACCTGCGCAACCATATCGGCATGGCCCAGCAAGAAGGAAGCCTCTCTGTACCACAAGCACGCGTCCTACGGGCACTGAGCTGCGGCGGGATGCTCACCGAACAGCAAATCAAGATTTCCGCGAGTCTCACGGCGTGGACGACCCGCCAAACCGTGGCGAACCTCGTCAGCCGAAACCTGATCGTTGCCGGAGCCAGGCGTGGGCGGTACGAGATCACCCGGCTAGGCCGAAATATGTTGGCGGCAAAGGCATCTGATTGCAGCTCGGCGAAGGCCTGACGCGGATCGAATGACGACAGCGGCAACTCCGGTTGTCCAGGGACCCAGCTCGATCGGCTCGACGTGGGAGGGCGAGATGCGCGAGATACATCGGACCGAGATCGACGGCTTGCAGGCCACCTGGCGACTGAATCACCTACGACAGGTCGAAATCATGGACGTACACAACACATCTGAGATTCTGCCGATTGTCACGTTCGGGCCGGGCACGTATCCGGATCTGGTCCTGGCGCGGGAACTGTGGCCGAGGCTGGCGCGGCTATGGGATGCCGTACGCCACGACCTGTGGATGCAGTTGGTTCCCCGGTATCGACCCTCGAGCATGGCCGGGTACCCACGGTGACCGCCGAAAAGTCACCAGCTGACCAGCGGCATGCCGGAGAACTGCCCTCGATACGAGAGTGGTTGTGCGCCATAGAGAATGCCGCCGGACTCGGCTATCACGTCGAGCGCGAGCCTAATCCGCCCTTCGGCTGGAACCTGGTCGACGGATCGGGCGCGATAGTGTGCAGCGGACCTCTGGACCGGCTCGACCGCTGGCTTCTCCGCGGCAACTTCGAATCCTCCGCGTCCGCGGGTGCGGCGGGGAGCGTTCTGCCGCAACGGGTTCCAGGCGCGTCGGGACACTTTCCAGCCGGTCCGGCGAGGCTGCTGCCGGTCGAGGTGATGGCTCGATTCACCGCCGCAGTCACCGAGTGGGCTACCGAGCCACCGGACGCCTCATCTGCGTAACACACCTACGTTGACGAACCCGCCCGAGAACACGGATGCTGTCCGTCACCGAGCAGATGGCTGGCTGGCCAGCGAAATCGCGCACTTCCTGAAGTTCGCCTGCCGCAGGGACATTCAGGGCCGAGCGTGAATGGTGGAGCGGAAACGCAGCGGCCTTCCCGGCAGCATCTGCCGGGCTGCGCGGAGGCCGGTCCCGGTTCTGATCGCTGCGCGTTCGCGCACACGGGCAAGGGCGGCTACCTTGCGGGCCAAGGCAGCATCAATTGGGCAACGACGGGGTGGGCGTGTTGTTTTCGGGTGTCGACTGGCCGATGTGATGTCGGAAGGCCATGCGGTAGTGCTGCGGCGCGGTGCCCACGTAGCGGTGGAAGGCGTCCCGGAAGGCGGCCGGACTGCCGAGTCCGCTGAGGCGGGCGACCTGTTCGACTGGTGTCGTGGTCGTCTCCAGCAATTCCCTGGCCCGGTCGATGCGCGCACTGGTCAGCCAGGCAATCGGCGAAGTGCCGGTTTCCTGCTGGAAGCGCCGGATGAAGGTGCGGCGGGACATGTGCGCGTGGCGGGCCAGCATCTCCAGCCCTTGCGGCTGGGACAGGTGCGCCAGCATCCAGTCGCGCACCGCGGCGAGGTCTTCGCCGTGCGCGGCGGGTCGGAATTGTTCGACATACTGCGACTGTCCGCCCGCGCGCCGCGGCGGTGCCACCAGAAGCCGTGCGCGGCTGTTCGCCGCCGCCGCGCCGTGATCCTGCCGAATGACGTGCAGACACAAGTCGATTCCCGCGGTGACGCCTGCGGAGGTGAGAATATCGCCGTCGTCGACGTAGAGCTGATCCGGCCGGACGTCGATACGCGGATAGCGCTGTCGCAGCAGCGCGGTGTGCTGCCAATGCGTGGTCGCCGGACGTCCGTCCAGCAATCCGGCAGCCGCCAGCGCGAACGCGCCGGTGCAGATCGATATCAGCCGGGTTCCGCGCGTATGCGCGGCGCGCAAGGCCGCGAGCACGCCAGGTGGCACCGGCGCCTCCGGTGCCACATAACCGGGGACGACGACGGTGTCGGCGTCCACCAGCGCCGCCAACCCGGCGGGCGCACTGAGTCTGAAGCCGACGCTGGGCACCGGCTCGGCCGAAGAATCCGCGCACACGGTGAGGCGATAACGCGGGTCACCACCGAATGTCTGAACCGCGATGCCGAGGTCGAGCGGCAGCACGCCGGATAGCGCCAGCACTGCGACGTGGTGGGTCCCGGGCACCTTCATGGCACTATTCTAGCGATCGGTGGCATCAGGGCCACTGTGCGTTCCGGTCTCCGCTTCGTAGCCTGCAGTCATGACCTTTTCGCTCGACCTGCCCGGGGGTCCGCTGTCCGACGCTGTCCTGTCACTGGTGTTCGACACCGAGAGCCCCGCCATTGCCAACCACAGCGTGCGCAGCTTCCTGTTCGCCCAACTGCTCGCCATCCACGAAGGTTGTGTGGACGACGCCGAGTACGACCGCGAGCTGCTGTTCGCGGCCACCGTCATGCACGATCTCGGTGCGGGGGCGCTGGCACACGGCGAGAGCCGTTTCGAAGTGGAGGGCGCGGATCTGGCGGCCGCGCTATTGCGCGAGCACGGCGTCGCCGCCGCGGATGTGGACCGGGTTTGGGAGGCGATCGCGCTGCACACCTCGCCCGGTATCGCCGAGCGCCGCGGCCTGCTGGCCTACCTGACCCGCGCGGGCGTCGGCGTCGACTTCGGCCGCAACGCCGATGTCGTGATGGCATGGGAGCAGAAAATCCATGCTGCCTACCCACGCTTGGACATGGCCCGGACTCTCACCGACGCGATCGTCGAGCGGGCCGCGTGCACGCCCGCCGCGGGACCGCCCTACACGATTGGCGGCGAACTGCTGCGAGAGCGCCGATCCGGCGGTGCCACCCGCCTGGAACTGGGCGCTGCCTCATCTGTCTGGGGCGAGTAGCGCTCCGCCGTAGTCGCCCCAGTTCTTATGCGCTGCGCCCGAGTTCCTCTGGTGCGGCGCGCTCGACAACATCCGGATGCAACCGCTCATCCTCCTCGGCCAAACGCGCCTGCAGATCGGCAACGCTCAGAGGAGTTCGGTTGGGCCGCCGCGGCCGCACCAGCATCGTGACCACTGCGGCGATCGCCACGACAACACATACGACACTCCCGAGCAGGATGACATTCATGCTTGTCCCCTCCAGAGGTTGCGCATCAATCGAGAACTTCACGAAGTTGGAAACCCGTCGGGATAGCGCCGGTGTGGAAGTAGGTCGCGAATACCTCCGCCGCATGTTCGGCGTCGAAGATCTCGTCGGGATACGCGCGCAGTAGATCTGCGTCATTCGGCACATCGACGCCCGGGTAGCCGACTCGATCGCCGGATAGGCCGAGCAGGTAGCGGCGTGGCGTCCCGTCGACTTCGGTGCCCAGCTCGATGCCAAGCACGTCGGCCGAGCCGATGCACTCCACGTAGTTCCGGCCCGGCGCGGCGCTGAGCGTCGCGGTGATCTCGGACGCGGGCATCGGATATGGCAGGCGGGTGAGATTCACCGAGTAGGAATCGAATCCGTCCAGTCTGCGCAGCGGGCGCAGGAAGTTGATCACGGAGTCGTCCGGACCGATGAAGACTCTGAGTCGATTGCTGTAGGTGAGCCGATGGGTGGTGGTCACCGGTTCCGCTGTCGGACCGCCCGCTTCGAGCTCGACCCCCAACCCGAGTGCAGTACGCGCGCTCATCGGACGCGGAACCTCCATGTGAAACCCACCTACGATCATAGTTATCGACTAGCTAACTCAGCATTGCCGTTGTCGAGCCTAGATGGAAGGTCTAGGTGATGTGTGACACATCACGGTTTTGTTGCGAACTGCTGTGAGCTACCTGGGTTCTTCGAGCCCGAGTGAATATCGCGCGGCTCCACTGAACCGAGGTGCCGCGCGACCGGTCACGATCTCTACTTGATTGCCAGAAGGATTCCAGCAGTCGAACAACTCAGCGTCGAAGGCCGGAGATCGATCTGGGCTCGGCGTCGTGCCGATACACCGGTGTGAGCAGATCGGCATCGACCGGTTCCCCGGTGGATCGGTCGTAGCGGACGGCGACCAGCACCGAAAACAGATGTGTCGCAGCGCGTTCGTGCAGCGTGGCCAATCTGGTTGCGAGCAAACGGATTGCGCCGAGCGAGCCGGGTGGGTGCAGGCCGTCGATGATCAGGGCGGTGCCGCGTCCGTCGGGACGTGGGAGTCGCGCGACATAGGCGATATCGTGTGGTTCCGGACCGCCCGGCCGGTATACCCGCCGGGCCGCCCGATCCTCTATACCGCGCCGGGCATCCCCGGCCCGGGCCACCGCGCGCCGCAGTCGCGGATCGGCCGCGATGAGCTGACGAATGCTCGGCGAGAGTTCGGGCCCGCCTAGCACAATCAGGCCGTCGCGATTCAGGTCGACGGGTCGGCCCGGCAGGAAGTGTTCGACCGTTGCGGTGAAGCCGAGTTCGCGAAGTAGCTCCACCAGTCGTTGTGCCGCACTCGGATCCGGTGCGCCGAGCACTCGGCCGCCGCGGACCTCCGGAGCGATTACCGTGAGCGATCCGTGCCCGAAAAACAGACCTTCCGGTGCGGGACCCTGGGTACTCACCTGATGGATCCGCGCGCGGGAAAGCCCCGCCGCCGCACCGATTCTGGCGAAGGTCCAGCCCTCGGCATGAAGTTCCCTGATCACCGCCCTGCGGATACGGGTTAGTTCGTTGATGGTCTGCTGGGCTGCTGCCACCCCATCGGTGGCCGCCTTGAGTCGCTCGACTTTATCTTCGATCGCGAAAACGCGCGCCACGTCATCGGCCGACATGTGCGAAGTCTAGACATCTCGACACGATCAAGCGTCTAGTCTTCTTGACACAACAGACCCGTTGCAGCCCTTGGCAACCACAACAGAGCGAGTCTTACGAGCGAACACGCCGCGCCGTAGGCGCGGCCAATCCAACACAGTTACGTCGCGTCGGTGTCGATCGGCGGACGTTCGTTGTGCTCCAAGGGCTTTTCGAGCTTGGGCATCGGGTAGTCCGGCATGCCGCCGCTGGCGCCGAGCAGGTCCTGCTTGTCCGGGATCGCCTTCTCGAAATCGCGGAAGACCGAATCGTCGCCATTCAGAAGATGTTTGGTGACCATCTGGCGCGGCGACATCTGGCGCAGCTCGTTCAGATCGGCCAGCGGCTTGCGCAGGTCCTCGAATTCCGGTCCGAGTTCCTGCTGCAGCTGCTGGGTCGCACCGCTGGCGTAGTCGCGAACCTTGCGCAGGCTCTGCGTGGTCCAGCGAATCGCCCCGGGCAGTCGCTCCGGGCCGAGGATCACGAGGGCGGCGACGAGGAGGATGACCATCTCGCCCCAGCTGATGTTGCTGAACACGAGTCCAGGCTACCTGGGCCGACGTAGCCGAGCCGCTCCGGATTCCATCCGCGGCTCAGTCCGATTCCAGCGTGACCGGTACGTCCACCTGCCTGCCATCGCGGATCAACTGCACGTTCACCGTCTCGCCGATCTTGCGCTGCTGCACGGCGACCACCAGCTCATCCGGGCCGGTCACCTCGCGATCGCCGATCTTCACGATGACGTCGTTCTCGACGATTCCGGCCTTGGCGGCCGGTCCGCCGGGTTCCACGTCGGCGACCGCCGCGCCGCTCATCACATCGTTTGCGACCTGCTTGCTGCGGGCGCTGAGACCGATCTTCGGGTGGTGCACCTGGCCGTCGTGGATGAGGGTCTGCGCGATATTGGTCACCATATCCACCGGGATCGCGAAGCCGAGGCCGACCGAACCGCCGGTCTCACTGCGGATCGCGGTGTTGATGCCGATGACCCGGCCCTCCATGTCGACCAGTGCGCCACCGGAGTTACCCGGGTTGATCGAGGCATCGGTCTGCACCGCGTCGATGACGGCCTTGGTATCGCTGCCTTCACCGGAGAGCGCGACCGGACGGTGCAGGGCACTGACGATGCCGGAGGTGACGGTCTTGCTCAGGCCTAGCGGCGAACCGATCGCCAGCACGTCGTCACCCACCTGGACGTCCTTGGACTTGCCCAGATTCGCGACAGTGAGATTCTTCACATCGACCTTCAGCACCGCCAGATCGGTCTTCGGATCGCGTCCGACGATATTCGCGGGCACCCGGCTGCCGTCGGAGAAGGTCACCTGAATGGCGGCCCGGTTCGACTTGTCCTGTGCCGCCATCGAAATCACGTGATTGTTGGTCGCGATGTAGCCCGCACCGTCGATGACCACACCGGAACCGGTCGCGCCGTTGTCGCCGACCGTGACCCGGATCGAGACCACCGAGGGCAGCACCGCATTGGCAACCTTGGCGATCAGGCCGTGCGGGCGCTCGATCTCGCCGGACTGTTCCAGGGTGACCTTGCGCGAGGTCAACGGAGACGTCGCCTCCGCGGTCAACCGGCCGACCAGTCCGCCGAGCACACCGATGGCCAGCGCGACGGCCGCGAGCAGAGCCAGCGCCTTGGGGGCCACTCGGGAGCCGAAGAGCACCTCCCTTGCCGAGAGCTTCCGCGCCTGCGGCAGCGGTGCGTGCCGCGGGGTCGCGACGGCGGGTGCGCCGAGACGGGCGGCGGCGTCGGGATCGCGCCACGGATCGGCCGGACCGGCCACCGGTGCGCCGGTCTCGGCGGCGTCGGGATCACGCTGCAGGAGTTCGGTGGAGCCTTCGGGGCGACCGAAAGCCTCCGCAAGCACCGCGTCGGGCGGGCTGTTGTGCAGTTCCGGCCCGACCTGCGGTACATCAGAACCGCTCGATTTGGGCTGCTCGCCGAACGAACCGGCCTGGCCCGAGGGGCGCCGGAACGCATGCGCCGTGTGACCGTCCACATGCGGCCGGTAGACCGGGCGCGGTCCGAGTACGGGCGCGTCCGACGGCCTTAAGTTCCCCCGGGGCGCCGAATCGTTGGTGTCGCCTGCGGAGGGCCGCGATTCCGACGGCCCGGAATTCGTCGATTCGGTGGTCACTCGGCAAACTCTACTTGCGCCACCAGGTTGTCCACCGGGTCGCGGTGAACGAATCGGTCAGAAATCCGAAAACCGCCTCGTTGCGGGGGCTTCCGGCCGGCGGCCGGGCGGCCGCGCTGGTTGCGCCGCCGGGCAGTTCGGCGAGCGGAATACGGGTGAGGCTGTCGTGCAGATCGGTAGGAATCGACACCTGACCGGCCCGGCGCAGCGCGATCCGCGCCTGCTGCTGTGCGTCGACCTCCGCCGCGCATTCGGGGCAGACGGAAAGATGTTGGGCGGCACGCAGATAGGCATTCATCCGCAGTTCGCCGTCCACATAGGCCGCGATCGCCTCGCTGGCCAGATGCTCGGTGGGACGGAAACGGGGACGACCTGACGTGCTGGCGTCGCCACTCATTCGGTGCTCACCCTTCCAACCGACATCATCCACTCCTGCGCTCGACCGAACGGATATCCGGCCGTCGGGTGCGGTTCGGCTTGCGCCGGATCACCCCAGGTTCGCGTCAGCGGCGAACCGCTGCTCACTTCCATTATGCGCAAGGTAGTCGCGCAGTGCCTGACGGCCGCGGTGGATGCGGCTGCGCACGGTGCCGAGCTTGACACCGAGGGTCGCGCCGATCTCTTCGTAGGACAGACCCTCGATATCACAGAGCACGACCGCCGCGCGGAACTCCGGAGCCAGCGAATCCAGGGCGGATTGCAGGTCGGGATCCAGGCGGGAGTCATGATAGGCCTGCTCCGGGCTCGGTCCCTCGGCGGGCACCCGGTCATAATCCTCGGGCAGCGCCTCCATCCGGATCCGGTTGCGCCTGCGCACCATGTCCAGGAACAGGTTCGTGGTGATGCGGTGCAGCCAGCCCTCGAAGGTGCCCGGCTGGTAATTCGACAGCGAACGGAATACCCGAATGAAGGTTTCCTGGGTCAGATCATCGGCGTCCTGCGCGTCGCCGGAAAGTCGGTAGGCCAGCCGGTACACCCGGTCGGCATGTTCGCGGACCAATTCGTCCCAGGACGGCATCGCGGAACGGTCGCCCGTCGCGTCGAAGGCCGCAGTGCCGGTCAGCTCGACTTCGGTGACGTCCTCGTCGTGCATTTCCGCCTCCGTCGGGAGAATTTGCGCCGCCTCCGTCGGGAGAGCTTGCGCTGGCAGGGTGGCGAACTCGCGCGCCGCATCGACCATGTGAATGGTGATACCTCCTACTCGGGACCGTGGCTGCGGATCTGGTGGCGATCCGGGTCTCGGATCGTCACGTACGGTTACAACAGACGATCGGTATGTTGTTGTTCCCGCGCCCCCGTGCCGGACGGTCAGCTGGTCTTGCTTGCCCATACTCTTTCCTGCCTCGATATGCCGAGGGTGTGGAGATCCTGAGGGACACCTGAGAATCCGCCCCCGCCCCCGACAAACAATTAATCGCACGGCCACGGGATAACGCTTCACCGGTGAGCCAAACTTGCGACTTCGTGCCCTAGATTCATAGGCGTGGCATCGAATCTGGAGCGAAATCTCTCCTACGTGGAGGAATCCGTCGTGGAAGACGAGGTCCTCGTCAGCGCGCGTGAGCGGGCCACTGAACTCGGTGCGTTACCCGTACCACCCTCGGTCGGCGCCCTGCTGAGCATGTATGCCCAGCTGCTCGGCGCGCGTGCGGTGGTCGAGGTGGGGACGGGCGCGGGGATCAGCGGGCTGTGGCTACTGGACGGCATGCGCGAGGACGGGACCCTGACCACCATCGATTCCGAACCCGAGCATCAGCGTGCGGCCAAGGAGGCATTCCGAACCGCCGAGATCCTGCCAGCGCGTACCCGATTGATCAACGGCCGAGCCCTCGATGTGCTGCCCCGACTCGCCGACGGTGCCTATGACCTGGTGTTCATCGATGCGGCCCCGCTCGAGCATCCGCAATACGTCACCCAGGCCGTGCGGCTGCTGCGTGCGGGCGGCGCGATCCTGCTGCACAATGCCCTGCTCGGCGGCCGGGTTCCGGACCAGACCCAGCGCGATCCGGCGACACAGGCCGTGCGCGCCGCGACCAGGGCGATCGCCGAGGATCCCGAACTCACCAGTGTGCTGATTCCGGTCGGCGACGGTCTGCTCTGCGCATCGCGGGGTTAGTAACCGCCCGGCTATTCACAAGCGTTGGGAGCGTGTGGATTTCATTCGCCGTGTGCGGATTTCATCGCCGCCGGACGGGTATTCGAGTCGAAGCCAGGTTCGACGACGCAAGGTACGCCCATGGTGTGGGAGCGCGGATCCCAGATCCTAGAAATCGGCCATTTCGGCCACACGATCAAAGAGGGACGGGCACGCGGCGGTTGTCTGCTGCCCGCTCTCGGCTTTCTGATTTTCATCATGGTGCTGGCCGTGGTGGTGCTGTTGTGGGTCAGTAATGCTGATTTCGGCACCGAGCGCACAAAAGTTCCGCTGACTCCCGGTCCCTGCGAACCGTTCTGCACGGTCACCGTCGCGCCACCGGAACCCGCCCCGCGATAACCGTCGGAAATATTTCGCGCGAAACCGCCGCCGACTGGGTATCAAGGAGTAGACGATGTCCGGGGAGTGGCAATCGGGGAGAGGTTCAGCGTGTTTCGCGACAACGATGATCGAGACCCGATCAACTGGGGCTGGTCGGCGATCTTTCTTGTGCTGGTGCTCGGTCTCGCCGTTGTGCTGATGCTGTTGGTCGTCACCGCCGATTTCGGCGATAAGTCACCGGCCACGACCGTGCCGAAGACACCCGGTGCCTGCGCGCCGTTCTGTCCGTCGAATCCGACGTAGTCAGACCCAGACGCCCTTGCCGACGGTCACCACGCCGCCGTTGCTGACCGCGAAGCGATCCCGGTCCCGGTCCAGATCCACGCCGATGATCTCGCCCTCGCCGACGACCACGTTCTTGTCCAGAATCGCGCGCCGCACCACCGCGCCGCGCCCGATCCGGACGCCGGGCATGATCACACTGCCCTCGACGGTCGCGCCGTCGTCGACCATGACATTGGAGCTGAGCACCGAATTGCGCACGGTCGCGGCCGACAGGATGCAACCGGCTCCGACCACGCACTCCTGCGCGAGCCCGCCCTGCGCGAACTTGGCAGGCGGCAGATTCTCCGCCGCACCGCGAATGGGCCAGTGCTTGTTATAGAGATTGAAGACCGGATGCACCGAGACCAGATCCATGTGGGCCTCGTAGAAAGCGTCGATGGTGCCGACATCGCGCCAGTAGCCGCGATCGCGCTCGGTCGCGCCGGGCACCTCGTTATCGGCGAAGTCGTAGACCGAGGCCTCGCCCGCGGCGACCAGCGCCGGGATGATGTCGCCGCCCATATCGTGATCGGAATCGGAGTTGTCGGAGTCGGCGCGGATCGAATCCACCAGCACCTTGGTGGTGAAGACGTAGTTGCCCATCGAGGCGAAGGTGACGTTCGGATCGTCCGGTGTGCCCGGCGGATGCGCGGGCTTCTCCAGAAATTGGGTGATCCGTCCGGACTCGTCGGAGTCGATGCAGCCGAAGGCACTCGCCTCGCTGCGCGGCACCCGGATGCCCGCGACCGTGACGCCCGCGCCGGAGTCGATGTGGTGCTGGACCATCTGCTCCGGATCCATCCGGTACACGTGATCCGCGCCGAAGACCACGATGTAGTCCGGATCCTCGTCGTAGATCAGGTTGAGCGACTGCATGATCGCATCGGCGCTGCCGGTGTACCAGCGCGGACCGAGGCGCTGCTGCGCGGGCACCGGCGTGATGTATTCACCCGCGAAACCCGAAAGCCGCCAGGTCTGCGAGATGTGCCGGTCCAGTGAATGCGATTTGTACTGGGTGAGCACACACAGGCGCAGATAGCCCGCGTTGACGAGATTGCTGAGTACGAAGTCGATAAGTCGATACGCACCGCCGAAGGGGACAGCTGGCTTGGCCCGATCCGCGGTGAGGGGGAACAGGCGCTTACCCTCGCCACCGGCGAGCACGATCCCGAGTACGTGCGGCTGGCTCCTCACACCTGCCAAACTACCGCGCGACGCGGGTACAGGTGGCCCATGCCAAAGTGAACGTCTAGTTTGAAGCCGTGAGTTTCGGCACGGGCGGCGGGGGTGCGGGGGCGGGAGCCGGCGATCACGACCGGCTACGCGTTGCGATGTTGACGCGCGAGTATCCCCCCGAGGTGTACGGCGGGGCAGGTGTCCATGTCACCCAGTTGGCCGCGCAATTGCGGCAATTGTGCGAGGTGACCGTGCATTGCATGGGCGTGCCACGCACGGATGCCGTAGTCCACCAACCGGATCCGATGCTCTACGCCGCGAATGCCGCGATGCAGATGCTCTCGGCCCAGCTGCGGATGGCCGATGCCGCGGGTGAGGTGCACGTGGTGCATTCGCATACCTGGTACACCGGGCTCGCCGGACATCTCGCCGCGACCCTCTACGGGATACCGCATGTGTTGACCGCGCATTCGCTGGAGCCGCGGCGGCCGTGGAAGGCCGAACAGCTCGGCGGCGGCTACCGGCTGTCGTCCTGGTCGGAGCGCAATGCTGTGGAATACGCCGACGCGATCATCGCGGTGAGCGAGGGCATGCGCCACGATGTGCTCGACGCCTATCCGACGATCGATCCGGACCGGGTTCACGTGGTGCACAACGGCATCGACGCGACCGTCTGGCATCCGGAACCGCCCGTCGGCGGATCCCGCACGATCCTGGACGAATTGGGTGTGCGTACCGACCTGCCGATGGTGGCCTTCGTCGGTCGCATCACCCGGCAGAAGGGGGTCGGGCATCTGCTCGCAGCCGCCCGCGAATTCGATCCGGAAATCCAGTTGGTGCTGTGCGCGGGCGCGCCGGACACCCGCGAGTTGGAAACCGAGGTCGCCGCAGCCGTCGCGGAACTCACCAAGGCGCGCGGCAATGTGTTCTGGGTGCGCGAGATGCTGCCGACCGAGCAGATTCGCCAGATTCTGGCCGCGGCCACGATGTTCGTCTGCCCCTCGGTCTACGAACCGCTGGGGATCGTGAACCTGGAGGCCATGGCATGTGCGACCGCGGTGGTCGCCTCCGATGTCGGCGGTATTCCGGAGGTGGTCGTGGACGGTCGGACCGGTCGCCTGGTGCACTACGACGCGAATGCGCCGGAGCAGTACGAACACGATCTGGCCGCGGCGGTCAACGAGGTCGCCGGTGATCCGTTGCTCGCCGCCGAATTCGGCGCCGCCGGACGCCACCGTGCCATCGCCGAATTCGACTGGCTGCAGATCGCCGCCCAAACCGTGGCGATCTACGACCAGGTTCGCAAGTTCTGACGTCGGTAGGTCGAGACCTGGACCGAGGCGGTCACCTCGAGCGCGTCCGGTAGGCCATCCAGGTGGTTGGTCGCGTGGTGGGCGGACGGGCCCATCGCCACCACATTGCCGATATCGGTGCGGGTGAGTTTCATCGGGTATTCGACGATGGTGCGGTCCACCGCGTCGAAGTGGCCGGACATGGCATCGGTGAGACGACGGTCCTTGTCCGGGTCGACCGTCACCATGCCGAGTGGGCCGACAAGCTCGGCCAGATGCCGTGAGGTAGGTGCGGCGACGACGAACCTGCCGTCGGCGGTGAGGACCCTGGCTACCTCGCTCGGATTACGTGGTGCGAAAACCGAGACCACTCGATGCAGCGCACCGTCTCGAACCGGCAGTCCGCGCCAGGCGTCGGCCAGTACCGAGGCGGCACGCGGATGGGCACGGGCGCAGCGTCGGGCCGCGGGTTTGGCCACATCCAATGCGATCCCGACAGCCGGAACGGCATCGAGCACCGCGGCCAGGTAGTAGCCGGTTCCGGCACCGATCTCGAGCACGACGGCGCCGTCGAGCACCGGATCGTCGGCCGCGACGGCCGTGGCCACCGCATCGGCGATCGGCGCGAAATGTCCCCCGACCTGGAACGCGGCACGCGCGTCCAGCATCGCCGAGGTATCGCCGGTCATTTTCGTCGACGCACCGGTCAACAGACTGACATAACCCTGTTTGGCGATGTCGAAACTGTGCCCTTGTCCGCAGCGCAGCGCCCGATCCCGCGACTCCATTTCGGAGCCGCATTCCGGACAGGCCAGCAGACCGGCCACATCAGCGAGTGTGGGATTAGCTGGTGACACTCTTCAGTTCGTCACCGAGCGCTGCCGCTTCATCCGGCGTGAGCTCAACGACCAAACGCCCGCCACCCTCGAGTGGAACCCGCATCACGATTCCACGCCCTTCCTTGGTTGCCTCGAGGGGACCGTCCCCGGTGCGGGGCTTCATGGCCGCCATCCTCTGCTCCCTCCAGATCTGCGCGATATGCTGCGCACTTTCTTGGAACTCCAGTTGTCACCAACTAGTGAGCTCGCCGGCATTTGGCGAGCTACACCCGTCCCATTCTTCCCTATCGCCGTAGTGGACGGATACCTGAGTTCGAAATGTGACCGCTCGGCCTGTGTTGGGCCGTCCTCCCTAGACCCAGCAATCGGCCAGGTGGTCGTCGACCATTCCGGTCGCCTGCATCAGCGCGTAGGCCGTCGTCGGGCCGACGAAGCGGAACCCGCGCCGCTTCAAATCTTTTGCCAGAGCTATGGATTCGGGGGTGGTCGCGGGCACCTCGGCAATCGTGCGCGGGCGCGGACGTGCGGCAGGCGCAAAGGACCAGATCAACTCGTCGAGTCCGATATCGAGCTCGGCGGCCACCCGGGCGTTGGCGATCGACGCCTCGATTTTGGCCCGGTTGCGCACGATGCCTGGGTCGGCCAACAGCCGCGCCACATCGTCATCGCCGAAGACGGCCACCCGCTCGATCGCGAACCCGGCAAATGCGGTTCGGAAGGCCGGACGCTTGCGCAGAATGGTGATCCACGCCAGACCGGATTGGAATGCCTCGAGGCACATCCGCTCGAACATGGCGTCATCGCCGTGCAGCGGTTTGCCCCATTCGGTGTCGTGATAATCCCGGTAAAGCTGGGAGCCCTCCGACCACGGACAGCGGATCTTGCCGTCGGATTCGGTCGTATCCGCCGCGGCCACGGTGATTTCGGCGGTCATTTCTGATCCCCGAATGGCATGTGTTGCTGCGCGCTCGGGACCTGCTGTGCGCTCGAGAGGTGCTGTGCGGCCGAGATCTGCTGTGCGGCCGGGATCTGCTGTGCGGCCGGGATCTGCTGTGGGGTTGGGTTGTGCTGTGCAGCCGGGGCCTGCTGTGGGGTTGGGTTGTGCTGTGCAGCCGGGGCCTGCTGTGGGGTTGGGTTGTGCTGTGCGACTGGGACTTGCTGCGCGGTCGGGGTCTGTTGCACGTTTGGGGTCTGCTGTGCGGTCGGGATTTGCGGCACGTTCTGGGGCTGCTGCACGCCCGGGAGCTGCTGTGCGGTCGGAGCCTGTGAGGCGGCGACGGAAGGCTGCATGGTCGGCGGCTGGGCGATCGCCCCGTTCTGCGGCGCAGTCGTGGTCTGCTGGACAGTCGGCAGCTGGAGCGGGGCGACCGATGGTTGTCCAATCGGTGTCTGCGTCGTGCGGTTCTGCGGTGCGGTCGCCGGCTGCGGCTGGGCGACCGATGGCTGCCCGAACGGTCCCTGGGTCGCTGTGCTGTGCGGCGGGACGGTCGGCGCTTGGGGCTGGCCGGCCGTTGGCTGATCAATCGTGCCGTTCGGCTCGACGGGCGTGCTCTGCCGGGCAGGCGGCAGCTGGGGCGGGGCGACTGATGGTTGTGCGATTGGTGCTCTGGTCGCTGTGCCGTTCGGCGCTTGGGGCTGGCCGGTC
>NZ_BAGN01000197.1 GCF_000308835.1 Nocardia vinacea NBRC 16497 | reverse complement strand
CGACCCTCGGCATGGTCGGTGTCGTGGTATCGCTGATGCAGACGCTGGTCATTCCGATCATTCCCACGCTGCCGACGCTGTTGGACACCTCGGCGTCCAATGCGTCCTGGGTGATCACGGCGGCCCTGCTGGCCGGTGCCGTCGCGACCCCGATCAGTGGCCGACTCGGCGATATGTTCGGCAAGCGCCGGGTGCTGTTCGCCAATCTGGTGTCGATGGTCGCCGGTTCGGTGGTGTGCGCGCTGTCCTCCGCGCTGGCGCCGGAAATCATCGGGCGCTCGCTGCAGGGCGCGGCGGTCGGCGCGATCCCGCTCGGCATCAGCATCATGCGTGACGAATTGCCCGCCGAGAAGGTCGGCTCCGCGATGGCGATCATGAGTGCGACACTCGGTGTCGGTGGCGCGCTCGGCCTGCCGCTGGCGGCGGCGATCGCGCAGAATGCGGACTGGCACATGCTGTTCTGGACCGCTGCCGGGCTGGGCGTCGTCTGTGCCGCACTGGTTTTCGTCTTCGTACCGGAGTCGCCGGTGCGCACGCCGGCGCGTTTCGATTTCGGTGGTGCGGTCGGACTGTCGATTGCGTTGCTGGCCTTGCTGATTCCGATCACCAAGGGTGCGGACTGGGGCTGGGGCAGTGCGAGCACGCTCGGCCTGTTCGCGCTGTCTCTGGTGGTATTCCTGATCTGGGGGTTCTTCGAACTGAAGCAGCGCTCGCCGCTGGTCGACCTGCGGGTCTCGGCGCGGCCGCGCGTGCTGTTCACCAACCTCGCTTCCATCGCGGTCGGTTTCGCGCTCTACGCCATGTCGCTGACCTTCCCGCAGCTGATGATGGCGCCGGAACAGACCGGTTACGGCTTCGGCCTGTCCATGGTCAACGCCGGATTGGCGCTGGCCCCAACGGGATTCGTGATGATCCTGCTGTCGCCGGTCTCGGCGCGGCTGTCGGCGGCGCGCGGCCCGAAGGTCACGCTGGCGCTCGGTTCGGCGGTGATCGCGATCGGTTATCTGTGTGCCGTAGTGCTGATGAACAGCGTCTGGGAGCTGATGATCGCGGCGATGATCGTCGCGGGTGGTGTGGGTCTGGCCTATGCCGCGATGCCCGCGCTGATCATGGGCGCGGTGCCGCTCACGGAGACTGCCGCGGCCAACGGCCTCAATTCGCTGATGCGCTCGATCGGCACCTCGACCTCGGCGGCGGTGATGAGCGTGGTGCTCGCCCATATGACGATGCAGCTCGGCTCGCATGTACTGCCCTCGCGCGACGGCTTCCACACCACCTTCCTGATCGCCACGGCCGCAGCCCTGGTCGCCATCGTGCTCACGCTGGTCATTCCGATGCGCAAGGCGGCCGATGCCGCCGATAAGGCCGGGCACGCCTGATCATCGGGTCACGAGCCCGAACGGCCACGGGGCCGATCCTCAACGGCGAGGATCGGCCCCGTTGTCATTTGCCGGCCGGATCGAGCACCGCACCCAGGTCACGCATTCGGGCCGATGAATGGCCGCCTGGGTGGCGAGCCGGGCCGCCAGGGGTTCAGTCGGTTGGTACCAGGGTGTACATCCACCATGGTCGCCGCGGGAATTCGGACATGAAGACGTTCAATGTCATTCGGCGCAGTTCGCGGCGGGCCGGATCGCGCACGTGGATCCATGGCCTGGCGATATCGGCCGGTGCGACATCGGTGAGCCACAGTTGCTCCCACTCCGGTGCCGACCGGCAGGCAGAGATGATCTTGTCCAGCCGCTCCGGCGGCACCAACCCCGGCGCCATCATCCGCAGCGCGTAGACCATCAGATGCGCTTCCTTATGCCACTCGTGCACGGCCTGTCTGGCCTCCGGATTCAGCATCGTCCACTCGAGGATATTGTCGCCGGGCTCGAGTCCGGGAAATAGCCGCAGGTAAGCGGAGTTCGCGGCGACCAGATCGAAGGTCGGGACGATCTGGAACCAGGCGGGCTGGGCAAGGCCGCGCAAAGTGCGCAGATCGGTGGGCAGGGGCACGCTCGGCACCGGGCCGAAGGTCTCCGGAAACTGGCTCGCCTGCGTGAGACTCACGATGTGGTCGCGGTAGAACACCGGTACACCCAGCGCATCGAACAACCTGCCCAGCGTCGCAGAGGTCGGCGCGACCACGCCCTGTTCGAAATCCTGGATCACCGTCTGCGGGAATCCGGTGGCCACGGCCATCGCCGCCTGGGTCAGTCCAGCGGCTTCCCGGCGTTCCCGCAGATAGCGGGCGATCGAAGGACGGGTATCCGCCATGGTGCTATGCCTCCTGATTCCCTCGGGATCAAGAGTTGATCCCCCCCGTCCACATACCCACTCCACCCTAATTTCGACCCAAAAGCCTTGCCGCGACGTTGGATAACGCTACGGTGCCAGTTCGACGGACTCGGTATAACGCCGTGCGAGGGTGCGCAGGTGCGCAACCAGTTCCGGCGGGCCGTCGACCCGGAAGTCCATCATGAGCATGCTCAGGTAGATGGCAATGGTCTCCAGGGCATCCGCGCCGGTCAGCAGGATGCAGGTATCGGCGTCGACGGCTTCCACCACGCCGACGGCCGGGTTGATGCGGGCGATCACCGTGTCGGCGGGAGCCAGGACCGTCACCCGGGCATGCACCTTCCAGCCCGTGCTGGCGATATGGCGCATGACGAAGGCCACCAGATCGTCGTCGGGCAGTGACCGTGCGGCGAAGCGGCGCGAACCCGCGCCGGCGCGCTGCACCTGGGCGACGGGAATCGCACGCCAGGAATGGGTTTCGAGATCGTAGGCGACCAGATACCAGCGGCGCTGCCAGTTGATCAGACGATAGGGCTCGATTTCGTTGTCCGCGTCGGGATCCAGCCCGATCCGCACCGTGGCGCCATCGCGGATCGCGCTCGCAAGCGTGGTCAGTATCGCGGCCGGGACCGGGGCATCCGGTTCGCGTGAGCCGGTGGTCGCCGGTCCGATGGCGGTCGCGTTGCGCAGTGCGGTCACCTTGCGCTGCAAGCGTTTCGGCAGGATCTGTTCGAGCTTCGCCAGTGCGCGCGCGGCGTTCTCGGTGATATCGGCGATGCCGGTGGAGCCGTCCTCGGCCAGTCCGATGGCCACGGCCACCGCGACGGCCTCGTCGTCGTCGAGCAGCAGCGGCGGCATCGTGCTGCCGCGACCGAGCCGGTAGCCGCCGATCGCACCGCGCTCGGCGTGCACCGGATAGCCGAGTTCGCGCAGTCGCTGGATGTCGTTGCGCAGCGTCCGGTCCGTGATGTCGAGCCGTTCGGCCAGCTCACGACCGGTATGCGCGCGGTCCTGCAGCAGCGAGAGCAGGCGAAGAACTCGTGTCGTCGTGGCCGCCACCGTCGCCTCCGGAAATCTTTTTTGAATGAAGCCGATGTATTAGGAACGAAACTAGCCTAATGGCCTCATAGGCTTGGTGACATCAGCAAGAAGGAAAAAGAAAGGCCAGCCATGAACATCACCACCACCACCGCCGCCGACGCCACCGCGACCCTGCGCCCCGTCTGGCGCGATGTCCTCGCCACCTCCTACCGCGCTCTGACCGATGTGGTCGCCGGTATCGGCGACGATCAGTGGCAGCTGGCGACCCCGTGCTCGGAATGGGATGTCACGCAGGTGATTCAGCACGCCGCGGGCGATCAGCTCGCCTTCGCCAAGGCGCTCGGCATCGGAATCGGCCCCACCTACAACCCCTTCGCCCCGTCCGGTGCCATCGACGGCACGGCCGCCGAGTTGGTGCGCGATGCGGTCGAGCAGACCGCAACCGCCTGGGCCACCGTCACCGACGAGACCGAGACCGTACCCACCCCGCTGCCGCACGGGGCGCTGCCGACCCCGGTCGCCGCGGTACTGTGCGCCTTGGACGCGGCTGTGCACGCCTGGGATATCGCGATCGCGACCGGACAGCCGTCCCCGTTGAACGATGAACTCGCCGGTCACCTGCTCACTGCGGCGCGGACCATCAACCCGGCGCCCGGCGGCGGTCCAGAGGCGGAAATCGTTGAGCCGCTGCGTCAGTGGGGCGCCTACGCCGCGATCGTCGACGGCGCGGACGATGACACGGCGGTCGCCGAATTGCTGCGCTACCTGGGTCGCGATCCGCAAGCCTGATTCGAGCGGGTCCGAGCGGGCAAAGTGCCCGCTCGGACCCGTCAGCGAGCTGTGACGAAACCTTCCGCCACCATCCAATCCCGCGCTACCTCAGCGGGTTCGCGTCCGTTCACGTCGACCTGGCGATTCAATTCGGTGATCGCCGCATTGGTCAGCTTCTTGGATATCGGTGCCATGATGTCGGCGACCTGTGGATGCGCGTCGGCGAAGGATTTCCGCATCACCAGTGCCGCATTGTATTTCGGGAAGAAGCCCAGATCGTCCTTCAGCAAGACGAGCCCGAGTGCCGGAATCCGGCCGTCGGTGGCGGCGACCGAGCCGAACCGGCACTGCTTGGCATCTGCGGTGGCCTGATAGACCACCGCATCCTGCACGATCTGCTTGCGCACCTTGCCGACATCGATTCCGTACTTGCGCGCCATTCCGGGATAACCGTCTTGGCGCACATTGAATTCGGTGCCCACGCACGTCGCGGCGGCGGCCGGATCGGTAGCGATCAGCCGGGCATAGTCGGACAGCCTGACGACACCGGTCTCCTTCGCGGTATCGGCGCTCATCACCAGCGCGTAGGTGTTGTTCATGGGAGCCATATCCGTCCACACGATGCCGTGCGCGGCCAGATCCGCGTCGCGAACCGCCTCGAACTGCCCGACCTCATCCGGAACCGGCGTCTCGTTGCCGAGATAGTTGATCCACCCGGTGCCGGTGTATTCGTAGGAGATATCGATCTGACCGTGCAGCTGGGCATCGCGAACACTATTGGAGCCCTGGATATTCGTCAGATCCCGGACCTGCGCCCCCGCCGCGGACAGGGCGAATTCGATGAGATATCCCAGGATGTTCTGCTCGGTGAAGTCCTTGGAGCCCACCGTAATCGAGACACCGTCGAGCTCGGGCACCGGACGAATACTGCCGGGACCCACCCGCAGCGGCACCGAGCTCCCGGACTGTAATCCGCAGGCGCTCAATACGAATGCGGCGGCAAGGCCCAGCACCCACACCCTCACTTCAACCCCCTCGGCCCCAAGTACTGTTCGGCCAACGCGCCGAGCCAGTCGACGAGCAGCGCCAGCGCGACCGCGAGGACGGCTCCGACCACCAGCGTGACGTTATCGCGCAGCTTGTACCCGGTATCGATCAGAATGCCGAGACCACCCGCGCTCACCAGGAACGACAGCGTCGCGGTGCCGACGGCCAGCACCAGCGAGGTGCGCAGCCCGGCCAGGATGTACGGAATGGCGAGCGGAAATTCGATGCGGCGCAATACCGTCAGTGCCGACATGCCCTGGCCGCGTCCGGCATCGATGACGGAGGCATCCACCTGCTGGTAGCCCAGGATCGTATTGCGCAGCACGGGAAGTAGTGAATAGAAGGCGATCGGCGCGACGCCGATCCAGAACCCGGTGGTGCGGGTGGCGAGGTAGAACAGCACGATCAGACCGATCGCAGGTGCGGCAGCGCCGATATTGGCGATACCGACGAAAAGCGGTGCCAGACGGCGATATCCGGGGCGGGTGAGCAGTGTGCCCAGCGGTACCGCCACCGCGACGACGATCACCACGACCGTTGCGGTGATCAATACATGCTGCCAGGTGACGGTCGCGATATTGGAAACGCTGATACTGGCCTGCTGGGTGACGGTGAGATCGCGCCGGAATGCCCACACCAGCACACCCGCGGTGAGCACGAGCACAACCGCCGGTTGGACCAGCAGCCGAATGCGTTCGGCCCGACGCAGTGTCGTCGGCGATGTCGTGGCCGGTGCGGTGGTCGCCGTGGTCATGTCGTCGCATCCGTCTCGGCGCCCGCATGGGTGGCGCGCATGGCCGACAGATGGCCGACGAGCGTATCGATCGTGATCAATCCGGCGTATTCACCGCGCCGACCGGTGACGACCGCGGTCGCGGTCTGTTCGGCGAGCAAGGCCTCCAACGCATCCTGCAGTGTCGATTGCAGTGACAGCTGCTCACCGACTGGAGAGCCGACATCACGCAACGAATTCGCCTGTGCCAGATGCTCACTCGACACCCAACGCAATGGCCGCTGCTGCGCGTCGAGAATCAGCGCCCATGGCCAATCCCGTCCGGCCAGCGCGGCGCGGAGGCTGTCGGCCGAATCGGACTCCGCGGCCGTCGGGCAGCTGCCGAGCTCGACATCGCGGACCCGGGTGAGGGTGAGCTGCTTGAGCGAGGCATCCGCGCCGACGAAACCGGCCACGGTCTCATCCGCGGGATCTGCCAGGATCGCCGCCGGGGTGTCGTACTGCAGAATGCGGGATTGATTGCCCAGCACCGCGATTCGATCGCCGAGCTTCACCGCCTCGTTGAAATCGTGGGTGACGAACACGATGGTTTTACCCAGTTCGGATTGCAGCCGCAGCAGCTCGTCCTGCAGCAGACCGCGGGTGATCGGATCGACAGCGCCGAACGGCTCGTCCATCAGCAGCACCGGCGGATCGGCCGCTAAAGCGCGGGCCACCCCGACGCGCTGCTGCTGGCCGCCGGAGAGCTGCCTGGGATAGCGGTCGCGGTAGGTATCGGGATCGAGGCCGACCAGCTCGAGCATTTCGTCGGTCCGCGCGGCGACCTTCTTGCGATCCCAGCCGATCAGACCGGGCACTGTCGCAACGTTTTTCGCGACCGTCAGATGCGGGAACAACCCGGCCTGCTGGATGGAATAGCCGATGCCCCTGCGCAATTGGTCCGGATTCACACCGGTGACATCGCGCCCGCCGATCGTGATGGTGCCCGAGGTCGGCTCGATGAGGCGGTTGATCATCCGCATGGTGGTGGTCTTACCGCAGCCGGACGGCCCGACGAGGACGACGATTTCGCCCGCCGGGATGGTCAGCGAAACCCGGTCGACGGCCGGATCGCGCTGGCCCGGATAGTGTTTGGTGACCTCGTCGAGCACGATCTCGACGCCGGACACCGCCGATGCCGTACTGTCGCCGCGGATTTCGGTATCAGTCACGTATTCCCCTCGAGGTGGTGAGTCGCCCGACGATGACGAAGATCCCATCGAGGACCAGCGCGAGTACGACGATCAGGATCGTCCCGACCAGCGCCTGCGGCACCGCATTCGGACTACCGAGCCGGGCCAGGCCGGAGAAGATCAGGTTGCCGAGTCCGGGTCCCTTGGCATAGGCGGCAATGGCCAGAATGCCCATGATCATCTGGGTACTGACCCGCATCCCGGTCAGGATCGATGGCCAGGCCAGCGGCAATTCGATGCGCGCGAGCACCCGGAGCCGATTCATGCCGACCCCGCGCGCGGCGTCCACGATCGCCGGGTCCACCGAGGCCAACCCGATGATGGTGTTGCGCAGAATCGGCAGCAGGGCATAGAGCACCAGCGCGGTAATGGTCGGTCCGACACCGAGTCCGAGGAATGGAATCAGCAGCCCGAGCAGTGCGAACGACGGAACGGTGAGAATGGCGCTGGCCAGCGCCGTCGCCACCGAGGATCCGATCGGGCTGCGGTAGACCAGGATGCCGATCAGCACGGCCACGATCGTCGCGAGCAGTATCGACTGCACCACCGCCGAGACATGCAGATACGAATCGGTGACCAGCTGTGCGCGCCGATGCACCACGAATGTCCACAGTGTGTCCAGGGCCTTACCTCCCCGTTGCCCGGTGTCCTCGGGAGACTATCGCGCCTGCCGCTCGACCGGTACGAATTCGCGCGGTACGGCAGTCGGCAATTGTCCACTGCCGCCGTGCCTTCGAGAGACTGCCCCGCACCCATTCAGTTGAAACCGCATCCGCGGGAACCGCGGGGCGGGCCCATTCGTCCTAAGGATCAGGAGTCGAAAGCCTGGAGGGGGAATATGTCGAAGCACGAGGTGGCCGAGCGGCGACGGTACTGGTGGCCGGTGCTGGGCCTGGTGGTGGTTGTGCTGGTCGCGGCAGGTGTGGTCGGGGTGCGCTGGTGGCAGGATCGCGCACAACCCGCAATCGCCGGAGACCGCTTGACCACATTTCCCGCGATCGACAGGTCCGGGCTGGACCCCGCACAGGGACGGATCGTCGCGGTCCTCGAACGCGAATTCAAGGCGCAGGGCGATGGTCCGAAGTACGCCGAAGGTTCCGACGAACCGTGGTGCGCCGACTTCGTCAGCTGGGTGCTGCGCGAGGCGGGGGCGCCGCTGGCCAATCCGAATTCCGGATCGTGGCGGATTCCGGGCGTGTACACGCTGCAGGAGTACTACCAAGGCGCGGACCGCTTCGCGCCGATCGGTTCGGGCTATCAGCCGCGTACCGGTGACGTGCTGCTCTACGCCGAGGGGAGTCCCTTCGATCAGCACACGAATTTCGTGCTCACGGCCGCGAACGGCACCGTGACAACCATGGGTGGCAATGAATTCGGCGAGGTCGCGATCCATCGTTTCGCACTGGTGGAGGTGCCGGGGGTGGTGGGATTCGGTCGTTTGTGAATAGTGTTGGGACTCAGCCGGTCTTCCTAGTGGCCATGCATTGTCGGCGGGTCCTCCGCTAGCACTTACCATTGACTAGGCGGCGCCCGGCAGCGCCGTCTTTCGGTCCCTGTCCTGCTACCCCCTCATCAGCAGGACAGGGACCTCTGGGTGGGGGGATGTCGGCCCGACCTCGCCGAAATCTGCGTCGCGTACCGTGTCGGTTGTCCGTTGAGAGGTGAGGGTTTCGGAAACTCTGATGCTGCCAATCGAGGAAAAGACCGACGATCCCGTGTGGATCGACTATGCCGACTTCGGGGAACGGTTCGTCACCCACGCGGTGACGGCCGAACGGATCGAGGCCGCCGTCTCCGCGATGACCGATCACGGCATCACAATCGGCCCGTTCTCCCTCGGACCAGTGGGTTTAGCCGGATTCATGGCCGAGGGCAAGGTGGGCAAGCCGGTCATTCTGCGCAACGGCCCGCATGTCACCTTCGAGGTGACCGTGCCGCTGACGATGTCGGTGAAGGTGCTGCTCGGCGGGCGGAAAATGCGGCTGGAGGCGGTCGCCGAAATCGATCTCACGCTGCATGCGCGCACCGCGGATCCGCTGCTCATCGTCATCGATATCCCGCCGATCACCTCGCGTGATGTCAGCTTCGTGCTGCGTGCCCAGGCCATCGATTCGGCCTGGGAGTGGTTGCTCGATCCGATCGCCGGGGTGGTGCAGCGCGAGGTCGCCAATCGGGTGAATGCGATGCTCGCCGAACCGCAGGCGCGGCGCGGCCGGGTCTTCGACGTCGAGGCCATCATCAACGGCGTCCGTTCCGAGCACGTCGACCAGGCCGAATTCGACTGGATCGGCTACGACGAGTTCGGACATCAGTTCTTCTCCCGCATCGTGACCCGCGATCGGGTCTTCGAATTCGCCGAGCGGATGGCGGGCCGTCCCATCGAGGTCGGGCCGCTGCGCGCCGGACCGCGCGACTCCGCCACCGTCACGGTGCAGGGCGATGTGCGAGTGCCGCAGCTGACGGATCGCTCGGACGAGCCGGTCTCCTTCGATCTGACACTGCCGGTGAGCCTGGATATCACCGTCGATGTGCTCAAGGCCAACCACTATCGCGCCGACGTCGAGATTCCACTGGTGCTGACCGCGCGGGCCGCCGATCCGCTGCTGATCGTCATCGATGTGCCGCCGCCCGCGGCCGAGGACCTGCGGCTGGAGTTCAAGGCGCGCGGGATGCGGGCGGCGACGCTCGGTGTGCTGGCCGGTATCAAGAAGCAGGTCCTCGCGCAGGTTGCCGGGGTGGTGCGCGAGGAACTCAGCGACAGTTCGGGCCGCACGATCGATGTCGCGGCGCGGCTCGACAGCATCGCCTAGAACCACCGCTTTACCTGTGTGGCAAGTGTGAATTCCTGTTTCCAGTGGGTCTGGCGGTTCCAATGTGAATATGGTGAAATGAGTGCACGTTCGAGGCTCCCGGCGCGCGAGTGAACCTTGGGGAAGGTGCGCCGGGCACGCTACCTGTCCATGTCGGGTTTGCGCGAAGGAGTCCTGCGATGCGTTCCATCTCTGTGTCTCGCCGCCAGCTGTTCGCCTACACCGCCGCGGCCGCCGCCGTCGGGATCGCCGCGCCCCGCGCTTCGGCGGCCGGTGTGCTCGGCACCCTCGTCGACTACGCGGGCGGTGTTCCGTCCGCCGGCGCGATCCTGGATGACGGTCACCTCGGCGTCATCCGCTACGTCTCCGATCGTCGTCCCGGCGCCGAATGGATGGAGGGGAAGCCATTGCGCGCCAAGGAGGTCGACCAACTGCACGCTGCCGGGCTGACGATCGTGTCGAACTACCAGTTCGGCAAGGGCCCGACCGCCGACTGGCGCGGTGGCCTGGAGGCGGGCAAGAAGCACGCCGACCGCGGCCTGGAACTGCATCTGGCCGCGGGCGGTCCGGAGAACCGGCCGATCTACGCGTCCATCGACGACAATCCGACCCCGGCCGATTTCGCGACCATGATCGCGCCGTACATCCTCGGCTGGGAGTCCGTGCTCGGCAAACAGAACGTCGGCATCTACGCCAATGCGCCCACCATCGAACTGGCACGCGCCGCAGGCCTGGGTTCCTGGTACTGGCAGCACAACTGGGGCACACCCAAGGGTTTCGTACACCCCGCCGCGCACCTACACCAAATCGAAATCGACAAACGCGCCATCGACGGCATCGGCGTCGACGTCAACAACATCCTCGCCGCCGAATACGGCCAGTGGTGAACGGATCAAGATCAGGTGGCACTGGTGGCGGGGGCTTCTCGACCGATGCCGCCATGGATTCCACCTGATCTTGATCCGTTAGGTTTGGCAGTGGCAGGTGGGGGCCAGGCGGAGTTCGGGTTCGTCGTCGGGGACGACGCGGAGGGTGGGGCGGTTGTCGGGTGCCTCGTGGTCGCCGCGCCAGGAGAACAGCGACCAGCGGGAGATGCCGGAAAAGGCGGAGCCGAGGCTGCCGATGGAGAAGGACGAGATCACCGAGCCGAAGGATCCGACGGCCCCGATGGACAGCACCGAGCCCACACTGCCGATCGACAGGATCGAGTAGGCCGAGCCGATGGACAGAATCGAGCCTTCCGAGCGGAAGGACAGGATCGATCGACGCGAACGCCTGCTCCGGATCGAATGACCCGGATGGATCGAGGGACCGGACCGAAGCGAATCATCGACAGCCGCCATGACTTCGGTCTACCACAGTCCCTTCGAGACGGCGCGCTATCGCGGCGATTCGCACCACATGTGTCGACAAAGAGCGAAGCCCGGTGACCCCTCAGGTGCACCGGGCTTCTGAAGCACCAGCTAGGCGACGTTGAAGAAGCCGAGCATCGGCAGGAACGAGCAGGTCCGCGGGGCGGCGTCAGCGGCCTGGGTGGTCAGCGAACCACCGACGACCGCGACGACCCGGCCCGAGCCGGTGTTGACGATCGCCGAAAGCGTGGCCGGACCATCCGGGTTGATGTGCGCCTCGTCGGTCAGCGGCTGGACGCCGGACTGACGGGTGTCGAGGTTCAGCCACTGGACCGTCATCGGCGGATTCTGATCCGGCGTCGGCGACTTGGTGCCGAGCGCGGTGAATACGAATCCGGTCTGACCGGCCTGCGGTCCCGGCGGCGGCAGCTCGGCCGGGCCGGGAACGGCGAGTGCGGTGCCGATCGAATCGGCGCCGTCGCCGATGCAGCCTTTGCCGATGCTCGGATAGAGGAACTGGGCGATGGCCGGGCCGCCCTGCGGGACCTCGGGGCCGCCGCCGCCGCTGCCATCCAGGAAGGTGATGATCCGTTCCAGCGTGGACTTGATCTGCGGCGGCAGGTTCAGCGCGTTGAGCAGCGCCCGGACCTGGTCGAGGATGGCGTTCTTCGGGGCATCCGCGATGGGCTTGGCATCGGCTGGCCCGGCGATGGCGCCGACAATGGCCGGGGCCAGCGAGGCGAGCGTATCGATCGGGACGCCCTCGGGAACCATCGGAATGGTGTTCCTCGGTGCAACGGGCGCGGGGGCCGGTGCCGCGACTGCCGTCGACGGCGCAACGAGCGACGCGCTCGCTGCGATGGCGAGCGCGGAAAAGACAATCCGCGATCCTCGGGTGCGAAGCACTGGTCTAGCCGTCCTTAACCTCGGGTACATCACAGGAGCGATGCAAAAAGCCATCGTTTCGGGGTCACTCTAGGGACATGACTGCATGTTGTACAGCCGCCGTGCCCCTACTTCTGTTGTGGACGATCAGTGTTATCAGACGCTAGCGCTTTTCCGCTGTTACCAGAGTGAAAGGTGATGCAAATGTTATCAGTGGTAATCGGCGGTTGCGGTACGAAAGGTACCGTGTCCGGGCTCGACGTGCACGCCGGGGTCGGTCCAGGGGATTGATGGGATCTCTCACGGCGCCGGTTAGGCTAGTCGCAGCCTTCCCGGAACCGACTCGAAAGCCTGCGAATTGAACCGAAGTCTCCGATTGGCTGTGCCGGTGCTCGGTCTGTCCGTGTTGGCCAGGCTGCTGTGGATGCTGCTGACGAAGAACGGGATGAATCTCGTCGATCTGCACGTCTATGTGGACGGTTCGGCGGCCCTGCTCACCGACCGCCTCTATGACTTCACCTACGCCGAGAAGACCCCGGACTTCCCGCTGCCGTTCACCTATCCGCCGTTCGCGGCGCTGGTGTTCTTCCCGCTGCACTATTTTCCGTTCACCGTGATCGCGGTGCTCTGGCTGCTGGCCATTGTCGTCGCGCTGTATGTGGTGGTGTGGATCGCCTTCGAATTGATCCTCGGCGCGGAGCGGATGCGCGAGCCGCGGTGGCGCACCGCCGCGGTTTGGTGGACCGCGATCGGCATCTGGATGGAGCCGGTGCGGACCACCATCGACTACGGCCAGGTCAATGTGTTCCTGGTGCTCGGGGCCATGCTCGCGGTGCGCAGTTCGCGATGGTGGCTGTCCGGCGGACTGATCGGTGTGATCGCGGGAATCAAACTGACACCGGCGATTTCGGGGCTGTACTTCGTAGCGCGGCGGCGGTGGGGGACCGCGGTGTGGTCGGCGGTGGTTTTCGGTGCGACGGTCGGGGTCAGCTTCCTGATCAACCACAAGGAGGCCAAGCGGTACTTCGGCACGCTGCTCGGTGACGCGGATCGGATCGGTCCGGTGGGCTCGGTCTGGAATCAGTCCCTACGCGGTGCGCTGAGCCGGCTGCTCGGCCATGACGTCCAATCCGGGCCGTGGTGGTCGGCGGCCGTCGTGGTGGTCGCCATCCTGGCTTTCTTCGCTTGGCGCGCACTGGGTCCCGACGATCGGTTGGGCACCCTGATCATCGTGCAACTGTTCGGGCTGATGGTTTCGCCCATCTCGTGGTCACATCACTTCGTGTGGCTGCTGCCCACGGTGATGTGGTTGGTGTACGGTCCGCTGCGGCAGGCGCCCGGTGCTCGGATACTCGCCGGATATTGGTTGGTGACGACCCTGGTCGGCGTGCCGTGGGTGCTCTCGTTCGCCCAGCCGTCGATCTGGACCATCTCACGGCCGGGGGTGCTGTCCTGGCTCGGCGCCGTGGACGTGCTCGGCGTGCTGGTGCTCTACGGCTGGGTGATCTGGTCGGGGCGCATGGTCAATCGGATTGCGCCGCAAGACGATCTATCTCGCGAGCCAGCGACACGTCCAGCGCGGTGAGTCCGCCCGAGTCGTGGGTCGAGAGGGTGAAGGTCACCCGACGCCAGCGGATATCGATATCCGGATGATGGTTCGCTTTCTCGGCGACTTCGGCGACCTGACGCACGAGTTCGATGCCCGCGGGAAAGGTGTCGGCCTGGATCGTGCGGGCGATGGTGTCGCCGGACCGGGTCCAGTCCGACAGTTCGGTCAAAGCTTCGGTGAGTTCTGCCTCAGTTAATTTCGGAGCGCTCATGCCTGCACCTCGCTGGCGCTCGGCTCCGGCATGACCGCTCGGGCGGCTGTGTTGTTTGTTCGCTCACTGCGTTCGCTCATGCCTGCACCTCGCTGGCGCTCGGCTCCGGCATGACCGCTCGGGCGGCTGTGTTGTTTGTTCGCTCACTGCGTTCGCTCATATTCGAGTTGTACCCCGAGGCGCGCGAAGGCATCAGGGAATCCGGATTCGTCGATCAGGCGGCGCGGGCCTTCTTGAGGCCCTTCTTCAGTTCCTTACCGCAGCAACCGGCCGCTTCCAGGCGTTTCATCCGCATGATGACAACCGGGCACTTCAAGCAGCGCGTCTTCTTGCGACAGCACTTCTTCTTCGGTTTGAGGCTAGAAACCTTCTTCGCCTTGACCTTGCCCATGATTGGTTAGCATACCCTTAGCGGAGTGCGTGGTCGGCGAGCCACTCGGATGCCGGTACTGTGTAACTGGCCGCAATGCCCTGGTGAGTTTCGATTCTCCACCTGTTTGCAAGGGGTCGGCCGGCATCTATACCAACAGCAGGAGGATTGAGGCGTGTCGTCTGCACGCGATTTTCGCAACGTCGCCATCGTGGCCCACGTCGACCACGGTAAGACGACGCTGGTCGACGCCATGCTGCGCCAGTCCGGCGCCTTCGCCGAACGCGCTGAGCTCGTCGATCGCGTGATGGACTCCGGTGACCTGGAGCGCGAGAAGGGCATCACCATTCTCGCCAAGAACACCGCGGTGCACCGGCACCATCAGGACGGTTCGGTCACCGTGATCAACGTCATCGACACCCCGGGCCACGCCGATTTCGGTGGTGAGGTCGAGCGCGGTCTGTCCATGGTCGACGGTGTCGTGCTGCTGGTCGACGCGTCCGAGGGGCCGCTGCCGCAGACCCGCTTCGTGCTGCGCAAGGCGCTGGCCGCGAAGTTGCCGGTCATCCTGGTGGTGAACAAGACCGACCGCCCCGACGCCCGCATCGAAGAGGTTGTCGAGGAGAGCCACGATCTGCTGCTCGACCTGGCCTCCGATCTGGACGACGAGGCCGCCGAGGCCGCCGAACTCGCGCTGGACCTGCCGGTCCTCTACGCCTCCGGCCGTGAGGGCAAGGCCTCCAAGGAACGTCCCGAGAACGGCAGTGCGCCGGCCGCGGACAACCTGGACGCCCTGTTCGACGTGCTGCTGGAGAACATCCCGGCGCCCAAGGGCAATCCGACCGCGCCGCTGCAGGCGCATGTCACCAACCTCGACGCCTCGGCCTTCCTCGGTCGTCTCGCGCTGGTCCGCATCTACAGCGGTGAGCTGCGCAAGGGCCAGAACGTCGCGTGGATGCACGCCGACGGCGTCAAGCAGGTCAAGATCACCGAGTTGCTGCAGACCATCGGTGTCGAGCGGCAGCCCGGTGAGGTCGCGGTGGCCGGTGACATCGTCGCCATCGCGGGCATCCCGGACATCATGATCGGCGACACCCTCGCCGATATCGACAATCCCGTTGCGCTGCCGCGCATCACGGTCGACGAGCCCGCCATCTCGGTCACCATCGGCACCAATACCTCGCCGCTGGTCGGCCGGGTACAGGGCCACAAGCTGACCGCCCGCATGGTGAAGTCGCGCCTGGACTCCGAACTGGTCGGCAATGTCTCGCTGCGCGTGCTCGATATCGGGCGCCCGGATGCCTGGGAGGTGCAGGGCCGCGGTGAGCTGGCGCTGGCCATCCTGGTCGAGCAGATGCGTCGCGAGGGCTTCGAGTTGACCGTCGGCAAGCCGCAGGTGGTCACCAAGCAGGTCGACGGCAAGGTGCACGAGCCCTACGAAGAGCTGACCATCGACTGCCCCGACGAGTACCTCGGCGCGATCACCCAGCTGCTCGCCGCCCGCAAGGGCAAGATGGTCCAGATGAACAACCACGCCGCGGGCTGGGTGCGGATGGAGTTCATCGTTCCCTCGCGCGGCCTGATCGGCTTCCGCACCGACTTCCTCACCGAAACCCGCGGCACCGGTATCGCCAATGCGGTCTCGCACGGCTACGCACCGTGGGCCGGGGAGATCCGCGCCCGCCACACCGGTTCGCTGGTCTCCGACCGCGCGGGCTCGGTGACCCCGTTCGCCATGATCCAGTTGGCCGATCGCGGTCAGTTCTTCGTGGAGCCGGGTGCGGACACCTACGAGGGGCATGTCGTCGGCATCAACCCGCGCGCCGAGGATCTCGATATCAATGTCACCCGCGAGAAGAAGCTGACCAATATGCGCAGCTCGACCGCCGATGTGATGGAGACGCTCGCCAAGCCGCTGCAGCTCGACCTGGAGGCGGCGATGGAGTTCTGTGCCGCCGACGAATGTGTCGAGGTCACGCCGGAGATCGTGCGGGTGCGCAAGGTCATCCTCGGTGCCACCGAACGCGGTCGTGAACTGTCGCGACGGAAGGCTCGGGACCGGGCTGCGCTGTAAGGCATGGGGCCATTTCGGCAAGGTCGCGGTCTACTCGGCCGAGCGACGGCGAGGCCAAGTAGAGTGCGGCAGGTGAGCTCGGGGGCTATACGACGCGCGATGCTGATCATGATGGCGGCCTCCTCCATGGTGCTCGCCAGCTGCACCGCGAATCCGCCACCGCCGATCGAGAGCACCGACAGCCCGAAGACGACACCGGCCAAGCCCGGCAAGAACACCGTCGTGGTGGCCATCGACGACATCGGCATCGGATTCAATCCGCACCTGCGTTCCGATCAGTCACCGGCCACCGCTGCGGTGAGCTCGATGGTGCTGCCGAGCCCGTTCCGGCCGGTACCGAATCCCGGCGTGCCGGGCGCCACCGAATGGGTGCCGGATACCGCGCTGGTGGTCTCGGCCGAGGTGACCGCGCAGGAACCGTTCACCATCACCTATACGCTGCGCAACCAGGCGAACTGGTCCGATGGTGCGCCGATCGCGGCGGAGGATTTCCGGTTCCTGTGGCAGCAGATGATCACCCAGCCGGGTGTCGTCGATCCGGCGGGCTATCGCCACATTGCCGATATCAGCTCCTCCGGCGGCGGCAAGACGGTCACCGTCACGATGACCGAGGCGTATCCGGCGTGGCGTGAGCTGTTCACGAATCTGCTGCCCTCGCATCTGATCAAGGACCAGCCCGGCGGTTTCGCCACCGGTCTGGTCGAGGGCGTTCAGGTATCGGGCGGCAACTTCCGGATCAAATCGACCGACCGCGGACGCGACGAGATCCTGCTCGAACGCAATGATCGGTACTGGGGTACGCCCGCGGCTCCGGATCAGATTCTGTTGCGCCGCGGCGGAACTCCCGCGCAGCTGGCCGATTCACTGCGCACCGGTGACGCGCAGATGGCGCTGGTGCACGGTGGTGTCGCGACCCAGGCGCAGCTGGCGGCGATCCCGTCGGTGCGCACCGTGATCATGCCGCAGTCGCGTGAGCTGCAATTCGCAATCAATGGGCGCAGTGGCGATCTCAGTGATCCACGGGTGCGGCGCGGGGTGATCGCGCTGATCGATCCGACGCTGCTGGCGACCGTCGCCGGGCAGACCGGCGGCTGGGTCGAGCCGGTGCGCGCGCAGATCTTGACACCGTCGGATCCCGGATATGCACCGACCGCGCCGCCGCGACCGTCCGCCGAGGAGGCGTTCGCACTGTTGGCTGAGGCGGGTTACGGTCGGGCGCCGGAGACACCGCCGGTGCAGTCGCCTACCTCACCCGCGCCGCAGCCCCGCTCGGTCGCGAAAAACGGTAAGGCACTGGCGATTCGGATCGGCGCGGTAACCGGTGACGCCACCGCGCTCGCCGTCGCCAATACCGCCGCGGACCAATTGCGCAGTGCCGGAATCGATGCCAGCGTGCGCAGTCTCGCGGCCGATGCCCTCTACGGCAAGGAACTCACCGAGAGCGGCGTGGACGCCATCGTCGGCTGGGAGGTCGCCGGTTCGGATCCGGCCACCGTGCTCGCATCACGTTACGGCTGCCCGCCGGTGGATACCGGTGCCACCAACGGGGATTCGCAGACCGCCGTCGAGGCGGCCAAGAAGGCGCCGAGCAATCTGTCCGGCATCTGCGATCCCGGACTGCAGCCCTCGATCGACGAATCGTTGCGCGGTGTCGAGGTCGGCCGGGCGCTGGCCGATGCCGAGCCGCGGCTGTGGGCATTGGCGACGGTGCTGCCGATCGTGCAGGACAATGTGGTCGCCGCATCCGGCCCGCGCGTGGACGGTGCGTCGTTGAGCGGTGCCATTCAGGTCGGCATCTTCGGTGATGCGGCGATGTGGCGCAGGATCCCATGACCGGTGGACTGCTGCTGGTGCACGCCCATCCGGACGACGAGTCCATCACCACCGGGGGCACCATCGCGCACTACCGCCGCCGCGGCGTACCGGTGACGGTGGTGACCTGCACTCTCGGCGAAGAGGGTGAGGTGATCGGCGACGAATGGGCACAGTTGGCCGCCGGGCACGCCGATCAGTTGGGCGGCTACCGGATCGCGGAGCTGACCAAGGCGTTGACCGCGCTGAAGGCCGGACCGCCGCGGTTCCTCGGCGGTGCGGGCCGCTGGCGCGACTCCGGTATGGCGGGTACGGCGGCGGCGGAGAATCCGCGGGCCTTCGTGCATTCCGGTGCCGCCGCGGTGGAGGCACTGACCGCGATCGTGCTGGAACTGCGGCCCGAGGTGGTGATCGGCTATGACCCGCGCGGTGGTTACGGGCATCCGGACCATATTCGGGCGCACTGGGTCACCTCGGCGGCGGTGACCGCGGCGGCCGAGCAGGGCTGGGACACCCCGAAGTTCTATTGGACGGTCACCGACGCAGATATGTTGCGCCTGCACACCGAGGCGCTGGGCCGGCGGACCGTGGAGGGGCTGCCCGGCGCATTGCCGCGCGGCTGGCGGTTGCCCGGCGCCGGGGAACTCGCGAGCGTGCCGAGTCATACAGTGACGACCACCATCGATGTATCCGACTCGCTGGCCGCCAAGCGGGCGGCATTGCGGGCGCATGCCACGCAGGTGACGGTCGCGCCGTCGGGGCGCGAGTTCGCGCTGTCCAATAATGTTGCGCAGCCGGTACTTCCGGAGGAGCACTTCATTTTGGTCCGTGGTACGCGCGGTCCGGTCGGGGCCGACGGGCGTGAACACGACTTGTTCGCGGGCTTGTAATTTCCGAGCGTTGCCTGAGGGTTGCTGTCGTTGCCATTTTCGGCGGCGAGTACCGTCTTCGTGATTTCGGACATCGATGTGGAGGACACAGCGGTTCATGACAGCGGTCGGCGACAAAGCTCACCTCAGCATCGAGGATCACGGATACCACAAGAGTCTCAAACCGCGTCAGCTGCAGATGATCGCCATGGGCGGCGCGATCGGCACCGGTCTGTTCCTCGGTGCGGGAGGTCGGCTCGCGAGTGCGGGACCAGGGCTTTTCGTGGTCTACGCGGTCTGCGGTGTATTCGTATTCTTCATTCTGCGCGCGCTCGGTGAGCTGGTGCTGCACCGGCCGTCGTCCGGTTCGTTCGTTTCCTATGCCCGCGAATTCTTCGGTGAGAAGGCCGCATTCATTGCCGGATGGATGTACTTCCTGAACTGGTCGATGACCGGTATCGCCGATACCACCGCGATTGCCCAATATTTTCACTATTGGGCCGGATTCACTCATGTACCGCAGTGGGTGCTCGCGTTCATCGCGCTTGTGCTCGTGCTCGGGGTCAATCTGGTCTCGGTGAAGTGGTTCGGTGAGATGGAATTCTGGGCCGCGCTGGTCAAGGTGGCAGCGCTGAGTGCGTTCCTGATCATCGGCACGGTATTCCTGATCGGCCGATTCACCGTCAAGGGTGCGGCGACCGGTCCGAGCGTCGTCGCCGATCACGGCGGACTCTTCCCGACCGGGATCCTGCCGCTGGTCGTGGTCACCTCGGGTGTCGTATTCGCTTATGCCGCTGTGGAATTGGTGGGCACCGCGGCGGGGGAGACGGAGAATCCGGCGAAGATCATGCCGCGCGCGATCAATTCGGTCATCTTGCGGATCGCGGTCTTCTACGTGGGCTCGCTCGTGCTGCTCGGACTGCTGCTGCCCTACACCAGCTACAAGTCCGGCGAGAGCCCGTTCGTCACCTTCTTCACCATGCTCGGTGTGCCCGGTATCGGCAGCGTCATGAACGTCGTCGTGCTGACGGCGGCCTTCTCCAGTCTGAATGCGGGCCTGTATTCCACCGGGCGCATTCTGCGGTCGATGTCGATGAACGGCAGCGCGCCCAAGTTCACCGGGGTGATGGGCAGTAATGGCGTGCCCTACGGCGGCATCATGCTGACCAGCCTGATCGCGCTCTGCGGTATCGCGCTCAACGGCATCGTGCCCGAGCGCGCCTTCGAGATCGTGCTGAATATGGCCTCGCTCGGCATTATCGCGTCGTGGGCCACCATCGTGCTGTGCCAATTGCAGTTATGGCGCTGGTGGAAGCATGGCAAACTCCAGCGGCCGCAGTTCCGCATGTGGGGTGCGCCGTGGACCGGCCTGATCACGCTGGTATTCCTGTTCTTCGTGGTGGTGCTCACCGGCGTCGACTATCCGGTCGGCACCTGGACCGTCGCCTCGCTCGTGGTGCTCATTCCGGCGCTGATCTTCGGCTGGTTCGCCGCTCGCAAACGGGTGCTCGAGATCGCCCGGATGCGCAAGGGCTATACCGGAGAATTCCCGGTCATCGCAAACATCCCCATTGAAGGCGAGTGATTTCGGCTTAGACTCCGACCATGTACAACTGGGATCTGCAGAACGCCATCGCTGCCTTCGTGGACAGCCTGCGCCCTGGCGCGCAGCAACAGCACGACCTCTACATGTCGGTGCTGTACGCGTTCGTCGATATGCAGAGCCACCTGCTCACCCTCCTCGGTTTCCCGCCGGTCGCGTGAGCGAGCGTCAGCGAGTGAACCATCGACACAGCGCGCCGTCGCGCACGCTGGAGCCGAGCGTCAGCGAGGCGCAGCCGTGAACGTCACCTTCGACAAGGCACCGGACCGCACCTACGGCGCCCATGAAAACCTGCCCCTGGGTCCGGTGATCATCGCCGTCTTGGTCTTGGACGCCCTGATCACCCTCGCCCTCGAGGTCCTCTACCTCCCCACCTATATCGACACCGTCGCCTTCCCCCTGTCCGCAGTGCTGGCCGGTGTAGTAAACGTCCTCCTGGTAATGGGGGTCCGCTCCATCACCCACCGGGTAAGCGCAATGTTCCTCCCCATAGCCGCCTGGACCCTCGGCTTCCTGACCTGCTCCGTAACCGGCCCCGGCGGCGACATCATGCTGGGCAGCGACTGGCGCACCCTGCTGCTCCTGTTCTGCGGCCTTGTCCCGCCCCTTCTCTACATCTACATCCGAAGCAACGCCGGACTGTTCAGCACCCACTGACTCTGCTGTCGCGGCTAGAGGACGGCTATGGCGGTGATGTCGAAGCCGTTGGACGCTTGGGACGCGATGGTGCCGAGTTGCGTCGGGAAGACTTTGTCGCACCCACACTGTTCAGTCGAGGCGAATGGCCAGGGTGGCGATTACCGCGTCGGTGCGGGCGCGGAGGGTGGCGGCCAGGACGGGGCCGCGCGGGTTGTGCAGGGGGCGGTGATACCAGTGGGCGGCTTCTACCTGGGCCAGGAGAACGGTGACTTGGCGGCCGGTTCGGGTTTGGGCGCGAACGTAGCCGACGAGGGTGGTGATGAGACTGCGGCGTGGGCTCGGGAGGACGGTGAGGGGGACACCCGGATCCCACTGCTTCCATTGGGCGCTGAGTCGCCGGGTAGCGGCGTGGTCGATTTCGGCTGCGACGGCGACGATTTCGCCGTCGAAGGCTTGGGCCGTGCGTAGGGCACGGGCGGTGACCTCGCTGACCGCGACAACTGGAACCACGATGAGCATCGGTTCCTGATCCGGAGATTGCGGTGGGAGGAAGGGGATTCGGCCGAGGCTCAGTTGATCGGCGACGCTGCGGTAGTAGTTTTCGGTGCGGGCGAACAGGGTCATCAACGCGGGCACGATGATCAGCAGTAGCCACGCGCCTTCGTTGAACTTCTCGATGAGCAGAACCACGGCGGCGACGGCAGTGAGCAGCGCACCGAAGCCGTTGAGGATGGCGCGCGGAATCCAACCGGATCCACGCTGCTCGCGCCAGTGCCGCACCAGCCCGGTCTGGCTGATGGTGAACCCGATGAAGACGCCGACGGCGTAAACCGGTAGCACACGATGGGTTTCGGCATGCACGACGAGCAGCACCGTGGCGGCCAGAATGGCAAGGGCCGCAACACCATAGCGGAAAACCGGGCGCTCGGAGCGCAACGCGAACAGGTGCGCGACCCGGTGGTCTTTCGCAAGCAGTGACAGCAGCACCGGCAGTCCGCCGAAGCTGGTATTGGCGGCCAGGCAGAGCGCCAGCGTGACGGCCAGACTGGTCACATAGAACGGCCACCCGGTCCCGAATGCCGCCGCGGACAATTGCGCGAGCAGGGTGACATCGCCGCGCGGCACCGCGTGATGGCGACGGATGAGCAGCGCCAAACCGAGCAGCATCGTGCACAGCAGCACGCCGAGCGCGACCTCGGTGTGCTGGGCCCGTCGCACCGCGGGCGACCGGAACGACGGCACGGCATTGGCAATCGCCTCGACCCCGGTCAACGCGGAGCACCCGGCCGAAAATGCCTTGAGCAGCAACAGAATTCCGACGGTGTCATATGGCACGATCGGCCCCGGATCGGTACCGATCACCGCGACCGGTGTCGAGCGGAACAGCCCGACCACGATCACCGCGAGAATCGCGACGATGAACAGAAGTGCCGGCCCCATCAGCACTTTCGCCGATTCGGCCACCCCGATCAGATTGATCACCGTGAGCAGCGCCAGTCCGCTCAGCGTGATCAGCAGCAGATGATCGGCCAGCACCGGAAACGCGCTGGCCAAACTGGCCGCACCGGCCGCGAGACTTACCGCGACGGTCAGCACGTAGTCCACCACCAGACTCGCCGCCGCGAGCAAACTGGCACCGCGACCGAGATCCTTCTTCGCCACCGCATAGGAACCGCCGCCATCCGGATGTACGGCGATAACCTGCCGATACGACAGCACCAACACCAGCAACAGTGTCGCGATCGCCAGCGACACCGGCAATGTCCACGACACCGCCGCCGCGCCCGCCGCGACAAGAACCAGCACGATCGCCTCGGGACCGTATGCCACGCTGGACAGCGCATCCAGCGATAACGCTGCCAAACCACCGATCGCGGTCAGTCGATATTTGTCGCCCCGCTGCATCCGCCGCACGCGGCGATCGGCGATGGGCAACTCCCGCGTCGGTGATACCGGGGTTTCGACCACGCTCACCATTGAACTCGGCGCGGTGTCAGCAATCGGTCAGCGACACCGTGTGAGTCGGATCGGCGCGAGTCGGATCGGCGCGCGGTCGCGCTATCGCTCGGAGCGAACGGTCTCGGACAGCTCGATATCGCCGATGCCACCGCGATCGGACATTCTTGGGGTGCGGAAAGCGCGCTCGGACTCGCCGAGCTGTCCGGTCGGGTCAGCGCGGTCGTCGTGGTCGATCAGGCCCCGATACGCCGCCGCAGGCGCAAGCTAATTCGATCCCGTAGGCAACCTGCCGCAAAGCGCGTGCGCACCTCGCAAAAGCTATGGCCTGTGCGAGGCGCTCACCGGGTATGCGTGAAATCGATCAGCGGGTGCCCAGGCGGCCAGGCGTTGCCGATTCGATGAGATCCCAGGCCTGTTCGAGGGGGATGTCGACGACGAGGTAGCGCTTCTTACCGGCTGCTGTGGCGGCCACTACGGTGGCGATTCCGGAGCGGCGCTGCCAAAAGGATTGGCGGACAGTCCAACCGATGATGCCGGGGGCCTCGAGACAGTCGCGATCGCGGTCGAGCGAGCCGGAACGGGTGATCAGCCACGCCGGACTGCTATCGGTTGCGGGCAGGACGGCGTGGCCGAGGCCGCGGTAACGGTCGGCGGCCAGCGCGGCGGCGATCAGCGCCGGGAGTGCGGGCAACAGCCACCACCATGGTGAAAAGTCCACTCCGGCAAGGGAAATGTACAGCATCGCGACCGCGAGGATCACGATCGGACTCAGCGCGCGGGTATACCGGCGGCGGCGCGCGACCGGGCCGTGCGCGATCAGCGGTGCGGTGCTCACCGTCGCGCGCGGCGCATGGCTTGCGCTCGGCTCTGGTTGCGGCGCTCGGCCCACCGAATCTCCGGTCCGTGCGAGTTCGTTTGTGGCAGTGGGGCGTCGGGCGCCCCGGGGTACGAGCAATTCCGCGAGTGTGCGTTCGATGGCGGAACGCGGCGCCTGGGGCAGGATTTTCTGGCGCGGGCTCTGGCCGGTCATGATGGCTTCGAGCTCCGCGGCACCGGCCATGCGGAGCAGCAGCGGCTCGTTGACGGTCGCGCCGCGGAAACGAGCCAGATCCAGGGTGATCTGTCTGGTCGTGAACAGTCCGTGGCGCAGATGCAATGTGTGGTCGTCATCGAGCACCCGCAGCCCGAAATACGTTGTCAGATAACGTGCGCAGGCCGCCAGGCTGACGATCACCACGATCGCGGCGACCAGCAGTGCGATGGCGACGGCGATGCGCGCCGTACTACCGTCCTCGATGCTGTGCACCGCGTCCGAACTGACCACGATCTGGTCGAACCCGTACTGAATCGCCAAACCGACAACGGGTGCGATGATCGCGAAACCGGTCAGCGACAGCGGCGCGTAGCGCACCCAGCTCGCTTGCCAATGGCCGATCTCGCGGGCGTTCCCGGGCACCGGCCGGTCTTTCCGGAGATCTGGAACCTGTTGTTCAGCAGTAGGTTCCGGCGAACCGGCGGTATGGGCGAGCAGCGCAGCCCGCAACCCCGGCACCACATCCGCATCCAACGCATCGAGCTTGAACTTCTCACCCGAATCCGCGTGCTGCCCGGTCCCGATCGCCAACACCGCGAGCCTCAGCGCCCGATGCAACAGATCGGCCTCGATATCGACCGACCGGATCCGCGACCGCGGTACCGACAGCTTCTTGCGCTGAATCAACCCGGTACGCAACTCGACGTCTGTCGGCCCCACCCTATAGGTGGTGGTGAACCAGCGCGTCAGCGCGAAGCCGACGATCACCGCCAATGCGATGAGCCCCCAGACGGGATTACCGGTATTGGTGCCGAGGATCACCGACCCGATCAGCACCGGAATGAACCGCACGACCTCGTTGACGGGGTGTACCAACAACATTCGCTTATCCAGCCGCAACCACGGCTGCTTCGTCCCCGACGTGAGATCGGTCTCATACGAACTCACGTCGCATCTCCGCGATGCGATGCGGCGATCTCGGTCAACCGCGTGACGGTCTGTTCGGCGACCGGCAGATCGAGCGCGGAGATCCGCACCGCACCGGCCGAGGACGCCGTCGTGACGGTCACCGTCGCCAGCCCGAGGAATCGCTCCAGCGGCCCGCGCTCGGTGTCGACGGTCTGCACCCGGGAGATGGGCGCCACTCGGCTCTCCACCGTCAACCGCCCGACCCGGGTGTACACCGCCTCATCGGTCACCTCCCACCGGTGCACCGCAAACCGCCACAGCGGCACCACGCCGATGCTCACCGCCGCGAGCACGAGCGCCACCGCGAACACCACCAGCTGCGCACCGCGGTGCTCGGCGTCGACGACAACCCACAAGATCAGCGCCACGACGGGAATCAACCAGGCGACCGCGGCCTGAATCGTCCACAAGAGCTTGGCCTTGGTGCTCGGACGCCAGGCCGGATCGGCCATGATCGTGCGCGGCTGCGACATGCTTGCAATGGTTCCACGTAACGGCGCGGCCGTCTCCTTCGTCCGCCCCGACCCACCTACCTGCACGGGAATAATTCGCCCGGACGTATCGGAATACTGCGTGAGACCTCACAGTTATCACCCCTCACAAGCACTGGAGGGAGACAGCCCAGGATGTGTAGCGCATGATCGAGGGCGTGACCGAGCTAGCAACCCCGAGCGTCCCGCCCGCACCGCCAACGCCGTCGGCAATGCGCCGGGCGCTGCGGCGGGCCCGCGACGGCGTGACACTGAATGTGGACGAGGCGACCGTACTGCTGCACGCACGCGGTGACGACCTCGTCGACCTGTGTCGCAGCGCCGCCCGGGTGCGCGATGCCGGACTGGAATCGGCTGGTCGGCCGAAGACCATCAGCTATTCCCGCAATGTCTTCATCCCGCTGACCAAGCTCTGCCGGGACAAGTGCCACTACTGCACCTTCGTCACGGTGCCCGGCAAGTTGCGCGCCGAGGGCAAGGGCATGTTCCTGGAGCCCGACGAGGTGCTGGAAATCGCGCGTCGCGGTGCCGAGCTCGGCTGCAAGGAAGCCCTGTTCACCCTCGGTGACAGGCCCGAGGACCGCTGGCCGGAGGCCGCGCAGTGGCTCGACGAACGCGGTTACGACTCCACGCTGGACTACCTGCGTGCCGTCTCGATCATGGTGCTCGAGGAGACCGGTCTGCTGCCGCACCTGAATCCGGGCGTCATGAGCTGGGAGGAGATCTCGCGGCTCAAGCCGGTGGCACAGTCCATGGGCATGATGCTCGAGACCACCGCTACCCGTCTGTTCACCGAAAAGGGCAACTGCCACTACGGAAGTCCGGATAAGGATCCGGCGGTGCGGTTGCGCGCCATTACCGACGCCGGTCGGCTTTCGGTGCCCTACACCACCGGCATTCTGGTCGGCATCGGCGAAACGCTGACCGAGCGCGCCGAGTCGATCATGGCGATTCGCAAGCAGCACAAGGCATTCGGTCATATTCAGGAAGTGATCATCCAGAACTTCCGCGCGAAGGACGACACCGCCATGCGCGATGTTCCGGATGCGGGCATGGAGGAGTTCCGGGCCACCATCGCGGTCACCCGGCTGCTGCTCGGCCCCGACGTTCCGGTGCAGGCGCCGCCGAACCTGGTGTCGCACTCCGAATGCCAGGCACTTATCGATGCCGGCATCGATGACTGGGGCGGCGTCTCGCCGGTCACCCCCGATCACGTGAATCCGGAACGGCCCTGGCCGAACCTCGATACGCTGCGCGAAATCACCGAGGCCGCGGGTTATCAACTCGTCGAACGCACCTCGGCGCACCCGAAATACGTGCGCGCGGGCAACCCGTGGGTCGATCCGCGCATCGGCGCACATGTCGCCGCACTCACCGATCCGAAAACCGGTCTGGCGAATCCGGATGCGCTCCCGGTCGGCCTGCCCTGGCAGGAACCGGACGAGTCGTGGGAATCCGCGGGCCGTGTCGACCTCAATACCTCGATCGATACCGAGGGCCGAAACACCGAGAGCCGCAGCGATTCCGGACTCGGCCAGGATGTCGTCGGGGCCTTCGGCGACTGGGACACCATTCGCGAACAGGCCCGTGACCTCGCCGTCGCGGCACCCGAGCGGCTCGATTCCGATGTGCTCGCCGCGCTGCGCGCCGCCGAAAACGACCCGGCCGGGCTCACCGACGCCGAGTACCTGGCACTGGCAACGGCCGAGGGACCAGCGCTGGATGCGGTGGCCGCACTCGCCGACCAACTGCGCCGCGACGTGAACGGCGACGACGTCACCTACGTGGTGAACCGGAATATCAACTTCACCAATATCTGCTACACCGGCTGCCGCTTCTGCGCGTTCGCCCAGCGCAAGGGTGACGCCGACGCCTTCACCCTGAGCATGGACGAGGTCGCCGACCGCGCCTGGGAGGCACACGTCGACGGCGCGACCGAAATCTGCATGCAGGGCGGCATCGATCCGGACCTCCCGGTCACCGGCTACGCCGATCTGGTGCGCGCGATCAAACAGCGGGTGCCATCGATGCATGTGCACGCGTTCAGCCCGATGGAGATAGTGAACGGCGCATCCCGCGGCGGGCAGAGCATTCGCGACTGGCTGGTCGCGCTGAAGGAAGCCGGGCTGGACACGATTCCCGGTACGGCCGCGGAGATCCTCGATGACGAGGTCCGCTGGGTGCTCACCAAGGGGAAACTGCCGACCTCCGCGTGGATCGAGGTGATCACTACCGCGCATCAGGTGGGTCTGCGCTCCAGCTCGACGATGATGTACGGCCACGTCGACAACCCGAAGCACTGGGTCGGGCATCTGCGGGTGCTGCGCGGAATCCAGGACGAGACGGGCGGTTTCACCGAATTCGTGTTGCTGCCGTTCGTGCATCAGAGTTCGCCGCTGTATCTGGCGGGTGCGGCGCGACCGGGGCCGACCATCCGGGACAACCGGGCGGCGCACGCCCTGGCACGGATCATGCTGCACGGCCGCATCGACAACATCCAGACCAGCTGGGTGAAACTCGGCACAGCGGGCACCCGCACGATGCTCAACGGCGGTGCCAACGATCTAGGCGGTACCTTGATGGAGGAGACCATCTCCCGCATGGCCGGATCGCAACACGGTTCCGCCAAAACCGTCGCGGAACTCGCCGAGATCGCCGAGGGCATCGGCCGTCCGGTGCGCGAACGGAACACCACTTATGGGGTACCACCACGGAAGATCTCCGCGGCGTTGCCACTGACAGTGGGCTAGTCGATACCAGATTCCCGGTCGTCGCGCTCGGACGATTCGCAAAGGCGCGGATGTCAGCGGCGTTTCATATCCAGCGAGTGGTATGCGGGATGAAGTTAGTTAGGGCAGGCTGACCGGGAGTAACCTGGGCTGCCGGGCTAGTGTGACGCTGGGCGGACTATCCCCGTGAGGACAGACTAGGAGAGCGGCAGTGCCGTACATCATCGCTGAACCGTGCGTTGACGTGAAGGACAAGGCATGCATCGAAGAATGCCCCGTGGACTGCATCTACGAGGGTGGTCGCATGCTGTACATCCATCCCGACGAGTGCGTGGACTGTGGTGCATGTGAGCCGGTGTGCCCGGTGGAGGCGATCTTCTACGAAGACGACACTCCGGACCAGTGGAGCGGCTACGTGAACGCCAATGTCGACTTCTTCGACGAGCTGGGTTCGCCCGGCGGTGCGACGAAGGTCGGCAAGGTGGATTACGACCCGCCGTTCATCAAAGAGTTGCCGCCCATGGCGACTGAATGAGTAATTAGGTACCGAGTGAGTTCTGTGTCACCGCGTCGCCGGGTCAGCGCTCTGCTGCCCGATTTTCCCTGGGACACCATTGCGTCGGTGAAGGCAACGGCCGCCGCGCATCCGGACGGGATCGTCGACCTTTCGGTCGGCACCCCGGTCGATCCGGTGGACCCGCTGATCCGTGCGGCATTGAGTTCGGTCGCCGACGTGCCCGGATATCCGACCACGCACGGCACGCCCGAACTGCGGGCCGCGGCGGTCGATGCACTGAAGCGGCGCTACGGGATCACCGGACTCGACCCGGCCGCGGTGCTGCCGGTGATCGGCACCAAGGAGCTGATCGCCGGCCTGCCGCGGCTGCTCGGGCTCGGTGCGGACGATCTGGTCGTCATCCCGGAGGTCGCCTACCCGACCTACGAGGTGGGTGCGCTGCTGGCCGGTACCAAAGTGGTGCGGGCGGATGGCTTGACCCAGTTGGGTCCGCAATCGCCTGCCCTTATCTATGTGAACTCCCCGTCGAACCCGACGGGGAAGGTGCTCGGTGTCGAGCATCTGCGCAAGGTGGTGCAGTTCGCGCGTGAGCGCGGCGCGGTCGTGGCCTCCGACGAGTGCTACTTGGGTTTGGCATGGGAGGGGCGCGCAGTCTCGATCCTCGATCCGGAGGTGTGCGACGGCGACCACACCGGCCTGCTCGCGGTGCACTCGCTGTCGAAGACCTCCAATCTGGCCAGCTACCGCGCCGGATTCGTGGTGGGTGATGCGGAACTCGTCGCCGAATTGCTCGAGGTGCGCAAGCACTCCGGCATGATGGTGCCGTTCCCGATCCAGGCGGCCATGACCGCCGCGCTCGGTGACGATGCCCACGAGGCAGTGCAACGTGAGCGCTACCGTGCGCGTCGCGAGGTGCTGCGAAAGGCCTTGCAGGACGCCGGTTTCCGCATCGATCACTCCGAAGCGGGCCTCTACCTGTGGTCCACCAGGGGCGAACCGTGCCGCACCACCCTGGACTGGCTGGCCGAGCGCGGCATCCTCGCCGCACCCGGCGACTTCTACGGACCGGGCGCGGGGGAGTACGTGCGCATCGCGCTGACCGCTTCCGGCGAACGCATCGAGGCCGCGGCGCAACGGCTGGCCTGACACGTCCCGCGGTCGTGCCCGACGGCCCGGGAACGGCGTTAGCCTTGGGGTATGGACGCTGTCACGGTAGTCCCTATCCCCAGCAACGAGCCGGTGCATTCGTACGCGCCGGGCAGCCCTGAGCGGGAACTGCTGATCACCAAGCTCACCGAGATCGCCGCCGAATCCATAGACATTCCGCTGGTCATCGGTGGCAAGCACCGGCCGGGCATCGGGGCTCGACACGATATCGTCGCCCCGCATCGGCATCGGCATGTGCTCGGCACCTACACCGACACCACCCATTCGGAAGCCCACGGCGCCATCGAGGCCGCGATCGCGGCGGCGCCCGGCTGGCGCAGTACGGCCTTCGGCGAGCGGGCTGCCGTCTTCCTGCGCGCGGCGGATTTGCTGGCCGGGCCGTGGCGGGAAACGGTCGCCGCCGCGACCATGCTCGGTCAATCCAAGACGGTCCAGCAGGCCGAAATCGATGCGCCGTGCGAATTGGTCGACTTCTGGCGGTTCAATGTGGCCTTCGCGCGCCAGATTCTGCAGCAGCAGCCGCAGTCGAGCGCCGGCGTGTGGAACCAGATGGACTACCGCCCGCTGGAGGGGTTCGTCTACGCGATCACGCCCTTCAACTTCACTGCGATCGCGGGCAATCTGCCGACCGCGCCCGCGTTGATGGGCAATACCGTGGTGTGGAAGCCCTCGCCGACGCAGACGCTCGCGGCCTTCTACACGATGCGGCTGCTCGAGGCGGCGGGACTGCCGCCGGGCGTCATCAATATGGTGACCGGCGACGGTGTCGAACTGTCGGAGGTCGCGCTCGTCGATCCACGGCTGGCGGGTATCCATTTCACCGGCTCCACCAAGACATTTCAGTTCCTCTGGTCCCAGATCGGCGCGAATATCGGCCGCTATCATGGCTATCCACGCTTGGTGGGTGAGACCGGTGGTAAGGACTTCATCGTCGCGCACCCGTCCGCCGATCCGGATGCCTTGCGTACCGCGCTGATTCGCGGTGCCTACGAATATCAGGGCCAGAAATGTTCGGCGGCTTCGCGCGCATATATCGCTCGCTCGGTGTGGCGCACGATCGGTGACGACTTCCTGCAACTGACCCGCGAAATCAGCTACGGCGATGTGGCCGATCTGACTAATTTCGGTGGGGCACTGATCGATCGGCGCGCCTATGACAAGAATGTCGCCGCCATCGAACGCGCCAGGTCGGCGGGTATCGCCATTCCGGCGGGCGGCGAATACGACGACAGCGAGGGCTGGTTCGTCCGGCCCACGGTGCTGGTGGTGGACGATCCGCACGACGACGCCTTCGCCACCGAATATTTCGGTCCCATCCTCGCGGTGCACGTCTACGACGATGCCGAACCCGGCTCCTACGCGGCGGTATTGGCCCAGGTGGAGTCGGCAGCACCCTACGCACTGACCGGCGCGGTCTTCGCACAGGACCGCAAGGCCGTCGAACAGGCCTCGGCCGCACTGCGATTCGCCGCGGGCAACTTCTACATCAATGACAAGCCGACCGGCGCGGTCGTCGGTCAGCAGCCCTTCGGCGGTGCGCGCGCCTCGGGCACCGACGATAAGGCGGGTTCGCCGCTGAACCTGCTGCGCTGGGTCGCGCCACGCACGATCAAGGAGACCTTCGTGCCGCCGGGTGAATACCGGTATCCGCACATGGGGTCGGAATGAATCCACTGCGGCCGGTCATTCTCGCGGCCTCCGCGTCGCCGCGGATGAAGCGCATCGTCACCGGAACGCCGGTCACCGCGGAGATCGTCCGGCGCTTCGTGGCAGGTGCGGGCCGTGACGAGTTGATTCCGGTGGTGCGGGAGCTGCTCGCGAGCCATCGGCTGATCAGCGTCGACTTCCTCGGGGAGAACACCACCGACCGGGTACAGGCCGATGCCACGGTGGCCGAATATCTTTCGCTGATCAACGATCTGGCGGCAATGAACGGCTTCCGAGATGCCACGGCGCGCACCGAGGTGTCGGTGAAACTCTCCGCGCTCGGGCAGGCGCTGCCCGTCGACGGCCCGGCCATCGCCACCGAGAAT
>NZ_BAGN01000198.1 GCF_000308835.1 Nocardia vinacea NBRC 16497 | reverse complement strand
CGTATACATCGGCGCCGAGCGACCCGCTATCGGTGACCACGACGGAGCGAGTCTTACGAGCGACCCGTTCGCGGCCGGTCTCGCGTCCGAGTCGTCGGAGCGCATGCGCCGCACGCGCTTGGGACTCGACCATCCGGCGCGTATACATCGGCGCCGAGCGACCCGCTATCGGTGACCACGACGGAGCGAGTCTTACGAGCGACCCGTTCGCGGCCGGTCTCGCGTCCGAGTGGCCGAAGCGCATGCGACGCAGTCGCGAGTTTCGGCCGCTCGGACGCGAGACACCAGGGGGCCGCGAACACGCCGCGCCGGAGGCGCGGCCAAAGATACAGCCAAATTGTTGAGTGTGTCGGTGCGATCGCCTACGGTTTCGCGGCATGCGGATGCTGCACACCTCGGACTGGCACATCGGGCGCACATTCCATGGGGTCGATCTGCTCGCCGATCAGGCCGCCGCGCTCGCGGCCATTGCCGAATTGGTGGCCGCGGAATCCGTTGACGTCGTCGTATTGCCGGGGGACGTGTACGACCGATCCATTCCGAGCGCCGACGCGATCGCGGTGTGTATCCAGGGATTCGAGGCCATCCGCGCGGCCGGGGCGCAGATCATCGCGACCTCCGGCAATCACGATTCACCGACGCGCCTCGGTGCCGGTGCGAGTTTCGCGGCGGCGGGCGGGCTGCATCTGCGCACGACGGTCGCCGCTGCCGATCAGCCGGTGCTGTTGTCCGACGAGCACGGCGCGATCGCCTTTTACGGCATCCCGTATCTCGAGCCGGAGATCACCCGCACCGAACTCGGTGTGCCGCAGGCACGTTCGCATGCGGATATTCTGAACGCGGCAATGAGCCGGATCCGTGCCGATATCGCCGAGCGTCCCGGCACCCGCACCGTCGTACTCGCCCATGCCTTCGTGGTCGGTGGCGAGGCGACCGGTTCCGAGCGTTCGATCTCGGTCGGCGGCGTGGAGACGGTGCCGCTGTCGGCATTCGACGGCATCGACTATGTGGCGCTCGGACATCTGCATTCACCGCAGACGCTCTCGGAATCGGTGCGCTATTGCGGTTCCCCGCTGCCGTATTCGTTCGCCGAGACCTCGCACCGCAAGGCGGTATGGCTCGTCGATCTGGACGCCACCGGCCTGCATTCGGTGCGGCGCCGCGACCTCCCGCTCGTCCGCGGGCTGAGCCGCCTCAGCGGTACCCTCGACGAATTGCTCAGCGCCGCAGCCTATTCCGAGGCCGAGGAGCACTACGTCTCGGCGACGCTCACCGACTACGCCCGCCCCGTCGACGCCATGCGCAAACTGCGCGAACGCTTCCCGCATGCGGTGCACGTGGAATGGTCACGTCCGGAAGGAAACCCGGAACTGCGCTACCGTGAGCGCGTGCACGGTCGCCGCGATACCGAAGTAGCGCAGAGCTTCCTCACCGACGTCCGCGGCGCACCCACCCCGGGTGAAATGGCCTGGCTGGAACGGGCACTCGCCGCCGCGATCCGCGAACCCGACCGGGAGATGCCCGCAGCGGTCGCGCCCGCTGGGGAACTGTCCGCATGAGCGGCCGTCGTACGCTCAGACCGGTCACCAGCGGACACCGCTCGGGAGAATCCGTGCCGGGCATGCGGAACACCCTTCGCGGCGTTCGTTGTGCAACAGCTTTGCCTCGGGCGTGGGTTCTTGGAGCGGGGGCGCGTCCGGTGGACGTTTCCTGTTACGCAAGGACGACGCACCGCATGCCCGCGATGTCGACTCCGCTCGAAGGGGCCGCTGAATGAGGCTGCACCGGCTGGAGATGACCGCATTCGGCCCGTTCGCCGAGACCACGGTTGTCGATTTCGACGCGCTCGGCGCGGATGGGCTGTTTCTGCTGCACGGGCAGACCGGGGCCGGAAAGACGACGGTGCTGGATGCGATCGCATTCGCGTTGTACGGCAGCGTGCCGGGCGCACGTGGCGAGAGTAAGCGCCTGCATTCCGATCATGCCGACGAGCAGACGCCGCCGCGGGTCGTGCTGGAGGCGACGCTGGGTGGCCGACGGGTGCGGTTGACGCGCTCACCGGAATTCCAACGGCCGAGCAAACGGGCCAAAAGCGGCTGGGTCAAAGAGAATGCCGCCGCGACGCTGGAATGGTTGGACGGGCGCGGCGCGAACCTCGCTCGCCTGACCGATATCGGCGACGAGATCATCCGCCTGCTCGGCATGAGCGCGGACCAGTTCTTCCAAGTCGTGCTGTTGCCCCAGGGTGATTTCGCGCGATTTCTGCGCGCGGAGAACGAGGAGCGCGAGAAGCTTCTCGAAAAGCTCTTCGACACCGAACGTTTCGGCAGTGCCGAGCAGTGGTTGGCGGACAAGCGCCGGGCCTCGACGGTGGACGTGGAGTCGCGTAAGCAAGGCATCGATCGGTTGATCGCACAGGTCGCGGTGGCCGCGGGGGAGACGGCGGCCGAAACCGTCGGACCGCTCGAGGCAGTCGGCTGGTCGCAAGATCTGCTCGCGACCGCGCGTGTGGCACTCACCACGACCGCGGCGGAAGCCGAACGGTGCCAACAGGAATCGGTGCGCATCAGGTCCCGTGCCGAGGAGCAACGTCGCCTGCACGAACTGCGCCGTCGCATGACCGCGGCCCGTGAGCGGCTCGACGAATACGCGGCCGCGGCCGACCATCGCGCCGACCTGCAGGCCGAACTCGAATCGGCCCGCCGTGCCGCGCCGGTCGCCGAGGCCATCGATGAGGCTCGCGCCGCGGTAATGCACGCCAGGCGCAAATCGGACGAAACCCACCGCATCGCAGCACGATTGGCCGCACTGCTCGCCGAACCCGCCGGCGTGGATGTCGCGGGCTTGGAGCTGATCACGGTCGAGCGCGGCCAGGACGGGGTGCCGACCGTCGTCGCCGACGCGGATGTCGATGCGGCCATTCGACGGTGGAGCGCCCAGATCGGCGCGCTCGACGAGGTGAGCGCCGATGCGACCACCGCGACCCGGCTCACCTCCGAACTGGCCACGCTGCGTGATGAGGACACCACACTCTCCGGCCGCGTGGACAAGCTGAACCGAATGCGTCAGCAACTGCCCGAATCGATCGCCACCATCGAGGCTCGGCTGCGCGAAACCACCGAGGCCGCGGCCAAACTGCCAACCCTGACCGCCGAATGCGAACGCCTGCAGGCGGCGGCGACGGCGGCAGTCGAACTCGCCGGTCGCAGAACAACTCTCGATCACGCCCGGATCGAATTGGAGTCGGCCCGCGCGGCGCACCTCGATGCCAAGGAACGCGTACTCGACCTGCGTGAGCGCAGGCTGGCCGGAATGGCCGCCGAACTCGCCGGTCAGCTGACCGACGGAGAGCCGTGCACGGTATGCGGCTCGGCCGAACACCCAGCACCGGCGCGCGCCGCGGCCAGCGCGGTATCGAAAGACGCCGAGGATGCGGCGGCCACCGCCGAGCGCGCGGCCGAGGACGCCCGCGACCGGGTGCTGGCCCGAATCACCGATCTGGACCGCGAAATCGACGCCCTCATGGCCCGCGGCGGCGATGCCGACCGCGTCGAACTGGCTGCCGCTCTGCGCGCCGCCACCGACCGCTACGAAGACGCCGCCGAACTCGCCACCCTCTCCGACAGCCTCACCGCCGAACTGTCCCGCCTGCGCACCGACGAATCGCGCCTGCACGACGAACTCCGCGAATCCGATACCCGCCGCAGCACCGTCACCACCCGCATCGCCGCCGCCACCGCCCGCCTGACCGAACTCACCGACCGCCTGCGCATCGCCGCAGGCGCCGACGAAACCATCGACCGCCGCCGCACCCGCCTCGACACCCTGATCGGCGACGCCACTGCCCTTCGTGACGCCCGCAATGACGAGTCGGCCGCAATCGAGCAGGTTACGGTGATCGCCGACCGAGTCGAAAGCCTCGCGCTGGCAGCGGGTTTCGTCATCGGGCAGGCCGACAGCTCCTTTGCGACCGGTTCAGGGGGAACGACCGGCCAGGTGGCTGGTCCGAATGCTTCGCAGCCGACCGATCCTGAGGGCACAGCCAGTGGTGATGCGGTCATCGACGCCGACGGTACCGGCGCTGGTGCGGTCTCCGATTCAACCGAGGCGAGCGTCGACCATCCAGAAGCCGCAAAGGGCGCAGTCGGTTCGGCGGCCGACGCACGGCCACGCGATGACGTGGCCTTGTTGACGGCATACGCGCGGGTGGTCACCGCTGCCTCGCGAACCGCGCAGCGGCAGAACGAGATCGAAGCGGAATTGGTCGCCGCGGACCGAGCTCGTGCGCATGCCGAGGCCGTCCTGGCCGAGCCGGATATCCAAGCCGCCGCCTCGACCGAACCCGGCGACCTCGCGGAGTTGGAGTCCGCCGTGGCCGCCGCGCAGACCCAACTGAACGCAGCTGTCGCCGCGCATGCGGAGGCCACTCGGCGGGTGCACCTGCTGGAGGACTTGGGTGGACAGCTGTGGGCCGCGGTCGATCGGATCGCCCCGGTACAGCGCGCCCACGAAGAACTGGCCGCGCTCGCGGAGGTCGTCGCGGGCCGAGGCGAGAACAACCGCCGAATGTCATTGCGCTCCTATGTACTTGCCGCTCGGCTGGAGGAGGTGGCATTGGCGGGTTCGGTTCGTCTGCGCCGAATGTCCGGCGGCCGCTACGAATTCGTGCACTCCGACAAGGCGGGTCCGCGCGGCCGTCGCGGTGGCCTCGGCCTCGATATCCGCGACGACTACACCGGCGCCGTCCGCCCGGCCAAAACCCTCTCCGGCGGCGAATCCTTCATGGCCGCACTGTCATTGGCTCTCGGCCTCGCCGATACCGTGGCGGCCGAATCCGGCGGCGTGGTGCTCGACACCATTTTCATCGACGAGGGTTTCGGCGGACTCGATGCCGACACCCTCGACGCGGTCATGGGCGTTCTCGACGAACTCCGCGCGGGCGGGCGCGTGGTCGGCGTGGTCAGCCACGTCGACGAAATGCGGCAGCGTATTCCGAGCCGTCTGCACGTCATACGCGGGCGAGCGGGCTCCCAACTCCGCGCCACCGTCGCTTGAGCTCGGGTGCCGATCGTCGAGTGGCAAGCGTGACACTGCGCTGGTCGGACCGGTGGAGGTCCAGCTCACAGCGGTCGTTCGGTTGCCCTGGCACCGCCCGCCGCGACCCCTGGCGCCAGATACCGCCATTTGCCACACGCGATATCCGGTGTGTCACCGGTGCCCGCATTGCGCAGGTCGAGTGAGCTGCCGAAGTCGGTCAGCCAGGCGTCGCCGTCATCGGCGAGGATGATGTTCTCCGGGGAGATATCGCAGTGCAGGAGGCCGCGATCGTGGCAGTGTGCCAGCGCGCTCGCGATCTGCTCGCCGACTATGGCGGCTCGGGCCGGGCCGAGTTTGCGTTGCTCGCGTACTACCTCGGCGAGCGAATATCGGACATTTGAGCACGACGTCGCGGCCGAGGTCCGCATCCGTCGCCCGCCAGGCCATACCCTCGCCGCCGAGCTCGAACAGCTCCCGCAGCGTGTACCGGCCCGCGATGCGGTCTCCGACGCCAACCATGCGCCCGCCCTCGTAATTCGGCCCATATCCCGATTTTCCGGCCCAAATCTCGCGAACGCAGTGTAACGCTCAGGGCTACATTCAATTGTGCTGCTCGACAATTCGTGCCCACCGCTTGCTGTTCTGGTCGGTCTCGTCCGGTGGTGCCACAGGGGTTGTGGCGGATTTCCGCTAGCGTCCGGTGCGGGTTGCTGCCATTGTGGATTGGGTGACGATCATGGCTTTGGATTTCGAACGCTGCTATCGAGCGGTATCGACCCGGGACTCCCGATTCGACGGCCAGTTCTTCACTGCGGTGCGAACTACCGGAATCTATTGCCGCCCTTCATGTCCGGCGATTACACCGAAGCCGTCGAATGTGACGTTCCTGCCGACGGCCGCCGCCGCGCAGCAGGCCGGATACCGGGCCTGCCGCCGCTGTCTGCCCGATGCCGCACCCGGATCACCGCTGTGGAATACCCGCGCTGATCTGGCCGCTCGGGCGATGCGACTCATCGGCGACGGCGTCATCGAGCGTGGCGGCGTGCCCGCACTGGCCGCCACGCTGGGCTATTCGCAGCGCCAGGTGACCCGGGTGCTCACCACCGAACTGGGCGCCGGTCCGCTGGCGCTGGCCAGGGCGCATCGCGCGCACACCGCGCGGCTGCTGATCCAGACCACGAATATGCCGATGTCCGATATCGCCTTCGCGGCCGGATTCGCCAGCATTCGCCAGTTCAACGACACCGTCCGCGAGGTATTCGCGGTCAGTCCGACCACCATGCGCACCGAGGCGCAGCGGGTGACCCGCTCGGGCAGCCACCTGGTGTCCGCCACCAATGGATCGCTGACGCTGCGGCTGCCTTTTCGGGAGCCGCTGGACCGCGGCTGGCTCGAGTGGTTCCTCTCCTCGCACGTCGTACCGGGCATGGAGCTATGGGAAGACCGCGCCTACACCCGGAGCCTGCGCACCCCGCACGGACATGCGACGACGCGGCTGAGTTTCCAACGTGATCACGTGCGCGCCGAACTGTCCCTGCACGATATGCGCGATCTCGCACCGACCGTCGCACGGCTGCGGCATCTGCTGGACCTGGACGCGGACCCGGTCGGCATCGATGAGGCGCTCGGCGTGGTGCCCGCCGATACCGACGTCATCGAGACGTCCGGGCGAGATCTCCCGGACGCCGGTGCGGCACCGGCCGACCATCCCTTCAATGTCGGTGCGGCCTCCGTCCGCCGTGGCCGGGCCCGCCCGCCGTTCACGCCCGGTATCCGAGTGCCCGGCGCGCTCGATGGTCCAGAGTTATTGCTGCGCACCATGATCGGTCAGCAGATTTCGGTATCCGCCGCCGCGACCCACACCGCTCGACTCGTCGAGGCGCTGGGCGAGCCGATCGACGGACCGGTCGCACGGCTGTTCCCGACACCGGCCGCGATCGCCGAACGCGGGGCCGAGGTATTGACCGGCCCAGCGCGGCGGATCCGCTCGATTGTCGGCGCGGCCTCGGCTCTCGCCTCCGGCGATCTGATGCTGCACCAGGGTCGCACCGCCGCCGACCTGCGCCGCGACCTGCTGGCGCTGGAAGGTGTCGGACCGTGGACCGCCGATTATGTGACCATGCGACTGCTCGCCGATCCGGATGTGCTGCTCGACACCGATCTCGTCGTGCGCCAAGGCGCCACCCTCCTCGGCGTCGATCTCACCGATACCGCGCGCTGGGCCCCGTGGCGTTCGTATCTGTCCATGCACCTGTGGAAGGCCGCGCTCGCCGGTCGCAAGGCCACACCGCCGAAAGCATCCGCGACGAAGTCCGTCGCCGCACCGAAAGCGAAGACCCGATCGTGACAACCGATTTCGCGACCTCCGACACTCCGATCGGCCCGTTCACCGCGCTCGTCGATGCGGACGGTGCCGTCCTCGCCTCCGGCTGGACCACCGACGCCGAGAACTTGCGGCAGTTGATCCATCCGAGTCTGCGGCCCAGCGAGCTACGTGGGCGCGATGACCTCGGCGAGGTGACCCGTGCGATCACCGCCTATCACCGCGGCGAGCTGACCGCCATCGACGCGATCGAGGTGCGTCAGCAATCCGGCGAATTCCTCATGCACGCATGGGAAGTGCTGCGCAAGATCCCGGCGGGCGATCCGGTCACCTATACCGAATACGCCGCCATCTCCGGCCGTCCCGACGCCACCCGCGCCGCCGCCAATGCCTGCGCACGCAATGCCGCAGCGCTTTTCGTGCCGTGCCACCGGGTGCTGCGCATCGGGGGCGCGCTCGGCGGGTTCCGTTGGGGGCTGCCGGTCAAGCGTTGGCTGTTGGATCACGAGCGTGACGAAGCTCAGTTGACCATCGACTAGTCGGATCGTTCAGCAGCAACGATTCTGCGGATTGGTATCCGCGTCCGCGTGCCGACGCCGCCAATACTCGCGCTCCGACGGAATCTCGCAACCGGGGTGATTGCGCTGCAGATGGTCCACATAGCGCTGGTAATCCTGACCGCCGAGCACCGCGTTGAACCATGAACCGAATGCGCGAACCCTTGCCGCACAGGCACTTCCGGCCGACCGCAGACGCCGAATGACGGCCGGTCGAGGTGACCGGCCGTCATTCGGCTGCGCTGCTGCGGTCAATGTTCCACGGCATCCGCTGTCGCGCCCCTGGCATGTGCGGCGCCAGGTGCCCGGACCTGCCCCGATTCGATCAGGGCATCCCACTCCTTCTGCACCGCCTTCTCTTCCGCGGTGGCGATGAAGCCGCGCGGTGCGAAGATCTTCGACGGTTCGTCCGGCGTTTCACTGCTCGGTCCGCCGCCCGCCCGCCAGGCACGGAAGCAGACCACCACACCGACCACCGCGACGACCAGCACCAACACCGCGAAGATGACCGACAAACTGCCCTGGATGAACGTGTTGCGCACGATCTTGTCCATGTCGTCGGCATTCTTGGCGGGTGCCAACAACTTTCCGGCATCGCGGGCGGCACTGTAATTACTGTGCTGCTTCCAGTAGCCGAGCTTCGGATCGGCGGAGAAGATCTTCTGCCAGGACGCGGTCATCGTCACCGTCAGATCCCAGATCAGCGGCAACGCGGGAATCCACGCCCACTTGACCAGACCCTTCTTGATCAGAATGGTCAACACGACGGTGAGCGCGATCGCCGCCAGCAACTGGTTGGAGATGCCGAACAGCGGGTAGAGCGTGTAGATGCCGCCGAGCGGATCGGTGACACCCATCAGCAGCACCGAACCCCAGGCCGCGACCACAATGGCCGAGCACAGCCACGCACCGGGCCGCCACGACGGATCCTTGAACTTCTTCGCCGGACCACCCAGATTGCCGAGCGAATCCGAGAGCATGAAGCGCGCGACGCGGGTACCGGCGTCGATGGTGGTGAGGATGAACAGCGCCTCGAACATGATCGCGAAGTGGTACCAGAACGCCTTCAGCCCGGAGCCGCCGAGGAATCCGGACATCACCTGGGACATGCCGATCGCCAGTGTCGGCGCGCCACCGGTGCGCGAGATGACGCTGGTCTCGCCGACATCCTTGGCGGTCTGGGTCAACTCACCCGCGGTGATCGGATCACCGCTCAGGCCAAGGGAGTTGGTGTATGCGGCGGCCTTCTCGGCGGTACCGCCGGTGAGACCCGCGCCCGCGTTCATGGCGAAGTACAGATGCTGGTCGATGATGCTCGCGGTGATCATCGCCATGATCGCGACGAACGACTCCATCAGCATGCCGCCGTAGCCGATCATCCGCGCATGCGACTGCTTCTCCAGCAGTTTAGGCGTGGTACCGGAGGAGACCAAGGCGTGGAATCCGGACAGCGCACCACATGCGATGGTGATGAACAGGAACGGGAACAGGCTGCCCGCGAAGGACGGACCGTTGCTGTTGTGCGCGAACTGCGATACCGCGGGCGCCTTCAGCACCGGCATGGTGAACACGATGCCGAGCGCGAGCAAACCGATGGTGCCGATCTTCATGAACGTCGACAGGTAATCGCGCGGTGCGAGCAGCAACCACACCGGCAGTACCGAGGCGATGAAGCCGTAGACGATCAGCAGCCAGGCGATAGTGGTGCCGGACAGTGTGAACAGGTCACGGCCCCAACCGGATTCGGAAACCCAACGGCCGGAGATGATCACGAACAGCAGCAGTGCGAAGCCGATGACCGATACCTCGCCGACCCGGCCCGGCCGTACGAAGCGCAGGTACAGGCCCATGAACAGGGCGATCGGGATGGTCATGCCGATGGAGAACACACCCCACGGGCTGCCGCCGTGCAATGCGCCGTCCGGACCCTTGACCGCGGCCAGCGCCTGCACGACCACGATGCCGAGCACTGCGAGCAGGATCATCATGATCACCAGCACGGCAACGATCGCGGCGACACCGCCGATCGGCCCGAGTTCGTCGCGGGCCATCTGCCCGAGGCTGCGACCGCGGCGCTTCGACGAGGCCCACAGCACCAGGTAGTCCTGCACCGCGCCGGCGAGGACGACGCCGACGATGATCCAGATGGTGCCCGGCAGATAGCCCATCTGCGCGGCCAGCACCGGTCCGACCAGGGGACCGGCGCCTGCGATGGCGGCGAAGTGGTGCCCGAAGAGCACCCGCCGGTCCATCGGCATGTAGTCCTTGCCGTTCTCCAATTCCTCGGCGGGCGTGGCCACATCGTCTCGCGGCTTGGTGATCCGGTATTCGATCAGCCTGGCGTAGAACTGGTAGGCGGTCACATACGTACAGATCGCCGCGATCACGATCCACACCGCGTTCACGTTCTCACCGCGGGAGATGGCGAGGATGGCCCAGGCTATCGCTCCGACGACCGCGATCGCCCCGAAGATCGCCTTCTTCCGTGGCGTGATCGGGGAGTGATCGACCACCCCGACGGGCGGCAGATCGGGATCCGTCCGCAAATATTCGATTGTCGCCATCCGCTTACTCTCCTGAAAAACGCGCAGGATCCTGCTCAAACATCTGACAACGTATCCGATTGGTGATGTCGACCGGGCTCGTTTCCGATCGGCTTTGGACAACGTTAAGTTTTGTTCGTGTGTCGGCCATCACGTCGGTGTTGCCGAACGTATGCTGCCATGCGATTCCGCCAAGCTCCACACCCGCCTGGAGGAGGGCCTCGTTGCGCAGGCGCACGCTGCTCGGCTCGGTGCTGGCCGCGCCGCTGCTCGCCACCACCGGTTGCGGATCCGATGACGACGCGCTGACCTTCTTCTTTCAGGCCAGGCCGGAAGAGGCGCGGGTCCGGCTGAAGATCATCGACGAGTTCCAGCGGCGGCATCCGGAGATCCGGATTCGCACCATCATGTCCGGGCCGGATCCGCTGCAGCAGATGCTGACCTACTGTGCGGGCGGCAAATGTCCCGACGTCATGATGGCGTGGGAGTTGCTTTATGCCGGTCTCGCCGAACGTGGGGTGCTGCTGGATCTGCGCACGCTGCTCGATCGGGAGCCGGAATACGCTGCTGCACTGCGTGCCGACAGCTATCCGGCGCTCTACGACACCTTCACCTACGGCGGTGGGCAGTATGCGCTGCCGGAACAGTGGTCGGGGGTTTTTCTGTACTACAACCGGGACCTGTTCACCGAGGCCGGAGTGACCGCGCCGACCCGGTGGCGCAATGCCTGGTCCTTCGACGAATTCCTCGATGCCGCAAGGGCACTCACGCGGCGTGAGTCATCGGGGCGGAACCGGCAGTGGGGGTTTGCCGACGCCTGGGTGCCGTATTTCTCGGCCGCGTGTTTCGGTATGAACAATGGGGCGGAGTGGTTCTCGCCGTCGGTGGATCCGACCAGGACCAATCTCGGTGATCCGCGGTTCGCGGAGGGATTCCAGTTCTATGCCGATCTCGCGGTTCGCCACCGGGTTGCGCCGAAAGTCGCCGACCAGCAGTCGGTTTCGGCGCCCGACTTGTTCCGCCGTGGACGCGCTGCTATGGCGATGGGTGGGCATTGGCTGTATTCCGAGTTCGCCGGACAGGATGATCTGCCCATCGATGTCACGGTGTTGCCGGTCGGCCCGCATGGCGGCCCGGGGGCAATTACCGATGTGGGCAGCACCGGGTTGTCGATCGCCGCCGATAGTCCGCGGATCGAACAAGCTTGGGAATTCGTGAAATTCGCGACCGGGCCGGTTGGGCAGGCCATTATCGCCGCCTCCGGACTGTTCGTGCCGGTGCTGAAATCCGCAATGAGCTCGGCTGGATTCGCGGACGCGCATCGCGAGATACGCAACCTCCAGGTGTTCACGGAGGGACCGGAGAATTCGCGAGCGCTGCCGGTTACTCCGGTGTGGGGCAAGGTTTCCGCGCTGCTCGAGCGCGGTGGCAATCGGGTGCTACGCGGTGCCGCAACCGCTGAATCCATGAGCGCGTCCCTGGCAGCCGATATCGATACCCTTCTGGAATCTCATGAAACTGATCGGTAGCCGGATGCGTGCGCCACACGAGCAAGGGCGGCTCGCGCGGCGGCGTGCGCGGGCGGGCTGGGTCTTCGTGGCACCGAATCTGGCGGCGGTGCTGGTGTTCTTGCTGTTTCCGCTCGCGGTTTCGTTGTATCTGAGTCTGCACTCGTGGGATTTGTTCAGTGCGCCGAGGTTCGTGGGGGTATCGAACTATCGACGGCTGTTCGTGTCGGATCCGTTGTTCCTCATCGCATTACGCAATACCGCCGTGTTCACCGTATTTACGCTGGTGCCGACGGTGGTGATCGGGCTCGCGGTTGCGGCGGTGCTCAACCGCAAGTTGGCTGGTATCGGGGTCTTTCGAACCATCGCGTTCCTGCCGTTGGTCGCCTCGACCGTGGCAATGGCGGTGGTGTGGCGCTTCATCTTCACCACCGATGACGGGCTGCTCAACATCATGCTCGGCTGGGTCGGTATCGATCCGGTGCCGTGGCTGACCGACCCGGACTGGGCACTCTTCTCGCTGAGCATCGTGACCGTATGGAAGAGTGTGCCTTTCGCGACCGTCATCCTGCTGGCGGCGATGCAGGGCGTGCCCGAGACGTTGTACGAGGCGGCGCGCATCGATGGTGCGGGGGCGCTGCGGCGCTTCTGGTCGGTGACGCTGCCGTTGATTCGCGGGCCACTGTCGTTCGTCTTCGTCATCACCATCATCAATTCGGTGCAGGCCTTCGATCAGGCCTATGCCTTGACCGGCGGTAATGGCGGACCGGAGACCGGGACCTATCTGCTCGGAATCATGTTGTTCCAGAATGCCTTCGGGTTCTACGAGGTCGGCTATGCGGCGGCGCTGGCCTGGGTGATCTTCGCGATCCTGCTGGTGCTGACGCTCTTACAGCTGTGGTTCGCGCGCCGGGCGGAGGTGGAGTCGTGAATGCGTACGAGGCGGTTCGGTCGCTTCCGATGCGGATCGGTGTGCGGGCACGCAGTGCCGGTCGGGTGGAGCGGGCCATTCTGCGCCGGACCGTGCGCGGCGTCCTGATCTATGTGGCGCTCGTCGGTGTCGCCTGGTGTGCGCTGTTTCCGATTCTGTGGGCCTTGTCGGGTTCGTTGAAGCGCGATGGCGAGATTACCGAGCCGTCACTGGTTCCCGCGCGTCCGCAGTGGTCCAACTACGGGAAGGTCTTCGACCTGCTGCCGCTGGGGCGGATGCTGCTCAATACCGCGTTCTATGCGTTATGTGTCACGGCGGGGCAGGTCTTCTTCTGCTCGCTGGCCGGATATGCATTCGCGCGCTTACGATTTCGCGGACGGGACATACTTTTCCTCGCCTACCTAGGCACGCTGATGGTGCCGTTGACAGTTACCGTGATTCCGCAATTTCTGATCATGCGCGCCTTCGGCTGGGTGGACACACCGTGGGCGATGATCGTCCCCGGTCTGTTCGGCAGCGCATTCGGCACCTATCTGATGCGCCAGTTCTTCCGAACCTTGCCCACCGAACTCGAGGAAGCGGCGATCATCGACGGGTGCACCACCTGGCAGGTGTTCTGGCGAGTCTTGTTGCCGCACACCCGTCCTGGGCTCATGGTGCTGGGGGTGCTGACCTGGATCACGGTCTGGAACGACTTCCTGTGGCCGCTGATCATGATCCAACGCAACGACATCGCCACCGCCACATTGGGTTTGGTGCGGCTACAAGGCCAGTACCATACGCAATGGCCGATTCTCATGGCCGCGGCGGTGGTCGTTCTGCTGCCGCTGGTGGTCGTCTACGCGATCGCGCAGCGGGCGTTCGTACGCGGTATCGCAGCGTCGGGTCTCGGCGGGCGTTGACGGCCGCGCTGATGGCGGCCGTCGTTTATTACTCGCCCCAATAGGTTCCGAAGCTCCAGAGGTTGCCCTCCGGATCACGGACGGTGAAGCCGCGCGAACCGTAGTCCTCATCACGCAGGCCGCGCACCACCTCCGCGCCCGCCGCGACCGCGCGGTCGTGCAGTGCGTCGGGTTCCTCGCAGACGAGGTAGATCGAATCGGTGCCCGGCCCGCGCTCACAGAACGGGTTGTCGCCCTTGCCGATGGAACTGAACATGATTCCGCCGCCGAGCGGCCAGCGCAGCTGGCCGTGCTCGATGAACGACGGATCGTCCTCCCTCGCGTAGAGAGCGACCTCCTCGAAGCCGAATGTGCTGGTCAGGAAGGCCACTGCCGCGCGAGCGTCGGTGAAATTGAGGCACGGCCATACGGCTGTGCGGGTTGCTGTGGTCTGTGGTGAATCCGTTGGGGTTGTCATGCATCCAGCCTCACTCGCCGGACCCCTCCGGGTCTTGGACGGATGGAACCTCCTCCGCGAGCCATGCGGTCGGGCTGCAACCGGCGAGTTCCGCGAAGTCGCGGTCGAGGTGGGCCTGGTCGTAATATCCGCAGGTCGCGGCAACCTGCGCGATCGTTACATAGGACGGCGTGTGTCCGATCATCCGTCTGGCGCGTTCGAAGCGGGCGATCCGAGCGGCGAGCTTGGGGCCGAGCCCGAACTCGGCGCCGAAGCGTCGGGCCAGATGTTGACGGCTCCAACCGATCTCCTCGGCGAGCGGGCCGATCTGCGCCGCACCATCGGATTCGACCAAAGTGCGCCAGGCCCAAGTCAATTCGGGCGTCACCAGGCGATCGTGACAGGCCAGCGCGGTCAATACCCGATCACAGGCGGCGAACCGCTCCGGCCAGGTCGACAGCTCCTGCAATTCCTCCCACAGCTGCCGTCCGACCGGCCCCGCCACCTCGGCGCATTCCACCGAGGTGTTCCACAGCGCACTCGCGGGCATGCCGAACAGGGCCCGGCTCCCGAGTGGCGTCAACTCGATCCCGATTCCCTCCTGATAGCCGTTGTGCGAGATAACCGCCGAACTGGCCTGCAACCCACTCAGCACACACCGGTAATCCTCCGGCGACTGCCGCGAATCCGTCTGCGCCACAACGTCGATACTCGGCCCGATCGACACGATGAACGTCATATGCCGCGACGGCAGCCCCCGATGCAACCCGGGCGCGAACCCGCTCAGTCGATACCCGAGGTACCCATCGATGAACGCCGCTAGCGCAGGTGCCGGACGTGCCGTCACCACTTCGGTGGTCGGCTCCATACCCGGAACGCTACGCCGCCGATCGGCTGTCGCAAGTTGAGTCGGTTGGCGAGGTTGACGTGGTCGTACATGGCCTCGGATCGTCCGACGAATAACGCCTCTCCTCCCGACGGCCGCAGCGGTGAGATTCCGCACTCGGCGCGGCAAATAGGTGGGCGTCGTCGCAGCGTCGGGCTACCTTTACCCCTCCTAAGGATTTTGGAGGTGTGATGCGGCGGGTGCAATACCAGCGCAGCGGTGGTCCGGAAGTACTCGAGGTGGCCTCGGCCGAGGTGCCGACGCCGGGCCCCGGGGAACTGCTGGTCCGGGTCGAGGCGGTTGGTGTGACACTGCCGGTGGTTCGCAAGGTGCGTGAGCCGCGGGAGCCGATCGCATTGGGGGGCGAGGTCGCGGGCGAGGTGGTCGCGGTCGGCGAGGGCGTGACCAGCTTTATGCCCGGCTACCGCGTCACCGGTCTGGTCTTCGGCCACGGTTATGCCGACTACGCACTCCTCTCCGCCGCGATGGCCTCGCCGATTCCCGACGGTGCCTCCGCCGTCGATGCGGTCGCACTGGTCCGCAGCGGTTTGGTCGCACTCGGTGCGCTCGACGCCGCGAATCCCGAGCCGGACGAGTCTGCCCTGATCACGGCCGCCGCCAGCGGTGTCGGCCACCTTGCCCTGCAACTGGCGCGGGTGCGCGGGGCAGCACGCGTGGTGGCGGCGGTCTCCGACCTCGCGAAGGCCGACTTCCTCCGCGGCCTCGGTGCTGACGAGGTCGTCGCCTACGACCAGGAATCTTGGGGCGAGCCCGTCGACTACGTCCTCGACGCAGTCGGCGGCGACCTCCTCACCCCGGCCGTCGCGGCCCTCGCCCCCGGCGGCCGACTCGTCGCGTACAGCTCGGGCGGCGGCACCATCCAGGCCTACGACCTGCTCGTCGGCGCCAAATCGGTGATCGGCTTCCAAATGGCCCGCATCGCCCGCAACTCCCCGGACCTGTACGAACACTGGCGCCAAGAACTCTGGCAATACTTCGCCTCCGGCCTACTCCGCCCCGTCGTACACGCGGAATTCCCGCTGGAAGACGCCGCCGAGGCACACGCCGTCATCGAGAACCGCTCGAACCTCGGCAAGGTCATCCTGATTCCCTGACGCCGTCAGCGTGCGTCGGGCTGAGTTACCGGCGAGAGCGTCACCAGGTCACCGTGTCCTGCGAAGTCCACCGGGTTGACGGTGAAGAGCGGCAGGCCATCGTCGCGCCCACTCGGCCGCTGCGGAAGGCCGACGTCATGCCGCGTAGACTCTGTTCCTCGTGAGTCTCACCCTCGGAATCGTCGGCCTGCCCAACGTCGGAAAGTCGACGCTGTTCAATGCGCTGACCAAGAACGACGTGCTGGCCGCGAACTATCCGTTCGCGACCATCGAGCCGAACGTCGGGGTGGTTCCACTGCCCGACCCGCGACTGGACAAGCTGGCCGAGATCTTCGGCTCCCAGCGCATCCTGCCCGCCGTGGTGTCGTTCGTCGACATCGCGGGCATCGTGAAGGGCGCCTCCGAGGGCGCCGGACTCGGCAACAAGTTCCTCGCCAATATCCGCGAGGCCGATGCCATCTGCCAGGTGGTGCGAGTCTTCGCCGACGATGATGTGGTGCACGTCGACGGGCGCGTCGACCCGCTCGCCGATATCGAGGTAATCGAAACCGAGCTGATCATCGCCGATATGCAGACCCTGGAAAAGGCGATCCCGCGGCTGGAGAAGGAAGCCAAGGTCAAGAAGGACCGCAAGCCGCTGCTCGACGCGGCCAAGGCCGCCCAGGAAGTTCTCGACAGCGGCAAAACCCTCTTCTCCGCCCGCGCTCAACTGGATGGCGAACTGCTGAAAGAACTTTCGCTGCTCACCACCAAGCCTTTCCTCTATGTCTTCAATGCCGACGAGTCGGTGCTCACCGACGATGCGAAGGTCGCCGAGCTGAAAGCCGCTGTCACACCGGCGGATTCGGTCTTCCTCGATGCCAAGGTCGAAGCCGAACTCCTCGAACTCGACGACGAATCCGCCCTCGAACTCCTCGAATCCATCGGCCAAACCGAACCCGGCCTGCACGCCTTGGCCCGCACCGGCTTCCACACCCTGGGCCTGCAGACCTACCTCACCGCAGGTCCGAAAGAGGCCCGCGCCTGGACAATCCACCAGGGCGACACCGCCCCCAAGGCCGCCGGCGTAATCCACACCGACTTCGAACGCGGCTTCATCAAGGCCGAAGTAGTCGCCTACAACGACCTCATCGCCGCCGGCTCCATGGCCGCCGCCAAGGCCGCGGGCAAGGTCCGCATGGAAGGCAAGGACTACGTCATGTCCGACGGCGACGTAGTCGAATTCCGTTTCAACGTATAGCGTTTCAGCTTCTGCGACGAAGTTGGTCGCCTGACTGACCGATCCGAACAGTGCGACATGCGGTAATTCCGGATAGTCGTGGTCCGGATCGGTTCAACAGCTCGGCTTGCCGATCGGCGGAACTGATTCCGGGACAGTGGGTCTCTGCTCATCTCCGTAGCTGGTGGCGATCGCGGCGGCGCGGTTGCGCAAAGAGTTGCGCAACCATTGCGGGGTAAGGGCTTCCGCGTCCGTGGCTAGTTGCCATAATGCCCATTCGGCGTGTTTCGGATCTTGGAAGGTTGCCTCCAGCCGCAGCCGGCCGTCTGCGTCGGTTTCCTCGGCGCGCACGGTCAGCGCGGTGCCCGCCAGTTCCTCCCGCCGCGCGGGGTTCACCCGTACCAGCACGGTGACTTGGTCGCCGCCGGTCCGGAACTGTGTGCTGCGTTCCTGCCAGGCCCGGTCCAGATCGACCCGGTCTGGTCGCTGTGCGGGTTCGGGGAGTTCCTCGGCGGCCAAGATCCGGGACAGCCGGTAGGTGCGGTCCGCGCCGGACCTCGTGGCCAGCAAGTAGACCTGGTCGCGGACGGTGACCAGGCCGATCGGGTCCACCGTGCGCCACGTCGGGGCCTGGTCCACCGCCGCGTAGTGGATGCGCAGCTTGTGTCCGGCGAACACCGCGCGCCGGACCTCGGTCACGATGGTGTCGGGCACCTCTTCAGCGACCAGTCGGCGTGCGAGGAGATCGGTTTCGGGGTCGATGAGCAGTCGCTGGGCCGCACCTGCCGCGGTGGCCCGATGGCTTTCGGGTAGCGCGTCGACCACCTTGCGCATGGCCGAAGTGAGCGCCGAGCCGAGGCCGAATGCCTGTGCGCCGCGCCGTGATCCGGCGACCAGCAGGGCAAGTGCCTCATCGTGGTTCAGTCCGGTCAGCTCGGTCTGGAAACCGGGCAACAATGCGAAACCACCGTGCCTGCCGCGTTCGGCGTAGACCGGGACGCCGGCCGCGGACAGCGCCTCGATGTCGCGCAGCACGGTGCGGGTGGATACCTCCAGCTCGCGGGCCAGTGCGGGCGCGGACAGCCGACCGTGCCTGCGCAGCAGCAGCACCAGCGAGACCAACCGGTCGGCGCGCATACGAAAAGTCTATGGGAATACACGACACAGGATGTCGTGATTCGTTGGGAGGCTTGGCGATATGACAAACAAGATCGTGGCCACTGAACCGAACGACCTGGGCAGGTACTTCATCGAGCGCGCCAACGCGGGCGACGTCGACGGGCTGGTGGCGTTGTACGAGCCGGACGCCGTACTGGCGTTCCCGCCGGGCAATCTCGCGACCGGACATGCCGAGATCCGTAAGGTGTACGAGCAGTTCGTCGCGGCCGCGCCGGTGCTCTCGCCGGGTAGGCAGCATCCAGCGCTGGTGAGCGGTGACCTGGCACTGACAGCGTCCACGCTGACCACCGGCGAGGTAACGGTCGAGATCGCCCGTCGCCAGCCGGACGGGTCGTGGCTGTGGTCCGTGGACCAGCCGGCACTCGTGCCGTAGCGGAGCGGCGGTGGGCCGCCGCGGGGCTACGGCGACTTTGTCAAGCTGCGGACGTGCGGCCATGCCTTGGCAAGTGCGAGTAGCTGGCGCAGCTCCGCGGTGAGGTCCCGTGCCCCCGGTTGGACTTGGTGCCGGGGTGTGAACCGGCTCGCGCTCGGCGGGTGCCCGGCAGCTTTGGTGGCAATGGCCTCGGCGATGCGGCGGGCATAGACATGTAGGTCACCGCCTGTGGCGGCCAGATCGTCAGGGCTGTCGCTGTAGCGCTTGAGATGCAGCAGGCTGTCGCGGATCTCGACCGTCATGCGGTGCAGACGGATGGCCGGGTCTGATCGGCCGGTGGGGTCGCGCCGCATCTCCAGGACGATTTCGGGTGCGGCGGCGGTGAGATCGGCCCACATCGGCCGCAGGCGGCGGCAGTATCGGCCGGTGCGGTCCCATCCGATGTGGGTGAGCAGGGTGCTGATCAGCGGCACCGTGACCACGGCGGGAGCGCCGACGGCCGAGAGAACGAAGGCGCTCCATGCTTCCCAGTGCATCTCGGGATCGAATGACGGTTGGCCTGTGATGAGACTGATGATGGTCCCGAGCGGGTATCCGACCGCTATGGCCCCCAGGCTCACTATGGTGCCAAGGACCGCTGTGTACAGTGCACGTTCCTGCCAGGTGGCGGCGCCTACGGCGCGCATCTCGCGCACACTTACCCGGCCGAGGAGCAAGGCGGTCGCGCCGAGCGGCAGGGAAAACACGACGCAGAACACGACAGCCGGCCAGCCGCGGGCTTGGCCGATCAACTGGTCGGCGTGGCGGGCGGGCGTCCCTGCGATCAAGATGACGGCGGTGGCGATGATCGTGACGAGGTAATAGCGCCGCTGCCTGCGCCACGTGTCGGCGGGATCGGCGCCTGCCCACAACATGGCAAAGCCGTAGATATTCGAGATGGTCAACAGGGTTGCTCCCAGCGAGAGCTGTCGGGCGATGTTCACCACGTCGCTGTCGTCGCCGGGCAGCAGCCAGGCCAGTGACTGTTCGAACCATGCGTCCCGTAACAGGTTTTCGCAGAGAGCGGCGGCGAGCGCGCGGTTGATGAGTCGGTCGACGAGGCTGTCCCGCAACAGCCACCACCGACCGGCGAGCACCAACGTGAGACCTGTCAGGACGGGCCAGGTGATCAGACCCGGAATCGGGGAGGTCATCTCATCGATGCCGGTTCCGGAAGAACGTCGAGCGGAACCGGCTCGCCGATCGCTTCGGCAGCATCGCTTCGACCAGCAGCAGGTCGGCGAAGGTTTCGGCGGCGCGCTCGCGCTCACTGCCGTAGTCCTGGCGGCGCAGTACGCTGCGGATGGTTTCCAGCGACAGCGAGGGCATCAATTCGCGCAACGGCAGATCAGCCGCGGCACCACCGGGACCGCTCGCGGTCCCTCCGTGGCCGAGCAGCATGTGACCGATCTCATGGGCGATGATGTGATCGGCATGCCATTCGGAGTCGGCCCCGTACATGATCACGTCGTCGCCATCCCGGGCAATCCACAGGCCACTTCCGGTCCCGCATCCGTTCCTCGAGAGTGCGCCGACGTCGATCGGGCACAACGTGATCGGCCGTCCCCGGTACTCTGCCACCCGCGCGAGGTATTCCGTTATGTCCCATGGGTAGGGGATCGGTACAAGGCGACCCAGCTCCTCGAATCGCGCGGCGAGATCCTCCATTACGCCTTCCCTCGTTGATCACGTGACCTATGCCGATATTGCGGTGAGCGTAGCCGCCGACGGCGCATTGTCGCGGAGGTGGCCTGTCGCGCAAGCATTCTCGCATCAGCCTTCGGCAGAGCGGCCGCAACAAGCGTTTGACCTCAATGCTTGTTGAGGTCATAGCGTGGCGTCCGGAAGGGAGTTCGCTGTGACGATATTGGTAACGGGCGCAACGGGAAACACCGGCTGAACCCCGCGTCCGGTACATATGTACCGATGGTCAACGGCTGCTCTGCTGGGTGTTCAGGGCATCCTGCTCATCTCCGCGGACCGGTGCGGTCGATCGACGCCGAGTGGTGGCCGGTGGAGTACGAGTTTGGTGGTGTGGGCTCGGTAGGCGTCGGGGCGTCGTCCCAGTCGGCGAGCAGGGTGGTGACGTTCTCGGCTGGGAAGTCGGTGCGGGCGGCGAAGTCCAGTAGGGCTGGTAGGACCGGACGTACTTGGGAGACACCGATTTTCAGAGTCGCGTCGTTTGCGTACATGTGCATCAGCGGCACTTTGGTGCCCGGCGGGAGGTAGTAGCCGACCGGTGTGCAGATCCCGCCGGGTTGTAGTGCGCGCAGGGCACCGTCGACACCTGCCGCGGTGGAGGTTCCTTCGACCACGATGTCGTAGCGGCGCGACGGCAGATCCGCGCGGCGGAGCTTTCCCTTCTTGACCGGATGTGCTCGGGCGCCGAGCTTTTCGGCGATGGCGAGGCGTTCGGTCCGGTGATCGACGTAGTCGACGACCTCGGCGCCGTGCGCGGCGGCCAGGCCGGCGGCGTAGAGGCAGATGCTCTGGGCCGCGCCACCGAGAACGAGTACCGACCCGCCGGGCCGTTCGGTCAGCGGTGGGACGACGCAGCGCCATGCGTCGGCGAGGTTGTCGCTGGCGGCGGCGACCCGCAGCGGGTCGAGGCCGTCGGGTAGGCGCACGAGCATATGGTCGGCATACGGGATGCGCAGGCGGTCGGCGACCATGCCGCCCCACGGTCCGCTGGCGGGTCCGAATCCGAAGGCGGCCAGCGGGCCGGTGCGGGTGGTGGAGCATTTGGCGGTGAGCCCGCGCATGCATTCGCGGCACTCGCCGCAGGACACCGCCCACGGCACGACGACGAAGTCGCCGCGCGTGAGTCCGGTTACGCCCAAACCGATTTCGAGGACTTCGGCGATGCATTCATGGCCGATGCCGAAGGGGCCCTGGAATGGGACCGGTCCGCAGATACCGGACACCACCGGGTCGATCAGCCCGGCCCGGATGCCCAGTTGCATGCCACGTGAGACGTGGCGGTGGATGGGCAGGGTGTCGCCGTCGCAGCGGCCGGCGACGAACGGGCGCACGATCGCATCCCGCGCGTCGATCAGGACCGGATCGGGGCGTTCACGCCACTCGAGGTGGTTGGTGCGCAGGAAGTTCAGTTCCCGCATCAGCCGCGCGCCTGTGCCGCAAGGACTTTCAGTTCGGCGAAGCGCACCACGGTGCCTGCCGCGCCCCAGGTGCCCTCGGGTTGTTCGTGGATGAGCACCCAGACGCGCAGTGCGTCATCCGCGCCGAGTCCGGCGGCTGCCAGCACATCGGCGGTCACCTCCTTGATCAGGCCCTCCTTGCGCCGATCGGATAGCGCGCCCTCCGGCACGGTGACATCGACTCGGAACCGCGGCAGGTCGTCCTCGGCGCTGCCGAAGTCACCGTCCGGTACTTCGTCGATCCGGCACCACGCCTGTGCGCGGAAGAACGCGGTGTCGGGTGCGCCCTCCCACTTCAGCAGGGTGGCGGGCAGCGTCTGCCGCAAGGTGCGGCGGGTCTCGGCGGACAAGACCGCCGCGGGCAGGGTGAGCTGGATCATCGGCATGGGAACACCTCCGTTATAACGACTGTTATACCTCCTGCACGGTACGCTATGACAGTCGTTATGAACAAGGGAGTGTGATGGCGCAGTCGGAGGCGCGAGATCGAATGGTGGCCGGTGCGGCCGACATGCTGCGCCGTCGCGGGCTGAACGCGACCAGCGTGCGTGAACTGGCCAAGCACTCCGGCGCCCCCCTCGGCTCGACCTATCACTATTTTCCCGGCGGCAAATCCCAACTCGCCGCCGAAGCCGTCCGCTTTGCCGACGCCCTGGCCGCGCGCAAACTCGTCAAGGAACTCCCCGCAGGCCCCGTCGCCGGACTTCGCGCATTCGTAGAAATGTGGCGAAAAGTAGTGTTGGACAGCGATTTCCGCGCCGGATGCCCAGTACTGGCCGTCTCGGTCGAAGACCAGTCCGATGCCGACGACGAACCACGTCGCGCCGCGGCCGCCGCCTTCAACCACTGGACCGAACTGCTCGCCGATTCCCTCCGCACGCACGGCGCAACCCCTGCCGCCGCCGACCGAACCGCCACCCTGATCGTCGCCGCCATCGAAGGCACCGTCGCCATGTGCCGAGCCGAACGCAGTACCCGTCCCCTCGACCAAACCGCAGACGCCCTCGAAACCGTCGTGCGCGCGGTGACCGACCAGTAGTCCGTTACGGTCGCGAGTTCGGCTGAACGGTGGCTGCCACGTGGTGCTGAACTCTGAAAGCTGTTGTTGCATCGCTTATTCGGCGGACAACAGCAGCGGACCGCGATTCTCCCCGACCGCAATGGAATATGTGCGGTGCGATGTCGGTGTGTGGGAAATCGGGAGCGCCGGAGAGTAGGATCGTGCTCGTCGGGGATGGGTTTTGTTCGGTGTGAAATGCCGACGATTGGACGGTCTGAATAGAGAAGTGCTCGCGATCCGTCATCGGTTTGGAGGATTGATCATGCTTCGTATTTCGCTATTGGTTGCTACTGGTGCTGCAGGGATTGTCGCGGCGCTTTTTCCGGTGAGTGCGCAGGCTGGTCCGGATGATCCTGGGACGCCTTGTGGGGATCAGATGGTTATGAATACGCATCGGGAGTGCGTTCAGATCGGCAGCTTTTGTACGTTGTCGGATGGGATGATCATCGGAAATATCGGGCCCGATGGGCGGTGTGTTATTCCCGGTACGAATATTTGAGGCTGTTGAATCCGCTGTTACACCTGATTCGAGTCAGGTGCAGTGGTTTCGTATCGGTCGGGGATGAAAGTTGTCGAGGCTAGCGGCCTCTGGGGTATTTGGTTACTACGGTGCCGTCGGTGTTGGCGGCCAGGTAGGCGCCGCCATAGTCGTCGGTCAGGTAGACCATGACTGTTGGTTGGTCGTTGTTGAAGGTCCAGGCCGGGTCGACGATTACGTAGCGGAGGGTTGGGGTGGGGATGCCGAGGCTTTCGTCGGCGATGCGGAAAAGGTCGGGGAGGATGTCCCAGTTGATCGAGCTCAGCTTTACGGTGGCCTTGTCCGAGAGTGGGCCGCCCGCGCCCTTTCGGGTGGCTGTCCCGTCGCGGTAGACGAAGAGGTCGTAGAGATCGGGCTTGTTTTTGACCGGTGCGCCGACGTTGGCGTAGGTCGGATAAAACGTTGCTTCGTTGAATTCGTTGCTGCCGGAGACCTTTTCGAGTGCGGTTATGGCCTGGCGGATGCCGGTGGGGGTCAGGAGGTCGACGGTTTTGCCGGTTACGGGTGCTCCGGTTGACGGGAGTGCGGCTCGGCTTGTGGCCGGGAATTCGTCGGTGGCGGGTGGATTGCTCGGATTGGCCTGGTTGCCGGTCGAATCGGGGCGCAGGGCCACTATCACTATCGTGGCGACGACAGCAGCGATGACTGCGGCGGCCGCGAGGCCGATGACGATCCCGCGTGATTGTGGTTTGCGTGCAGGAGGATTCGTGGAGCCATACGGGCGCGGCGCGGATGTCGTGTTGGGTCTGGATCCATGGAACTCGCCGGCTGAGCCAGGGGTGATCGCTGCGTTGGGCGTATTGAACGCACCGTGTGCATAGCCCACGCCTGGTGTGTGGAATCCACCCGGGGTGTTGCCCGCGTCCTGCGCACCGAACGCCCCTGGATCACTGCCTGCACCCGACCCATCCAACGCCCCTGGACCACTGCCCACACCATCGAACACCCTTGCCGCACCGCCGAACCCGCCCGCCCCAATCGCCTGCGCAAGCATCAGATCCACCTGCTCGGCATTCGGCCGACGATCCGGATCGGGCACCAACAGCGCCGTCAAAACCGCAGTCAACACCCCAGCCCGCTGCGGCGGTGGCACTTCCCCCCTGATCACGGCAGCGAGTGTGGCAACGGTCGACTCACGCCGCATCGGGTGAAACCCCTCCACCGCGAAATACAGCAGCAAACCGAGTGACCACAGATCAGAGGCCGTATGGCCCTCCTGACCACTGAGTCGCTCCGGCGCGACATAATCCAGTGAGCCGACCACACTGCCGGTGGAGGTCAAACCGTTCATGCCGTTGATCGCGGCGATACCGAAATCGGTCAGGACCGGTGAACCATCTTCGCGCAGTAGCACATTCGCAGGTTTGATATCGCGATGCAGTACGCCCACCTGATGCGCGGCACGGAGGGCGGCGAGGATGCCACGGCCGAGGTGCGCCACTTGCACAGGCGGCATCGGTCCACCCGCCAGGTGATCGGCGAGACTCTGTCCGCGAACCAGTTCCATGACGATCCATGGATGCGCCACTTCGGGTGAATCCACGATGTGGTGGATGGCAACGACATTCGGATGACCGATCCGGGCCAGCGCCCTGGCCTCCCGCAGCACCCGCTCGCGGTGCACGTCGGGCGAGCCTGCGCCATCGGTCTCCGCTCGCACCTCCTTGAGCGCGACCTCACGATGCAGCGCGAGGTCATACGCACGCCACACTGTCCCCATACCGCCGCTACCGAGCGGCTCGAGCAACTCGAAACGCCCGTCGACCACTGCACGCTCGGAAATCACGGCGCAAGCCTATGGTATCGGCGCGCCCATGCGACAGACGCGTTTCACATGCGTCAGCGATCGGCGGAGATGAGGCGGTCCAGTCCGGCGAGGATGTTGTCGCGCAGGTTGGGCCAGGCGGGGGCGAACGCGGCGCCGCCGGGGAGGGCGGTCACCGCCACCGCGCCGCACATCGAGGAGACGGTGATGCGTAGCCAGTCGCGCGCACCGGGAGTGGCGGCCAGGGTCGGCGCGATATCGGTGACGGTGGCGAAGGCCAGCGTGTCGATCTGTGCGATGAGGTCGACGACCGCATCGGCGATTTCCGGATCGGTGCGGGCGGCGGCGACGAATTCCAGGAGAGGTACAGCGCGCTGAATCCCGATGCCCTGGAAATGGGTCGCGGTCAGCGGTCTCGATGTGATTACGACGATGTCGCACGAAATAAGCTGGCGGACAACGAATTCCTGCAATTCGCCCGACGCACCTCAGGACCCTTCCGATCCCGACGCTGCTGCTACCCGCGATCGTGCGCGTGCTCGCAGAACCGCCGTGGCGTGCCACGCTGCCCGTTGCGACCCGTCCGGTGCTGATCTGCTCGGCAGGCGCAGCGCATCCGAAAATGCGCGAACTGCTCGGGCCGGACTGGAAGACCCGGCATCGCATCGAATTCGCCTTGTACACAACGGTTGCCACCCTCGCTTGGCAACACCTGCCGCGTAGGCTCACCCTGACGCCGTTGGCCCACAACCGATTCCGATACGAGAAGATCCGGGCTCGATACAAGAGCCTGCAGCTGGAGTCGTTCGCCGCCTCGGCCTGAACCGCGCTACTTCCCGGTGCCGACCAACTGGTCGAAGAAGGCGCGGTAGCTGCGCAGCGCCAGCCGCAGATCCTCGGTATCGCCGTCCTCCTCGCGCGACCACAGCCGTTCCAGCGACTGCTTGCGCTCGGCCAGCGTGGCGGACAACTGCTGAACGGTCGCCATGACGAGATCGTCGGCCTGCGTCACCGCGTCGTGCGGGCTGTCCACGAAACTGCCCTGCAACTGCCGCCATGCGGTGCGCAAGCGCTCGACATCGGCGGCACCGAACAGCGGCTGATCTCCGACTTCCCGCTGCCCGCCGGCCGTACGCTCGTCTGCCGGCGTGCGTTCGGCTTCGCCCATGTTCGTGGCTCCCGCAGGACGCTCGGCCGCGGCCGAGCTCCTGCCTTCCGCTGTGCTCTCGACTGCGGCTGTCCGCTCGTCTGCCGCCGTGCTCTCCTTCCCAGCCGAGCCTGCAGCCGGCGTAGCCTCGGCTCCACTCGCCTCAGCCTCCGATAACGGCGCCGACCCATACGAAGCAGCCGAATCGCCCTCGGTCCCGGTACGTGTCCCGGTCGGCGAAACTCCCTTCGGCACTTCGTTTTCCAGACTCCGCTCCCGGTCCTGTCCCGTGCTCATCGCTTTGCTTCCTTCTTCTCGTCCGTCGTGCCGCCGAGCAGGTCCTCGAACAACTCGCGGTACTGCACCACCGCGAATCGCATGTCCTCGGTGGAGATTCGGGTATCGGAGCGCCGGATCGCGATCTCGTGCGCGGCGCGATAGTGGCCCACCGTCGCCGCGTGCTCGACGGACAGATCGGCGAGCTGCTGGTCATATCCTTCAGTGGGGTAGCCGCGCTCGGCCATGATGTCGGCCACCAGCACATCGGCCGCTGTCACCGCATCCGCCGGAGCGTCGACGAAGCGCTCCTGCATATGCGCCCACTCGGTGCGATACCGCTGCTTCTCCTGCTCCGACAGTTCCCGGATATCGAGTTCGGCATGGCGCCGTTCCCGTTCGGTCAGCTCCCGTTCGGTGGCTTTCCGGCTGTCCATCTCTGCCATGGTCCGGTCGTACTCGGGCCCGAACTTCTTGCGCAGCCGCTTTCTCCGCAGCATCGGCCAAGCCGCGACCAGCAACCCGGCCACGACAAGAACCACCACCACGACGACCACTATTGCTATCACTGCAGAAGACACGCGATCCTCCTAGCTCAGACGGTCGTGTCATGCACGTAATGCCTCGCCGGCGGCCATCCAAACCTCAGGAACGCACGTCAACTGGCTTCAGCGCGGGCGTCGTTTCGCGCGGCGCGTTGCTGCGACTATTCAGCCAGGCACCGACGAACATCAGCGCGGCCCCGAGGGCCTGCGTCGGCGAGATGGACTCCCCGAGCAACATCCACGCGCAGCTGAGACCGAAGGCGGGCACGAGGAACATCGCCGCCGACGCGGTCGCCGGTCCGACCTGACTCACCGCGCGGTAGTAGAGGACATATGCGAGGGCGGTCGGCAGCACACCGAGATAGGCCTGATTGAGCCAGAATTCGAAGTCCAGCGCGGACCACCGCACGTCGGAAAGTTCGGGAGCGGCGATGAGCCCGAGCGCTAGCGTGCCCGCCGCGGTGGCGTACACGGTGACGGTCGGGGCGGACAGCCGCGCCAACAGCGGCGCTCCCAGCATCGTGTAACTCGCCCAGCAGGCCGCCGCCGCGAGAAAGACGAGATCACCGAGCAGCCGATGGGATCCGGTCGCGGGGATGCCGAGAAAGAACACGCCAGCGCCGGCGATCGCCACGGTCAGCCCCACTATCCGGATGCGAGACAACCGTGTACGGCCGAGCAACGCCGTCACAACTACCGTGAAAATCGGTGCGGCCATCGGCACGATCACGCTGCCATCCGCCGCGGGGGCCAACGCAAGCCCGAGAAAGAACAGAAAGTTATAGCCGAATACGCCGACCAACCCGAGTCCGGCCGCGCGAGCGGCATCGGCGGCGGGCAGTCGCGGCGCTCGCAGCACGATGAGCAGCACGACCGTGCCGATCAGAAATCGAAGAAATCCGGCAACCGCATGCGGCACCTCGTTCACCGCAAGTTTCGAGGAGGCGAACGCACTGCCCCACAACGCCATGACCAGGACCAATAGCAATCGGATACGCACAGGTCGATCATCGGCGGGGGCCGCGCCCGAGTATTGAACGCTGGTGCGGTGACAATGGACAGGTGACCGAGCGTGAATGGGTCGACTACCGGCGAATGGCGGACCGCCCGGTCGAGATCATGCACGCGCACTTCGAACGGCACATCTACGACCTACACAGTCACGAGACTTACTCGTTCGGCCTGACCGAATTCGGCGCGCAGACCTTCGACTGCCGCGGCGCCACGCGCACCAGCGCGGCGGGCATGGTAATGGCCTTCAATCCGGACGAGCCGCACGACGGCCACAGCACGACCGAACTCGGATTCACCTACTGGATCGCGCATATCGGGTCCGAGTTGATCACCGATCTGCTCTCCGACCGCGCGGGCCGCCCCACCGGTCTGCCATTGTTCACCGACCCGGTGCTGCGAGATCCAGTGCTTTCATCGGCCCTCCACAGGCTTTGTGCGAGTCTGATCGGCCCCGCGACCGAACTCGCCGCAGACGAGGCATTGGCCGCATCGGTCGCGGCACTGGTGCAGCGCGGCACCCGAATGCCGACGAGACCCGCTGTGGTACAAGCTGGTTCGGCAGCCGATATCGCACGACGGGTCCGCGCGGTACTGCACGATCGCTATCTCGACCCCATCTCCATGGACGATCTGGCCGAAGCCGCGGAATGCAGCCGATTCGCACTGTATCGCGCCTTCCGCACCAATTACGGTCTGGCACCGAGCGATTACCAACGACTGCTGCGGCTGCGCACGGCTCGCAGATTGATCGCCGCGGGCCGACCGATCAGCCAGGCGGCGATCGAGGCCGGATTCGCCGATCAAGCCCATCTGACCCGCTGGTTCCGGCGCTGCTACGGCATTACGCCCGGTGTGTATTTCGAAGGGGGTCAGGGCTCGACGGGTTCGAGCGTCGCACCGGTGAACGTCACGAAATCCGGTCCCTCGGTGAAACTTTCGGAAGTCTCCTCGCCGATGTAGAGGTCCAGATGCCGCGGACCGCCGAGTCCCGGTGTGAATTCGTCGCCGATCGTCCAGGTTGCGGCACTGAATTTGCCGCATACGCTGTCGGGCCTTGCGTTCCCACAACCGGTGAGCCGCAATCGAGTTCCCGGCTCGATGCCATCGGCGGCCGCACTCTCGAACGGATGCAGCGCCTCGCCTCGGGTGTCCCGCGGTTCGGTGTCGAGCCAGAAGCCGACATCGTAGGACCAGTTCAGATATCGACCCGCGTGCTCGCCGCTGGTGATCCGGCCGGTGCCCTCATCACGTACCACGTCGACGAATTCCTCTGGCAGCGAGCCTATTTCGACATTGGCGTCGGTGCATTCGAGATCGCTGCAGCCGCGTACGGTTTCGAGCGGTCCGGAGTGATAGGACTCGACCGCCGTGTAATACACCGTCACCGTCCAGCCGTTCCATTCGTCGGCCTCGGTATCGAGTCCGCAGCCGACGGCGAACGGCGACGCCACGAACAGTGACGCCGCGACCACCCCGAACCCGAACCTCACCGCAGCGATATTGCCCGACGCCCCTGGTGCCGCGCCACTCGGTGGCCTACCGGGCGGGCGGGCGCGGCCACGGATTCTCCTCGAGATGCTCTATCGACATATTGAATCGAGAGATGAGCCCGCTCAACTGCGCGATATCGGTGGCCGTCCAGTCGGCGACGACCGCGCCGATGCCCTCCTGACTCTGCTCGCGATCGGCGGCCACCAATTCCAGGCCCTTGGCGCTGGCCCGGATCTTGCGGGCGATGCCGCCGTCCGGATCGGGGACGCGCTCGACCAAGCCCTGCTTCAGCATCGCGGCGACCTGCCGGTTGATGGTGGAGATATCGAGCTGGAAGGCCTCCGACAGCTCGCGCAGGCTGAGCGGGAAGTCCATCTCCAGTCTGGTCAGGATCAGATATGCCGACCGGTCGAGCTGGAATCCGGGCCGGCGCAGCAGCGAGGCCGGGAAGTGCCGGGAGAGCAGGGTCAACTCGAAAACGAGGCGGGTGAGCTCATCGTCATCCTCGGGACCTGATTCGGGCATGGCCCACACTATGTCGGCTGAATCACGCCGATTGCAAATTGTGCACGATACATAGGATATGTACCGTACATATTCATGACTGTTGCAGCCGACGCGTCTTCGACCGTCACCGAGAACGACGCCCGGCGCCGCCCCGCATCCGGCCTACTCATCG
>NZ_BAGN01000199.1 GCF_000308835.1 Nocardia vinacea NBRC 16497 | reverse complement strand
TCGGTCAGCGCGCTGATCGAGTCGCCGAATACGTATTCGCAGTCCTGGTAGGTCTTTTCGTACATGATCCGAGCCAGATCCCCGCGCAGGATCTCCACGTCGCCGCCGGTGAAATCGCCGGAGATCAACGCCTGCTGCTCGCCCTTGCCGTTGACGATCGCGATATCGGTGGTGCCGGTGCGGTGCGCGTAGATCTCGTCCAGGATGCCCATCCGCTCGAGCACCTTGTGGTGCGTCTCGCCGGTGAAGTCGACGGCCTGGCCGCCCGGTCGCAAGTGCGGTGCCCGCTCGACCACCGTGACGGCGAAGCCATAGCGGCTCAGCCAGTAGGCCAGTGCGGGACCGGCAATGCTCGCGCCGGAAATGAGGACGGTCTTGTTGCGCATGATGTCTCCCGAAGTCTGTATCTGCGTCCGATGGAATCTGTATCCGACGGACACGAATTAGAGTATGGTGGACACAGTTACTTGTCAACACGCAATGCGTAAGGATGTGGAAATGCCTGCACCGACCACCGTCGAACTGCTCTGGGGCACCCAGCAGCGGCCCAAGCGCGGACCCAAGCCCGCGCTATCGCTGGAGGGGATCGTCGCGGAGGCCATCGCTCTCGCCGATGCCGAAGGACTGGCGAACCTATCCATGCAGCGCTTGGCCGAGCGCCTCGGCTTCACCAAGATGTCGCTGTACCGGTATGTGCCCGGCAAGGATCAGCTCACCGCGCTGATGGTGGATACCGCGCTCGGAGCTCCACCGGATATTATTGCGGCGCAAGAGGATTCGAAGGAAGAGTCGTGGCGGGCCGGGCTGCGCAGCTGGGCCGAGACGATCTTCGAGCGCTACCGCGCACACCCCTGGTCGATCACTCTCACCGTGGGTGTGCGGGCGATCGGCCCCAACGAAATGGGGTGGATGAACGCCGCGCTGACCGCGCTCGACGGCACCGGGTTGACCGGGCCCGAGCGGCTGGACACCATCGTGCTGCTCAACGGGCACATCCGCAGCCTCGTGCAGCAGGTGACGACCGGGGATCGGCAGGACACGGCGCGGCAGATCGCGGGCCAGTTCGCCGAAATGATGGCCGCCGCGGGCGACCGGTTTCCCCTGGTCTCCGCCGCCTTCGCCGAGGAGGCCGCGGTCACCGGCGCAGCACCCGCGAACGAGGGCCCGGGCGATGCGCTGAGCTTCGGCATCGACCGAATTCTCGATGGTCTGGGTGTCCTCATCGCCGACCGTCGCCGACCGTAGCGGCACAATCGGGCGCGACCGGACAAAGTCCGTCATTAGTCTCTTGCGCTTGGACCAGCGAATGCGAGGCCACCGCTTAGGCTCAGTGCATGACCGACGAACTGGAACTGGAGCAGGACGCGATCACCACGGTGCGGGAGTTCTTCGCCGCACTCGAGATCGGCGCGGTGGAGGAGGCACTGGACCTCCTGCACCCCGATGTCGTCTGGAAGAACACCTCTCTGCCGACGGTCGGTGGCGGCCTCACCCGCAAGATCCTGCGCGGGTTGAACCGCGACACCATCGGCTTCGCCGCCGAAATGCATCACATCGCCGCCAACGGCGACTTCGTGTTGACCGACCGCACCGATATCCTCCGCGTCGGCCCACTGCGGATCGCGTTCTGGGTCTGCGGCACCTTCGAACTGCGCGACGGCCGAATCATCCTGTGGGACGACCACTTCAGCTGGGAGAACTTCGTGCGCGGCACCGCCGTCGGCCTCGTGCGCGCAGTATTGCCGCGCAGCTGAGCCGAAGCTCGGGTTCCGGGCCGCGGGGACAGCCGCCTTCGACTACCGTCGACGCCTTCGTCGAGGGCCGGGTGCCGAACTCAGGCGTGCTTGGCGAGGTAGTCGAGGTAGTACGGCCGCAGGACCTCGGCGATCTTGCCGTCGCCCGCGTGGATGTAGTCGTCGATCATCGGCAGCACGTACTTGATATCGGCCTCGCTCTCGCCGAGATTGCCCGCGGCGGCTTCGGCGGCCGGAATCGACTTCAGTAGCCGCCACAGATATTTGATGTCGCCGCGTCGCGCCGCGAGCCGGACCGCACGGTCGTGCAGCTCCTTGGACGACAGCTTCTCCAACTCCTCGTTACCGGCCATACCTGCGACTCTATCCCCTGCACCAATGCGGGGTTAACGACAAATTCACGGACACGCCTACCTGTGCCCGAGCGGAGACCGGGCAGTCGGCGGTAGCGTCGTTGGTGCGGGCCGCGTCGGTGTGGCTCGTACGGGAGGTCCTGAACCGTGACTGAGCTACTCAGTACGAGAGGGCCGGCACCCGGCCCTCTGGGCATCTGACGCAAGTCGGATCCCATCAGGACGGACCGGTCCAGCGAGATCGTTCGTGCGGGTGCCGCGCGAACACAAAGGAGCCCACCGTGACTGCTGCACGCTCCGTTCCCGCTCCCTCGGCGCACTCCAGCTCCGCGAAAGGCGAAGCCGCCGCGAAGGGGGCCCGCCCCTCGCATTCCCAGAATTCCGGTGCGAAATCCTTCGTCATCGACACCTCGGTTCTACTGTCGGATCCCTGGGCTTTCACCAGGTTCGGCGAAAACGATGTCGTATTACCGCTGGTCGTGATCAGCGAACTCGAAGGTAAGCGTCACCATCACGAACTGGGCTGGTTCGCGCGGGAAGCCCTGCGCAACCTCGACGATCTGCGTCTGCAGCATGGCAGGCTGGATCAGCAGGTGCCGATCGGCACCGAGGGCGGAACGCTGCAGGTGGAACTCAACCACACCGACCCCGCGGTACTTCCGGTCGGATTCCGCACCGACACCAATGACTCCCGCATCCTGGCCTGTGCGCTCAATCTGGCGGCCGAGGGCCGTCGGGTGGTGCTGGTGTCCAAGGACATTCCCTTGCGCGTCAAGGCGAGTGCGGTGGGTTTGCACGCCGACGAGTACCACGCCCAGGACGTGGTGACCTCCGGCTGGGCCGGAATGGTGGAGATCGATGTCTCCAAAACACAGATCGATCAGCTCTACGCCGAGGCCGTGATCGATCTGGACGAGGCGCGGGAACTGCCGTGCCATACCGGAATCCGGTTGCTCGGGGCAAGCTCCAGCGCCCTGGGCCGGGTCACGCCGGATAAGCGGGTGCAGTTGGTGCGTGAACGCGAGGCGTTCGGACTGCACGGCCGCTCGGCCGAACAGCGCATCGCACTGGATCTGCTGTTGGACGAGAGCGTCGGCATCGTCTCGCTCGGTGGCCGGGCCGGTACCGGCAAGTCGGCGCTGGCCCTGACGGCCGGTTTGGAGGCGGTGCTCGAGCGTCGCACACAACGCAAGGTGGTGGTGTTCCGTCCGCTGTACGCGGTCGGTGGGCAGGATCTCGGCTATCTGCCGGGATCGGAGAGCGAGAAGATGGGCCCCTGGGCGCAGGCCGTCTTCGACACGCTCGACGGGTTGGCCAGTCGCGAGGTGATGGAGGAGGTGCTCAGCCGCGACATGTTGGAAGTCTTGCCGCTCACCCACATTCGCGGTCGCTCGCTACACGATTCGTTCGTGATCGTGGACGAGGCGCAGTCGCTGGAGCGCAATGTGCTGCTGACGGTGCTCAGCCGACTGGGCACCGGATCGCGCGTCGTGCTCACCCACGATGTGGCCCAGCGCGACAACCTACGGGTCGGTCGGCACGACGGTGTCGCCGCGGTGATCGAAAAGCTCAAGGGACACCCGCTTTTCGCGCACATCACGCTGACCCGTAGCGAACGGTCGCCGATCGCGGCGCTGGTGACCGAGATGTTGGAGGAGTACGGCCCGAGTGCATAGCGGGTAACAGCAACTACCCAGGGTGTGTTTCCCATCACAATCGAGCGGGTAGTATCCGCGTGATACCTGTTCAGCGGCGGCCCGGCGAGTCTTATATCGATTCGCCGGGCCGTTGCCGAGCATCCCCAGGCTACGCGCGACGAGAGGGATGGAAATGCACCACTTCGCTCGACGAACGGCTGGATTCACCGCGGTCACCGCGGCCGCGGCACTGCTGCTGGCCACCGGCTGCAGCAATGACGACGACAAGGACAAGAACTCCGCCGCGTCCATGACGACCACCTCGGCGGCCGCCCACGGCGAGGAGCGCATGTCCGGCGCGGCGGAGGAGACCAAGATCGCCACCCAAGGCGGCGACATCACCGTCTCCGGCATCATCTTCGACAAGTACGTGCAGTCCGGCGGCCCGACCGGTCCGCTCGGCGCTCCGCTGAAGTCGCAGGAGGATGCCCCCAACGACGGCAAGTGGCAGGACTTCACCGGCGGCGCGATCGTCTGGAGCAAGGACAGCGGCGCACACATCGTCTGGGGCGAAATCCGTAAGGCGTGGGAGGACAACGACGGCCCCACCGGCAAGATCGGCTACCCGACCAGCGACGAGAAGGACATCCCCGGCGGCAAGGAGAGCGATTTCGTCGGCGGCACCATCACCTGGGTGGACGGCAATACCACCGTCACGCCGAAGTCCTGATCCGCACCGGCGTCCGGGCGCTCACATGCCATTATTGGTGAGTGCTCGCGGTTCGCTCGAAAGAGCTGGTGCTTGTACGCTCGGACGCCGGTACCGATTCCTATTCGTAGATCCCCGCATCGCGGGGCCCAGCCGCTAGGTTGTGCTAGTGCAAACTCTGTTGACCGATCGCGAACTGCTCGCGTCTCTCGCCGATGAGGTGGAGCTGAATCTGCGCCGCCACATCGCCGCCGCCGACGGCTGGCAGCCGCACGACTACGTGCCGTGGGACGACGGCCGCAATTTCGGCTTCCTCGGCGGAATCGATTGGGAGCCGGAGCAATCCGACTTGAGCGAGACCGCCAAGCTGGCGCTGACGGTCAGCGTGCTCATCGCGGACAATCTGCCCTCGTACCACCGTGAGGTCGGTAAGTACCTGCGCACCGGATCGTGGTGGCGCTGGGTCGGCCGGTGGACGGCCGAGGAGAACCGGCACGAGATCATGATCCGCAACTACCTCATGGTCACCCGGTCGGTCGACCCGGTGCAGTTGGAGCGGTTGCGGATGGACCATATGACCAAGGGCTTCCGGCGTCCTGCGCTGCACCTGCTCGACGTGCTCGCCACCTGCGCGTTCGAGGAGGCGGCCGCCGCCATCCGGCATCGCAACACCGCCGCGCTCGGGGAGAACAAGATGGTCACCGCCATCGCCGAGCGCATCGCGCGCGACGATGAACTGCAGTCGATCTTCTTCGCCGACCTGATCAGCGCGGCGTTCGGCGTGGCACCGGATCAGACGATGCGCGCCATCGCCGACAGCGTCGCGCGGTTCGAGGTGCCGTCGGTGACCTTGCCCGATGGGCGCAGCAGCGATGATGTGCTCGCCGAGGCGGGCATCTACGACCGCGCCAAGGAGAACGAACTGGTCTTCGGTCCGCTGCTGGAGCGTTGGGAGTTCTTCACCCGCACCGGTCTCGGTGCAGATGGTGAGAAGGCGCGCGCGGAACTCGCGGGCCTGCGGGCCGGATCGCCGGCCTGATTCCCGAGTCCGGTCGGCGCACGGTTTGTGCGCCGACCGGTTCTTTTACTTTCCGTCCTCGATCTTGGCCATCGACAGCACATCCAAGCGGCGATCCAGTTCTTCCAGGGTGAGCTTCTCGTCGAGCAAACCGCGGTCGATCACGGTCTGACGGATGGTCTTCTTCTCCTTCAGCGCCGCTTTCGCGACCGCGGCCGCCTCTTCGTAGCCGATGGCGGAATTCAGCGGCGTCACAATCGACGGTGACGATTCCGCGAGGGTGCGCAGATGATCCTCGTTGGCGATCAGACCGCGAATGCACTTATCGGCGAACAGCCGGGACACATTGGCGAGCAGCCGAATCGATTCGAGCAGATTGCGCGCCATCACCGGAATGTAGACATTCAACTCGAATGCGCCGCTCGCACCGGAGAACGCGACCGCCGCGTCATTGCCGATCACCTGCGCGGCGACCTGCGTAACCGCCTCGGGCAGTACCGGATTCACCTTGCCGGGCATGATCGAACTGCCGGGCTGCAGATCCGGCAGCTGGAGTTCACCGAGACCGGTCAGCGGTCCCGAACCCATCCAGCGAATGTCGTTGGCGATCTTGGTGAGGCTCACCGCGACGGTGCGCACCGCGCCGGACGCCTCCACCAGACCGTCACGAGCGGCCTGCGCCTCGAAGTGATCCTGTGCCTCGGAGAGTGCATCGATATCGGTCGACAGCACCAGTTCGGCAACGACTTTCGCGCCGAAACCCGCGGGCGCGTTGAGACCGGTGCCGACCGCGGTGCCGCCGATGGGCAGCTCACCGAGCCTGGGCAGCGCCGCCATAATGCGCTCGATACCCGCCGCGACCTGGCGGGTATAGCCACCGAACTCCTGGCCGAGGGTCACCGGTACGGCGTCCATGAGGTGGGTGCGCCCGGACTTCACCACGGTGCGCCATTCGGTCGACTTGTCTTGCAGCGCCAGCCGGAGGTGGTCCAGCGCCGGGATCAGATCCTTGATCGCGGCCTCGGTGGCGGCGAGATGGGTCGCGGTGGGGAAGGTGTCGTTCGACGACTGCGACATGTTCACGTCGTCGTTCGGATGCACGGTCACGCCGTTGGCCTTCGCGATCGAGGCGATCACCTCGTTGGCGTTCATATTCGAGCTGGTGCCCGAGCCGGTCTGGAAGACATCGATCGGGAACTGGTCGTCGTGCAGACCTTCGGCGATCTCATTCGCGGCGACGATAATCGCATCGGCCTTGGCCGGATCGAGCAGCCCGAGATCCTTGTTCACCTTGGCACACGCCGCCTTGAGCAGGCCGAGCGCCCGGATCTGCGCCCGCTCCAACCCGCGCCCGCTGATCGGAAAGTTCTCCACGGCCCGCTGCGTCTGCGCCCGCCACAACGCATCCACGGGAACCCGAACTTCCCCCATCGTGTCGTGCTCGATCCGGAACTGCGTCTCCTCGGTCGTCATAATCCCGACCCTATGCCGCATCCGCCAGCCATGGGGCTGCCACGCCTGAGTCAATCCGCACACCCACCCCCGAAATACCCCCACCCCCCACCCCCACGCGCCTTCGGCGCAGCGATCAAGATCAGGTGGAACTGGTGGCGGCATCGCCCGAGATGACCCCGCCACCAGTTCCACCTGATCTTGATCGACGTGTTCACGGGCGTTCATAGGATCCGTCGATTCGGCCGCGGGCGGCTGCTTTTGCGGCGGTGAAGACGTGGCGGGGTTTTGCTTTTGCGGCGGGTTTGCCACCGATGGTGTCGATCGGCTCGGTCAGGGCGAAGAGTTGGAAGGCGTAGCGGTGCGGTCCGTGGCCTTTGATCGGGGCCGGACCTTGGTAGCCGCGGCCGAAGCCGGAGCGGAGGATGCTGATGCCGGGCGCGGGATCGTCGGCGCGCAGTCCGTCCTGTGGCAGTTCGGCGAGGGTCGGTTCCAGCAGGGCTACGCAATGCACGAATGGCAATCCCGTTGGTGCGTCCGGATCTTCGACGACCAGCAGCAGCTGCGCCGTACCGTCGGGCGCGGTCCACGCCAGCGCGGGGGAGGTGTCTCGGCCACCGATCCGCTTGGACGCGTGCACCTTTGGTAGCGGCGACGCATGGGAGAAATCCGGGCTGGTGACTTCGAAGGTCGCGTCGGTGGCGAGGTTCGGAAGATGCCAGGCGAGGCCCTGCTCTCCGGCACGACGGTTCTTCAATAGCTTCCCGATAATTGCCACCGGATCTCCTTGGTCTGCTGGGGATTCCGGAGCTTACCGTCGTGGAAAGAGCACCGCACATGACGAAAAATCGAGCCCGATCCGAAGCGGACCGGGCTCGACGCATTCGAACAAGATCAGGGCATCGGTGGCACCGCATCCTCGTCGCCGACGAAATCGACCGAGGAGTATTCGCGGAGCTTGGTGAGGCGGTGGTAGGCGTCGATCATGCGGACGGTGCCGGACTTGGAGCGCATGACGATGGACTCGGTGGAGGCGCCGCCGGGGAAGTAGCGGACGCCGCGTAGTAGGTCACCGTCGGTGACGCCGGTGGCGCAGAAGAAGACATTGTCGCCCGCGACCAGGTCATTGGTGGTGAGGATGCGGCTGAGGTCGTGACCCGCGTCGATGGCCTTCTGGCGTTCCGCGTCGTCCTTGGGGGCGAGCATGCCCTGGAGTTCACCGCCCATACAGCGCATGGCGGCGGCGGCGATGATGCCCTCGGGGGTTCCGCCGATGCCGACCAGGATGTCGGTGCCGGAGTCGGGGCGGGCGCAGGCGATGGCGCCCGCGACGTCACCGTCGGAGATCAGGCGGATGCGGGCGCCGGCGTCGCGGACCTCCTGGATCAGGTTCGCGTGGCGCGGCCGGTCCAGGATGCAGACGGTGAGATCGGACTTCGACAGGCTCTTGGCCTTGGCCACCCGGCTGATGTTCTCGCCGATCGGCGCGGAGATATCGATCACGCCCGCCGCGTCCGGGCCGACCGCGATCTTGTGCATGTAGAACACCGCGGACGGGTCGAACATCGCGCCGCGCTCGGCGACCGCGAGTACGGCGATGGCGCCAGGCGAACCCTTCGACATCAGGGTGGTGCCGTCGATCGGGTCGACCGCGAAGTCGACCTCGGGACCGGTGCCGTCGCCGACCAGCTCACCGTTGTAGAGCATGGGCGCTTCGTCCTTCTCGCCCTCACCGATGACCACGATGCCGCGCATGGAAACGGAGCTGACCAGCTGCCGCATGGCGTCTACGGCCGCACCGTCGCCCCCTTCCTTATCGCCGCGGCCGACCCAGCGGCCCGCGGCCATCGCACCGGCCTCGGTGACCCGGACCAGTTCGAGCGCGAGGTTGCGGTCCGGCGCCTCGCGGCGGCTGGGTGCGGGCGAAGATGCCGTCATTACGGTGTGCCTCCTACGGTCGTTGCTAACGCTGATTCTCTCAGAAGCGTGACCGTTCTCGATCAGGTACTACCCGTAGCGATTGCTTGCAGGTCGCTCGAAAAGGTCGGCTCCAGATGTCCGACCACCTCTGCGGGAGCGTGCCGCGACCGGCGTGGATACTGGGAGCGTGTCGTACCAAAAACCACGCATTCTCAACGACTACCGGGATCTGTTCTGGTCACTGATCCCGTTGGTGCTGATCGCCGTGGTCTTCGCCGGGCTCGCCAGCCAGTGCAGTTTCGCGGGGAAAGGGCCGACACAGGGGCAGATTCCGCACTTCGACGTGACGGCCGCACTCGCCAACGACGCGAAGACGATGCCCTTCCCGATTCGCAATCCGAGCCTGCCCGAACACTGGACCCCGAACTCCGGTAGCCGCGACACGATCACCACCACCGGCGGCGGGCCGGTCAGCACTGTTGGTTTCATCACACCGCAGGGCACGTATATGCGGATGAGCCAGAGCAGCGCGACCGAGGAGTCGCTGTCGCGCTTCGTGCTCGGCTCCCGCTACGGTACCGGCACCGAGCAGGTCGGCGACCAGAAGTGGGTCGTCTATGCCGAACAGGGTTCCGAGACGGCGTGGATCGCCGACTTCGGCCGGTCCCGAGTGCTCATCACCGGCGCAGGCAACCACGCGGCCTTCACCACCCTCGCCGCCGCCATCGCCGCCGCCCAGCCCTTGCAGCGCTAGCGGCCGTCCAACCGCGCACGAATTCGCAGGGCTGAACATGCGTACGTGCGAATCAGTGCACGGGACCAGCCCCGAGTGAGGCGGTCGGTCAGCGGTGGCTGACCACGTTGACGATCGTGCCGCTGGGATCGCGGACGAAGAATCGGCGCACGCCCCATTGTTCGTCGCGGAGCGGATAGATGATGTCCGCTTTCGCGGCGACCAACTCGGCGTGCACGGCGTCCACATCCTCGACCTCGACGCTCATATCCGGTTGCGGCTGCTCGGCTTCCGGGCCGAGCAGCAGGACCTGCGCAGTCGGATTGGTCGGGGATGCCATCGTCACCACCCAGCCGAGGTCCATGGCCTCTTCGAAACCGAGCCGCCGGTAGAACTCGCGGCTGGCCGCCATGTCCTCGGTGCGGATATCCGGGGTGGCGCGGCGGATGGTCATTCGTCGGTTTCGAGGTCGGTGCGGGAAAGGGCGTTTTCGACCCGCTGACGCGCGCCTGCCAGATGTTCCTCGCAGCGGGTGGCCAGTGCTTCGCCGCGCTCCCACAGCGCGAGGGATTCGTCCAGGTCGAGACCGCCCTGTTCGAGCATCTTGACGACGTTGACCAGTTCGTCGCGGGCGCGTTCGTAGCCGAAGGTGGAGATCTCGGCCAGCTCGTCGTCCTTGCCGGGGTCGGCCAAGGTCAGTTCCTCCCTGTGTCGGTCTTGCCCAGTGCTCGGGTGCCCAACTCTTGGGTGCCCAGTGCGGCGGCGGAGATGGCACCGTCGGCGACCCTGATCCGCAGCTGACTACCCGCGGGCGCGTCCTCGATCGAGCGGACCACATGCCGCTCCTTACCGCTGACGCGCTGCACGACAGCGTAGCCACGGGCCAGCGTCGCGGCCGGTCCCACCGCCGTGAGTTTTTCGCGCAGGTGCCGGGTCGCGGTGGTTTCGGTGCTGATCAGGTGGTCGGTGGTGCGGCGTGCGGCGGTGCGCAGGCGTTCGATCTCGTCGTAGCGGCGATCGAGTTCGCGCAGCGGATCCGCCAGCACCGGCCGGGAACGCAACTGAGCCAGTGCCCTGGTTTCGCGGTCGACCCAGCCGCGCAGTGCGGCGGCGGCGCGGGCACGCATATCGCGGACCCCGGCCAGTTCGGCGGCTGCGTCGGGCACGATGCGCTTGGCGGCGTCGGTGGGGGTGGCGGCGCGCAGGTCGGCGACCAGATCGCACAGTGGGTTATCGGGTTCGTGACCGATCGCGCTGACGATGGGCGTGGTCGCGGCGACGATCGCGCGGCACAGCGTCTCATCGGAGAAGGGCAGCAGATCCTCGACGCTGCCACCACCGCGGGCGAGCACGATGACCTCGACGGCCGGATCGCGATCGAGTCCGGCCAGCGCCTGCACCACCTGCGGTACCGCGGTCGGGCCCTGCACCGCGGTATTGCGGATCTCGAAACGTACTGCGGGCCAACGATTTCGGGCCACGGTCAGCACATCGCGCTCGGCGGCGCTGGCTCGGCCGGTGATCAGGCCGATTGTCTTGGGCAGGAACGGGATCGGCCGCTTCAGCCGGGGATCGAATAGTCCCTCCGCGGCGAGCAGTGCCTTCAACCGTTCGATGCGGGCCAGCAGTTCACCGATGCCGACCGGGCGAATCTCCATGGCGCGCAACGAAATCGTGCCGCGTCCGGTGAAGTACGCGAGTTTGCCGTACACCACGACCCGGCTGCCCTCCTGCAGCGGGACGGCGGAGCGGCGGATGAGATCCGGATGACAGGTCACCGACAGCGACATATCGGCGGCGGTATCGCGCAACACCAGGAATGCGGTGCTGGTACCGGGACGCAGATTGATCTGGGTGATCTGGCCCTCCACCCAGATGCTGCCCAGCCGATCGATCCACTGCGCGACCTTGATGGCCACCGAACGCACCGGCCAAGGCTGTTCGGCGGAGTTGGCGGGAGCCGCTCGGTCGGGTTGGCCGGCGGATTCCCGGCCAACCGTCGACGAGGATGCCGGGGGTTCGCTCACTGGGCCCGCACGGTGGCGATCCGGTTTGTCAGCATGGTCACGAACGGCGCCCTGGCACGGGTCTGCTGTTCGTACTCGAGCAGGGCGTTCAGATCCTCGACGGTCAGCATGCGCAGGCGGGCACGCAGCTGGGCCAGGGTCATATTGGCGTAGTCGTAGCGGGTGGCCACCTCGGGCTCGACGACCTCTGGCTCGGGCTCGGGCTGGGGTTCGGGGACCGCGGAGACCTCGGTCTCCGGGACGGCGATGGTCTGCACCGGGGCGGCGTGACCATTGGTCTCACCGGCGCGGGCGGCATCGGCGGCGAAGTCGGTCGGTTCGTCGTCGTACAGGTCGAAACTGCTGGTGCGGGCGGGAGCGGTGAACTCCGGCTCGGTGTCCTCGTCGAAGGTGGCCCAGTCGGGCTGCTCGACGGGTGCGTTGGTGAGGCGGTCGAATACGCCGTCGCCCTTGAGGGCGAGGCTGGTCACGAACTGCTGGACGTGCATGGTGGTCTGCAACATCTGGCTGATCGCGGTAATCGGGAAATTCATTGCGGCAGTTGGTAGCCGACGGGTTTCTTCGATGGCGTATACGGCGGCGCCGGCGGCGACCCGGGCCAGGAACGGTGGTCGAAACATGCTCCTAGCCTGCCCGATACGGGATGTTATGCAAAGCACTGGTGTCACAGACACGGAATCTATTTTGGCGCACGCGGGGCCATGCGTGGTTACGCAGGCTGCCTCCTCCGGGCCCTGACCACGCGCGCCGGTGTTCTGCATCATTCGGCGGCATTTGCGCCCGGTGCGAGTGTGTCGAGAACGACGTGACCGCGGCCGTCCAGCTTTCCTCCGCCGCACGTAAGCTGAGGGGCATGTCTTCGGCCATCCCTTTGAACGTCGGAATCGCCCGCTCGGCCGGTTCCGGATCCGCCGATGCCGATGGTGGTAAGCGTGTGCTGCTAGCCGAACCACGCGGCTACTGCGCCGGTGTGGACCGCGCGGTCGAGACGGTGGAGAAGGCGCTCGAAAAGCACGGCGCCCCGATCTACGTGCGCAAGGAGATCGTGCACAACCGCCATGTGGTGGAGACGCTGCGTGAGCAGGGGGTGGTCTTCGTCGACGAGACCGACGAGGTGCCCGAGGGTGCGCTGGTCGTATTCTCCGCGCACGGTGTCTCACCCGCGGTGCACGAGTCGGCTGCGGCGCGCAATCTGCGCACGATCGATGCCACCTGCCCGCTGGTGACCAAGGTGCATCAGGAGGCCAAGCGTTTTGCCCGCGACGACTACGACATTCTGCTGATCGGTCACGAGGGGCATGAGGAGGTCGAGGGCACCGCGGGCGAGGCCCCCGAACACGTGCAGCTCGTCGACGGTCCGGATGCGGTCGACCGGGTCACCGTGCGCGACGAGTCCAAGGTGATCTGGCTCTCCCAGACCACGCTCAGCGTCGACGAGACGATGGAGACGGTGCAGCGGCTGCGCCAGCGGTTCCCCGGACTGCAGGATCCGCCGAGCGATGACATCTGCTACGCCACCCAGAACCGTCAGGTGGCGGTCAAGGCGATGGCGCCGGAGTGCGATCTGGTGATCGTGGTCGGCTCGCGCAATTCGTCGAATTCGGTGCGCTTGGTCGAGGTCGCCCTCGGCGCAGGCGCGAAGGCCGCATACCTGGTGGACTACGCCCGTGAGGTCGACCCGGCGTGGCTGGCAGGTGTGCGCACGGTCGGCATCACCTCGGGTGCGTCCGTGCCCGACATCCTGGTGCGTGGTGTGCTGGATATGTTGGCGGAGCACGGTTTCGGTGAGGTGCAGCCGGTGACCACGGCCAATGAGACGTTGGTATTCGCACTGCCAAGGGAGTTGCGGGCGTCGCGTCGCTGAGCTGCGCCGAGGATTTCCAGGGCCTGGCGCAGCGCGGTTCGCGTTGTCGAGCTGTGCGACTGCGGCGTGGATGCCGGCCCGCGTGACGGTCGTCGCTGTCGAGAAGCCGTTCGGGTTCGGCTAGAGGTTTTCCGGTCGACGGCGCTCGGTGCGGCTCGAATCACGTTCGCGGTAGCGGACATTGGGCTGCGGGTGCGGCGGTGGGGCTTCACCGCGCCGCCTGGTCGCTGCCGCCCGGCTCGAATCTCCATCGGCCCGAGGGGTTGCCGCAGCGGGTCGTACGGCTCGGGTCGGTTCGCCTTCGCTTCGGGCCGCTGCCGTGGCGGGTCGTACGGCTCGGGTTGGTTCGCCCTCGTTGCGTGCCGCCGCCGTGGCGGGGCGGGTGCTCGATCGGCGCTCGCGGCTCGGGCGTTCGTCACCCCGGGCGCTCTTTGCGCCGCCGCCGACGCGTGGTGGGGTGTCCGCTACTTCCGAACTACCGCGCCGACTCGGTCGCGGCAGATGCAGATCGGTATCGAGGTCGGATGTATCGACCTGGGGACGGCGGGTGCGGCGGCGCGCGGCATCGGCGAGCGAGCGGCCCTCGGTGCGCTCCGACCTGGTCCGTTTGGCTGCGCTACTGCGGCCCCAGCTGGTGCCGCGACGGGATTCGTCGGCGCGTCCGGCGGCTTCCTCACGCCTGTGTAGCAGGATCCGCCCGCCGCCGATCGCCAGCACCAGCACGGTGGCCAGCGCCATGATCGGGAATCGATTTACCAGCGGGATCGCCAGATTCAGCAGGATGTCCTTGATGCCGGTCGAAGCGCCACCGGTGAGCTGCTGATAAGCCAGCGGCACCGCGACGAACAGCAACAGCGGTGGCAGCACCATCGTCGTGAAGAGTCCGCGATAGCGAACGGCGAGCACCGCCGCGACGCAGCCGAGGACGTACAACGTGTTGAACGTCCCGGTCAGCTCGGTATTCTCGCCGTGGGCATCGATCAGGAACCCCAAAAACGTGCACGCCACCGCGATCAGAACCGCCGCCCCGGCCGGGATCCCCGGCACCGAGGGCAGGATCGAACGATGCGGCGCGGGCACCCGGGTTCGCACACGTTGGGAAGCAGCCACACCATGACACTAACTGCCGCCGCGCTCGGCGGTGTTACGGCACGGCCGTCGCAGGGCTAATCGTCGGCGTCGGCGAAGCCGACCGCCCGCGGCAATGAATCGACTCGATGGATTGCCGGCACCTCCTCCTCGGCTATTTCAAGATCGTGGAGTTTGCGGGCGGTGACCATCACCCGCGACTCCACCGAGGCGACGGTGTAGTTGAAAGCGTCTACGGCCTTACCGAGTTGCGCGCCGAGGCGGTCCAGATGTCGGCCGGTCATGCCGAGCCGGTTGTAGAGCTCGCGACCCAGTTGCTGAATGGTTGCCATGTCGCGGGACAGTGCTTCCTGCCGCCAGCCGAAAGCGACTGTACGCAGCAACGCGATCAAAGTCGTCGGAGTAGCGAGGATCACGTTGCGGCCGAACGCGTGCTCGAGCAGGCCGGAATCGGTGGTGAGTGCGGCATCGAGGAATGGATCGCCCGGTACGAACAGCACCACGAACTCCGGCGCGGGATCGAAGGCCAGCCAATAGGCCTTATCGGCCAGCTGATCGATATGGGCACGCAGATGTTTGGCATGGCGGCCGAGCAGTTCGGCGCGCTCGTCCGGGTCGTCGGACATGGTGGCGTCGAGGTAGGCCGTGAACGGCACCTTCGCGTCGACCACGATCTGCCTGCCGCCTGCGAGATTGACCACAAGGTCCGGCCGCACCATGCCGGTGCGTTCGGTAGCCCCGTCGCTGCGCGCGGCCCGGCTCACCTGGGTGTCGAAATCGCAGTGCCGGGTCATGCCCGCCAGTTCCACCACCCGCTCCAATTGGATCTCGCCCCAGCGCCCGCGCACCTGTGGCGCGCGCAGTGCGGCCACGAGCTGACTTGTTTGGCTTGTGAGCTGATGTGACGTGCGCTGCATCCCCGCGACCTGTTCGCGCAGACTCGAATAGGCGTTGATCCGGTGATGTTCGACCTGCTGGATGTGCTGGTTCAGCGCGCCGACGGCCTCGCGCAGCGGATCCACCATCGCGCCGATGGCATGCGAATGTCGGCGTGCCGCATCCTCATTCGCCGCGGTGAGCGATTGCCGCAGTAGCCGCTCATTGTCGGTGGCGGCGGCCAGTCTCGCCTCCGCGGCCGTCGCGCGTTGCCCGGCGCGCGCGGCATGTCCGAGCCAGCCGAGCCCTACCCCGGCGGCGAACACCAGCATCAGTGCGACGAGCATCGGTGCGGTCATAGCGCAGATAGTGCCGCATGGCACCGACAAGTTCGAAACCCATGAGCTATCGGTCAGCAGTTCGTCGACGAAAGGCTACGAGCCGCGGTTTCGAACTGTGCGGTCGGTCGCGATACCGGGCCCAGCAACACTGTGCCGGCTCTGTTACACGATCGGGACTATGCCCGCTCCGTTGCAAGGTCGGGTTCCTGCTCTGTTGACCACGACGGAGCGAGTCTTACGAGCGACCCGTTCGCGGCCGGTCTCGCGTCCGAGTCGTCGGAGCGCATGCGCCGCACGCGCTTGGGACTCGACCATCCGGCGCGTATACATCGGCGCCGAGCGACCCGCTATCGGTGACCACGAC
>NZ_BAGN01000200.1 GCF_000308835.1 Nocardia vinacea NBRC 16497 | reverse complement strand
ACATCATGCCCGGCATTGTGGGCATGCCGGGCATGTTCATGGTGGTCGTCATCTCCATGTTGTGCCCGCCATGGCCGGAGCTGGTGGGCGCGGGCTTGCCGAAGCTCTCCAGCAATGTGGTGATCTGCTCCATCTCCGGTGACTGCGCCTTCTCGATATCCGCGGCGAGCGCGCGCACCTGCTCGTTCCGGGTGCGGCTCGGCACCAGCCGCGCCATCTCGACCGCCTGCGCGTGGTGCGGGTACATCATCTGCAGGAAGGTCACGTCCGCGTCGTTGAAATCGCTTCGGGTAGCGGGCTTTCCGGAGCTCGCCGACGAGGAGCCGTGATCCATACCGGGCATGGAGTTGTCGTTGCTACAACCTCCGGCGAAAAGCGCTGCGGCGGTGGTCGTCGCGGCAATGGCGACGGTGATTCGGCTACGGGTGATGAACATGTCTGTGCTCCTGAGGAATTGCGAATGAACGGTTTTCGGGCAGGCGGCAGCCGCGTCCGTGGTTACGGGCGCGGTGGGGTCTGTCAGATCCGCAGAATCGACAATTCGGCCAGGGACAGCACGGTCCACGGTGGTGCGCGTTCGCGTATCGGCCGCCACTGGCGCGGTTTCGACATACCGCCACCCGGTCGATCGAGGGTGATCCAGTAGAGCAGGACGAGCATCAGGGCGACCGCGACGGCGGTCAGGACGAAGACGCAGGCGTGCATGCCGCCGTGTGCGTGGCCGCAACCGTCATCGGTGCAGTCCGGTCCGGCGGCCGCATTGTGGTCGACGGGCAGTGCCATGGTCGCCATCGTGTGGTGGTCATCGGCGGGCGCGACCGAGAAAACTCCGGCGTGCATGGCGACAATGCCTGCGAGCAGCACCAATACGCCGAGCACCCGGACGAGTCCGGTGGTGCGCGAAGACGGCTGCGGTTCGACCACAACGTCATTCTAGAGAGCGCCCAGGTGTCGCCCGCTGATACCCCCTGGCCGTATCGGACACCGGCTAGGTATTCGCGATATCGATGACCAGCCGGGTGGGATTGGTCAGGGTGCTGACCTCGAAGGCCGGGCGATCGGTATTCACCCCGATGAACGATTGGGTCGTGCCCTCGAAGACCCCACTCCGATACACCCCGGCGACTACCGGCGCACTGGGATCGGTGGCCGGATCGGGACCCGAATACGGCGTCACGCCGTTGTCGAACGGATACGCCGACCCGGTGATCTGAACCTCCAGAATCGACCGGCCCGCGACATCGACGACCTTGCCGCTGGCGTCCTGGATGGCCTGCCCGGTGTATTGCACGATCCAGCCGGGCGTGCCCGCACCGCCGAGTTCGTAGACCACGCGATCGAAGCCGGCATGGTGCCCGATCCGGATGCCGGACACGGTCACGCCCGCGTCGCTGGACGGGGTCCCGCGCTTGGGGCCCGCATCGTGCGGTGCGGTGTCGGGCGCATCGGTGAATGTGCCGGTCGTGGTCGGCGCGGTGGTCGTGGTGTTCGGGCTGGACCCGCCGTCGCCGCAGCCGACGAGCACCGTCGCCGCGGCGGCGACCAACAGCACCATCCTGTTACGCATGTGGCTGATGGTATTGGCCGCGGCTCGCGCCGTCGGGGATTTGCGATGACCCGGTGTTCGGCACCGGAGTGTCGCCGACATGCCGGGGTGGGCGCGATCCATCGGCAACGATCTAGCACACTTGAGGTGTGGGAGATGTCGAGGACGTACTTGGCCGGCTGCGGCGGTACCCGGATGTGGAGGCGCTGAACCTCTACGCCGTCGATGCCGCCGACCGGTTGATTCTCGACGTCGCCGCCGATGCCATCGATGCCGCCGGCAGCGGCCGGATCGCCGTGATCGGCGATGCCTACGGCGCGCTCACCCTCGGCGCGATCGCCGGACACGATCTGCGCGATATCCGTGTCCATCAGGACCTGCTCACCGGCGAACTCGCGTTGGCCAACAATGCCCGCGTGCTCGGTCTCGCGGATCGCTATACCGCACACACGCTTTCCAAAGAATTGCTCGCCGACGCCAAGGTCGTGTTGCTGCGACTACCGCGCATGCTCGCCGGACTGACCGAGGTCGCCGACGCCGTCGCCCGCTACGCGGATCCCGAGGTGACCGTCGTCGCGGGCGGCCGCGACAAATATCTGACCAAATCCATGAACGATGTACTGGCCGAATCGTTCGCGCAGGTGCGCGCGAGCCGGGGTCGGCAGAAGTCCCGCACACTATTGGTGAGCGAGCCGAAACCCGTTGCCGCGCCGCCGTTTCCGGTGCGCGAGCGGATCGACGATATCGATATCGACGTGGTCGCACACGGCGCGGCGTTCTCCGGCGCCAAATTGGATATCGGAACCCGATTCCTGTTGCAGCACTTCAAGTGGATGAAGCCCGATGCCCGCGATGTCATCGATCTCGGTTGCGGCACCGGCATTCTGGCGGTCGCGCTGGCCAAGGCGCGGCCCGGCATCCGGGTGGTCGGCACCGATCAGTCGGCGGCCGCGGTGGCGTCGGCGCGGGCGACCGCGGTGGTCAACGAGGTCGCCGATCGGGTGACCGTGGTGCGCGACGACGCCATGTCCTCCGCCGCCGACAACAGCGCCGATCTGGTGCTGTGCAATCCGCCGTTCCATGTCGGCGCCGCCGTGCACACCGGATCGGCGATCAAGATGTTCGCCGAAACCGGTCGGGTGCTGCGTCCCGGCGGTGAACTGTGGACGGTTTACAACTCACATCTGAACTATCGCGGTGTGGTCCAGCGGATGGTCGGCCAGACCGAGGTGATCGGCCGCAATCGGAAATTCACGGTGACGCGATCCGTGCGTGGGCTGCGCGACGTACAGCGGTAGTAGAGTCCGAATTGTCCGTACCGAAGGGTCGCTCGGGAACTCGGCCGGGTCGATACACGTTGGACAACCTAGTTGGATATCGGACACCGGCTCGCATGAGACGGCTCGGGACTGACGGCCACGGCGACGTGGACCACGACTCCAGAAAGGCATCAACGGTGCGCACCACTAGCAATCCGGTTTTTCGTCAACTTCCTCGGCAAGAGGGCAGTGGCTATGCCAACTTCGGGTCAGGGGTGGCGGGCGCGGGCCAGATGACCCAGCAGTACGGCCAGCACCCGCAGTACCCCCAGTATCAGCAGGCACCGGCCACCCGGGCCATGACCATCGACGATGTGGTCACCAAGACCGCGATCACACTCGGTGTGCTCGCGCTGTCGGCGATCATCTCCTACGGCCTGACCAACGCGAACACCTCGCTGGCGCCACTGTTCGTCATCGGCGGTGGTCTGATCGGCTTCGTGCTGGTGCTGGTCGCGACCTTCGCCAGAAAGATGGACAACCCGGTCGTCGTGCTCTCGTACGCGGTCTTCGAGGGGCTGTTCGTCGGCGCGCTGTCGTTCATGTTCACCAATATCGAATTCGGCGGCGTCGGCGGCAGTGCCATGATCGCGCAGGCGGTGCTCGGCACCTTCGGCGTCTTCGCGGGCATGCTCGTGGTCTACAAGACCGGCGCGATCCGGGTGACCCCGCGCTTCACCCGAATGATCTTCGGCGCGATGATCGGCATCCTGGTCCTGATCGTCGGCAACCTGATCGCCAGCTTCTTTATCGACGGCGGCCTCGGCCTGCGTGACGGCGGCCCCCTCGCCATCATCTTCAGCCTGGTCGTGATCGCGGTCGCGGCCTTCAGCTTCCTGCTCGACTTCGACGCCGCCGACCAGCTCATCCGCGCCCAGGCCCCGGAAAAGGCCGCCTGGGGCGTCGCGCTCGGCCTGACCGTCACCCTGGTCTGGCTCTACATCGAAATCCTGCGCCTGCTGAGCTACTTCAACAACGACTAGTGATTCGGCTACCGAGAACGGCTCCCTTCCCGATCGGGTAGGGAGCCGTTCTTCGTGTGCCTCGAGCACCGCCATCGTGCTCAGGCGGCGATGCCGAGACCGGCGGCGACGATGACCGGGATCATGTACAGCAGCGGGAACCGGATGTGGCCGTAGGCGCGGGCCCGGGTGGGAAGTGTGACATCAGCGAGCGGAGCCCAACCGATGAAACGTCGAACGGCTCCCTATCGCGCCGGATAGGGAGCCGTTCAACGGATTTCGTGTGTCGGCCCGATGGGCGCGAAAACTAGCTCAGGCGCTCGATGACCATGGCCATGCCCTGGCCGCCGCCGACGCACATGGTCTCCAGGCCGAACTGCTTGTCGTGGGTCTGGAGGTTGTTGATGAGGGTGGCGGTGATGCGGGCGCCGGTCATGCCGAACGGGTGGCCGAGGGCGATGGCGCCACCGGACACATTCAGCTTGTCGAGGTCCATGTTCAGCTCGCGGGCGGAGCCGAGAACCTGGACGGCGAATGCCTCGTTGATCTCGTACAGGTCGAGGTCGTCGATGGTCATCTTGGCGGTCTTCAGGGTCTTGCGAACCGCCTCGATCGGGCCGAGGCCCATGATCTCGGGGGACAGGCCCGAGACGCCGGTGGCGACAATGCGCGCCAGCGGGGTCAGGCCCAGCTCCTTGGCCTTGGTGTCGCTCATGACGACCAGCGCGGCCGCACCGTCGTTGAGCGGACAGGCGTTACCGGCGGTAATAGTGCCGTCCGGGCGGAACACCGGCTTGAGCTGCGAGATCTTCTCGTAGGTGGTGCCGGCGCGCGGGCCGTCGTCGGTGGTGACGACGGTGCCGTCGGGCAGGGTCACCGGGGTGATCTCCCGTTCGAAGAAGCCGGCCTTGATGGCCTCCTCGGCGCGGTTCTGCGAGCGCACGCCCCAATGGTCCTGTTCTTCACGGCTGATGCCGGTGTACTGGGCGACGTTCTCGGCGGTCTGGCCCATGGCGATATAGACGTCGGGCAGGATGCCGGTCGCACGCGGATCGGTCCACAGGTCCGCGCCGCCTTCGGCGCGCTTGGCGGTGCGGGCCTCGGCCTCGGCGAACTCCGGGTTGTGGGTGTCCGGCCAGCCGTCGGCGGTGCCCTTCGGGAACCGCGACACGGTCTCGACACCGGCGGAGATGAACACATCGCCCTCACCGGCCTTGATGGCGTGGAAGGCCATCCGGGTGGTCTGCAGCGAGGAGGAGCAGTAGCGGTTCAGGGTGACGCCGGGCAGGGTGTCGTAGCCGAGTTGTACGGCCACGTTGCGGGCCATGTTGAAACCGCCCTCACCGGCGGGCTGGCCGCAGCCCAGGATCAGATCGTCGATCTGGGTGGGGTCGAGGCCGGGAACCTTGTCCAGGGCCGCGCGGACCATCTGGGCCGCGAGGTCATCCGGCCGCATGCTCACCAGCGAGCCTTTTCCGGCGCGGCCGATCGGCGAGCGAGCGTAGGAAACGATGACGGCCTCGGGCATGAGGACTCCTTTGTTGGACGGTCAGGGTGCGCCCCGGACGGTGTCCGAAACGCGGTCTTCGAACCGTTTGTTACTTGTGCGTTCGAATCGAATCTACGTCGCGTCCTGTTGGGCGGGAACCCGGGGTCGTCTCCTTCAGTGCCGCGGTCAAGACCGGGAGCAGCAGCGCGGCCGCCAGTTCGTAACCCGCCGCCGAGGGGTGGAATCCGTCCTCGGAGAACAGTTGCTCGGGTGCGGCACGGAACTCCGAGGCGAGCCGGTCACCCATTGCCACCGGGATGCCACCGGCCATCGTGGTCGCGACCGATTGGGCCCGGGCCAAGCGGATGCTCCAGTTACGCACCACCGTCCGCAGCGGCTGCGGAATTGCCACGACGGTGCCGAGATTCGGACAGGTGCCGACCACCACGATGCTGTCGGCACGGCGCAGGCGGGCCACCGCGGCGGCGAGCCGGTGCGCGGAGGCGCGGATGGAGTGCTTCTTGGTGACATCGTTGGCGCCGATGAGGATGACCGCGGCATCCGGCGGCGGTCCGGCGACGAACATCGCGTCGACCTGTCCGGCCAGCCCCTTCGAGGTCGCACCGGATATGGCCTTGGTACTCAACCGGATTCGCTGTCCTGTGGTCTCGGCGAGGCCGCGGGCGATGCGCACGCCGAGGACTTCCTCGGGTGATACGCAGCCGACCCCGGCCGCGGTGGAATCGCCGAAGATCATCAGATGCACGTCGGCAGGCAGCCCGGTGCGCCACGGTTGCGGCGCGAGGCAGCCCGCGGTGTAGATGCCGTCGGCCTCGGGCGGTTTCGAGGTATCGCGCCCGATGACCCCGCGCGCGATCCCGGCCTGTGCCACGAGCAGCCGATAGGTCGCCCACCATGCGGTCCCGGCGCCGGAACCGGCCAATACAGTTGCGGCACCTGTCACTGCCGCCGTCTTCCACCCGATGCGAGGAGCACTCACCCGAACGAATTTACCGATTTCACGCCGCTACGGCAGCCGGGCGGGCGCGTCGAATTCGTCGCAGTACGCGTGCGGCTCTCGGGTCGACCTCAGGCAGCCGGGTCGCCGGGAACGTCGAACCACGCGTGCGCGGGGACGCTCACCGTGTCGGTGGTGACGGTGACCTCGACGCGTCCCGGACCGGTGTCCTGGAACAGGGCGTACTGAATGCTGCCGTAGAGGCCGGTGACCACGTTGTTGTCGTAGCTGCCCGTTGCGCCGGTGTTCAGATTGCGCCACGCGACTGTGGTGCGGACCTCACACAGCGGAGCCAGCGGATAGTCACCGGGGCCGAGCCCCACCGCCGGATCCGCGCGGACATTGAGAACGGCCCGGCCCGGCCACTGCGCACTGGTGTCGGCCCAGGTGCGGATGGTCGTCCAGCAGAGGGCGCCGTGCGCCAGCGTCGGCACCTGCGGGAACTGAACGGTCGCGGCCTGGGCGGGGGCGGCCCCGACGACTCCGGCGGCCACCGCAGCTCCGGCCAGAACTGTCGCGGCGCGAGCGATGTTCGGCTGCTTCATATTTGCGATCCTAGGGAAGTGATCACCGTCATGTGCGATTTGTCGGGCTAGACGCGCGCGCACGGATACCGATCCCTTCTGCAACGATAGGGGGCATGCGCATCGCTGATCACGTCGTTGACCTCATCGGCAATACGCCGCTGGTTCGATTGAACTCGGTGGTGGGCCCCAACGCAGGCATTGTCGCGGCCAAGATCGAATATCTGAATCCGGGTGGTAGCTCCAAGGACCGAATCGCCGTGAAGATGATCGAGGCGGCCGAGGCCTCGGGTGCACTGCTGCCGGGCGGCACCATTGTCGAGCCGACCTCCGGCAATACCGGGGTCGGGCTCGCGCTGGTCGCGCAGCAGCGCGGCTACCAATGCGTGTTCGTCTGCCCGGACAAGGTCAGCGAGGACAAGCGCAATGTGCTGCGTGCCTATGGCGCCGAAGTCGTGGTGTGCCCGACCGCGGTGCCCCCGGACCACCCGGACAGCTACTACAGCGTCTCCGACCGGCTGGTCCGCGAGATCGACGGCGCGTGGAAGCCGGACCAGTACTCCAACCCGGGCGGCCCGGACAGCCACTACGAGACCACCGGGCCGGAGATCTGGCGTGATACCGACGGCAAGGTCACCCACTTCGTGGCCGGTGTCGGTACCGGCGGCACCATCACCGGCGCCGGTCGGTACCTGAAGGAAGTCTCCGGCGGCAAGGTGCGGATCGTCGGCGCCGATCCCGAGGGTTCGGTGTACTCCGGCGGCACCGGTCGGCCGTATCTGGTCGAGGGCGTCGGTGAGGACTTCTGGCCCTCGGCCTATGACCCGGCCGTGCCCGACGAGATCATCGCCGTCTCCGATGCCGACTCCTTCGATATGACCCGCAGGCTCGCGCGCGAGGAGGGCCTGTTGGTCGGCGGTTCCTGCGGTATGGCGGTGATCGCGGCCATCGAGGTCGCCCGGCGCGATCCGGATGCAATCGTGGTCGTACTGCTGCCCGACGGCGGCCGCGGCTACCTGTCCAAGATCTTCAACGACCAGTGGATGAGCTCCTACGGCTTCCTGCGTGATCGGATGGACGGCGCGGCGGAGCCGTTGGTCGGCGATGTGCTGCGCGGCAAGTCGGGTGCGCTGCCGGATCTGGTGCACACCCACCCGTCGGAGACCCTGCGCGATGCGATCGAGATCCTTCGCGAGTACGGGGTTTCGCAGATGCCGGTCGTCGGCGCCGAGCCGCCCGTGATGGCAGGCGAGGTCGCAGGCAGCGTCACCGAGCGTGACCTGCTCTCGGCAGTCTTCGAAGGCCGTGCGCACCTGACAGATTCGGTCGCCCAACATATGAGCCCGTCGTTCCCACTGATCGGTTCGGGCGAGCCGATCTCGTCCGCAACCAAGGCCCTCTCGGACACCGACGCACTAATGGTCGTCGAGGACGGCAAGCCCGTAGGCGTAATCACCCGCCACGACCTCCTCGGCTTCCTCAGCACAGGCTCAATCTAACCTCCACCCCCACACTCACCCACCCACCCACCCAGTGGATCAAGATCAGGTGGCAGTCATGGCGGCGTCGGTCGAGAAGCCACCGCCATCAGTGCCACCTGATCTTGATCGCGCTACGCGGTTCGGCGGGGGCGCGAGTTGTCTTGGGCGGCACCGATTATGAGGTCGGTCCAGTGGTCGGCGAGGAGGGCGAGGCGGTACCAGGCGGCGTGGACGCGGTCGTCGGTGACCTTATCGGCGGTGTGCAGTAGGTGGCTGGCGTGGACGTAGGCAGCGGCCATTCGATCCATGGTCGCGCCGATGGATTCGGCGCGGATATGTGCGGTCGAGCGCTGCTGCGGCACTCGGGTGATCACCCAGGTGTCGATGGCGGAGACGAGTTCGGCTCGGCGGCAATCGATTCCGGCGGTAGCGAGCGGATCGCCGTGCCGCTGCCGGTGTAGGTCGGCGAGCGCGTGTGCCAGTGGAATGAGCGGATGATCTTGCCCCGGCTCGACCGGATGTCCGCCGAAGGCGGCGACCAATTCACGCTGCTCCGGCAGCGCTCTCGCGCCCCCGATGATCGGGGCGCTACTACGCACGAACATGACTGGCTCCCAACGGGATCGAGATCAACCGGGCGGCGGGGTCGGATAAGAGCGCGTGCATCGTGTACCTCCACCTACATTTCGATGCGATACAGCTTGCGCCTCGTCCCTTGGCAATTCGGTGACGTCGAGATGGCACCGCGATGACAGGCAGTAACAATGTTCTCTACACGGTGTAATTCGCGTTGTGAAACTAGGCCGACCAGTCTGCAATGGTGAATGTGCCGGTCGTGCACCAGGATTCGCGGCATTGGGCATCGGGCATCGGGCATCGGGCATCGGGCATCGGGCATCGGGCGAGTGGCCGGCACCCGGCGGCAGTCCGGCTCGACTGGAAGTTCCCCCGACTGCCGCGGCGTGCTGATCCAGCGCTGCCGAGAGCGCGGGTAGTGCCGCGGCTGCGGCGAGCGCCGGTAACCCGCGTGTCTGGTGCAGGCGGTTCAGAGTCCTTCGTGCCGACACTTCGAGCAACGCGGGGCCGAGCAAAAACATCTGCTCATGTCAGCAATCGGCCAGCATCTATGAAATTGTGGCGTTTCATTCAAACGGCCGGTCGAGTTGTCACCGAAACGCATTCGAGTCGGTGAGTGCCTTTCCGAGCACCAACTGATGCACTTCCGCCGTGCCCTCATACGTGAGCACCGACTCGAGATTGTTCGCGTGCCGCAGCACCGGATAGTCCAGTGTGATGCCGTTGGCGCCGAGGATCGTCCGGCATTCGCGGGCGATGGCGATGGCCTCCCGAGTGCTGTTCAACTTGCCCGCGCTGATCTGCTCCGCCAGCACCTCGCCGCGATCCTTCAACCTGCCGACCTGCAGCGCGAGCAGCTGGCCCTTGCCGTACTCGAGCGCCATATCGGCGAGCTTCGCCTGGGTCAGCTGGTAGGCGGCCAGCGGCTTGTCGAAGACCTCCCTGGTCCGCGCGTACTCGATGGTCGCGGCCAGACAGTCGCGCGCCGCGCCGAGCGCGCCGAAGATGATGCCGAACCGCGCCTCGCTCAGACACGCGAGCGGGGAACTCAGTCCGCGCGACTGCGGCAGCACCGCATCGGCAGGCAGCCGCACGTCGTCGAAGTCCAACTCCGCCGTCACCGACGCGCGCAACGACAACTTGTGGTGCATCTCGCGCGCGGTGAATCCGGGCGCGTTCGCAGGGACCAGGAAGCCGCGTACCACCTGTTTGCCCTCGTCCTCGGTCTGCGCCCACACGACCGCGATGTCGGCCACCGATCCGTTGGTGATCCACATCTTGGAGCCGTTGAGCACCCAATCGGTGCCGTCGCGCTTGGCCCTGGTGCGCATGCCACCCGGATTCGAGCCGAAATCCGGTTCGGTGAGTCCGAAGCAGCCGAGCGCGCGCCCGGCCGCCATATCCGGCAGCCACTGCTGCTTCTGCTCCTCGGAGCCGAACTTGTGGATCGCGGTCATGGCCAGCGAACCCTGCACCGAAACCATGCTGCGCACACCCGAATCGACCGCCTCGAGCTCCTGGCAGGCCAGACCGTAGGCGGTCGCCGACAGACCCGCGCATCCGTAGCCCTCCAAGTGCATACCGAGCAACCCGACATTGCCGAGTTCCGGCGCGAGCTCACGGGCCGGGAACGTCCCTGCCTCGAACCATTCCGCGATCTGCGGCCGCAACCGATGGTTCGCGAACGTGCGGACGGTATCGCGGATCTCGCGCTCGTCCTCGGTCAACAGGGCATCGATCGCGAACAGTTCATCAACGCTCAGCATGAGCTCAACCTACCGCCGTCGCCGCCACGAAAGCCGGGATCGGGTCACAACAGATGATCCGGCCGATAGCCCGCCGATCGCCCGGGTTTAGGCTGACCCCATGAGCGAGCGCAGCGAGCGATCAACGAATAGAGCTGAGCTGGGATTCTCCACCAGAGCCGTGCATGCCGGATACGAACCCGAAGCGCGGACCGGTGCGGTGAACGTGCCCATCTACGCGAGTTCGACCTTCGCCCAGGACGGGGTGGGCGGGTTGCGCGAAGGCTACGAATACGGCCGTACCGGCAACCCGACCAGGACCGCACTCGAGGCGAACCTCGCCGCGCTCGAATCGGGCCGCTACGGACGCGCATTCGCCTCCGGCATGGCCGCCACCGACTGTGCGCTGCGGGCGACGCTGCGCCCCGGTGACCACATCGTCATCCCGGACGACGCCTACGGCGGCACCTTCCGGCTGATCGACAAGGTCTTCAGCCAGTGGGGCATCGAGCATTCGCCCGCGCATGTATTCAATGTCGACGAGATGCGTGCCGCGATCCGCCCGAACACCAAGCTGATCTGGATCGAAACCCCCACCAACCCGCTGCTGAGCATCGGCGACATTCCGGCGCTCGCCGAGGTCGCGCATGTCGCGGGCGCGAAACTGGTGGTGGACAACACCTTTGCCACGCCGTACCTGCAGCAGCCGCTGCTGCTCGGCGCCGATATCGTCACGCATTCGACCACCAAGTACCTCGGTGGGCACTCCGATGTCGTGGGCGGGGCGTTGATCACCAACGATCCGCAACTCGATGCGGCATTCGCCTTCCTGCAGAACGGTGCGGGCGCGGTGCCCGGCCCGTTCGACGCCTACCTCACCCTGCGCGGCACCAAAACCCTCGCGGTGCGGATGGATCGGCACTGCGACAACGCCGAAACCATTGCCGAATTCCTGACCGGGCATCCGGCCATTTCGCAGGTCATCTACCCGGGCCTGGCCGAGCATCCGGGCCACGCCATCGCCGACAAGCAGATGAAGCGCTTCGGCGGCATGATCTCGGTGCGGCTCAACGGCGGCAAAGATGCGGCGCACGAGTTCTGCTCGCGCACCAAGATCTTCACCCTCGCCGAATCGCTCGGCGGCGTGGAATCGCTGATCGAACATCCGGCCGCCATGACGCACGCCTCCACCGCGGGCTCGCAGCTGGAGGTGCCGGACGATCTGGTGCGACTCTCCGTCGGCATCGAGGACGTCAGCGATCTGCTGGCCGACATCGAACAGGCACTGGCGAACTAGATATGGAAACGAAGAGCGGCCGCATCCGTACTTTCCGGATGCGGCCGTTCTTCATGGCTTCGGGCCCGAGATCAGCTGTGGTACGGCTCGGCGCTGACCAACGTCACCTTCATGGTCTTGCCGTTGGGCAGCGTGTACTCACGGGTGTCGCCGACCTTCGCATCGATGAGCGCGCCACCGAGCGGCGAATTCGGCGAGTAGGTCTCGAGCTTGGAGTCGTTGAGACCCTCTTCGCGGGTCGCGATGAGGAAGGTCTCGGTGTCGGATTCGTCACCGTCGTAGTAGACCTTGACGACCGAACCCGGCAGTGCGACGCCGGACTTGGTGGGCGCAACGCCGACCTTGGCGTTGTTCAGCAGCTCCTGCAGCTGCCGGATGCGCGCCTCCTGCTGACCCTGCTCTTCACGCGCGGCGTGATATCCGCCGTTTTCCTTGAGGTCGCCCTCTTCGCGGCGCTCGTTGATCTCGGCGGCGATGACCGGACGATTGGCGATGAGCGCGTCGAGTTCACCCTTGAGCCTGTCGTGCGACTCCGGGGTCAGCCAAGTCACTTGCGTCTCAGTCATCTCGATCACTCCCTAGTAGTTGTTCCCGGCCGAGGCCGGGTTCCCTGATCCGCTGCAGTGCCCACAGGGGGCGGGCACGCACCAGCCGACGGCTAGTGCCATCCTGGGGAAGTTCATCGAACCCCGACAGGCCTCAGGTCCGGCAAACTCACTAACCCGGAACTAACAGCGCTGGCCGCCAATGCAGCAAACACGGCTCCGAGCCCCGGAACCGTGTATCACGCCATTTTAGCATGAATCACAAACATGCAGGTCGGCGTTCATTTTGCGGACCACTCAGTGGCGTATTGCCCGGAATCAGCCTGCCCGCAGATACTTCGGCACGTCATCGCTGCAGCCGTAAATGCTGCTCGACACCGGCCGGGCGGAGGCGCGCACGGTGGTCGTCAGCTCGATGGTGCCGCTGGCGGACGGCTCGATGAGCACCTCGCGGCGGCCCAATTCGGACCCGTCCCTGGCCATCGCGCGGACGAAACACACCACCGGCTGCTGCGAATCCTTGCGGGTGACCTTGAGATGGACCGAGATGGTCGAGTCGTCGACGACGGTGTATCCGAGCTGTTCGGCGTCGATATCCTCCGGTCCGTACTTCTGGAAGCCGACGTAGGCGACCCCGAGACCCGCGGCGAGCACGACCGCGCCGAGTGCGAACGGAATCCAGCGGCGCGTCGGGCGTGGCGTGGTCCCGTACCGGTCGGCACGTCGGTCGATCGGCGTGTCACCGGGCGTTTCACTCATGCCGTCTCACTCCGGGGGGTACGTCGGAACAAAAGTCTGTCGAATGGAACTATAGGGACAAGCAGATCGGACCCCGGCGGCGGAGAGTACGAGGTATGACGGTGGTTGATGAGGTGAACGAGACGTGAGTGGCTTTCGGCTCATGGCGGTTCATGCGCACCCCGACGACGAATCCAGTAAGGGTGCCGCGACGACCGCACGGTATGCCGACGAGGGCCACGATGTCCTCGTCGTCACGCTGACCGGCGGCGAACGCGGCAGCATCCTCAACCCTGCGATGGACACTCCCGGCGTGTTGGAGCGGATCGATGAGATCCGGCGCGAGGAGATGGAGGCCGCGGCCGCCGCGCTCGGTGTGCGTCAGACCTGGCTCGGTTTCGTCGACTCCGGCCTACCCGAGGGCGATCCGCTGCCGCCGCTACCCGAAGGCTGCTTCGCGCTGGTCCCGCTGGAAGAAGCCGTGGAGGCGCTGGTCCGCGTGGTGCGCGAGTTCAAGCCGCATGTGATGACCACCTATGACGAGAACGGCGGCTACCCGCATCCCGATCACATCCGCTGCCACGAGGTGTCGATGGCCGCGTTCGACGCGGCGGGCGATCCGGAGCGTTTCCCGGATGCGGGCGAGCCGTGGCAACCGCTGAAGATCTACTACGACCACGGTTTCACCATGGCCCGGCTGGATGTATTCGCCGCCGAATACGAACGGATCGGTGAGCCGTTTCCGCTGCAGGAGTGGCTGGAACGGACGCGCGCCTACCGGCAGGGCCGCCCGGACGGCATGGCCAGGGTGACCACCCAGATCGAGTGCGCCAAATACTTCCCGCAGCGCGATGACGCCCTGCGCGCGCACGCCACCCAGATCGATCCCAACGGCGCGTTCTTCGCGATTCCGATGGAAATGCAGCAGCGGCTGTGGCCGACCGAGGAGTTCGAACTGGCCAAGTCCAGGGTCGACTCCACGCGGCCGGAGACCGATCTGTTCGCCGGTATCGAAGACGAGCACCGGTGATGTTGGTTCTTCTAGCGCAAACTCCCGGCACGCCCACCGGACCCGAGTTCGGCAAGGCGTCGCCGCTCGGTCTGGTGATCATTCTGGTGTTGCTCGCCGGGACCGTCCTGCTGGTGCGGTCGATGAACCGGCATATCAAGGGCCTGCCTGCGACCTTCGAGCCCGAACATCCGGAACCGGATCAGGCGGCCGACGAGGGCACCGAACCCGGTATCGCCCGGCTCGACAAAAAGGACGTCGAGTCCGACGAAGGGCCTGATAAGACCTGATTTCGCAGCGGCCGTCCGAGAATCTCGGGCGGCCGTTGTTACATTTGCCGCTCCTATTTCGTCATTGGGTTAGTCGCGGCACGATCCACGGGCCGCAGGTGCTTTCGGGCACAGCTGCGAAGTGAGGACATACCAATGACATTCGAGGATCTGCGCGCTGAACTATCCGGCCGGGTGCTGGTGCCGGGTGACGCGGGCTTCGAGGCGGCGGCGCGGCCGTGGACCTTGACGGTCACCCAGCCGGTCGCCGCGGTGGTGCGGGCCGGCGATGCGGATGACGTCGCGGCGGTCGTGGCACACGCACGTCGAGCCGGGGTGCCGGTGATCGCGCAGCCGACCGGGCACGGCGCCGCGGGCGGGGTGGAGGACGCGATCCTGCTGCGCACCGGGGGACTGGACCGTGTCGAGATCGATGCCGAGCGGCGGGTGGCGAAGGTCGGCGCGGGCGCGAACTGGGGCTCGGTGCAGGCCGCGGCTGCGGCGCATGGACTGACCGGACTCGCAGGCAGCAATCCGGTGGTCGGCGTCACCGGATACACCCTCGGCGGCGGGCAGAGCTGGTTCGGCCGCAAGCACGGTTGGGCCTCGGATGCGGTGCGCGCCTTCGAGATCGTCGACGCCGAGGGCGCGCGGACGCGGGTGACCGCCGCGAACGATCCGGAGCTGTTCTGGGCATTGCGTGGCGGTGGCGGCGATTTCGCGGTGGTGACCGCGCTCGAATTCGACCTCTTCCCGGCGCCGGGGCTCTACGGCGGGCGGGTGATGTGGCACGGTGCGCGCACGGCGGAGGTCTTCGAGGCGTTCCAGCAGATCACCGCCGACGCACCCGACGAACTATCGGTGTGGTTCCACCGGTTCCAGTTCCCGGATGCGCCGCCGATGGTCGCGCTGGATGTCGCCTACCTCGGCGATCCCGAGGTAGGCCGATCCCTGCTGACCCGGTTGGACGCGATCGACGGGCCGCTCGCCGATAAGCGCGGCGCGCTATCGGTGGCGAGTCTCGGCGAAATCACCTCGGAGCCAACCGATCCCAGCCCGTCCCTGTCCCGCGCCGAACTGCTCACCGACCTCGGCGACGCGGTCGTGAAGACCCTGCTCGACGAGCCGGTCGCACCGCTGGTCGATATCCAGATCCGCCATCTCGGCGGCGCATTCGCCAAGGCGGGCGCGGACGGTGGCGCGCGCGGACCGGTCACCGAGCCCTATCTGCTCTATGCGTTGGGACTCGGACTTCCGCATATCGCCGACGCGGTCAAGGCCAGGCGGGCCGAGATCGTCGACGCGATCGGCGCGCACATCAGCGGGCTCAAGCCCTACACTTTCCTCACTCCGGAGGAGACGGCAGCCGCGGCATTCGACTCGTCGACCTTGGCGCGGTTGCGGGAGATCAAGCGGGCGCGCGATCCGCGGTCGGTGATTCGCGCCAATTATCCGGTTCTCGGATAACGGATTTCGCATACGTGACTGCGGACCGGCGGCCCTATCGGCTGGCGGTCCGCAGTTCTGGGCGGAACTCGGTAGGGCCGTTTACGTTCGATCATGTGCTGCTCCGGAAAGGTATCGGCGCAACCTTTTTGGGTCCTTGTCGTGCTGGATTCCGTGATCTGGGCCGAGTTGGATCGAGTTTGGATGTCATCCGGTTGTGCTACCTATTCTGCTGACTCTTCTAGCGAAGGATGCCCATGGACAATGTGATCGGACAGATCGACCGCGCACTGGATATGACGGGTGCGATCGTGATCGCCGCCGTCGACGGCGACCGGCTCGCGGCGCCGACGCCATGTCAGGATTGGGATGTGCACGCGGTGCTCAATCATGCCGTCGGCAATATGCACCGGTTCGCGGCCGGGGTGAGCGGGACCGATGCGGGTGCCGGACTCGAGGACGACTGGCTCGGCATCGATCCGCAGGGTGCGTTCGCCGCGGCCGCCGAGGTGGACCGCGCCGCCTGGCATCGCCCCGACGCCCTGACCGGCACCGTGCGCATGGCACTCGGCGAGCTCCCCGGTCCGGCGGCCGCCATGGTCCATCTCACCGAGGTCGTCGCGCACGGCGTCGATATCGCGGTGGCCATCGATCGCCCCGACCTCGCCGATGACGAATTGTGTGCCGAACTGCTGACCACAATGCACGCCATGGGCGGACTCGACGGGTTCCGCAAGTCGGGGATGTTCGACGAGGAGGTCACGGTACCGGCGGACGCGCCCGCACACCGTCGACTGCTCGGCTATCTCGGGCGAGCCTGGTAACCGCTTGCCGCAGAGTAGATCTCAGGCGCGACGCACGGGATGACGCAGGATCGTGCGGGTATTCGCGCCGGGGGTTTTGCGCGGATCCGAGAGGTAGATCTCGTGATGGCGGCCGTTCATGAGCAACCCCTCGGCGGTCATGAACGCGTCCATCCTGGCCAGTGTCTCCGGTTCGGTGGCATACGGTCCGATATGCATGACCTGGATCGCCTCCCCCTCGGTCAACCGCTCGAACGTCGCCCCGGACACCATCTCGGCGGTGACCACCTCGGGCATGCGGATCATCAGCCGCCACTGCCACTGCTCGCGCGGCACCGACAGCGGCGGTTCGTCGGAGTTCACCCACCACTGGCCCTCCAGCTTCGGCACCACGAAATCCTGGTCGTCCGCCTTGGCGATCTTCTTGGCGCCGTATGCGGCTCGGTACAGCGTCTGCACCGCCTCGGTGTACCGCTCGCCGCCGGGTGCGCCGAAGCCGGTGACCGTCAGATAGCCGTAGGTGTCGAAGGTGCGCAATTCGGGGTCGCGGGTGGCGTCGTAGTAGTGCGGGTCGCTCTTGGCCAGATCGAGTTTCATCGTGAGCCCTTCGGTATCGAAATCTCGGACGATGACGAGCGTGAACCCTCCATCGGCGGGAGAGTCAAGCTGACTCGGAGCAGTCCCGTGTGGAAGTTTGGCAGTCGTGGAGGAGATCTTCCGTAAGGCCGGTGTGCGCGGTTGGGTGCACGCCCGATGTCTCGATTGCGCCGGTGAGGTGGGGCTCGGCGCCGATGAACCGGTGGTGCTGGCGTCGGTGGTGAAGGTGCCGTTGGTGCTGGAGTTCGCCCGTCAGGTGGTCGCGGGTCAGCTCGACCCGACCGATCGGGTGCGGGCGAGCGCGGCGGACCGGCTCGGTGGCGTCGGCACCGCCGGATGTCTGGACGATGTCGAGTTCAGCCTGCGCGATGCGGCGTTCTTCGCGCTGACCGTGAGCGACAATACCGCCGCCGACCTGCTCTTCGATCGCGTCGGCCTGGACAATGTGCGCTCGCTGGTGCGCGAATTGGGGCTCACCGAGACGCGGATCGTCGGCTCGCCCAGGTATGTCGTCCAGACCATGGCTGAGGATATCGGCGCTTCCGATACCACCGAGTTCGCGCGGCGCTTCCCGACCCTGAGCGTGTCGGAAGTGCTTGCCACCCGGGCCATGGACCCGCTGCGTACGACCGCGAGCACGCCGCGCGATATGACCCGGCTGCTCACCCTGCTCGGCCAGGACCGCGCGGGCGATCCTGCCGCCTGCCGGTGGGTGCGCGAACTCATGGGCCAGCAGCTCAACTGGCACCGGCTCGCCGCGGCCTTCCCGTCGGAGGTATCGGTGTGGGGCAAGACCGGATCACTGCCCGCGATTCGCAATGAGATCGGGGTGGTGGCATATCCCGGTGGAAGTCGTTATGCCGTAGCGGTATTCACCAGAGCGGATACGCTGGCGCAGCGATTGCCCGAGGTGGAGCATGCGATCGGTGAGGCCGCGCGGCTGGCGATTCACCGCATCCGTCACGATCTGCCGAATACGACATTCCACGGCCGCTGCGCCACCTCCTGAGCGGGCACGGGCCGCGACGCGCCGTCGCCCTGGATGACCGTCACGATCAGCTCGGCCAGTTCGCGGACCAGCGGATGCGGTGCCGCGGCGGGCCAGGCCAGCGAGAGCCGCCAGCTCAGTGCGTCGGTCAGCGGTCGCCAGACGACGCGCGGTTCCTTTTGCGCGACCATGCCCTGGTCGAAGGCGACGCCGCGGCCGGAGAGCACCATGCCGAGGACGAATTCGGGATTGCGCGCGTGCTGGACGCGGGTGGGCCGGAAGCCGTGCTCCCAGCAGGTGCGCAGAGTCGCGTCGTAGAGTCCGGGGGCGGCGGCCCGCGGAAAGATCACCAGACCGAGTCCGGCCAGGTCGGCGAGGGTGAGCGCGGAGCGGGTGGCCAGTGCCGAATCTCGTGGCAGCACCACGCCGAGCGGTGTCTCGACCTCGGGTCCGAGCTCGAGGCCGACCACATCGACCGGATGTTGCAGCAGCCCCGCATCGAGTTGACGGTCGGCGAGCAGTCGGATCTGCTCGGCGGTGGTCAGTTCCTGTAGATCGACTCGGACGGCACGGCTTTCGAATGCGGTGAGGATCGCCGCGAGCACCCGCCCGGCCAGTTCGGGTGGGACACCGACCCTCAGCGCATCGATCTCACCCCGATGTGCCTTGCCCACCAGCCGTTGCGCGCGGTCCCAGCGGGCGAGCAGATCGCGGGCTTCGACGAGCAGGATCTGACCCGCCTCCGTGAGTTCGACACGTCGGCTGTCCCGGTCGAAGAGCCGGGCCCCGAGATCCTGTTCGAGTTTGCGGATGCGCTGGCTCAGTGGTGGCTGCGCGATGCCGAGGCGCTCGGCGGCCCGTCCGAAATGCAGTTCTTCGGCGACGGCGACGAAGTACCGCAGCTGGCGCAGGGAGTCCACGCAGCGACGATAGCGTGACCGTGCTAGCCGATAGCTGCTGAAATCAGCCGTCGGATGCGGCCCGCCGGTCCTCGCGGAGCTGGCCGGGTGTGGCGTCGAAGCGTCGGCGGAAGGCCTTGCTGAAGCTGCTCATCGAACCGAAGCCGAGATCCGATGCGATATCGGTGATACTTCGATGCTGGTAGGCGGGGCTGCGCAGGCGGTCGCGCGCCAGTAGCAGGCGTTCTTCCCGGATGACATCGCTGGGCGTGGTTCCGGCATTGCTGAACGCCAGTTGAATTTGCCGCAATGACCAGCCGAGCGCGACGGCGACGCGCGTGCCGTTGAGGTCCGGATCTCCGGCACGGTCGTGGATATACCGGCGAGCGGTCGCTTCTACATGGGCGAGCTGGGTGGGCGAGTTCGCCGGTTCGCCGAGGATCTGCATGCAGAGCAGATCCACCAGCCGTTCGGAGACGCTGTCGAATTGGAGGTCGGTGAGTGCGGCGGATTCGCTGTGCAGGCCGCGGAGTATCCCGTCGGTCACCCGCCCGAGCCCGGTCGTGAGATCCAGCGGGTGGTCGGGTGGAACGACGCGGTTGAGGCGATGCTTGATCTCCTTGCGCGGAATGGTCATGATCATCCCGCGCGTGCCGTCGGACATGGACATCGCGTAGGGGCGGTCGACGGAAACCAGGGCCATTGTTCCCGGGGCAAGGATCCCGTACCCGTCGTCGGTGCGGAAGGACAGTCGCCCGGTGAACGGAACGATCAGCCGGTAGTCGTCATCGGGGTCGGCGCGAATATGGCTCGGGTTGCGAAGGTAGGTGACGGCATCCGATTTCCACCCGACGAGCTGGTAGGCGTCGGTTCGCCGCAGCTGCGTGTGCCCTTGGAAGTCGGTGCTGCTCGGGAATCTGTAGCCGAGCCGACAGTGGTACGTGCTGATCAGATCGGCCCAGTACTCGGCTCGCTCATGTGGATCCACCACACTTGTCGTGGTGGAGTCGGCGATAACCGCTTGGTTCATCAATATCGCCTCCGATTCGACGATCATCGGTGGCCCGGGCGACGGCCCCAACTCTGGAAGAAGCCTAGTGCAGAACCGCGCGGATCACCGGTGGAGCAAGCATTGCCGGGTTTTCGAGGTCTGCGCATTCGGACAATGCTCGTGCGCATCGGGACAAGCGGGTGTGCGCGGGCGGCGGATACGGTCCGGATAGCTGAGGACCGGATCGGCCGGTGCGGCCATCGGTGCCGACCCGATTCGGCTGGTTGCGGACGATATTCGGGAGTTCATATGCGCAGAATCGTGATCGGCGACAACGGAACCGGACAGGGGCGGGTGCTGGCGGACGACACTGTCGACCCGCTGACATTGGCGCTGCTCCCAGGCGCCGAGATCCATCGGATGTGGGAACTCGACGAACTTCCCGAGCTGCCGGTCGACAAGACGCCTGCGCAGACCGGCACGAGCTATTTTCCCGGTGCGGGCGGGCTGCGTTTCGGATTCATCTCGGTACCCCCGGGCCTGACCTATGAGCCCGATGCCGACCTGTCCGAGGAGGCGATGGCGGCCGTCGTGGCGGAAGCGGAGGCGAAATTGCCGGGGATGATGGCGGCCTTCGACCCCGCCGCGCCCGGCATGCACAGCACCGTGAGCATCGATTTCATCGTCGTGCTCAGCGGCGAGGGCCGCCTGCGCCTCGGCGACGGCGTCGATGTATCGCTGCGAGCCGGCGATTGCGTGATCCAGCACGGCACTCCACACGCATGGTTCAACGACGGTGCGGTGCCGTTCGTATTCTGTTACACCCTCTGCGGCGTCGCCGACCAGAAGGTGCAGATACAGGCATGACCGACCTTCTGCAGCGTCTGCGGGGGAGGTCCCTTGGATGAGGGGCGTCGGAAGTCGTTGGCGCAATTTCGAATACGTCCTGGTGGCGGCCGGCCCCTGTGCCGTAGCCGTCGACCCGGCGACGGTGGGGTCGACGCAGAGGTTCATCGATTGCCTGGTAGTGCGAGTCGTCGTCGAACCCGGCGATTGTCCCCTGACCGCCGAGGCCGTCCGCGCGATCCGGTACCTGTGCCTCCTCAGCGAGGCGGCCCATATCGTTATCGCCGGAATCCCGCACTGCACAACCTCGGGTAGTCGGTTCACGCCGGAGGCCGATCCACTCGATGTCCTCACCCACATCGCCGACACACTGGACGTGCTTTCGGACCTTGCCGCGCAACTGCGGCAATACGGGGAACGTGTCCACCTGATGCCGTTCGGATGGAATGTCGCCTGCCGCGCCGAAAAATCGGCACGACAATGGGATTTGCCATCCATTGCCGTCTCCCCCTCCGGGTATGTCGAGGTGGTGCCGGATCCAGTCGGAATCGGTGATCGGGCTCTGGCATGCCAAGTTCGTTGACGCGGCCATCCCCGGAATCCGGCACCTCGGTGGTCATCGGTCGTGATGGCGAGATCGAGATGCTGGCGGCGCTCGCGGAACGGGTCGCCGCGGGGCGGGGGGCCGTCGTGCTGGTGGCGGGCGAACCAGGTATCGGCAAGACGTCTCTGTTGGACGCGGCCAGGGTGCGGTGCGTGGCGGCGGGCCTGCATATTCGGCTCGGGGCCGCCACCGAACTACGGCAGACTGTCCCGTTCGCCGCGCTGCGCTCCTGGCTCGACGCCGACACGCCAGGCGCAGATCCGATCCCTGCCTTGCTCGACCGCGACTTTCGGCCGCGCGACGCCGAGGCAAGGCATGAGATCGTCGTCACCGAGGCGATCCTCGATGACGTCGAGACCTGGTGCGCTACCGGCCCACTCGCGCTGATCATGGACGATGTCCACTGGGCCGACGCGTCGAGCGTGTCGGTGTTGCAGCGGTTGTGCACCCGCATCGATGAGCTACCGCTACTGCTGCTGCTGGGTGCCCGCCCACAGCCTCAGGACTCGGCGTTCACCGCACTATCGGCTGAACTCCTCGCATGCCGCGCCCCGCTGATACGACTCGGCGGGTTATCCGCCGGGGCAGCGGCGGAATTGGTGTCGCATATCGTCGGTGCCACCCCCGGCCCGGGGTTGTTGCGGGAGGTGGCGGGTGCGAGCGGAAATCCGCGCTACATCACCGAATTGGTCGCCGCCTTGCTGCGTGAGCAGGCGATCACGGTGCTCGCCGACACCGCCGACATCCCCGAGGCTGTCGCCGGGCAGCGCCCGTCCGCCACACTCGCGCAGGCGATTTCACGGAGGTTGGACTTTCTGCCGCGCCGGACCCGGCACGTGCTGGCGACTGCCGCCGCGCTCGGCCCGGTCGTCGACGTCACGGAACTGGCAGCGGTTCTTGACCGCTCTCTCCTGGATGTATGGAGTGTCGTCAGTGATGTGATGGCGACCGGAGTGCTCGCACTTGTCGACTCCGAAGTGGTGTTCCGGCATGACTTGATCCGGCGGGTGCTGTCGGATCAGCTACCTGCCACGGTGCGCGCTGGTCTGCTGCGCACGGCTGATCGGGTACTGCAGGCGACCAACGCGCCAATCGAGCGGATCGCACATTATCTGGCGGTCGCCGACTACGAACTCGATGACACCAGCGTCGACTGGCTGGTAGTGGTAGCCGACGAATTGGCTTTCAGAGCGCCCGAGCTGGCGGTGCGGCTGTTGCGGCGCGCGACGACGGAGTCCGATAACCCACCGCTGATCCGCCGGTATATCGAGGCACTGCTGAGGAGCGGTCGAGCTGCCGAGGCGGAGGCCGAAGTGCGCGTTGCGCTCTCGACGCGGTCGGAGTACGGCGAAGATATCGAAATGCGCTGGCTGCTCGCCCAGGCCTGCCGAGTCCGGGGCCGAATCGCCGATGCCGTAGATATCGCCGAAACGGCGCTGAGCACAATGGATCTCGATGTCGGGGCGGTGGGCCGCTTCCACGGCATGTACGCGGTGGACAATGTATTCCTCGAGCGGTTCGATACGGCCGAGCGAGCGGGTCGAATTGCGATCGCGATGGGGGAATCCAGCGGGGATCCCCGCACTATCGGGTACGGCCTCAGCGCCGTGGGCGCGGTCCGGTACACCCGAGGCGATCTCATCGAGGCACTGGAGTTGAGCACTCGGATACCCATCGCCTCGACCGTCGGTACCGATCCGGACCAAATCGATCCATACGCGCTGCGGGCACTTTGTCTGATCGAGCTCGATCGCCTGACGGATGCCGAAGACGTGTTGAATCAGGCGATTGCGCACAACCACCGTGTCTCTGGCGTGTCCCAGTCCGCGAACTTGGTCGCCAAGGCACGGCTCTACCTGCTGAACGGTCGCTGGGATGACGCGGTGGCCGAATGCGGCGCCGGCGCGGCGCCGGACGTGCTCGGGTACTCGACGGTCGCGGGTAGCCTCGCGGCGCTCATCGGTATTCACCGCGGCACGTTCCTGCCGGATGTGGACAGTATTCCCATCGCGGACGACCTCGCGGGCACCGCAGGCTACGCGCACCTGCACCTGTGGGCCAAGGCGTTGACGCACGAGGCGCACGGCCATCCGGACCTCGCCTTGAAGTTGCTCGTCGACACCCATGAGCGACTCGCCGACCATTCGGCCGCGGCGACGCTGTACTACATCTTCCCGGATATCGCCCGACTGGCCGCGGACCTCGCCGATACGGATGCGGCCCGGTCGGTAGTGGTCGGCGCAGACGAACTCGTAGCGCGACAGCCGACCGCCTCCAGGATCGGGACAGCACTACTGTGTCGAGGTCTGGCCGAGCGCGATTCCAATAGCCTGTTGGCGGCGGCCCGGGCCTTCCGGCGGTCCGGACGGCTGCTCTACCAAGCGCAGGCTCACGAGAACGCCGCCGTGCTGCTCGCCGCTGCGGGACGCGATGTCGATGCCCGCCGTTCGCTGGACACCGCGATCGGGATCTACAGCCGCCTCGGCGCATCGTGGGACACCGCCCGGACGGTCGCGCGCCTGCGACCGTACGACATTCGGCGAGGTGTACGCGGTCGACGCAACCGGCCCAAATCCGGCTGGGCGGCGCTGACCGATACCGAGCGCAAGGTAGCCGCGCTCGTTGCCGAAGGCTGCACCAACTCCGATATCGCGGCGCAAATGTTCTTGTCGCGCCGCACAGTTCAGTCCCACGTATCGAACATCCTCGCCAAGCTCGGGCTGCGATCGCGGCGCGAGGTCGCCGCGAGCATGCCGCATATGTAACCGGCCGTCCGCCGAGATCCTGTTCGAGTCGATATCTGTCTTTCGCCTGCCGATGCCGGGTCAATAGTTGCTTAGTGCAAGCAATTAATATATAGTTGCTTACTGCAAGCAATTAATCTCGTGCTGGGAGTCGGCATGGCAGTCTCACCCGATACCGCGCAGAGCCTGATCAAGGAGCTGTATCTGATCGGCCGGGCGATCCGCCTCGCCCTCATCCATCCGGAAGAAGGGGACATGCTCCCCGGCGGGGTCGCGGTGCTGGGCACCCTCGAGGTCAAAGGGCCGTGCCGACAGGTGGACCTGGCCGTCGACCTGTGCCTCAGCGCGTCGGTATTGAGTAGGCACGTCGCGGAATTGGTCGCCGCCGGATACATCAGCAGGCAGGCCGACCCCACCGACGGTCGTGCTTCCCTCATCCGGATCACCGACGCGGGACGCGAACTGCTGCAACGAGTTCGGGCGTCGCGGGCCGCGGGCCTACAGACCGCCCTCGCGGACTGGGACGAACACGAAGCGGAGCAGGCGTGTGCGGCAGTGCACAAGCTCAGGAACTCACTCGTCGCCCATATCCACCGCACCGATGAGCACCAGCCGGTTTCGTAAGAGAGTCAGGTAGTAGATGTCCACATCAGTCCAGGCGCCACCGCGGCGGGAAATGACCCACCGCGAAATCCTCGAAGCGATGACCGGTTTGCTGGCCGCGCTGTTCACGGCGCTGCTCAGCACCACGATCGTCTCGACCGCGCTACCCACGATCATCGGCGATCTGCAGGGATCGCAGACCGCATACGCCTGGGTCATCACCACGGCGCTGCTGGCCAACGCCGCATCCACTCCGATCTGGGGCAAGTTCGCCGATCTGTTCAATAAGAAGCTGCTGGTCCAATCGGCCATCGTCATTTTCGTCGCCGGCTCGATCGTCGCCGGACTCGCCCACAACGTGCCGGTGCTGTTGGTCGCGCGCGTCATCCAGGGCATCGGCATGGGCGGGTTGACCGCCCTGGTCGTGGCGATCATCGGTTCCATCGTCGCGCCTCGCGAACGCGGTCGGTACTCGGGCTACATGGGCGCGGTAATGGCGGTATCGATGTCGGGTGGGCCGATCCTCGGCGGCGTCATCGTCGACAGCCCGCTCGGCTGGCGCTGGTGCTTCTTCGTGTGCGTGCCCATCGCGGTGATCGCGTTGGTGCTGCTGCAGCGGACGCTGCGGCTGCCCACCGAGCGCAAGGCGGACGTGTCGATCGACTGGCTCGGTGCGGCGCTGTTGACCGCCGGTGTTTCGGTGCTGCTGATCTGGGTGTCGTTCGCCGGGAAGGCGAACTACTACGCCTGGCTCTCCACGGAATCTGCGCTCTACGTCGGTGCGGGTGTGCTGCTGCTGATCGCGACCGTGTGGGTCGAGTCCCGCGCGAAGTCGCCGATCATCCCGCTGCCCATCGTCACCGAACGCACAACGGGTCTGGCGATCATCGCCTCGATCGCGGTCGGTGTCGGCATGTTCGGCGCGACCACCTTCCTCGGTCAGTACTTCCAGACCGCGCGCGGCTACTCGCCGACCGTCGCGGGTGTTCTGACAATCCCGTTGGTGGCGGGCATGCTGACCGCGTCGGTCGGCTCCGGCCAGCTGATCACCCGGTTCGGCAAGTGGAAGAGCTTCGTCGTCAGCGGCGCTGCGCTGCTGGTGGTCGGGTTCGGGCTGCTGTCCACGATCGACCACGCGACCAACCTGTGGCTGGTCGGCATCTACATTGCCGTTGTCGGGCTCGGCGTCGGCATGATGATGCAGAACCTGGTGCTGGCCGTGCAGAACACCGTGAGCGTGCACAATATCGGCGCGGCATCCAGCAGCGTCGCCTTCTTCCGCACCTTCGGCGGCGCGATCGGTGTCTCGGTCCTTGGCTCGGTGCTGGCAACCCAGGTCAGCGATCTGTCCAGGCAAGGGTTTGCCAAGCTCGGTATTCAGACCACCTCCTCGGGCAGCGGCAATCTCGATCTCGATGCCCTCCCCGGACCCATCGCCACCATCGTGCGCGCCTCCTACGGCGACGCGACCGGCCGGATCTTCCTGATCGCCGCCGCCGCAACGGTCGTCGCCCTGATCGCGACCGCGTTCCTTCCGAACCGCCCGCTGCGTCGCACGGTCGATATCGACCCTGCCCTCGACCCGATGCATTCGGATGCGGACTCCACGCTCGAAGATGACGTGGTCTCGGCGCATAGGGTTGCGGAACCGGCGCTGCGTTAGGGAATCGAGCAATCGCTGAAGGCCCCGGAGCGGATCCGGGGCCTTCGTTCGTTCTAACAGCCGCCTGGCACGACTCATTTCTGCGAGCCGGGGTCCAGCGGCCGGAGTCTTCGCGTTGCGACGATATCCGTCGGCAAGTGGCGAGAATGTGATGGCCGGTCCGAATCGGGTACCTCCTCGAGTGCCCGCTTCCGGCGAACGTGAGAGGCTGAAATGGTGAACCTGCTGGGTAGCGCGACCTCACCGTATTTGCGACAGCATGCGGACAATCCGGTGCATTGGCGGGAGTGGGATCCGGCGGCCTTGGCGGCGGCGCGTGAGCGCGATGTGCCGATCCTGCTGTCGGTCGGATACGCGTCGTGCCACTGGTGCCACGTGATGGCGCACGAGTCGTTCGAGGATGCGCGGACGGCGGCGCAGATGAACGACAACTTCGTGTGCATCAAGGTGGATCGGGAGGAGCGTCCGGATCTGGACGCGGTCTATATGAATGCCACGGTGGCGATGACCGGTCAGGGTGGCTGGCCGATGACGTGCTTCCTCACGCCGGAGGGCGAGCCGTTCTATTGCGGCACCTACTACCCGAAGGTGCCGCGCGGTGGGATGCCATCGTTCACCCAGTTGCTCACGGCAGTCACCGATACCTGGAACACCCGGCGCGATGAGGTGGACAAGGCTTCCGCGCAGGTGGCCGACGCACTGCGTGCGCAGGCGGCCGGGCTGCCCGATGCCGATGTGGCGATTTCGGCCGAACTGCTCGATCATGCGGTCGGCGCGGTGCTGCGCGATGAAGACCACAAGTACGGCGGGTTCGGTGGTGCGCCGAAGTTTCCGCCATCGGCTTTGTTGGAGGGGCTGCTGCGCAGTTGGGAGCGCACCGGCGATGCCGCGACCTTCGATGTGGTGAATCGGACGGCCGAAGCCATGGCGCGCGGCGGGATCTACGATCAGTTGCGCGGCGGGTTCGCGCGCTACTCCGTCGATGCCGCATGGCTGGTGCCGCATTTCGAGAAGATGCTTTATGACAATGCGCAATTGCTGCGCGCCTATGCGCATCTGGCCCGCCGAAGCCCTGAGCGAGAGTCATTGGCGCACCGGGTTACTCGCGAGACGGTGCAATTCATTCTCGAAGACCTCGGCACCGACCACGGCGGGTTCGCCTCCGCGCTGGACGCCGACACCCACTTGGAGTCGGGCGGACCGGGTGTCGAAGGCGCGACCTATGTCTGGACACCCGCGGAGCTGATCGGCGAACTCGGTCCTATCGAAGGTGCTTGGGCTGCAGAGGTTTTCGGAGTAACTACCGCCGGGAATTTCGAGCAGGGCACCTCGGTGCTCACCCGGTATGTCGATCCGGATGCGCTGTCCGACAACGGGACTGCCCGCGAACGCTTCGAACGTGCCCGCGCGACCCTGCGCGCGGCCCGTGCTCGACGCCCACAGCCGGACCGCGACGACAAAGTAGTGACCGCCTGGAACGGAATGGCGATTACCGCACTCGCCGAGGCGGGTTCTGCACTGCGGCAAGACGATTGGGTGGAGGCCGCCGCTCGCTGTGCCCGCTTCCTACTGGCCGAACACGTGGTCGACGGCCGGGTTCGCCGGGCCTCGCTCGGCGGCGTGGTCGGCGCGTCGCCAGGCGTCTTGGAGGACTACGCCTGGCTGGTCACCGGCCTGCTGGCCCTACACCAGGCCACCGGCCGACTCGACTGGCTCGAACACGCACAACGACTGCTGGACAAGGCAATTCACCACTTCGCTGACGACACTGCGCCCGGCAGCTGGTTCGACACCGCCGACGACGCCGAAACTCTCGTCGCCCGCCCCCGCGATCCCATCGACGGCGCAACCCCCGCAGGCGCATCTGCCTTGGCCGAAGCCCTCCTCACAGCCGCCGCCACCAGCGCCCCGGAACCGGCCCTGCGCTACCGCGAACTGGCCGACCAGACCCTCCGGCGTGGTGCCGTCGTCCTCGCCCGCGTCCCACGCTCGGCAGGTCAATGGCTCACCGTCGCCGAACCCGCGCTCCGCGGGCCCCTCCAGGTAGCCATCGCCCTATCCGACACCGCAACCACGGCAACGGATTTGATCGCCACCGCCCGCGCCGAAGCCCCCGGCGGCACCATCATCATCGCCGCCACCACCGACTCGGTCCCCCTCCTGACCGACCGCATCCCAGTCGACGGCGCCCCCTCCGCCTACGTCTGCCGCGGCTCCGTCTGCGACCTCCCCGTAACGACCCCATCCGAGCTGCGCGCCTCCCTGAACCGCCCCTAGCCCCACCGCACCCGCTCGGCTGGGCCCACCCAACCGCAATCAAGTCCGCGCTCCGAGTTCCCGGCGCACCGATTGCATGCTGCGCACCGATTGCATGCTGAGCGCCGATCGTCCGCTGCGCGCAGACCTCACACAGTGCGCCTGGTGCAGGAAGTGCCCTGATTGCATGTCGAATGCAGGCTGCCGGTCGCCTGCCGGGCACCGGTTGTTTGTCGGGCGGCGGTTGTCTGCCGAGAAGATTGTTCGCCGGGCACAGGTTGCCAGGCGGGCAGCGTTTGCTTGCGGAGTGCAGATTGTTCGCGGGGCGCAGGTGCCTGCCGGGCAGCGTTTGCTTGCGGAGCGCAGATTGTTCGCGGGGCGCAGGTGCCTGCCGGGCAGTGTTTGCTTGCGGAGCGCAGATTGTTCGCCGGGCGCAGGTGCCTGCCGAACGCAGGTTGCGCGCCGTGCACAGGCTCCACTGCGCGGGCAGGCCGCACACCATGCGAGGGCATCGACGGGTATGCGTCGAGGTGCGGCAATGTGCCCACGCCGGACGGACTGGTTGCGGCAGAGTTGGTAGGTGACCTTGCGTAGTCAGGCTTTGTTCATCGGTGGTCGATCCGGGGTCGGGAAGACCACGGTGGCATTCGAGGTTCATGCGCGGCTTTCGGCGGCGCGGGTGCGGCATTGTTTGATCGAGGGGGACAATCTGGATCTGGCGTATCCCGCGCCTTGGGAGCACAGTCTCGCGGAGCGGAATCTTGCTGCGATGTGGGCGAATTACCGTGCGCTCGGGTATCGGCGGATGGTTTACACGAATGTCGCGAGCGTTTTCGAGGGGGTGCTCGGTGAACTGGTCGCGGCGATGGGGGAGGACCCGGAGGTCACCGCGGTCCTGCTGACCTGTGCGGATGCGATTGCGGCCGAGCGGCTCGCGGGCCGGGAGATCGGTAGTGCACTGGATGAGCACGTCGAGCGCGGCCGGGTGATGGCGGCGAAACTGGAGGCCGAGGCCCCGGATTGGGTGCATCGGGTGGGCACCGATGGCCGCGAGGTCTCCGATATCGCCGCGGAGATTGTCGCCCTGACCGGCTGGCTGCTCTGAACTGATCCCGCAGGGACGATCGACGCGACGGCTCGGCCGCAAGCACTGCGCGTCGCCGCGATCCGGCGCCCGAGGATCCTGTGAGGGCGATTCTGTTGTTGCGGTTCGTAGTTCGGTGATCGCGCTGATGGCGGCCGGTTCAGTATCGGGTTCCGTGCCAGTGGCTGCCCGGGTGGTCTCCACGTCGGTCCAGCGATCGGGGCTTCTGCGACGGAATTCGATTGTCGCCCTGGCCGGCGGATTGGACTGACCCCTCCCGAAAGCACTGCGATTCAGCGCTTCTACGAGGGCGATTCGGTTGTCGCGGTTCGTACTTCGGTGATCGCGCTGATGGCGGCCGGATCGGTATCGGGTTCCATCCCTCTGGAAGTCGGGGCGGTCTCCACATCGGTCCAGCAGGCGGTGGGTTCGGGCATTCCACGCAGCGGAATGTTGTCGTAGAGAACCCATTTGGCGCGCTCGTGCTCGGCTGCCGCTTCTATGATCGCACCGCTCACCAGGATTCGGCGCCGCACCTCCTTGGCTTCGGTGGTCAGCCGGGCGGCCTCATTTACCGCATCGCCGATCACCGTGTACTCCAACCGCGTATCGGAGCCGATATCGCCGGCGAACACCCGCCCACGTGCGACGCCGATGCCGATATCGAGTTCGCCGGTGGCCGTGACCTCGTCGCGAATGCGCCGCGCGGCTCGCAGGGCAGGTGTCGCATTGTCGCGCAATGCGATCGGCGCACCGAAGATGCACAGCGCCGCATCGCCCTCGAACTTGTTGACCAGCCCGTTATTCTCCTCGGTCGCGGCAACCACGATCGCGAGCAGGCGATTGAGCTTCGCCACGAAATCATGCGGCGTCAGACCGCTGGACAGCTCGACGGATCCGGTGACATCGACGAACAACGCCGAAACCTCGCGCACATCGCCGGTCAGATCGACCCCGCCCGCCAAGGCCCGCTCGGCGACCTCCGCGCCGACGTGCCGGCCGAATACATCCCGCATCCGCTCGCGTTCACACAGATTCGCGGCGAGTTCATTGACCGAATTCTCCAGCCGCCCGATCTCACTGGTGCTGCCGACGGGAACCCGAACATCGAACTCGCCCTTGGTGATCCGATCGAGTGCCCGGCGCAGCGTGCGCATCGGCGTTGCGACCGAACGGGCCAGGATCGCGGTCGCCAGCGCGCCGGATCCGATGCCGACGATGGAGAGGTAGATGGCGGCGCGGACGCGGTCCGGTGCGCCGGAGGCCGGGTCGGCGAGCACCGTGATCAGCATGAGCAGCGGCATCGCACCCGCCACCGCCCAGGTCATCACGACCCGCATCAGCACCGAGGAACTCCAGTGCGCGGTGGGGCCGAGCACCCCGGACACCACCGGAATGGTCGGGCGGATCAGCCGGTCGACGATCAGGAAGGTGAATCCGGCCGATTGCAGTGCGCCGAGGGTGAACAGTGCCACGGTGACGGCCGCACTGTTGTGTGCGGCCAGATGTGAGAGCATCGAGGCCGCAACGATCACGCCGGGCAGCCATATCGCCAGCGCTCGGGTGGTGATCGCGATCGGTAGGCGCAGCAGTCGTTGCGCCTCGTCGACGGTCGGCTTTCGCCCGTCATCGAGCCACCCGAAATACGCGGTCCGATCGCGCACGGCGAGCCCGACCCCGGCCAGGAAACCCATCACCGGATAGATCGACGCCAGCCCGATGATGCGCCGCCAGTCATCCCCGATCCGGCCGAAAAACCCACTGAGCCACAGCTCGGTCACGATCACTCCGAGGCCACCGAGGTTCGCGGCGATCACCACCGCCGCCAACCCCCACCGCGCCTTGAGCGCCCAAACAACCAGCTTGGTGATCACGGTGCCCTGACATCCGGATCGGAGCCCGCCTTCGCCGTCGCGTGCGTGCGCACCGAAACCCCGACGCGCACGGACGTCCCCGAGCCGGGTAGCCACCAGTTCCAGGTTCCGAACAGCTTCATCAGCGCGGGCACCAAGACCAACCGCACGAGTGCCGCATCGATCGCTACAGCCACCGCCAGCGCCAACCCGACCTGCTTCAGCTCCAGCACGCTGGCGGTCAGGAAACTGCCGAAGATCACCACCATGATCGCCGCCGCCGCACTGATCGGGCGGGCCGTGTGCTGGAGCCCCGCCGCCACGGCGTATTCGTTATCGGCCGCGGTGCGCGCGGAGTTCTCCCAGAACTCCTTGATCCGGCGGATCAGGAACACCTCGTAGTCCATCGACAGCCCGAACAGAATCGCGAAGACCATCGTCGGCAGGAATACCTGGATGAACCCGGTGCTGTGGAACCCGAGCAGTGACTCGCCGACGCCCCACTGGAACACCGCCACGGTGATGCCGAGGGCCGCGCCGGTGGCCAGCAGATTCATCACTATTGCCTTGATCGGTAGTGCGATGCTGCGGAAGGCAGCAATGAGGAACACGAACGAGCAGCATAGAACCAGCGCGACGACCAGTGGCAGTTTCGCCGTGATCTCGTCGGACATATCCGCGAACTCCGCCGTCGCACCGCCGACCAGCACGTCACCGGGCAGTTCGGTGGCCCGGTCGCGGATCTCCCGGACGAGTTGATCGGCCTCGGTGGAATCGAATGCGGTCTTCGCAATCACCATCGCGAAGATCCGTCCGTCCCGCTGGATCGGCAGCACCTGTTCGATGCGCTCATCCGAGCGGAGTGCGGTCAGGAAGTTCTGCACCTCGCTGGTCGAGGTGGCGTTCAGCGCCGTATCACCGGAACCGGTCACCACGATTGTGATCGGCGCGAGCAGTCCGGGCGCGAAATTCTCCGAGGCGATCTTGCTCGCCTTGCCGGACGCGGTATCGCCCATCGCCGCGGTGCCCATATCCATGCCGTAGCGAATTCCGGTCAGCGGCGCCGCCGCCACCAGCAACACCAGCGTGGCCGCGATACCGAATACCACCGGTCGTGCCATCACGATCCGACTCCACCGCGCCCACCGCCCACTCGCCGGATCGGCATCGACCCCCGGCCGGGTCTCCAATGGCTGCCATCGCGCGGGCAGAGCGCCGCGATTCACCCGCGACCCGAGCATTGCCAGCACCGCGGGCAGCAGCGTCAGCGCCACCATCAGCGTGGCCACGACCGCGACCGCCACGCCCACCGCGATACCGCGGAACACGGGCGCGCGCACCACCACCAGCGAGCACAGCGAGATCATCACGATGAAGCCCGAGGCGACGATCGTCTTACCCGCCGTGGCGATAGCGATCCCGCAGGCATGCGCCACACCGGCCGCGGAACTCCCGCCCGGCTTCGCGAGCTCTTCGCGGAACCGACTGACCACGAACATCGCATAGTCGAGCCCGATGCCGGTGCCGATCATGGTCGCGACGGCCAGCAACAGCGAACTGGTCGCCATCACATGCGAGAGCAGAAACAGTCCACCGAAGGCGAGCAGCAGTCCGCTCAAAGCCACCATTACCGGCACCAACGCGGCGACCACCGTGCCGAGTGCGAGGATGAGCAGCACGAACGCTACCGGCAGGCCCAGCGCCTCGGCCCGCCCGGAATCGGCCACCTCGATCTCCATCAGATCGCGCAGCACCGGTGAGAAGCCGGTGAGCGCGACGGTCACCCCGTCCGCGGCGAACTGTCCCGCACGTTCCTGCAGCTCACCGGCCAGCTCTGCCCGCTCCGGAATCGTGCCGTCGATCCCGACGACCGCAAGCGCCGCATGCCTGCTCGCCGAGATCTGCGACTTCTGATCTCCCTGGAACGGCCCCACCGTGACCCGCACCCCGGGAACCCCGCGCAGATCCGCGACCGACCGCTCCACGATCGCCCGGTAGGCCGGATCATCGACGGTCCGCTGCTCCGAATCGAAGACCAGCGCGAGCTGTTCGGCTCCCAGATCGGGATAGTGCGCGGCGAGCAGTTCGGTGATCCGCGTCGATTCCGCCTTGTCGGCGTGGAATTCCATGGCCTCCAGGCGGCCGTTGAGCTGTGGGTAGGCGACCGCGCACGCGGCGATCAGCACCAGCCATACCGCGACGACGATCCGCCGGTGCTGTGCCATCGCCACGCCCCAGCGGTAGCCGATACCCTGCTCGCGCCTCGCCTGCTGTCTACCGGTCTCGATCGTCTGCTGTCTCATATCGCCCCGCCATTTTCCGGATCCGCATCCGTCCCCAACTCTATTGCCGCTAAGAGCAATTCGGCATGCCCACGATGCTCCGGCTGCCCGGCTGCATTCAGCGCAGTACGACCAACCAGATCGCGGCGTAGTGGCAGAGGGCGGCGAGCACCGTAGCGGCGTGGAAGAACTCGTGGTGGCCGAAAACGGTGGGCCACGGGTTCGGCCATTTGGTCGCGTAGAGGATCGCGCCACCGCTGTAGACCAGACCGCCGATGAGCAGCAGGATCAGCGGTGCGAGGCCGATATTCGTATTGAGCTGCCCGGCCACCGGCACGATCGCCCAACCGAGCAGCAGATACAGCGGCACCCCGACCCAACGGGGCGCGGTCGGCCACAACAGTTTCAGCGCCACACCGGCCAGCGCGCCGAGCCACACGACCAGCAGCAGTATCTGGCCCGTTCGTCCAGGCAGGCCGAGCAATGCGAACGGTGTATAGCTGCCCGCGATGAACAGGAAGATCATCGAATGGTCGGCCCGCTTCATCTGGATGCGCGCCTTCGTGGTGGCCCAGGTCACCCGGTGGTAGACGGCGCTGATGCCGAACAACCCGCACACCGTCAGCCCGTAGATCAGAGTGGACCAGCCCGCCGTCGCCGAGACGATTGCGGCCTTCAAGACCAAAACGAGCACCGCGATTGCCGCGATGCCGACCGCCCAAGTGTGAATCCAGCCCCGCATCCGCGGCTTGATCAGTATCGACGTGCCCGGGATCGCGACAGGTGTCGCATCGGTCGTGCCGATCATTTCGGACACCGAGTTACCTCCTAGTGATACCCGCCAGTAACCTACGGTACCGTAAGTTGCGGTACTTGGTCACTGTACCCGGAACCACAGTCGATGCCGGGATCGCGCCGCTGAGGCGTAGGGTTGGTCGCCGTGGAGCTTCCGAGTCAGGTGCGTGGTTTGCCGTACCGCATCTACGAGGCGCGGCTGTCCAAGCAGCTGGCCGGCAAACAACATCCTCGGCACGTCGCGGTGATGTGCGATGGTAATCGGCGCTGGGCCAGAGAAAACGGTTTCACCGATGTGACCCACGGGCATCGGGTCGGCGCGCTGAAAATCGCCGAACTGGTCGGCTGGTGCGCGGACGAGGGCATCGAGATGGTGACCGTCTATCTGCTGTCCACCGAGAATCTGCAGCGCGATCCCGACGAACTGGAGACCCTGTTCGAGGTGATCACCGATGTCGTCGAGGAGCTGTCCGCACCGGAACAGAACTGGAGTGTGCGCATCGTCGGCACCCTCGACGGCTTTCCGGAATTGGTCGCCAAGCGGCTACGCACCGCTGCCGAACGCACCATCGGACGCGACGGTGTGCACGTGAACGTCGCGGTCGGCTACGGCGGCCGGCAGGAGATCGCCGATGCGGTCCGCAAGCTGGTCCGCCAGGAGGTCGCGGCGGGGGAGACCGGAGAGGATCTGGTCCAGTCGATCACCGTGAACTCCATCGGCCAGCACCTCTACACCTCCGGCCAGCCGGATCCCGACTTGGTCATCCGAACCTCCGGTGAGCAGCGTCTTTCCGGGTTTTTGCTGTGGCAGAGCGCATACTCGGAAATATGGTTCACCGAAGCCTACTGGCCGGAATTCCGACGGGTGGACTTCCTGCGCGCCTTGCGCGACTACGCCGCTCGACATCGCCGCTTCGGTATCTGACGCAACGGCATTCGCGTACCGTCCGGTTTGTGGACGAGTCGACGAGTGTTGTGCCCGGGCCGAAGGGGGAGCAGATGTCCTACATCGGCTATGAGGAATTCGGTCGGCGCTTCCTGGAATATGCGGCCTCGGAACAGCGCATCTCGGGTGCATTCGCCCAGTTGACCGGTGCCGCCTTCGATTTCGGCCCGATCGGTGTCGGGCCCGCCAAATTGGCGAAGGTCGCCGCGCAGGTGCGACTCGGAGAGTCGAAGCTGCAACGGTACGTCGACGAGGTCATCTCCTTCGAGCTGGTCATTCCGCTCGATGTAGATCTGCTGCTCGATCTCGCCGTCGACCGGCACCGCTTCCATGTCGACGGCAATATCCACCTGCATTTGACTGTGCGCACCGCCGAACCGCTGCGGGTCGTCATCGATATCGCCGAGCCACGCCCGAGCGATGTTCGCATCAATGTGGCCACCGCCACCAAACGCGGACAGCTGCTGCGCATCCTGGCCAGCGTCGACCACGAGATCCGGCGCTTCGTCGCGCGCTATCTCGCCACCGAGATCCGCAAACCGCATATCGCCGCGGTGCGCGATATCGATGTCGCCGCCCGGCTGGACGCGGCCTGGAAGCTGTGACTCCTTCGAGCTGACCGGTTTCCAGCTGGCCGTTTCGAGCAGACCGTTTCGAGCAGACCGTTTCGAGCGACCTGCAAGCAGTCGCTACGGCCTGCAAGCAGTCGCTACGGCTAGAGCTTGCGCAACCGCAGCCGATTGATGCTGTGGTCGGCGTCCTTGCGCAGCACCAGCGTTGCGCGCGGACGGGTGGGCAGAATGTTGTCCACCAGATTGGGCCGGTTGGTGGAGTTCCAGATCTCCTTCGCGGCGGCCGTCGCCTGGTCGTCGGTGAAGCCCGCGTAGTGGTGGAAATGCGCGTTCGGATCGGCGAAGGCGGTCTCGCGCAGCGTGAGAAACCGTTGCACATACCAGTTCTCGATGTCCTCGATGCGTGCGTCGACGTAGATCGAGAAGTCGAACAGATCCGAGACCATCAACCGCGGACCGGTCTGCAGCACATTGAGACCCTCCACGATGAGAATGTCGGGCTGAGTCACACAGTGGAACTTGCTCGGCACGATGTCGTAGGAGATATGTGAATACACCGGCGCACATACTTCGGCTGCACCGGATTTCACCTCGGTGACGAAGCGCAGTAGTTTGCGGCGGTCATAACTTTCCGGAAAACCCTTGCGGTGCATGATGCCGCGCCGAGTCAGTTCCGCGGTGGGATATAGGAATCCGTCGGTTGTGACCAAATCCACACGCGGATGGTGATCCCACCGCGCGAGTAGGGCCTGTAGTACGCGGGCGGTGGTGGATTTTCCGACCGCGACACTGCCCGCGACACCGATCACGAATGGCACCTGTTGATCGGGATGGGTTTCCCCGAGAAAGGTCGCGGTCGCGGCGAACAGCCGCTGACGTGCGGCGACCTGCAAGTGGATGAGGCGAGCGAGCGGGAGGTAGACCTCGGCGACCTCTTCCAGATCGATCTGTTCGCCGAGGCCGCGAAGACCGATCAGTTCTTCCTCGGTGAGCACCAGGGGAGTCGATTTACGCAGGGTCCGCCACTGTTTCCGGTCGAATTCCACATAGGGACTCGGCTCGCTCATTCGTGCCACTTACCCGACACTCCGTTCAGGCAAACACGCATACATCGCGCGCCGACTGTATGAGATTCGGTCCAGCTCTCGCATAGCCGAATTCTGCTCTGCGTCAACATCGTGTGAAACGCGGGGTGCCGATACCGGGTGGTAACCGGTCGATGACATGGCCTTCAGCGGCTAATGTCGGCGGACATGGAAGCGCATCCCCTCGTGACCGAGTACCTGCGGCTCGGCTTGGCATTCGACCGGCTGGAGGAAGGTTTCGTCGACGCCTATACCGGCGATCCGGCGTTGCGTCGCGAGGTGGAGAACGCGCCTGCTCCCGAGCCGCGCGAGTTGGCGCGGCGGGCGGCGGCATTGCGGGTAGAACTGCCCGCGGCCGGATTGCCGCGGCAGCGGACCGAATTCCTCGATGTGCATCTGCGCGCGCTGGAATGCTCCGGCCGCAAGTTCGCCGGGGACGACATCGGGTTCGTCGACGAGGTGCGCGCGTACTTCGATGTCGATATCGCACCCGGCGATGTCGAGGACTACCGCGACGCGCACCGGCAGATGGACGAGGTAGTGCCAGGTGACGGCCCGCTCGCCGAACGGGTGACCGCATTCCGCAAGGCCGATGAGATTCCGCCGGAGCGGTTGAGTGTCTGTGTCGAGGCGTTCTCGAGTGCGTTGCGGGAACGGGTGCGCGAGCGTTATCCACTGCCCGACCACGAGCACGTCACCTATGAGGTGGTGGGGGATAAGCCCTGGTCCGGCTTCAATTACTACCTGGGCAACTACCACTCCCGGGTGGCGATCAACTCCGATCTCAAACAGCATATGGCGCATCTGCCCGGCCTCATCGCGCATGAGGCCTATCCGGGACATCACACCGAGCACTGCCGCAAGGAGGCCGGTCTGGTCGCGAACGGGCAGGCCGAGCAGACGCTGTTCCTGGTGAACACTCCGCAGTGCCTGATGGCGGAGGGTCTTGCCGATCTGGCATTGCGTTCGATCGTCGGACCGGGCTGGGGCAAGTGGGCGCAGGAGATCTACGCCGATCTGGGTCTGCGTTTCGAAGGTGAACGCGCCGAACAGCTTTCGAATGCTTCGGCCAAATTGCTCGGAGTCAGGCAGGATGCCGCGCTGCTGCTGCACGATCGCCGCCGCGATGCCGACGAGGTCGCCGAATTCCTGCAGCGCTGGGGCCTGACCACCCAGGAACGCGCACGCCAGTCCCTGCGCTTCTTGTCCTCGCCGCTGTGGCGCGCCTACATCAGCACCTACGTCGAGGGCTACCGCCTACTCGGCAGCTGGCTGGACCGGGCCATCGACGCCGACGACCGCGCCGACCGCTTCCGCCGCCTCCTCGACGAACCGCTCACTCCCGGTGCCCTGCGCGTCATGTGACTACTGGATGACGGCACAACCGCCGCCGCTGGAGATGGTGCAGATCAACTGGGACAGCGTCCGCAGGAGGGCATCGAGCGGCGATGTCGGGACCGAGACCAGATTCGGCATGGCGTCTCCTCGGGGTAGCGATGTGGACGGACTCGCCCGTGAAACCGGTGATATCGGCCCTGGTGTTAACGCCTGTCTGCCCCCGAAAACTCGCGCCCCTTGCACAATGGGCACGCTCGACCTGCGGCTTCGTGTGGAACAGTGCGCTGGAGTACCGGCTTGCACTGGTTGGTGACCCATTCGGCGCGCGCGAGGCACATCCTCACGCGGTGAAGGTGATGCGCACCGAGATGGGGTCGGATTCCAGTGCCTTGATCGTCCATGCCGTGGCCGATTCGGAGGTGCGGCCCCTGGCGAAGCTGCGGGCGCGGGCGACCACATCGTCATCGGGGACGAAGGCCGCGGTGCCGGTGTACCAGCGCTTGCCCTGACGCAGCCGGACCTGCGGATTCGCCGCGATATTGCGCGCCCAGCCCGCGCGGTGGCCGTGCTGGGAGATCAGCCACGCGCCCTCGTCGTCGATCGAAACGGTGACCGGCACGCGGCGCGGCTGACCCGATTTGGCGCCGATGGTCTCCAGTTCGGCGAGCATCGAGGAGCGGATACCGATTCGATCGAGCAGTCCGACAGCGGGATTGGCGAGATAGCGCCCGACGAACCGTTCCCGGCGGAACTTGCGCGCGGCGGCTTCGGTGGTGCGTTGACTCATAGCTGTGCTCCTTCAGCGGAAGATGACGCAGGTCGTGGAGCCGTGTGCGACCAGCTTGCCCTGGTCGTCGACGACGCGACCCTCGGCGGTCGCGGTGGTGCGGCCGACGTGGATGGTGGTGCCGGTGGCGATCAGGCGACGGCCGTCGGTGGGGACCGCGCGGATGTAGTTGATCTTCAGTTCCAGCGTGGTGTAGCCGACACCGGCGTCGAGCGTGGTGTGCACCGCACAGCCCATCACCGAATCGAGCAGGGTGGCGCAGATGCCGCCGTGCGTGGTGCCGAGCGGATTGGCGAAATCGGGCCGGGTCCGCAGTCCGAAGGCCGCTTTGCCGAATTCGAGCTCCTCGACCTCCAAGCCGAGCAGATCGCCGATGAACGGCGGGCGCGATTTCGTCGTCATCGCGGTACGCAGCAGTTCGAGTCCCGACAGCTGCGTCAGATCGGTCGGTGCGCTCATGACCGCGCCTCGCCGCTCGGCTTCGTCATGACCGCAGATGCGGCTGTGTCGAATGTTCGCTCGCTCATGAATCCCGTCCTTTCGATGAACCGATCGGTTCACATCTGTCATGATTGCAGCATGGACCGATCGGTTCATGCAAGCATGGAAGAGGAGGACGGCGATGACCTCGGGTCCGCGCGACCGACTGATCGAGAGCGCCATCGATCTGGTGCGCGAACAGGGCGTGCACGCCGCCGGGCTCGCCGCTCTGCTCGAACGCAGCCGTGCCTCCCGCAACTCGCTCTACCAGCACTTTCCATCCGGCAAAAGCGAGCTGGTCGAGGTTGCGACCAAGACGGCCGGTGAGCGTCTCGCCGCAGTGACGGACAAGATCACCGGCTCCGGATCGGCCGAGCAATGGATCGCCGCGCTCGTCGGCTGGTGGCAGCGCACGCTCGAAAAGTCCGCGTTCGCCACGGGATGTCCGATCGTCGGCGCCGCACTCGCCGAATCCGAGCCGCGGGTGCAGGCCGCTGCGGGCGCCGTGTTCACCGACTGGACCGACCAGATCGCGAACGGATTGCGTGACAAGGGTTTATCGGCCGAGGAGGCGCGGTCGCTGGCCGGGTTCGTCATCAGTGCGTTGGAGGGCGCCATCATTCAATCCCGGGCGCTGAAATCCACTCGGCCGCTCGACGACGCGCAAGTGCACCTCACCGCCTTATTGCGGTCCGCCGTCCCCGGGGCTTGACGGGTCTCGGCCCGTTGTCGACCCCCGGATAAGATGATTGGACCGCGACTGGCGCACTCGAGGTGGAAGCAACCACCGGGAAGCACCCTCGCCCCGCACCGCGCGCCTGGGTGCCGGGCTCATGGCCTTGGGGTGCGCACTCCGGGCCACCCCGGACCACGGAGGTTGCGATGCATACCGAGACACAGAACCCCCTGATCGGCGCGGCGCGGACGGCCAATAGACTCGGCCAGGTGACGCAGACGACCGCCTCTGTCAATACCCAATCCCTCGGTGAGCTCGATCCGGAGGTCGCTGCCGCGATGGCGGGCGAACTCGCCCGCGAACGCGACACCCTCGAGATGATCGCCTCGGAGAACTTCGTGCCGCGCGCGGTGCTGCAGGCGCAGGGCAGCGTGCTCACCAATAAGTACGCCGAGGGCTACCCGGGCCGTCGCTACTACGGTGGCTGCGAGCACGTCGATGTCGTCGAGACCCTTGCCCGCGATCGCGCCAAGGAACTCTTCGGCGCCGAATTCGCCAATGTGCAGCCGCATTCCGGCGCGCAGGCGAATGCCGCGGTGCTGATGGCGCTGATGGAGCCGGGCGACCGGCTGCTCGGCCTCGACCTCGCGCACGGCGGTCACCTCACCCACGGCATGCGGCTGAACTTCTCCGGCAAGCTCTACGAGGTGCACTCCTACGGGGTCAGCAAGGAAGATCACCGCATCGATATGGAGGAGCTGCGCAAGACCGCGCTCAGCTCGCGTCCGAAGGTGATCGTCGCCGGTTGGTCGGCCTACCCGCGGCACCAGGACTTCGCGGCGTTCCGGGAGATCGCCGATGAGGTCGGCGCGAAGCTGTGGGTCGATATGGCGCACTTCGCCGGTCTGGTCGCCGCCGGTTTGCACCCCTCGCCGGTGCCCTATGCCGATGTGGTGTCCTCCACCGTGCATAAGACGCTGGGCGGTCCGCGCTCCGGGTTGATCCTTGCCAAGCAGGAGTACGCCAAGAAGCTCAACAGCTCGGTATTCCCCGGTCAGCAGGGCGGCCCGCTCATGCACGTGATCGCGGCCAAGGCCGTCGCGTTCAAGATCGCGGCGAGCGCCGAATTCAAGGAGCGCCAAGAGCGCACCCTGTCCGGTGCGAAGATTCTGGCCGAGCGGCTCGGCGGCGCGGATGTCAAGGACAAGGGCATCAGCGTCCTCACCGGCGGCACCGATGTGCACCTGGTGCTCGTCGATCTGCGCAACTCCGAGATCGACGGTCAGCAGGGTGAGGATCTGCTGCACGAAATCGGAATCACGGTGAACCGCAATGCCGTTCCGTTCGATCCGCGCCCGCCGATTGTCACCTCCGGCCTGCGTATCGGCACCGCCGCCCTCGCCACCCGTGGGTTCGGTGACGCCGAGTTCACCGAGGTCGCCGACATCATCGCCACCGCACTGGCCGGCGGCTCCGATGTCGATGCCCTGCGTGCCCGCGTCACCAAGCTGGCCCGGGACCTGCCGCTCTACAACGGCCTCGAGGACTGGCACCTGCTCGGCTGAGCCCTCTTATTCGCCTGGGAATCCGGCTGCGCGCCAACGGTATTCGTTGGTGTGCAGGGGTTCCCAGGCGAATTCGTTTGTAGGTGAGGTCGAAAGCATCTCCATCGCCGGACTTCTGGGCGGTTGCTGTGGGGCCCCGCATTGAGATCGCCGCGGCTGGCCCGATCTGCGCCGATTCGCACGACGGCCGACTCCGCGTCGGCGACCGAATGCACCCCGAGTTCCGGCAGGTAAAGAGCGATCTCGCCGCGATCGGCAACAAGAACAGCGGTCGACGCGCGGCTGACCGTGCTCGTCGGTTGTCGGACCGTACATCGTCCGATGAGATGCTCACCCGCCCGGGCCCGCAGGAAGAAGGGTCGGCGGGCACAACAACCCGGGTGGGCAATGGTTCAGAGGCGCAGGGGGCAGCCGGGTTCGAGGATGTGGACGGTAGTGTCCGCGGCCAAGTCGGCGGTGGCATCGCGATAGAGGTCGGGGCGGTTGCGGGTGGATTCGGTCATCAGGCGGTCGCCGAGGGGACCGCTGGTGAAGGCGTAGTGGATGGGGACGGCGAGTCCTGATCTTGATCCCGCAGCGCGAGTCCTATTGGTCGACGCGGGCTTTGGCTCGGACGATGGACTCGTCTAGGTAGCGGGTGATGTCGGCGCTGGTGGCGGGACGGATCATGAGGGCGCGGTTGGCGGGCACTTCGCAGTAGCGGCCGGCCTTGGTGTCGATCCAGCGGAGTTTTCCGGTGCGCAGAGGTTCGGCATTGCGCGGGCCGACCAGGACGGTGGCGGTGCCGCTGGTGTCGCAGGGTTGGCGCCAGAAGCGGCGGTAGCGGTCCTGGATGGCGCGGGCGGGGGAGTTGCCGAAGGGGTCGGGGCGGTCGTCGTTGAGATCGTCGAGGAGGTAACTCTTTTCGGCCGCGGTGCCGGGTGGCGGATCGGGGAGCAGGCGGATCAGTTCGGTGGCGAGTTGGTCGACGCGGACTCGGCGCAGCCGTACCTTGCCGCCATCCGGAGCCGCAGCCTGCAACGCGATGACGCCAGGTCCGGTGCGGGTGGCGCAGCCGATGGCGCGCAGTTCGATCCCGCCGCGGGTGTTATCGATGCCGAACAGTTCGATGCGCCACTCGGGTTTGGCGAGCACCCCGATGGCACGCTGCAGCGACGCATTGTCCGCACGGTCCAGCTCCGCGCGGAATTGCCGCTGGTAGGCCCGATATTCATGAAGTCCGGGAAAGCGGCTGGTGAAGCGAAACGGAAAGGGCATGCGATCCAGGCCGGTGCCGAACCAGGCCGCCGCGAATTGCTCGGCGGACAAGGTCCACTGCGTCATCATTGCGCCCCGAGTACGGGCGGCACGGTTTTCTCCACTTCGCCGATGAGCTCCTCGCCGTGCTCCTCGGTGCGTAGGTACTTCGCCGACTTGTGTTCACCGTCCTCGCCCCGGCGGCCACGCGCGCCGGGCGGAAACATCCCGGAGTACCCGGCGGCACCTGCCGCGCCCACCCGGGTCGGTGTACCGGTGGTCGGCTGAGCAGTCGTCGCTACCGGTGTGGTGCCCGGCACCGACTTGCCAGGACTCGGAGTCTCGCCGGTGTTGGGCGCAGCACCGAGACTGGGTGCGCCACCGGGACTGGGTGCGCCACCGAGACTGGGGGAAGCACCCGTCGAGGTCCCCGGCCCGATCCCGCCGGACGTGACTGCGGTCGGTGCGATCTGCGTACCGGCCGCCGAGGGGATGGCCGACGTTGCGGATGTATGGGTGGCGGACGCGGGCATGGTCGACGAGCCATTGTGCTGAGTCGACGAAATAGATTGCGGAGCAACAGCTTCAGCTCGCCCCGACCCATCCGCCTCGCCTGTGCCCCCGCCATTGTTCGGATCCCCGGCCTTACCGGTGTCCTCTGCCTTACCTGTATCCCCGGCGCCGCTGGTCTCTTCCGCTTTGCCCGAATTCCCAATCCCGTTGCTGTCCGCCGCTTTACCTGTATCCCCAGCCCTGCCGGTGCCCTCCGTCGTGTCTGTATCCGTTGCCTTGCCGGCAGCCTCACCCGGTCCGGTGCCCTCCGCCGGGCTCGTATCCCATGTCTTCCCGGAATCCCCACCCGGCAAAGCCCCCAGTACTCCCGAAACCGCCGACCCCCCAGAGATCGGATTGACCGGCGGCGGCAACGTGGGAATCAACGGCGCCGTACTCCCATAAGGCTGGATATAAAACGTGCTCATATCGTCCCGAGCCTGCTCCTCCCGCGAATTCCGCAGCTCAGGCCCTCGCGCATTATCCGAACTATCCACCACCGGCGGTACCGCCACCTTGAACCGCCCCGCCGCGCTCACCGCCGCCGACAGCGGTGTCGACTGCTGATCCAGCGACTCACCCAGCTCACCGACGCGCTCGGCATACTCCCGAATGGCGCGCACCGCCCGGTCGGCCGCCGCGCCCTCCCAATGTTGATCCACTGCTTGCTGAATCGCGGTTTCGAACTGCTGTCCGGCCTTGGTCACCGCCGCCGCGATGGCCGCCCAGGCATCGAACGCACCGTCCAGTCCGTCCGGGTTCATCTGGTCCGCAGCCTGTTTGATCTCCGCGTGCGAAAAGTTCTGCGCGTTCTCGGGATCGGTGATCGCGCGGCCGTCCATCTGTGCTGTCATGGCCGAGCCAGCCCCTTCCGTCAGTGCCGTCTGACCCTATAGACGCACTCGACCCCACCCCGGTTCCATCGAAACACAGCCGATCTCGCCACGCCAGACCATCTGGTCCGCTGAAGGGTGCCGGTGGTACCGATGTCAGTTCGCATTGGCGGCCGCGACCAGCGCCGGGTAGTCCGGCAGCTCGATGGTCTTGACGTTCTCGGTCATTTTCACCATCTTGTCGTACATCCACGAGTGCAGGAACCAGTTGCGGAACTTGATGCCGAGCGCGGTCTTCGGCGCGAAGAAGCGGCCCGCATTGCTGTAGTCCGCGAGTTTGCCGAGCGAGTGCATGAGCTCGTCGTAGCGCGCGAAGGCCATCCGGTAATCGCCGTCGGCGAGCGCGAGTTCACCGGCCATGATGTAGGCGCCCTGCACCGCGAGTCCGGTTCCGAAGCCGCCCAGGGTGTTTCCGTAGCCCGAATCGCCGACCAACGCGACCCGGCCCCGGCTGTAACTCTTCATCTTGCGCACCATGCTGATCGAGTCCAGGAAGAAGTCGTCGAACTCCGCCATTTCGGCGAGCATGCGCGGCGCCTCCCAGCCGACCTCGGCGAAGGTCTCCTCGATGATGTGTCGCTGTGCCTCGATGTCGTCACGGGCGTAGTCGAGTTCGGGCGAGGCGAAGATGTAGAGCTGCTGTGCCTTCGAGCCGCCGGTGATGACACATTTGCCCGGCTCGTTGTAGCCGTAGGCCGTCATCCGCTC
>NZ_BAGN01000201.1 GCF_000308835.1 Nocardia vinacea NBRC 16497 | reverse complement strand
GCCCTTCCAGCGGTTCGGCCGAACCGAAGCGCTACCGCTTTATCGAGCGGTAGCGCTTCAGGCGCGCCTCGTGCTACGTATCGCCTTCTGTTGATTACTTCTTCGGCTCCACGTAGCGGGGGTAGATCGCTTCGGGCTCCGGCAATGGGGTGCCGGCGACCAGCGGGGTCGCGATATCGGCGAAGGTACGGTTCTGGCTGGCCAGCAGATCGAGGATCTTGCCAGCGGATTCGGGCATGACCGGCTGGACCAGGATGGCGACGATGCGCAGCAGTTCGATGGTCACGTAGAGCACCGTCGCCTCGCGGGCCAGCGACTCCTCGGTGCCGGTCTTGGCCAGCGCCCAGGGCGCTTCCGCGGAGAAGTAGCGGTTGGCCTCACCGAGGGTCAGCCAGATCGCCTCCAGCGCCAGATGCATTTGCTGGCCGTCGAATTCGGTGCGGCAGCGCTCCAGCAGCTCGTTCGCACGGTCGAGCAGGGCGCGATCGGCATCGGTGAATTCGCCCGGCGTCGGCACCACACCACCGCAGTCGCGGGCGACCAGCTTCAGGCTGCGCTGCACCAGATTGCCGAATTCATTGGCCAGATCGGTATTGATCCGCCCGACGATCGCCTCGTGGCTGTAGCTGCCGTCCTGACCGTAGGAGATCTCGCGCAGCAGGAAGAAGCGCACCGCGTCCACGCCGTACTCGTCGACGAGCGCCAGCGGGTCGACCACATTGCCGACCGACTTGGACATCTTCTCGCCCTTGTTGTACAGGAACCCGTGCACGAAAACGCGTTTCGGCAACTCGATCCCGGCCGACATCAGGAACGCGGGCCAGTACACGGTGTGGAACCGGGTGATGTCCTTACCGATGATGTGTACGTCGGCGGGCCAGAACCGCTGGAACGCAACGGATTCCGTATCCGGGAAGCCGACGCCGGTGATGTAGTTGGTGAGCGCGTCCACCCACACGTACATCACATGATCGGGATGTCCGGGCACCGGCACACCCCAGTCGAAGGTGGTGCGCGAAATGGACAGGTCTTTCAGACCCGCCTTCACATAACTCACCATCTCGTTGCGAGCCGTTGCGGGCGCGATGAATTCGGGATGTTCGTCGTAGAGCGCGAGCAGCTTGTCCTGGTAGTTGGACAGCCGGAAGAAGTAGTTCGACTCCTCGGTCCAGGTGACCGGCGTCTTCGATTCGGTCGAGATCCGGGTGCCGTCCTCGAGCAGCGTCGTTTCTTCCTCGGTGTAGAACGCCTCGTCGCGCACCGAGTACCAACCCGAGTAGTTGTCCAGGTAGATATCGCCGTTGGCGAGCATCTGCTCCCAGATCGCGGCGCTGGCCACCTGGTGGTCGTCATCGGTGGTGCGGATGAAGCGGTCGTAGGAGATGTCGAGCGTCTTGTCCATCGCCTCGAACACATCCGAGTTGCGCGCGGCGAGCTCCTCCACCGGCACCCCCTCGGCGACCGCGGTCTGCTGCATCTTCTGCCCGTGCTCATCGGTGCCGGTCATGAAGAAGACGTCATAACCGTCGAGCCGCTTGAAGCGGGCGAGGGCGTCGGCCGAGATGTACTCGTACGCATGCCCGATGTGCGGCGCACCGTTCGGGTATGCGATGGCCGTTGTGATGTAGAAGGCGGGGCGGTCAGCTGCGGTCATGGTGCATCTACTGTAATGCGCGTGGATTCCGACGCTCACGTGAATATCCCCCGAGACGATGGCCGCCGTCCCGCGCCGGCGTTCTGGTGTGCCGGAGTTTGCCGATGACAGCTAGACGGGCCGCGCCCGAGCTGCCGGAACCGCTCGCGCCGCTGGTCGACGCGCATACGCATCTGGATGCCTGCGGGGCGACCGATGCGGAGTCGACGGCGGTGATCGTGGACCGCGCGGCCTCGGTCGGGGTCGGCCAGGTGGTCACCGTCGCCGATGATCTGGCCGCTGCCCAGTGGGCCGTACAGGCCGCGAACTGGGATCGGAGGGTGTTCGCCGCCGTGGCGCTGCATCCGACGCGGGCCAATGCGCTCGACGATGCGACCAAGGCCGAACTGGAGCGGTTGGCCGCCGACCCGCGCGTGGTCGCGATCGGTGAAACCGGTCTGGATTACTACTGGCCGGGCAAGTTGGAGGGTTGTGCCGATATCGAGGAGCAGGTCGAGGGCTTCCGCTGGCATATCGACCTGGCCAAACGTCTGCGTAAACCGCTGATGATCCACAACCGCGAGGCAGACCACGATCTGCTGACGGTATTGCTGGACGAGGGTGCTCCGGAAACCGTGATCTTCCATTGCTTTTCCTCGGACACCAATATGGCGATGTCGTGTGTCGCCGAGGGGTACATCCTCAGCTTCTCCGGCACGGTGAGTTTCAAGAACGCGCATGAATTGCGCGAGGCCGCCAAGGTGGTGCCCGATGACCACATCTTGGTCGAAACCGATGCGCCATATCTCACGCCACATCCATTCCGCGGCGCACCCAACGAATCGTATTGCCTTCCCTACACCGTGCGCGCCCTGGCGGAATTGCGCGAACAGGATCCTGTGGCCCTCGCCGAAATCACCACCGCCAACGCCCGCCGTATCTACGGCATCTGAATTCGGGATCAGGTGGAATCGCCAGTGGCGCTCAATTTCACCTGATCTTGTTTCACATTTGGGCGAGTAAGTGTGTCCTAGGTCACTTCGGTCGGTACGTTTTGTGATTTACCTGCGGCGTCGATATTGGTTTGTGATATTGATACCCGCCGCTCGTAACACTACGGTTGTAGACCGCTGACCCCTTCGTTATCGTACTGTGACCATGTCTCCATTTACGAGGATCAACCAGTCCCGCTCGCCGCTGCTGTACGCGGCGGTTGCGGCGTTGCTGGTGACGCTGATCGTCGGTGCCGCGATGGCAATCGTGAACCGCAAGACGGTCACGGTCGTCGTGGACGGTGAGCAGATGACCCAGACCACCATGTCGCGCAACGTCAGCGGGGTGTTGAAGGCCGCGGGGTTCGACGTGAACGACCGCGACCTGGTCCGGCCCGCGCTGGCCGCGGCGATCACCGATGGCACGACCATCACCTACAACCGGGCGCGTGAGGTCGCGGTGTCGCTGGACGGCAAGGCCGAGAAGGTGTGGTCGACCGGTCTGACCGCGGGCGATGTGGTCGACCAACTGCACCTGCCCCGCGAGGTATTCGTTTCCCCTGCCCGCAACGAGAAGCTGCCGCTCGAGGGCGCCGCGCTGCAGATCGCCAGCCCGCGTTCGGTATCGCTGCTCGACGGCATCGGCAATCCGGTCGATGTTCGACTGGCCGCGCCGACCGTTGGTGAATTCCTCACCGCGGCGGGCATTCCACTGATCGAGCAGGACACCGTCGAGCCCGCGGCGACCACGCCGCTCACCGATGGGCTGCGGATCGTGGTGACCCGGCAGCGCGTCGAGAACAAGGTCGAGACGGTGCCGCTGGATCCGCCGGAGAATGTCATCGAGGATCCGACGATGAATATGAGCCGGACCGTGGTGGAGAGCGCGGGCGCGCCCGGCGTGCAGGACGTGACGTTCGCGGTGACCATGGTCAATGGCCAGGAGGTCAGTCGGCGGCCGATCGCTTCCAATGTGAAGGTGACGGCTCAGCCGAAGACCGTCCGCAAGGGGGCCAAGCCCGGTACCGAGGTGCCGCCGGTGCGTGACGGTGATATCTGGGATGCGCTGGCCCGCTGCGAGTCCACCGGTAACTGGGGCATCAATACCGGCAACGGCTACTTCGGCGGCATCCAATTCGACCAGAGCACCTGGGAGCGCCAGGGCGGTCTCAAGTACGCCCCGCGTGCCGACCTGGCCACCCGCGAAGAACAGATCGCCATCGCCGAAGTCACCCGCGCCCGCCAGGGTTGGGGCGCCTGGCCCGCCTGCACCAGTCGCCTGGGCATCGGCTGAGTTCGACTGGCACAGCGCCGCACGGGATTACTGGTGTGGCGCGGTCATCCGATGCGAGAAGAGCCAGCCCGACTGCGGGCGCTCGATGGTGCGCCACTCGGTGGTGAACAGGTGGGTTGATACGTTGTCGGACGTGTCCGAACCCGATATTTCCGCTCGTGGAAGTGCTGCGCTGCTCGGGCCCGCCGAGGTGCGGGCGCTGGCCGAGCGACTCGGCGTGCGGCCGACCAAGCAGCTCGGACAGAACTTCGTGCACGACGCGAATACGGTGCGGCGGATTGTCGCGGCGGCCGGGGTCGGGCGTGGGGATACGGTGCTCGAGGTCGGGCCGGGTCTCGGTTCGCTGACATTGGCCCTGCTCGATGTGGTGGATTCGGTCATCGCCGTCGAGATCGATCCCGTACTGGCGAAACATCTTCCGGTGACCGTCGCGGATCGCGCGCCGGAACTGGCCGGGCAGTTGACCGTCGTGGAGGCCGATGCACTGCGGGTCCGCTCGGACAAACTGCCTGCGGCACCATCGGCGCTGGTGGCGAATCTGCCCTACAACGTCGCCGTGCCGGTGCTGCTGCACCTGCTCGCCGAATTGCCCAGCATCACAACCTCATTGGTGATGGTGCAGGCCGAGGTCGCGGACCGTCTCGCCGCCGAGCCCGGCAGCCGCGTCTACGGCGTCCCGAGCGTCAAGGCGGGCTTCTTCGGCACCGTGCGCCGCGCGGGCGCGGTGGGCACCCAGGTGTTCTGGCCGGTGCCACGCGTCGACTCCGGCCTGGTCCGCGTCGAGCGCTACGCCGAACCGCCGTGGCCGATGGACGAAGCACACCGACGCCGCGTCTTCGAGGTAGTCGACGCCGCCTTTGCCCAGCGCCGCAAAACCCTCCGCGCCGCCCTGGGCAACTGGGCCGGTTCACCAGCCGAAGCCGAACGCCGCCTCGTCGCCGCCGGTATCAACCCGACCGCCCGCGGCGAAACCCTGGACACCGCGGCCTTCGTCCGCCTCGCCGCCCAGGCGTAACCCGCGTCGGCGGCGCCGCGTGACTTCGCCTGGTTGTTATCCGGATATCGACCCGCGCAGTGATCTCTGCACCGCGGCTCGGGTCTCGCCTTGCTACCCGGCGTAACTTCGTCCGGGCGGGTGTCGCCTGGCTGCCATCGGACATCGGCCTGTCCCGCTGCGGTGGATGATCTGCTGTTATGCCGGACTGGTCGGTTTCTGTGGCGGGTGAGGCGGGATCATGCGCCGCGTTATCCATACGGTTCGCTTGCTGGGGCGTCGCCGCAAGCGAAACAGATTGTGGATAACCAACTTTTGCCTTGTTGGTCGCGAAACCGGATTCATGCGCTACGGCAATCAATTCACGCGTGTCGCCGCACTCCGCGTGCCGTACGGAAAGCGCAGGTCATCGCGCTGAATGTCAGCTCGAGCACACGATGGTCAGCGCATGCGGTCAGGGGTGACCGCTACCCGAATGGTGTCCACCATCGGATGTGGATGGCGCTGTGGATGATTCGACGCGCGCGGTGAACTCGGCGGTATGTACGGCACCGCCGTGGGAGAAGTCTAGATACAACCGAAATGCGCCCGCACTCGGGGTCTGGGTATGGAAGCCGACCTCCGGACCCGCTGGGGTGCGGCCGATTTCGCCCTGCGGATGGACGTGCAGGTAGGCAAGGTCGTTGGCGCGCAAGACCACTAGATGGGCGTACGCGCCGAGATACGGCTGGAGGTCTGTCACCGGGACGCCGTCGTGGGTCACGGTGAAACGAAGTTCGCTGCCCGCTGTGCTCAGATCGCCCGCCATGCGGACTTGGTAGCCGTCCGCCGTTGCCGAGCGTGCCTCGGGTGGAAGTGGTTCGAGCCCGGCCGGTCCCGCGACCGTGACGGTGCGGCTCAGGACCAGATCGCCGGGCCCCTGCTCGGGAACGAAATCGGCGAAGACGTGATACGTGCCGGGCGCTGTCCAATTCCAATCGATCGACCAGGTGCCCGTGTCGTCCATGGTCGGGTGCACGTGCCGATATCCGGTGGTATCCGAGCGGACCACGATCAGGTGCAGCTTCTTGTCGTGCTGGGTGGTGAATCTCGTGACCGGAGCTCCGTCCGGTCCGGTGATCCGAAAACGCAGGGCCCCGGCTCGATTCGGGTCAGTGGGTGCGCTCAGGTCGGTCAGGGCGTAGCCGGATCGCGAATCCGACAGTCCGGTGTCCTGTTCGGTGTGCGCCATCGCGTCGTGGTCCGGTGTCGACCGGGTCGGATCGCCCACCAGGGCGCCGATACCGAGTGCGACACCGAACAGCGCGACGAGACCGCCGCCGACCGCGGCGAATCTCAGCCGGGCCTGCATCAGACGGCGACCTCGTACCCCGCCTCGTCAACGGCGGCGACGATATCGGCGTCGGCGAGCGGTGCGGTGCTGTCCACCCGGACCGCACCGCTGGCGAGGTCGATGTCCACGCTGGTCACGCCATCGATCTTGCCGATCTCCGTCTTGACCGAGCTGACGCAATGTCCGCAGGTCATCCCCGTGACGGTGTAGGTGCTCGTGGCCATCTCCGACTCCTTCGCTCACATTCGATCATACGGTGCGGGGGTATCCCCGACGCAAATCAACATACCCCCGGAGGGTATTGAACGCAAGGGTGAGTTACGCCGAGGTTCCGTCGATTAGTCGCTACAGAGGTCCGGATAGTTCCCGAATCAGCCTCGAACGGCGGAAGGCCAACCGTGCATGGCCATTTCGGCAACCCGCTCCAGTTCCGCGGCGCTCGCGCCATCCCGGGCCGCCTGCGACATGCCCTGCATAACGGTGCCGACATACCGCGCGAGCGTGGCCGCATCGGCCTCCGGTGGCAATAGGCCCGCATCGATATCCGCCTGGATGCGCGCGGCGAAGGCCTCGACATTGCGGTTGCGAAGCGCGCGCAGCATGTCGGCGATCTCGGTGCTGGTGGTATTGAGTCCGGCGCTGATCACCAGGCAGCCGTGCGGGCAATCGGGTCGGGTGTACTCCGTCGCCGCCTCGCGCAGGATGCGGCGCACCACCGCCTCGGCGGTCGGCTCCTCGGTGAGGGCTTGCGGGATGAAGCTGCCGTAGCGTGCGCCGAAGACCTGCACCACCTCGCTGAACAGCGTCGCCTTATCGCCGAATGCGGCGTACAGGCTCGGCGCGCCGATACCCATCGCCGCGGTCAGATCGCCGATCGAGGTGGCCTCGTAACCGCGCGCCCAGAACAGCCGCAACGCCTTTTCCAGTGCGGCGTCCCGATCGAACGAGCGGGGGCGTCCCCTGGTCGGTGCACTCATGTCTGCATTTTATAGCGATCGCTAGAGAATGTGCTAACGTCCTTTCTGTAGTGACCGCTAGAGAAAGGACTCGTCATGGGTGTACTGCAAACGGGCCGGCTCGACGGCAAGACCGCGCTGGTCACCGGCGCGAGCCGCGGCATCGGCCGGGCCATCGCGGAGCGGCTCGGCAGGGAGGGGGCGCGGGTCGCCGTGCACTACAACGGTAATGAGCGGGCGGCGAAGGAAACCGTCGTCGCCATCGAGGCGGCGGGCGGTTCGGCCTTCGCGATCAAGGCCGAACTCGGCGTACCCGGAGATGCCGCGGCGCTGTGGTCCGCATTCGACGCGCAGGCCGACGGCGTGGACGTCATCGTCAACAACGCGGGCATCGATGGCATCCGCGAACCGATCGGCGGCACCGATGAGGCCGCCTTCGACCGAGTCTTCGCCGTCAATGCGAAGGCGCCGTTCTTTGTCACCAAGCTAGGGCTGGATCGGCTACGCGACGGCGGCCGCATCGTCAATGTCTCCACCGGCCTCACGCACGGGGCGAGAATGCCGCAGCTGATCGCCTACACGATGACCAAGGGTGCGATCGATACCTTCACCCAAACGCTGGCAAAGGAACTCGGCGCCCGCGGCATCACGGTGAATGCCGTCGCGCCGGGTGTGATCGATACCGATATGAACGCGAACTGGTTGCGCAATGCCGAGACCGAGGCATTGGTGGCCGGATGGTCGCCGTTGAATCGAGTCGGCCAGCCCGGTGATATCGCGGATATCACCGCATTCCTCGCCTCGGATGATTCGCGGTGGGTCACCGGACAGTGGATCGATGCCACCGGCGGGGCGCTGTTGTAACCGTCCGACACATGGGCGGTGAATGTCTCATCTCGAGCTGAGCACCTGTCGTACCCACGGGATAGGCTTGAGCACCGTGTTGTCAGTTGTGCCAAGTCCGGTCATCGTGCGCGCGCCGTCCAAGGTGAACCTCCACCTAGGCGTCGGTGACGTGCGCGCGGACGGCTATCACGATCTGACCACTGTGTTCCAAGCCCTCTCGCTCAGCGACGATCTGGAACTCGCACCCGCCGCCTCGCTGACCGTGCGGGTCAGCGGCGAGGGCGCCGACGATGTGCCGACCGATCGCACCAATCTTGTGTGGAAGGCCGCCGTGCGCGTCGCCCACCTGGCCGGCCGCGCACCGCTGGTGGAAATCGCCATCAACAAGGGCATTCCGGTGGCGGGTGGAATGGCGGGCGGCAGCGCGGATGCGGCTGCGGCGCTGGTGGGCCTGAACGAACTTTGGGATGTCGGGCTGACTCGCGATGAATTGTTCGCGGTGGCAACCGAACTCGGCAGCGATGTGCCGTTCGCGTTACACGGCGGAACGGCGCTCGGCACCGGTCGAGGCGAGCGGCTGCTTCCGGTGTTGTCCCGCAATACCTTTCACTGGGTACTCGCCCTGGCCAAGGGGGGATTGTCCACACCCGCGGTCTTCACCGAACTCGATCGACTACGCGAGAACGGCACCCCGCCCCGGCTGGGCGAGCCGCAGGCGCTGATGCAGGCCTTGGCCTCCGGTGACCCGAAACAGCTTGCGCCCCTGCTGGGTAACGATCTGCAGGCGGCCGCGCTGTCGCTGAAGCCCGAGTTGCGACGGACGTTGCGTGCGGGCGTCGGTGCCGGGGCGCTTGCCGGGCTGGTCTCCGGCTCCGGCCCGACCTGCGCATTCCTGTGTGACAGCGAGGACAGCGCGGTGGCGGTCGCGGCCGAGCTCGCGGGGGCCGGTGTATGCCGTAGCGTGCGCACGGCCAACGGGCCGGTGCCCGGCGCTCGCGTCATCAGCAGCGACACGCCAGGCAAGCGCTGACGTTTCGCTCGTTATGCGATGACGTCGGCGAGGCGGTCCACCTGGTCGGCGTCGCGGCCGTAGCAGTAGAGCATGACCTCATCTGCGCCGAGATCCTCGAATTGGCTGATGGCCGTGCGGATCTCGTCGGGTGTGGTGAGCATTCCGGCGAGCATGAAGTCGGCGCGACCGCTGAATTCGTAGTAGGCGCCCATCGAGGTGCGGGCGTCTTCGATCAGGTCGGGTGCGCCGAGCGCGACATTGACCTGGGCGACAATGCGAGGCTCGCCGTCGCGGCCGTGTTCCTTCCACGAGCGGCGGGCGGTGTCGAACATGCCACCGGCCCACGACGGTGCGGCGGCGGCGAGAAAGCCACCGCCCCAACGGCCGACGCGATCGATGGCGGCGGGCTGGAAGCCGCCGAAGAGCAGTTCGGGTCCCTCGGGACGCAGCGGCGCGGGACCGATCGGTCCGCAGTCGGTGCCGTACGGCAGGCCGGACCACAGGCGGCGCATGATCTCGAGTTGTTCGTCCAGGCGGCGGCCGCGGGAGCGCAGCTCGGTGCCGGAGGCGATGTGATCGTCCTCGCGACCGCCGACGCCGAGGCCGAGCACCAGGCGGCCGCCGGACATGCGGTCGAGGGTGGCGGCCTGCTTGGCGAGCAGCGTCGGCTCGCGCAGCGGCGCGATGAGCACCTCGGTCTGCACCTTGATACGGCTGGTGGCACCGGCGATCATGCCGAGGGCGACCAGTGGTTCGGGATTGTCGTAGACGAGCCGGTCGAGCAGACCAAGGGTGGAGAACGGACCCGCATCGGCGCGGCGGGCCCAGTCGAGCAGGGCGGCGGGATCGGAAATGGGCAGACCGAGTCCGACGTGCATGAGAACCTCCAGATAAAGGCGTAGTTGAAACCGTGCCGCCCCACTCACCTCGATCTCGAGGCTGGGCTCCCATTCTGCGGCTGTATCTCAGGAGCGCCATTGCTAACATTGTTCGTAACGAACGATGTTCGTTGAGATGACTCTAAACGAACGCCGTTCGTCGCGCAAGTCGCCGCGGTCTTCGGTTCGCTATCCCGGAGGATGTCACCGCCGCGGGCGACTGTGGTGATCACGATCGCCCTGGGTGACTCCGCCGCAGCGATGAGAACGAGTGCGCGGCGTGGAGCGGGTCCGGGCGGCGGCAACGGCGCGGGCGTTCGGTGCGGCGGCGGTGCGTCCGGGGTGCTCGGTACGCTTGCGCGGGGCGAGTGCTCGCCCCGCGCATGACTCGGAAGGATCCATGTCCAACCTGATCAATCTCGAACAGGTCTCCAAGAGCTTCGGTATCAAACCGCTCCTGGACAATGTTTCGCTCGGCATCCACGCGGGCGAGCGGATCGGTGTCGTCGGCCTCAACGGCGGCGGCAAGACCACCCTGTTGGAGGTGCTGACCGGTCTCGAGCCGCCCGACAGCGGCCGGGTGAGCCGGGTCGGCGGGCTGCGCATGGCGGTGGTGACCCAGCGCGGTGTACTTCCCGCGGGCGCGACCGTCGGATCCGTGGTGCTGGCGGGGCTGGCCGATGACACGATGCCCCCCGGCGCGAGCGACGGGCACGGAGGCGGTAGCTTGCGTGACCACGGGGGGCCCCGGGAGCGCCGAGATGATTACGGCGTGGCCGAACACGAATGGGCCTCGAATCCGCGCATCCGGTCGGTGATGGAGGGGATCGGGATCGAGGGCCTCGGTCTGGATACTTCCGTCGACAATCTCTCCGGTGGCGAGCGCCGCCGCGTCGCGCTGGCCGCCGCGCTGGTTCGCGACCTCGATCTGCTCGTGCTCGACGAGCCGACCAACCACCTCGATGTCGAGGGCGTGCAGTGGCTGGCTCAACATCTGCTGGAGCGTCGCAGCGCGCTGGTGGTCGTGACCCACGATCGCTGGTTCCTCGACACCGTCGCCACCGACACCTGGGAGGTCGTCGGCGGCAAGGTCGAAAGCTATGAAGGCGGTTACGGCGACTGGATTTTCGCGCGCGCCGAGCGGGCCCGGCAGGCCGATGCCTCCGAGGCCAGGCGCACGAATCTGGCGCGCAAGGAGTTGGCCTGGTTGCGGCGCGGTGCGAAGGCCCGCACCTCCAAGCCGCGCTATCGGGTGGAGGCGGCCGAGGCGCTGATCGCCGATGTGCCGCCGCCGCGCGACAACGTCTCGCTGGCCGCATTCGCGCGAAAGCGCCTGGGCCGCGTCGTCATCGAACTCGAGGACACCACCCTCACCACCCCGGACGGCCGCGAGTTGGTGCGCGACTTGACCTGGCGCCTGGCGCCGGGGGAGCGCGTCGGCCTGGTCGGTGTGAACGGCTCCGGCAAGACGACCCTGCTACGCACGCTGGCCGGTGCCGTCGAACCCGCCGCGGGCAAACGCATTCAGGGCCAGACGGTTCAGATCGGTTGGCTACGTCAGGAACTCGACGACCTGCCGACCGATCTGCGGGTGCTGGAGGCGGTACAGCAGATCGCGCAGCGAATCATGCTGGGCGATAAGGAAATTTCCGCGGGCCAGCTGGCCGAGCGCCTGGGCTTCACCCCGGCCCGGCAGCGCACCCCGGTCGGCGACCTATCCGGTGGCGAGCGCCGCAGGCTACAACTGACCCGGATCCTGATGTCCGAACCGAATGTTCTGCTCCTCGACGAGCCGACCAACGACCTGGACATCGACACCCTGCAACAACTGGAAGACCTACTCGACAATTGGGCGGGCACGCTGGTCGTGATCAGCCACGACCGCTATCTGATCGAGCGCATCTGCGACTCCACCTGGGCCCTGTTCGGCGATGGAAAACTCACCAACCTGCCCGGCGGCATCGATGAATACCTGAAAAAGCGCGCCGCATCGAGCTCCGCCACAACGCGAGCCACCGACTCCAAGTCCGCCGAAGCTCCCGCCACCGACTCCGCCGCCTACCGCGCCGCCCGCAAGGAGCTGGCCAAACTAGAGCGCACCATCGACAAACTGACCGAACGCGAGCAGCGCCTCCACACCGCCCTCGCCGACGCCGCCACCGACCCCGACAAACTGATCACCCTGGGCGCCGAACTGAAACAAGTTGTGACAGAAAAAGAATCCGCCGAAGAACGCTGGCTGGAACTGGCCGACACCGCCTAATCCCCACCCCGTCGACGTTAGTTGAATGGCTGCTCCACACCCCGTCCAGAACCGCCATTCGACTACCCTCGACAACCGCCATTCGACTCGCCTCGATGGGTGGTGGTTCAGCTGGTGCCGGAGACGCGCCCGTCCTGGACCACGACCGGCAGGCAGGTTTGCACGAAGTCCGCGCCGAAGCCGGTGAGTGCGATGCTGCGGTAGTAGACCTTGGTACCGAAACCGGAGCGCTTCAACACTTCTCGGACCGGGGATTGGGCTTCGAGGAGTTGGTAGCGGTTCGGATTGCCCACCGGCTCCTTGACGAATTCGATCAGTCCGAGGCGGCGCAGGTTCGGCAGGTACTGCTGGATCCGGTTGGGGAAGCGCAGGCCCGCGTGCTCACCGATCAGGTTGAGTCCGGAGATGATTCGCTCGACACCGATGCCGCGCGGCCGTCCGGCGCGGATATCGATCGAGGGCTGCGGGCCGTCGAGGTGCAGGAAGCGCAGGATCCGCGCCTCATCGGGTGTCAGCTCCTCGAGCATGCGCGCGAAGGCCGGGTGGGTTTCGTGGTGCTCGCCCTGCGTGCTCGCCGACAGCCGCAGCAGCGCGGCCCCCTGCTCACGCAAAGTGGGAACGGCATCGGACGTGGGCTGTTCGGGTGTAGCGGGCAGACGCAACGCGCGCCGCACCGCGTCACGAACCTCCGCCTCCGCCTCCGCGAGCACCTCACGCGGGGGAGTTCCCGCGATACTGCCGCGCACCACGGTGGCGCCGACGCCGAGGGCGGTGTCGATGCCCCACGCGGTCACCTCGGCCGCCGCGCTCACCGCGACCCTGGCGACACCGGTGGTCGCGCGAACGGTCTTGCGCACCGAGCCGGGCTGCCGCTTCTGCTCGACCGCGTTGACCGGCAGCCGCGCGATCTCCGTCGATTGCTCGGATGTCGACGACTCGGAAGTTCTTGGGGTTTCGGCCACTTCGGACTGCTCGGTTCGCTCGGAGCCCTGCCCGGCGGCCCGCAGATCCTCGCCGCCAGCTTCCGTCATAGCCATGTTGTCGCCACTCCCGTTCCGAAGATCAGGATGTGAGCGTATCCGGCGAAGAGCCCCAACACGCCGCCATGCAGAAAAAGGAGCCATTCGTCCTGTTTGATGGCCGATCGCAGCATATCCACGAAGTCGGGAGGCGATAGCGCCGACATCTGTTTGGCGATGTAGTCGTTGATTTGTCTACCCTGCTGGACGTTGAAGTCCGGATCCGCGAAGGCGATGGGCGCGATGGACATCGCCTCGGTGGTCAGCGTCGACTGCAGCGAGTCGTACTCCCGGCTGCCGAGCATGAACTTCACCGCCGGTCGGGCCGGTCCGAGCGCCCGGTCCGCGGCTGGGCGCAGCGTGTCCTCGAGCATCTGCATGGTCCGGTCCGAGCGCGGGCCGTTCAGCAACTCGTCACCGATGTTGGCGACGGTCATCACCTGACTGGAGACCAATTCCGCATAGCCGTCGGTGATTTCGAGCTGCCGCTTGATCAGCAGACCCTGCCGCCACGGGCACCACCACTTCGGGTACGCGGGCGCGAAGATCATATTCAGGCCGATCCAGTTGACCACCCAGCCGATCACGACACCGCCGATCGGCAGCACCACCAGCGACGACCAGCCGGTCAGATGCAATACGGCGACCAGCACCACACCCATCGGCGCGCCGAAGTAGAAACCGAAGTTCTGCATGAAGCGCAGTTCTTTGGCGCCGAGCACCTGAAAAAGGGTGTTGAGCAGATGCGGACGCGCCTGGAAATAACGGATGACCATCTGCTTGACGTCCAGCAGCTGATCGATATTGGCGCCCAATTCCTCGGTCAGCTCGCGCAGAATATCGGGCAGCTGCTGGCGGACCCGCGCGTGAATCATGTCGCGCACCCCGGTCGGCAGGTTGTACCAGAGTTGCGGATGTTCGCGGCGCAGGATTTCTTCGACTATGTCCTTGATCTGCGCGTCGGCGATAGTGGCGAGATGTTCGGCGAGCTTGTCCGGCTCCAGCTCGCGGTAGAAGTCGGCGACGCTACCGAGTTTTGCCAACCCCTTGTCGACCGCGATGCTCGCCATTTTGTCCGCGCGCGAGGGCACAATGCCCTGCCAGCCCATTCGGCCGTCGTAGCTCAGCAGCGGCAGCACCTGAATTCGCTTGGGCAGGAAGGGAAACAACGCGCGCAAACCGGGTAAACGAATACCGTGGAAGGCGACCGGCTTGAACAACATCAGGATGCCGGTCCAGTTGGTGATGTATCCGATGATGCCAGTGAAAAGCGGGATGGTCACTAACTCCAGGAGGACCGTCGGGTGCACCCCGAAAACACTCTCCAACACGACACCCTCCTGCCGATATACCGGTGACCGCCGCCTCACCGGCAACCCAAACTAGCACCCAGTCGGCAGACGGACCCTACTGTGAGGTCGAGACGCCGGTCCATCGCGAGTGTCCCGAGCCACAGCAGATTGTCTGAGACATCAGTCACACTGTGTGTCCAGAATGTCGTAGTGTCAACCGGCGGCGGAGACAATGGCGACGATCACGCGTCCGACAGCAGGGGTCGGCGTGTTTGCTGGCCCACTCGGCTCGCGGTAAGGCATACCTGGAAGGCTGGCGGGCAATAATCTGTGGGCGTATTCGTTCACTTGGCAATACATCGGAGAGAACGTGACAGACGACAGGACCGGACAGGACGTAGCCCGGGCCGGTTCCCGCTCGGTGGAGCGCAGCTCGGATGTCGAACAGCGGCAGATCAGCAATGAGGCGCGGCTGATTCGCGGTGTGTTCCGAGCGGCGGGGCTCGCGGCGGGCACCGTGGTGCGCGGCAGCCAGTGGGCCGTCGAGACGACCTATGAGGTGACCAAGGAGATCACCCAGGCCGCGCTCGACGGTGAGTCGTCTGCGGATATCGCCGAGCGCACCGGTAATGCGTTGCGCTCCATCGCGCGCAGCGCGCTCGGCGTCACCGAGGGCTCGGTGCGCGAAATCGTCAGCTACGTACCGACTTCCAATGGCGCGACGCAGCCCGCGCCGATCGGCATCGGCGCGCCGCTGCACTCGGCCAGTAGCGAAGAATTGCGTCGCCGTGGCGATGCGCTGCTCGCCCGCTCGGCCGATGTCTACTTCACCGACGACGTACATCCCGCCTATGACCGGATCCTCGACGAGTTGGCTCCGGACGAGGCGCGCATTCTGCGGTTCATGGCATTGAACGGTCCGCAGCCGTCGGTCGATGTGCGCACCAACCGTCCGCTCGGCATCGGCTCGGAGTTGGTAACCGGTGATCTCACCTCGGTTCCGGAACAGGCCGGTGTCCGTTATCCGGACCGTGCCCGCACCTATCTGATCAACCTCAACCGTCTCGGCCTGACCCAGGTTTCCGATGACCCGGTGGTGCTCAGCCGGTACATGGTGCTCGAGGTGCAGCCGGTGGTCGAGGCGGCGCTGAAGAAGGCCGGACGCGCCCCCAAGATCGTGCGCAAGAGTCTGCGGCTGACCGAATTCGGCAGCGATTTCTGCAACACCTGCTTCACCATCGGGAATTGATCCGTGCGGTAGACCGCCGATTTCGGCTCGAACTGATAGCAATCTGATACAAATCTCCCAATCTCCGTAGCGCGGCGACTTCGAATGGGATTGTTGAGTTATGGACCAGGATGCTGTGTCAGCGATCAGTCGCCTGAAGTTCAGGTATCTGCGCACCCTCGACACCAAGTCGTGGGATGAATTTGCGGACACCATGATCCCGGAGGCGACCGCTACCTACAGCGAATACCTGCAGTTCGAGTCGCGGGATGCGTTCCTGGCGTTCATGCGCAACACCCTCGGTCCGCATGTCATCACCGAGCATCGATGCGACCATCCGGAGATCGATGTCGACGGTGACACCGCTACCGGCACTTGGTATCTCGCCGATACCGTGCTGATACCGGCGCACAACATGCTGTTGCGCGGCGCGGCGTTCTACACCGATCGCTACGTCCGCTGCAATGACGGTCGCTGGCGCATCGCGCATACCGGATATGAGCGCACCTATGAGGTGGTGCTCTCGCTCAGTGATCTGCCGAGCCTGCGCCTGACATCGAGTCGATGGGGGCTGATCACGCGTGAGGACGGCATCGCGCCGGTCGAGCGCGAGCCCGGCGCCACCCCGCTGCGGCGGGAGACCGCGCCGGAGGCGGAGCCTGAGGCCGGGTGAACGGCAATCCCTAATCCGCGGCCGCGACCAGCGGCTCGAGCGTGAGCTTCGGATGCTCCTTCTCGATGTATTGCAACCGCCACTTATCGCTGAACAACGCCAACAGCGCCCCGTCGGAGCGGGTGAACACCTCGACCCCGCGCTGCCGATCGAGTTCGGCCATCGACTCCGCATCGGTGCGCCGGGCCAGCGTGTAGGGCAGGTGCTCCATATGCGTCTCGACATTGAACTCCGCGAGCATCCGCGCCGTGACCACTTCGAACTGCATCGGGCCGACCGCCGCGAGCACGGGTGAGGCATCGCCGCGCGCGTCATTGCGCAGGACCTGCACCACGCCTTCGGAATCGAGCTGGTCGATGGCCTTGCGGAACTGCTTGTACTTACCCGCGCTCTGCGCCCGCAGCACCGCGAAATGCTCCGGCGCGAAGGACGGGATCGGCGGGAACTCGACCTTCTTGTCCACGAACAGTGTGTGCCCCGGCGCCAGTGCGGTGGCATTCACGAGGCCGACCACGTCGCCCGGGTAGGCCGTATCGACGGTCGAGCGCTCCCGCCCGAAAACGGTGAGCGCGTATTTGGTCGCGAACGGCCGACCGGTCTGCGCGTGCGTGACGACCATCCCGCGCTCGAATTCGCCGGACACGATCCGCATGAATGCGAGCCGATCCCGGTGTGCCGCATCCATTCCGGCCTGCACCTTGAATACGACCGCACTGAACGGATCGGTGGTGTTGCGCGGCGTGCCGCCGATATCGGCGCGCGAGCCGGGCGCAGGCGCCAGCGCGACCAGGGTCTCCAGCAGTTGCCGCACACCGAAATTCAACATCGCGGAGGCGTAGATGACGGGGGAGGTCTGCCCGGCCAGGAACATTTCCTGATCGTGGTCCTGCCCGGTGGCCGATAGCAGTTCGCTCTCCTCGGCGGCGGTCGTCCACGCCTCACCCTCGCGGGTCTCGGCCGATTCCGGATCTATCGATTCCTCCGGCGCGATGGTCGCGCCACCCGCGGTCCGAGTGAAGTGGATGTATTCGACGGCCGCGCCCTCGGGACCGCGACGCAGCAGACCGCGGAAGTCACCAGCGATGCCGACCGGCAGGAACAGCGGCGTCGGGGTGAGACCGATCCGCTCGCTGATCTCGTCGAGCAGTTCCAGCGGCGCGCGGCCCGGACGGTCCCACTTGTTGATCACCGTGACGACCGGGATGCCGCGATGGCGACACACCTGGAACAACTTCAGTGTCTGCGGCTCCAGCCCCTTGGCGGCGTCGATGAGCATGACGGCGGCGTCGACGGCGGTGAGCACGCGGTAGGTGTCCTCGGAGAAATCCGAGTGGCCGGGGGTATCGACCAGGTTGATGACGTTATCGATATCGGAGCCCGCGGCGCGGTAGTTGAACTGCAGCGCGGTCGAACTCACCGAGATGCCGCGCGCCTTCTCCATCTCCATCCAGTCCGATACGGTGGATTTGCGTCCGGCCTTGCCGTGGATGGCGCCCGCCTCGGAGATCATCCTGGCGTGCAACGCCAGCGCCTCGGTGAGCGTCGACTTGCCCGCGTCGGGGTGGGAGATCACCGCGAATGTGCGTCGCCGGGCGACCTCGGCGGGCAACCCACGCGGGGCGGGCGTGACGACACCCTCAGTGGAGGCGGTCAACTGCAACAACCTTTCAGACGGCCGATCGGCAACCGCTCCAGCGTACGCGACCGGGGTGACGACAATCCGGCCAGTCCGACCACCCGATTCAGCTGGACATAAACACTTGCGCTATGGTGTTCGGGTTGTCTCGGCGAGGGTGACCGCAGACGTAATGCGTTCACCGTGATCGACGCGGCTCGGCTCTCGGCCGTCCTCGTTCGGTCTTCGCCCGACGAGTAGACCAACCTTTGCCAGGGGGGATGACAGTCCCTGGCGCACTGTTGACAGCCCGGAAGAGCCGTAGGGAGTAGATCCAGTCATGTCTGACGCCAACCTTCTCGAAGCCGCCGTCCGTACGGAGTTCGGCAAGGGCGCCGCCCGCCGCACCCGTCGCGCGGGCAACGTTCCCGCCGTGCTGTACGGCCACGCCGCCGACCCGCAGCACCTCTCGCTCAACGCCCAAGCCTTCGCCGCCATCCTGCGCGAGCACGGCACCAATGCGGTGCTGAACCTCGTCATCGATGGCAAGAAGCAGCTCGCGCTGACCAAATCCGTTGTGGTGCACCCGATTCGCCGTTACATCGAGCACGCCGATCTGCTGATCGTCAAGCGCGGCGAGAAGGTCACCGCCGATGTGAACATCGCGCTGGTCGGTGAGGCCGGCGCGGCCACCCTGGTCACCCAGGACGTCACTACGCTGTCCATCGAGGCCGACGCGCTGAACATTCCGGAGTCCATCGAGGTCTCGATCGAAGGCGTCGAGGCGGGCACCCAGATCACCGCGGGCGAGATCGAACTGCCGAAGGGTGTCACCCTGGCCGGTGACCCGGAGGCCCTGATCGTCAACATCATCGCGGCGCCGGCTTCCGCGCAGGAGACCGAAGAGGCTGCCGCGGCCGCCGCGGAGTCCGAGAGCGCCGAGTAAGAACTCCCCGGGTCGGTTATCCGAATGACCGAATCCTCGACCGGGCCCGCGCTCGTGGTCGGACTTGGCAACCCAGGTTCCGAGTACGAGCGCACCCGGCACAATATCGGCTTTCTGGTCGCCGACGTGCTCGCGCAGCGCGTCGGCGGCCGTTTTGCTGTGCACAAGAAGTCCGGCGCGGATCTGTTGCAGGCCAGGCTGGACGGGCGTCAGGTATTGATCGCCAAGCCGCGCTCGTTCATGAATCTGTCCGGGCGCCCGGTCGCGGCGTTGGCGAAATTCTTCTCGGTGCCGCCGACCGAGGTGATCGTCGTGCACGACGAATTGGATCTGCCGTTCGGTCAGGTCCGGCTCAAGCGCGGCGGCGGTGAGGGCGGGCACAACGGATTGCGTTCGGTCTCCAGTGCCCTGACCACCAAGGACTATCTGCGCGCCCGCATCGGCATCGGCCGCCCGCCGGGTCGCCAGGACCCGGCGGACTACGTGCTCAAACCGTTTTCGTCGGTGGAGCGCAAGGAAGTGCCGGTGATCGTCGAACAGGCCGCGGACGCGGTCGAACTGCTACTGCGCGTCGGGCTCGAACCGGCCCAGAACCAACTGCACTAGGCCGAGTTCGACCGCGGCTCAGCGCAGGTGGATCGCGGTGGCGGAGCGGCGCAGCTTGCCCGAGGAGGTTTTCGGGAGGGCGCCGGGGCCGAGCACGGCGACGGTGCGCGGGCGAGCGCCGACTTCGGAGAACACCGCGTGCACGATTTCGCGTTCGATGCGCTTGACCTCGTCGGCATTCTGATGGTCGTTGCTTTCCACCACAACGGCGAAGCTTTCGCGTTTCTCGCCCGCGTCCAGGCGGACCGCGACGGCATTGCCGGGACGCACCCCCGCCACGCGCATGGCGGCACGCTCGATATCGGTCGGGTAGATATTGCGACCGCCCATGATGATGACGTCCTTGATCCGGCCGCACACCACGATCAGGCCCTCATCGGTGAAGTAGCCGATATCGCCGGTATCGAGCCAGCCGTCCGCATCCTGCGCCGGACGGAACCCGTTGACCGTGACATAGCCGGAAGTGACCGCGGGACCGCGGAGTTCGATCACGCCGACGGAACGGGTCGGCAGCGGCTGGCGCTCCGCGTCGACGACCCGACCCTCGAGATTGTCGACCAGATAGCCGAGCGTGGGCATGCGGCGGACATTGCCGTGGTGATCGTGGGCAGGCACGGCCTTGCCCAGCGCTTCGAGCAGATCGGCATCGATGATGTCGAGGACCTGTCCGTGTCCGGGATCCGGAACCGATACGGCCAGTGTGGTTTCGGCCATGCCGTAGACCGGGGTGAGCGCCATCGGATTGAGCCGGAAGCGTTTGCCGGCCGCGGCGAGGTTCTCCATGGTGTCCGGATCGACGGGTTCGGCGCCGTTCCACATGTAGCGGACGCTGCTGAGATCGTAGGCGCCGTCCTCGGCCTGCTTGAGCCGGCGAGCCAGCAGTGAGTACGCGAAATTCGGTGCCGCCGTGACGGTGCCACGGTACTTGTCGATCAGCTCGGCCCACAGCAGTGGACGCATCAGGAAGTCGATCGGCGTCACGCAGACGACTTCGGCGCCGAATTGCATGGGAACGCTGAGGAATCCGACCATCCCCATATCGTGGAACAGGGGCAGCCAGCTGATCATCACATCGTCGTCGAGCTGGAACTTCACCCGGTCGAACATGGCGTAGGCGTTGGTATAGAAGTTCCCGTGCGTGATCCGCACCGCCTTCGGCGATCCGGTCGAACCGGATGTCAACTGCTGCAACGCGATATCGGTCTCGACGGTCGGCACCGGATCGGTCTCCGGGCTCTCGCGCAGCTGATCGATGCGCACTACGGTGATGCCGCGCTCGCGCAGCAGTGGTTCGGCGGCCTCGAAGGGCGCGCCGAGTACCACCGCGCGCGCGTCGATCATCGACAGCACGGTCTCGGTATCGCGGGCCCAGACCACCAGATCCGTGCGCGGCGTCGGCTGGTGCAACATGGTGATCGACGCGCCGCGCATCCAGATGCCCTGACAGGCCGGTGCGATATCGACCGGCATCCCGGCCAGCACGCCGACCGCGTCACCGTGTCTGATGCCGGCTTCGGCGAGTCCGCCCGCCATCTGTCGTGCGATTCGATGGATCTCACCCCAGGTTTGCCGAAACGGCGCGTTGGGCTCCCCGGTCACCAATCCGCGACTCGAGGTTTGTGCCGTTGCGTACATCTCGTCGGTGAACCTGCTCAAAGTCCAACTCCCTTGTCACCCCGATGCGGTGGCCGGACATGGGTGAACGGCCTGCTCCCCAACTATCCCGCCAATTCGTCCCCGCGTTAACCATTCCGAGGACATGCCCGTGTCGCGGTGGCGTTATGGGCGATTCGAGAAAGTTGCCGCGTAGCGATCGACGTAGTGCCGTCCGGATCGGGCGGCCAATTCCCGCATCAGTTCGTCGGTCGCGGCGCGGACCTGGCAGGTGTCCGGTGCCGGGTGGGTCGGAGTGAGCTGCGGATAGTAGCGCGGCGTGCCGAAGCTGATGTGCACCTTGCCGAAGCGCGGCAGCCGGTGGCCGCGCGGATTCACCTTGTCGGTGCCCGCCAGCACGACCGGGATGACCGGAGCGCCGGTGGCCATGGCGACGCGCAGTGCGCCGGTGCGGCCGCGATAGATGCGGCCGTCCGGGGAGCGGGTGCCCTCCGGATGGATGGCCCAGACGTCACCGGATTCGAGGATTTTCGCCGCGGCGGTCAGTGCGTCCGCGGCGGCGGTGCCGCCGGTGCGGTTCACCGGTACCTGACCCGCGACGGTGAAGAACCAGCGTTGGAACCGGCCCTTGAATCCGGTCCCGGTGAAGTACTCCTGCTTGGCCAGGAAGGTGACCCGGCGCGGCAGGGCCAGCGCGAGATACATCGAGTCGAGCATCGCGAGATGGTTGGCCGCGATGATCACCGGTCCGGTGCGGGGTACGTGCCGCAGCCCTTCCACCTCGGGGCGGCCGAGCAGCCGCAGCAGGGGGCCGAGCAGGACGTACTTGAACAACCGGTACCACACATGAGCCTCCGAGAAAGTTGTCGTAGACAATGTCTACCGATGATCGTAGACACTGTCTACGATCATCGGTAGAGGATTTCTACTTATGTGACGCAGTCGGAGGGAGTGATTCGATGAGCGCCGTAGACAATGTCTCCATGGTCGGAAGCGAACCGTTGCGGGAACGATTGGTCGGCGCCGGGGTCGACATACTCGAGGAGGTCGGCGCGGCCCAGTTGGGTCTGCGTGCGATCACCCGCGCGGCCGGGGTTTCCCACGGTGCGCCGCGCAGGCACTTTCCGACGCACCGCGCACTCTTGGCCGCCATCGCCGCGCGCGGTTTCGCCGATCTCATCGAGCGGTTCGCGAAGGTGGAGGTAGGCGCGAGGACGCCGAGGGAACAGCTGGAACGGATGGCCGCCGAGTACGTCGAATTCGCCGGCGAGCGCCCGGAGATGTTCACGCTGATGTTCCGCCACGACCTGCTGGAGGGCTCCGGCGAGAACCTTCGGGCGATCACCCTGCCGCTCTTCGAGCGTTTCGCCGCGCTGGTTCGCGAAGCCGCCCCACTATCGGCCGGCCCGGACAAGCGCGCGATCGCCCTGTGGACCAGCCTCCACGGCATCGCCGCCCTCCAGGCCAACCGCAGCCTCCGCCTGGTGGCCCCCACCGCCAACGTCCGCACCCTCGCAACCCACGCAATCGACCTACACATCGGCTGACCCACCGCGGGCGGTCGGTGCTCAGTGTCGGGGTGGGAGTGGGATTCTCGCCAGGTCCGTTGCGATGACGATCTCGCCCGTGAAGTGCAGGGCTGCCTCGGCGAGGTGGGCGTCGAGGTCGCGGTAGCGCTGGGAGAAATGGGTCAGGACCAGGGTGCGCACACCGGCTTCGGCGGCGACTCGGGCGGCTTGGCCCGCGGTCAGGTGGCCGTATTCCTCGGCGAGCTGCGCATCGACGTCCAGGAAGGTCGCCTCGATCACCAGCATGTCCACGCCCGAGGCGAGGGACAGCACGCCCGGGCACAGGCGGGTGTCCATCACGAATGCGAAGCTCTGGCCCGGCCTCGGCTCGCTGACATCGGCCAGCGTGATTGTGCGCCCGTCGAATTCGATACTGCCCGTGCGCTGCAGTTGTCCGACCGACGGGCCGTGCAGGCCGAATACGGCTAGCCGCTCCGGCAGGATGCGCACACCGCTCGGTTCGGTGAGGCGGTAGCCGAAGGTGTCGACCGGATGCGATAGCGCGACCGCCTCGAGGGCGAACGGTGCACCAGGCGCGTCCAGCGCACCCGGATCGGCGATCGGATGCGCCCGGAGCTCGACGGTGCGATAGAACGAGCTGGCATTGCTCAGGCGATCGAAGAACGCCGCACCCGAGGCGGGGTAGTACACATCGACCGGATGGGCGACCTTGTCCAGATTGATCCGCTGGATGATCCCGGGTAGTCCGAGGCAGTGGTCGCCGTGGAAATGCGTCACGGCGATCCGGGTGATATCGGTGACCGATACGCCGGCGTACGTCATCTGCCGCTGGGTGCCCTCGCCCGGATCGAAGAGGATGCCCTCATCGCCCCAGCGCAGCAGATACCCATTGTGGTTGCGCTGCTTGGTCGGAACCTGACTCGCGGTGCCGAGTACGACCAGTTCGCGAGGTGACATCAGAGCGTCGCGACCGCGCCGACGAACCGGTCCAGCTCCTCGAAACTCACGAAGCAGTGCGGCGAGGCACGCACCACCGAATCCAGGCCACGGGCGGTCATATCCAGCAGGGTAGAGCTGGCATGGCTCGCCGTCACCGTAATATTCTGCGCCGCAAGACGATCGCGCACCTCGACGGCGGATTTCCCTTCGACGGTGAACGAAACGATGCCGCTGTGCCGAATCCCGATGTCGCGCACCGTGATTCCGTCGATTTCCGGCAGCGATTTGCGCAGATGCTCCGCGCGGACCGCGATCGCGTCGTAGACGTCATCGGGGCCCAGCTCGAGCAGATACCGCACAGCCGCACCGAGACCGAGTCGGGCCGCGACATCGCATTCCCAGAATTCGAAGCGACTCGCATCGGGCACCATGGCGTACACCTGCGGGCCGGTCCACTGCGCGCTGTGCAGATCCAGCCGCTGCGGCTCCATCGACGCGGCCAATTCCGGTCGCACATAAAGGAATCCGGTGCCACGCGGTCCGCGCAGCCATTTGCGCCCGGTGACCGAGAGCGCGTCGACATCGAGTTCGGCCACATCGATCGGCAGCTGTCCGGCCGACTGGCAGGCATCGAGCAGTACCAGCGCGCCGACCGAATGCGCGATCCGGGTGGCGTCGGCGGCCGGGTTGACCAGACCGCCATTGGTCGGGGCGTGGAGCACCGACACGAGCCGGACCCGTTCGTCGACCATGTCGGCGAGCGCGTCGAGGTCGATCTGGCCGCTGCCGTCGCTGGGAATCTGTTCGACCACCGCGCCGGTCGCCTTGGCCCGCTGCAGCGCCGCAATGGCATTGCTCGCATAGTCGGCGCCGGAGATGAGGATACGGTCGCCGGGCGCGAGTGGGACCGAATAGAAGAAGTCGGCCCACGCACGGGTCGCGCTATCGCTGAGCGCGATGCCGGTCGGATCGGCGTTGATGAGCCGGCCGATATCGGTTTTCACCGCGGCGAGATCGTCGAGCCGCTCGTTCGCCGCGCGATAGCCGCCGATTTCGGCCTCGCGTCGCAGATGCGCTACAACGGTATCGACTACGACTCGGGGTGGTAACGAGGAGCCCGCGCTGTCGAGGAAGACCAGATCGGATCCGGCGCCGTAGGCCGGTATGTCGGCGCGTACGCGATTCTCGTCGAGCATGGCCTCGAGAGTATCGCCGAAATCGGGGCATTGGGCCGTCGCACGAGTCGACGCAGGTCCGGGCCACCGTGCGCGAGTCCCCCGCTGTGCATGACCACGAATTCAGATTCTTGTCACATTTCTTGTCGGTGCCCCTCGCTACGCTGGTTTGGGTCGGCGCACCGGAATACGACCGGCGCCCGAGGCGATACAGAACTACCTGAACAACTGTCGGCAGCACACACGCAGCACAGCCACGGTTACCCGGTTTCACATGGTGGAGGTTGGTATGGCGGTCACGCTCGAGCATCCGAAGCGGGTCATCGCGCTGGAAAACGGCGAGCTCTCCTCGCGGGCCGCGGCCGAGGCCTATCTCGAAAAAATCTGTTTCAAGCTGGGGCCACCGACGCTCATCGGCGCCGAACTGGAGTGGCTCACCGTGCAGGGTGAGTGTTCGTCGTCCGGCCCATCGGCCGCCCCCCGCCCGCAACTGGCTGCATTCGCAGATGCACTCGGACCCTATGCACCGCGGTCCATCGCCCCCGATTCACCGGCACTTCCGTTGCCAGGGGGCAGCCGGGTCACCATCGAACCCGGCGGTCAGATCGAACTCTCCAGTGCCCCGTTCGCCGCTGCCGCGCAGTTGTGCGAGGGTTTGCACGCCGATGCTCGGATGCTGCGGGATCTACTCGAGTCCCGATCCATCCGCACCGTCTCCGCCGCCGCCGATGCGGACCGCCGCCCGAAACGGGTCCTGCGGTTACCGCGCTATCGCGCCATGGAAGAGTCCTTCAGCGGTATCGGCCCCTTCGGCAAATTGATGATGTGCAATACCGCCGCGACGCAGGTCAGCGTCGATGCCGGTGCGGACCGCGCCGAGGTCACCGCACGGTGGAACGCGCTGTACACGATCGGTCCCGCGCTACTCGCCGCCTTCGCCTGCTCGCCCGAATTGCACAGTGCACCGGTGGGCGTGTGGGCATCTCAGCGCATGCGGACCTGGTTGCGTCTCGACCACGCTCGTACCCGTCCCGCGGTGGAGTCCTGGCCGGATCCGATCGCCGGCTATGCGCGTTGGGCCCTGGATGTCCCGCTGCTGTGCGTTCGCCGCCCCGATGGCGTATCCGGCAACGGCGGCGATATCGGCTGGTCAGCGCCGCCAGAGGCGACCTTTGCGGACTGGTTGTCCGGTGCGCTGGACGACGAGATCGGCCGGCGTCCCGATGTCGGCGATCTCGACTATCACCTGACCACGCTGTTCCCACCGGTACGGGCCTCCGGACACCTCGAGGTCCGCTATCTGGACGCCCAGCCCGATAACGACTGGACCGTCCCGATCCATATTTTCGACGCCCTGCTTTCTTCTCCGTCGGTGGTTGCCGAGGCGACGGCGCTCGCCGCGCCACTCGCGGGCCGCTGGCTCGACGCGGCGCGCTGCGGGTTGGCCGATCCGGAGATCCGTGGCGTCGCGGTCGAGTTGCTGACCCTGGCCGCAGCACATGCGGCGAGTCCGGCGGCGGTGCGCGAGATCGAATCCGCCGCCGAACGATGTCGCAGCGGTCGCACCCCGACCGATGAACTCGTTTCGCGCAGTGCGGATCAGCCCGAGGAGCATTCGTGACCGCGGCGCCGCTGCCTCGAGTCGCCGACCAGAACGAGTTCGGGAGATACCCATCGTGACCATTCAGTACCCCGCAACGGATAATTCCGGCACCGAACAATTGCGTGACCGGATCGCCGAAGTGCTCACCCGCGCAAGGGATCGCACCACCGGCCTCACCACCCTCGATGAAGCGGAGCTGGTCGCCCAGCATTCCCGACTGATGAGCCCGCTCGTCTGGGATCTCGCCCATATCGGCAATCAGGAAGAGCTCTGGCTGGTGCGCGATGTCGGCCGACGCGACGCGGTGCGCGCCGATATCGACGAGCTGTACGACGCCTTCAAACACGCTCGCGCCAATCGCCCTGAACTGCCGCTGCTCGACCCCACCCAGGCTCGCGGCTATGTCGGCACCGTGCGCGACAAGGTGTGGGATGTGTTGGAAACCAGCGCTTTACATGGTGATCCGCTGGTCGACGGCGGCTTCGCATTCGGCATGATCGCCCAGCACGAGCAGCAGCACGACGAAACCATGCTCGCCACCCATCAATTGCGCACCGGCCCCGCGGTGCTGTCCGCACCCGCCGCACCGGCGGCGGCTGCTGCTGTCGGTGGTGAAGTCGTCATTCCCGCAGGCGAATTCGTCATGGGCACGTCGACCGACCCATGGGCACTGGACAATGAGCGTCCGGCGCATCCGGTGCACGTGGCCGCCTTCGCCATCGACGTCGCACCGATCACCAATGCGCAGTACCAGGCCTTCATTGCCGACGGCGGCTACGAGCGGCCCGAGCTGTGGTCCGAACGCGGTTGGGCGCACCGGCAGGAGGCGGGTCTGGTGGCGCCGCAGTTCTGGGAGTGCGATCCGGCCGGGCACTGGTGGCGCCGGGGATTCGGCGTGATGACGCCCGTGCGTCCGCAGCAGCCGGTGGTGCACGTCTGCTGGTTCGAGGCCGAGGCGTATGCCGCCTGGGCTGGTAAGCGTCTGCCCACCGAGGCCGAATGGGAGAAGGCGGCGCGTTTCGATCCGGAGACCGGCACGTCCCGCCGCTACCCGTGGGGTGATGCCGAACCCGATTCCGCCACCGCGAATCTCGGCCAGCGGCACCTGGAACCCGCCGAGGTCGGCGCGTATCCGGCCGGTGTCTCCCCGGCCGGTGTGCATCAGCTCATCGGCGACGTATGGGAGTGGACCGCCTCGGGTTTCGAGGCTTATCCGGGCTTCCGCGCCTTTCCTTACGCCGAATACTCCGATGTGTTCTTCGGCGGCGACTACCGAGTCCTGCGCGGCGGCTCCTTCGGCACCGATCCGGTCGCTTGCCGCGGCACCTTCCGCAACTGGGACCACCCCGTCCGCCGCCAGATCTTCGCTGGCTTCCGCCTGGCCCGCGACCTGCGAAAAGGCGAGGGCGAGTGAGGGTCTCGACGGCGGAAGGGCGGCGCTGATGTGTCGTCAACTCGGTTACGTCGGTCCGTCGGTACGCGTGGGCGATATGTTGACGCTCGGTTCGCATTCCCTGCGGACCCAGGCGTGGGCGCCCAAGGATATGCGCGGGGGCGGGACGATCAATGCGGATGGGTTCGGGGTGGCCTGGTGGCGTGACGACGACGGCGTGACCGTCAGCCGGTATCGCAACTCAGCGCCCATCTGGACCGATCCGGCGGTGGAAGAGGTTCTGCCGCAACTGGAGTCGTGGGCGGTATTGGCGGCGGTTCGCTCGGCGACCGTGGGTATGCCGGTCGAGCGGAATGCCTGTGCACCGTTCACACATGGTCGGTGGGCGTTCAGCCATAACGGCATGGTGCCCGATTGGCGGCGGGCCCTCAGCGCGGTCGCCGAAGAATTCGGCTCCACCGCAACCGAACTGGGTGCGGGCCCGCTGTTCGAGCCGGTGCAGTTGCTGGAGGCCGAATCCGCGACCGATGCGGCGACGCTCTGGGTGATCCTGCGCAGTCTGCTCTCGACCGATACTCCCGACGGTTCATGGGCGGCGGCGCCGGCGGCATTGAGTCTACTGGTGTCGGCCGTACTGGCCCAATCCCCGGGCGCCCGACTGAATTTCCTGCTCGGTGATGGCAGGCAGCTGTGGGCGACCACCGTCTACCACTCGCTATCCGCCCTGGTGACCGATGATTTCGCCATCCTGTCCTCGGAGCCCTTCGACGACGACCCGCGCTGGCAGTCGATTCCGGATCGCCAGCTGGTCAGCGCCCGCCCAGGCGCGCTGTCCGTCACACCGCTACTAGACGTTCCAAGCACGAAAGGCTCGCTCCTATGACCGCACCCACGCTGGAGATCTACCTATCCGATGACGACCTCACCTCGGCGTTGCGCGCGGATGCCAGGCTCGGCCTCACCGCGGACCCGAAGTGGTTGCCACCCAAGTGGTTCTACGACGCCCGCGGCAGTGAACTGTTCGAGCAGATCACCGAACTCCCCGAGTACTACCCGACCCGCACCGAACGCGCGCTGCTGGAGCGGGTAGTCGGCGAGATCGCCCGCACCGCGCAGGCCGAGGTCCTGGTCGAACTCGGCGCGGGATCGGCCGCGAAGACCAGGCTGCTGCTATCCGCACTGACCGCCGAGGGACCGCTGAAAACCTATGTTCCGCAGGATGTCTCGTCCTCGGCGCTGCGGGCCGCCGCCGCGGAGATCGCTACCGAGTTCCCGGGCCTCGCGGTGCACGGCGTGGTCAGCGATTTCACCGACACTCTGCACAATCTGCCGGGCGGCGGCCGCCGCATGATCGCCTTCCTCGGCGGCACCATCGGCAACCTGGTCCCCGCCGAACGGGCCGAATTCCTGTCGAGCATCCACGAGGTGCTGGAGCCGGGTGAGCAGCTGCTACTCGGCGCGGGCCTGGTGATCGACCCCGCCGTACTTGTCCCCGCCTATGACGACGCGGCCGGTGTCACCGCCGAATTCAACCGAAATGTCTTGCATGTCTTGAACAGTCGCCTCGACGCCGACTTCGAGCCGGATAAGTTCGCCCACGTCGCCACTTGGGAAACCGAAGACGAGTGGATCGAAATGCGGCTGGAGGCCACCGAAGATATGACCGTGACGGTCCGTGAACTGGACCTCACCCTCCAGTTCACGCGCGGCGAGCAGATGCGCACCGAAATCTCGGCCAAATTCCGTATCGACGGATTGGACGCCGAACTGACCGCAGCGGGATTCGAGACCGAACAGGTCTGGACCGATCCGGACGACCGCTTCGCCCTGGTCCTCGCCGCTCGCCGTTAGGTCCGAGCCGGCGCACCACTGACCACCGCGCCCAGCCACTCGATGAAGGGCCGCATCGTCTCCCAGGCGGTGCGGACCTCCTTCGCGGCGCGGGGTTTGTCCAGCCAGGCCGGTGCGCCGTATTCCTTACTGCAGGTCAGCGATTTGTGCCGCAGCAGATCGATGCGCGGATGGTCGGCGTCGTACCCCTTCGGCTTGGTCTTGAGCTGCTCGCCGCCGATGGTGAATCCGGCCTTGGTGAGCTTCGCCAGGATGGCCTCCAGCTCCGGGCCGCGGACCTCGTCATCGATGGTTGTGCGCAACTGGGCGATCTGTGCGGGGGAGCCCGCATAGAATCCGCCGCCGACGAAGAGTCCGGCCGCGCTGATCTGCACATACCAGCCCGTACCCGGCGCAACGCTGACCACCGCGCCCTGCGCCGTCTTGTAGGGCACCTTGTCCTTGGAGAAACGCACGTCCCGGTACGGCCGGAAAATCTTGGCGGTCCCGAAGTCCGCCTCCAACTCCGCGGTCAGCGCGACCATCGGCGCCTTGACCGACTCCTCGTAGACATCCTTGTGCGCGGTCCAGAAGGCCTTCGAGTTATCGGCTTCCAAATCCTCGTAAAAGTCCAGCCCCGCGAGTGGGAACCCACCGAATCGACTCATGCTGACCACGCTAGCCTTACCCGCCGACTGCCGTCCCCTGGCCTTACCCACCCCGTCGGCTGCCATCCCCCGGGACGCGTCTCCAGCGCACGGTCAGTTGGAGTCCGGGATCATGCTGCCGCTGAAGACGGCATAGACCAGGATGAGCCCGATGACCAGGGAAATGGCGGATACGAGGGCGGCCCATTTGCCGAGGGATTCGCCCTTTTTGTGCCCGATGATGCCGAGAATGATGCCGACCGGGCCGAATAGGTAGGGGCAGAACAGCAATGAGATGCCCGCACAGACGAAGCCGATGATCGACAGGGTCTGCGAACCCGACCGCGGTCCCGGCGTGGTGTACGGCCGTGAGGTGTAGCCGGGAGAGCCATCGTATGGGGTTTCCGGGGTGGCGTCGGTGATCGGCGGATATACGGTGCCGGGCCGGTCCTGGTCGTAGCGTGCCGCGGCGGCGTCATGCCACGGTTGCGCGGACTCCGGCGAAGGCTGCGGTTGTGCGACGAGATCCGGTGCCGTTTCTGCGGCCGCTCGCTGGGCCGGTGTCTGCGCGGCGGGTTCGGCGGGCTGCGACTCCCGCGGTCCGCCGGTCGCCGGAGTGTCCCGAGCCGTATCCGAGGATTCGAGCGGCTCGGATTCGCCGGCCGGTTTCTCGGGCGACGTATCGCCTCGCTCGGGTCCCTGCTGCGGCGTGCTCATCGAACTCTCCTGTCGGCGGGGAGCGGGCTATAGGTCGGTATCGTTGACAATCTCCATCGCGGCGACCTCGGCGGGGCGCTCGTCCTCCTCGGCGAGTTCGGCGGCCTTACGATGACGGGTCCACTCCTGTTCGAGTTCTTCGCCGATGCCGAGTCGGCCGTCATCCTCATTTTCGTGATAGCGAATACGCAGGTCAGCTGGCGGATCCTCGACATTTCGCCGGTATGCGCGGATCTCGTCTTCCTGCTTGTCGTCCCCCATGTCCATATCAAGCGGGTCACGGTCCATACCCCCAGTATCCCCCTCGGCATCGGGGGCAAACGGGATCCGACGCGCGCGAATCCGTCAGCTGAAGGCCCCGAGGAACCCGACGAAGGCGATGACCAGGATGACCGCGATCGCCAGTACCGCGCCGTTGGCGATGGCCGCCCATTTGCCGAGCGATTCGCCCTTGTTGTGGCCGATGATGCCGAGGACGATGCCCGCCGGTCCGGTGATCACGATGGGCAGGCCACAGAAGATCACCACCGACAGTGCGGTCGCCGCCAGGCAGGAGAAGCTGATGATCGAGAAGATCGGGACATCGGATTGCCGAGGTGGCGTATAGGGCTGGTACGGGTAACCGGGATAAGCACCGGGCGCTTGCGGATAGCCGGATTGTCCGACGTACGGACCGGCTTGCGGGTAGCTCGGCGGATACGGCGGTGGCGGATAGGCGGTGGGCTGCTGATAACCTGCGGGCGGGGTGTACGGTGGAGCGGTTTCCGGCGAAAACTGTTGTCCCGGTTGATAAGCCATCGTCGGATCGACACCCGGCTCCGGTGACCAGACCTTGGTCGCGTCCACGTTGTCCTGCGGCGGCTCGGCAGGCGGTGGGTCCTGCGACTTCCCGAGATTGATATTCGGTTCCGAATCCGACATGGCACGCCCCCTGTTTGTCATCCCTACCCGCCATGGGTACCACGCCGAAGCAAGCCTTACAAACAGAAATGTCGCGGCCCGGACCCTGGTCCGAGCCGCGACGAAGTGTCAGCGCTACGCGTTGCCGTTGAAAAGTCCGGTGACCGAACCGTTCTCGAAGACCTCGCGAATCGTGCGAGCCAGCAGTGGCGCGATCGACAGCACGGTCAGCTGCGGGAACTTCTTTTCCTCGCTGAGCGGCAGTGTATTGGTGACCACGACCTCCTTGGCGCCACAACTGGCCAGGCGCTCGGCAGCCGGATCGCTGAGCACGCCGTGCGTCGCGGCGATGACCACGTCACCGGCACCGGCCTCCTTGAGCACCTTGACCGCGCCCGCGATGGTGCCACCGGTGTCGATCATGTCGTCGATCAGGATGCAGGTGCGGCCCTCGACCTCACCGACCACGCGGTTGGCCTTGATCTGGTTCGGCACCAGCGGGTCGCGGGTCTTGTGGATGAACGCCAGCGGCGAGCCGCCCAGCGAGTCGGCCCACTTCTCAGCGACGCGCACGCGACCGGAATCGGGGGAGACCACGGTGATGTGCTCGAGGCTGTAGTTGTTGCGCACGTACTCGGCCAGCTGCAGCTGGGCGTGCATGTGATCGACCGGGCCGTCGAAGAAGCCCTGGATCTGATCGGTGTGCAGGTCGACGGTGATGATGCGGTCCGCGCCCGCGGTCTTGAGCAGGTCGGCGACCAGGCGGGCGGAGATGGGCTCGCGGCCGCGGTGCTTCTTGTCCTGACGGGCGTACGGGTAGAACGGCAGCACCGCGGTGATCCGCTTGGCCGAACCGCGCTTGAGCGCGTCGATCATGATGAGCTGTTCCATCAGCCACTGGTTCAGCGGAGCCGGAAAGCTCTGCAGCACAAAGGCATCCGAGCCGCGCACGGACTCCTCGAACCGGACGAAGATCTCGCCGTTGGCGAAGTCGCGCGCGGTCTGCGGGGTGACGTGGACGTCGAGTTCCTTGGCCACCTGCTCGGCCAGCTCAGGATGAGCGCGTCCCGAGAAGAGCATCAGGTTCTTCTGGTTGTCGATCCATGACGCGGTCACTGCTGTTTGCCATCCTTTTGCTCGATTGCCTGACCCGACATCTCTTTGGTCGCGATGGCTTCCGCCGCCGCCTGTGCCGCGTCCGTCCCCGGACGGTTGCGCTGCACCCAGCCCTCAATGTTTTTCTGTGGTCCACCTGAAACCGCGAGTGCCCCCGGCGGAACGCTTCTACGCAGCACAGTACCCGCCGCCGTATAAGCGCCGTCACCCACCGTCACCGGTGCGACGAACATGGTGTCGCTGCCGGTCCGCACATGCGAGCCGACCACGGTGTGGTGCTTTTTCACACCGTCGTAATTGACGAAAACGCTGGAGGCGCCGATGTTGCTGTGCTCACCGATGGTGGCATCGCCGACATAAGTGAGGTGCGGCACTTTGGAGTGCGCGCCGATCGATGCGTTCTTGGTTTCGACGAATGCGCCGAGCTTTCCGGAATCGCCGACAACGGTGCCGGGGCGCAGATAGCTGAACGGTCCGATATTCGCACCGGGACCGATCACGGCCTGATCACCGTGGGTGCGAACGACGTGCGCGCCGTTGCCGACGATGACATCGGTGAGCGTGGAATCCGGTCCGATCACGGCATCCTCACCGATGACGGTGCCACCGAGTAACTGCACACCCGGCCGGATTTCGGCGTCCCTGGCGATTTTCACGTTCGCGTCCACCCAGGTGGTCGCGGGATCGATGATCGTGACCCCGGCGCGCATATGCCGCTCGAGGATGTAGCGGTTGAGGGTGCGCGCGGCCTCGGACATCTGCACCCGGTCGTTGACGCCGGTGACCTTGGCCGAGTCGAGCAGCCGTGCGCCGTGCACCGGATGTCCGGCCTCGCGAGCCAGCCGCAGCACATCGGTCAGGTACAGCTCGTGCTGGGCGTTGGCGGTGGACAGGCGTCCGATCATGGTGCGCAGCACGGCCGCGTCGAAGGCGTAGACACCCGAGTTGACCTCGGTGATCGCCGATTGCGCCGGGGTGGCGTCGGCATGTTCGACGATTTCGGTGACCTGGCCGTCGGCATTGCGGACGATGCGGCCGTAGCCGTTCGGGTCGTCCGGTTCGAAGGTCAGCACCGTGACCGCGGAACGTTCGGTGTAGCTGCGGTGTTCGTCGAGCAGTGCGGACAGGGTGTGCCCGTCCAGCAGCGGCACATCTGCGGAGGTGACCAGCAGGTCACCGGTGAAATCCTCGGGAACCGCCGCGAGCGCGCATTGCACCGCGTGGCCGGTTCCGAGCTGTTCTTCCTGAATGGCGGTGGTGATGTCGCGGCCGAGGTCGGCGGCGACGGCGGCGACCGCGGCGCCGACTTGTTCCCGATCGTGTCCTACCACCGTGATGAGGAACGCGGGGTCGATCTCGTTGGCCGCATGCAGCGCGTGCGCGAGCATGCTTCGACCGGCCAGCGAATGCAGCACCTTAGGAGTCTTCGACCGCATTCGCGTCCCGGCACCGGCTGCGAGAACGACGACGGCGGTCTGCTGTGGCATGGATCTCCCTCGGCTGCCTGTCATCGTGCTTGGGGCTGTCGTCGTGCTTGGTCAGCGATGTGCGCGGCCAACGATAAGCCATCGTGCCGGTGTGCTCCGCCGCCAGGACTCGAACCTGAACTATCTGAACCAAAATCAGAGGTGCTGCCATTACACTACGGCGGATTGTCACACCGGCGGGATCCGCGAAACCCGCCGCTGCGCCAGCGGCACGGCATGAATCCTCGCATGAAGACCTCCCGTTCGTCGAACTGCTTCGCCGAATTAGGGGGTACCCATCGCCCCGATCTTTCCGCACCGTTCGCGTTATCTGGGCAAATGTCGAAATCGGCCCTTCGATCGCCGTGTTCGGCGGGGCGACGCGCGCGCGGGCGGAGCTGTCTGGAACAGTTGTCGGCAAAAGTTCGGGTCATGCGCAGGGAGGCGGGGCATTGTCTTCGGGTGAACCGCAACGAGTGTCCCGGCCGCGGATGACGGGTACTCAGCGGCGGCAGCAGTTGATCGAGATCGGTCGCGCACTATTCGCCGAGCGCGGCTACGACGCGACCTCGATCGAGGAGATCGCACAGCGGGCCCAGGTCTCCAAACCCGTGGTGTACGAACACTTCGGCGGCAAGGAGGGGCTGTACGCCGTGGTCGTGGACCGCGAGATGTCGATGCTGCTGGACATGATCACCTCCTCGCTCACCCAGAATCGGTCCAGAATTCGGCTCGAACAGGTCGCGCTCGCACTGCTGACCTATATCGAGGAACGCACCGACGGATTCCGAATCCTGGTGCGCGACCAGCCCGCAGCTACCGCGGAGGGCCGCTACTCGAGCCTGCTCAACGAGGCCACCAACCAGGTCGCGCATATTCTCGGCGGCGATTTCGAGCGCCGCGGCTTCGATACCAGTCTGACCGGTTTGTACGCGCAGGCATTGGTGGGCATGGTCTCGACCGCCGCGACCTGGTGGCTGGACGAGCGCAAACCGTCGAAAGAGGTTGTGGCGGCGCATCTGGTGAACCTGTGCTGGAACGGCCTCAGTCATTTGGAAGCCCAACCGCAGCTGAGCTCGGAATGGCGCGCCGGTACGGGGGATTGACCGCGTTGGTAGCCAGCAAATTGCGCAGTGTGCCCGTCCGAATGCTCGAATTCGCTGGCGCGCGCTCACCTGGTGGTACGGTTCACCCATCCTCAGGGTGCTGTTCGAGCGGTAAGTCGGTCTACTTCGGGATGTCGGTCTACTTCAGGATGGCTGGTTTTAAGGATGACAGGCGGATCTGATGGCTAGGCAAGCGCGCGCGGAGATCACCCGCGATTCCGTCCTGGCGGGCGCTGCCGATGTCTTTCTGCGCTTGGGATATGCGAATGCGAGCCTGAGCGAGATCATCGCGCAGTCGAACGTGACCAAGGGCGCCTTGTACTTTCACTTCGGTTCGAAGGAAGAGCTAGCGCGCGCCGTGGTCGACCAGGGCAATGAGCGTCTGGTCAGTTCGTGCCAGGGTTTCTTCGATCCGAGAGTGCCCGCGCTCGAGGCATGTATCGGGATCACCTATGTCGTCGCGGACCTATCCATGAACGATCCGATGGTCGGCGCGATGCTCAAGCTGACCCATCAGATCGGCGACTACCGCGGCGCCCAGGGCGACAATATCGCCAAGACCTGGGGCGATACCTACCGAGTACTATCCGAGCGGGCCATCGCCCAGGGCGACCTCGAGGCCGATCTGGACGCCGAGGTGATCGGCCTGCTACTGCAGGAAATGACCGCGGGCGTGCATATCACGGCGGTCGGCACCGATTCGATCGATCAGATGGCGACCCGGATGGAACGGGCCTGGTACTTCCTGCTTCCGGCGATCGTGCCCCCGGAGAAACTCTCGTACTTCCGGGAATTCGCCGCCCGTCGCCTACGCCGCTACGTGCCGTAAAACGTGTCACAGCGCGTTGGTAGGTTGTGACGTGTCGACTGATTTCGTGAGCACATGGGTACGCCCAGAACTCGACCTCCCGCTCGGCCGCCGGCCCGCCACGACTGCGTGGTGACACCTGACGACCGGCAAAAGACTCGGGGAGACGGGGAAGCCTAGACTCGGTTGGCCGTCCTAAAACCTCGCCTGAGCTCAGGAGTGTTCGATGTCCACCCACCGTCCACCTCTTGCCGGACTGGCCGCGGTGGCCGGGGCCGATTCGGCCTTGCGGACCGTCGCTGACCTGGTCGGGAAGTCGCCGGTCGAGTTGGTCGGGCCGTCGGCGGTGCGGCCGTTCGTCGCGGCGACGATTGCGGCCCAGCGGCCGCTGGTGGTGGTGACGGCGACCGGGCGCGAAGCCGACGATCTGACGGTCGAGCTGGAGGAAATCCTCGGCGCGGCGATCGCACAGTTCCCGTCCTGGGAGACGCTGCCGCACGAGCGGCTGTCGCCGGGTGCCGACACCGTGGGGCGCAGGCTCGAGGTGCTGCGGCGGCTGGCGCAGGATTACGGCATCGCGAAGCGATTCGATGAGGGGCGGTGGTCGGGCGACGGGCGGGCGGATCTGGTATTCCCGGAACCGCTGCGGGTCGTGGTGACGACCGTTCGCTCCCTGATGCAGCCGATGGCTGCGAGCCTCGGCGATATCGAACCGATCGTGCTGCGCGTCGGCGCGGAGTTCGATTTCGACGAATTGCTCTTGCGCCTGATCGAATTCGCCTACACCCGGGTCGATATGGTCGGCAAGCGCGGTGAGTTCGCGGTGCGCGGCGGCATCCTCGATCTGTTCCCGCCGACCGCCGATCATCCGGTGCGCGTGGAGTTCTGGGGCGACGAGGTGACCGAGCTGCGGCCCTTCGCGGTCGCCGACCAGCGCTCGCTGACCGATCTGACGGTGGATGTTGTCATCGCGCCGCCGTGTCGAGAACTGTTGCTCACCCAGGCTGTTCGCGAGCGCGCCGCCGAGGTCGCGGTGGCGAATGCCGCCGATGCGGCGCTGGTCGAGATGTTGGAGAAGCTCGCCGAGGGCATTCCGGTCGACGGGATGGAGGCGCTGCTGCCGGTGCTGCAGCCCGGCGAATTGCGGCTGCTCACCGAGATTTTGCCGGAGGGCACCCATCTGCTGTTGTGCGATCCGGAGAAGATCCGCACGCGCGCAGCCGATCTGGTGCGCACCGGCGAGGAGTTCCTGGAGGCATCGTGGACCGCCGCGTCATTCGGCGGCGCCGCGCCGCTGGGCGGACACGGACTCGATCTGGCCGCCTCCGGTTACCGCGCGCTGCCCGAAATCCATAACAGCGCAAATGCGCACGGTCTGCCGTGGTGGAGTCTGAGCCCGCTGACCTCCGGCGATCCCGCCGAGGTCGTGCTGCCGGTGCTGGCCGGTCCTGCCGCGCGCGGATCCGATGAGCTGGTGGCGACGATCTTCGCGTCGTTGCGCGCGCATGTGCTGACCGGTGGGCGTGCGGTCGTGGTCGTGGCGGGACACGGTACGGCGCAACGCATTCTGGAACGGCTCTCGGATGCCGACGTACCCGCAGCTGCCTTGACAGCCGGTGCCGAGCCGACACCCGGACTGGTCGGTGTGCTGTGCGGTTCGCTGCACGACGGGTTGGTCTTCGATGACGCCGGTCTGGTGGTCGTCGCCGAATCCGACCTCACCGGCAACCGGGTCACCGCACCGGCGGAGGGAAAGCGGCTACCGGCCAAGCGCCGCAACCAAGTCGACCCGCTTGCGCTGAACGCCGGCGATATGGTGGTGCACGATCAGCACGGCATCGGCCGGTTCGTCGAGATGATCGAACGCACCGTTGGTGGGGCGCGGCGGGAATACCTGGTCATCGAATACGCGCCCGGTAAGCGCGGTCAGCCCGGTGACCGGCTGTTCGTGCCGATGGAATCGCTGGATCAGCTCTCGCGCTATGTCGGCGGTGAGATGCCGAGTCTGTCCAAGCTCGGCGGATCCGACTGGGCGAATACGAAACGCAAGGCGCGCAAGGCGGTTCGCGAGATCGCCGGTGAGCTGGTACAGCTGTACGCGGCGCGCCAGGCCGCGCCCGGACATGCGTTCGGTCCGGACAGTCCGTGGCAGAAGGAGATGGAGGACGCGTTCGCGTTCACCGAGACCGTCGACCAGATGACCGCCATCGCCGAGGTGAAGGCCGATATGGAGAAGGCGGTCCCGATGGACCGCGTGGTCTGTGGTGATGTCGGCTACGGCAAGACCGAGATCGCCGTGCGCGCCGCATTCAAGGCGGTGCAGGACGGTAAACAGGTCGTTGTGCTGGTGCCGACAACCCTGCTGGCGCAACAGCATCTGCAGACCTTCACCGAGCGTGTCGGCGGATTCCCGGTGACCGTGAAGGGGCTGTCCCGCTTCACCGATCCGGCCGAGTCGCGCGCCGTGCTGGAGGGGATGGCGGACGGTGCCGTCGACATCGTGGTCGGTACGCACCGGCTGCTGCAGACCGGCGTGCGGTGGAAGGATCTCGGCCTGGTCGTCGTGGACGAGGAACAGCGTTTCGGTGTCGAGCACAAGGAGCACATCAAGGCGCTGCGCACGCACGTCGACGTGTTGACCATGTCCGCGACGCCGATTCCGCGCACCTTGGAGATGAGTCTGGCGGGCATTCGCGAGATGTCCACCATCCTCACGCCGCCGGAGGAGCGGCATCCGGTGCTCACCTATGTCGGCGGGTACAACGACAAGCAGGTCACCGCCGCCATTCGGCGTGAGCTGCTGCGCGACGGCCAGGTCTTCTACGTGCACAACCGGGTGTCGTCGATCGACAAGGCCGCCAAGCGGATTCGGGATCTGGTGCCCGAGGCACGGGTGGTGGTCGCCCACGGTCAGATGAACGAGGACATGCTCGAGCGGACCGTGCAGGGATTCTGGGAGCGTGAATTCGATGTGCTGGTCTGTACCACCATCATCGAGACCGGGCTCGACATTTCCAATGCGAATACGTTGATCGTGGAACGCGCGGACGCTCTCGGCCTTTCGCAGCTGCACCAGTTGCGTGGGCGCGTCGGCCGTAGTCGTGAACGCGGGTACGCGTACTTCCTCTACCCGCCGGAGAAGCCGCTCACCGAGACGGCCTACGACCGGCTCGCCACCATTTCGCAGAACTCGGATCTCGGCGCGGGTATGGCGGTGGCCATGAAGGACCTCGAGATCCGTGGTGCCGGAAATGTGCTGGGCGCCGAGCAGTCCGGGCATGTGGCCGGTGTCGGCTTCGACCTGTATGTGCGGCTGGTCGGTGAGGCGGTGGAGGCGTATCGGGCCGCCGCCGACGGTAAGCCGATTACGACCGAGGAGGTCAAGGAGGTCCGCATCGACCTCCCGGTGGACGCGCACATTCCGCCCGACTACATCACCAGCGATCGGCTCCGGTTGGAGGCGTACCGCAAACTTGCTGCGGCGCAAGATGCTCCGGGGCTGGAATCGGTTGTCGAGGAGCTCGTCGACCGGTACGGGCCGCTGCCCGTCGAGGTCGGCAGGTTGGTGTCGGTGGCGAAACTGCGGCTGCTGGCTCGCGAATACGATGTCACCGAAATCGCGGTCACTGGAACCACATTGAAGGTTTCGCCGATGAGCTTGCCCGATTCCAAGCAGATGCGGTTGAAGCGCCTGTACCCGAGCGCGGGCTATCGCGCGGCGAGTGGGGTGGTGCAATTGCCGCTGCCCCGGGTGGAGGACAGTGTCGGCGCCGACCGGGTGCGCGACGTCGTCCTGTTGCAGTTCGTTGCCGACCTGTTGCTGCAGTTGGATGGCAAGCCGAAGGGCTTCGTCGAGCTGCGAGTCGCCACCGAAGCCACGGCGGCTCGATGAGTTCGGACCGCGACGAAGCCGTTCTGCGGGCCGCCAGGCATGCGGCAGCGGAGGCCGGGCGGGCCAATGGTGCCCACGATCACGCGGTGCCCGAAGCGATCGCCGATGATCTCGGGCGGGCCGCGGGCGAATCGAGCCGAACCGATGCCGCCCTGGTGGCGGCGGGGTTAGGCGACGCCGTCGAGGTGATGGACCGGCTGTGGAACTTCGGCGGCTGGGAGGTGACGCAAACCCACGACTCGCTGCGCCCCTATCTGCTCGAGGAAACCTACGAACTCCTCGACGCCATCCAGCACAACGACGCCGAAACCATCAAGGAAGAACTCGGCGATCTGCTGCTGCAGGTTCTGTTCCACTCCCGAATCGCCCAGGCCGCAGGCGAATTCACCGTCGACGATGTAGCCGCCGCACTGGTCGCCAAACTCGTCAACCGCAGCCCGCACCTCGCCGACGAACCCATCGATCCGTCGGCCACCGTCGCGGAAAAGATCGCCGCCCAGGAAAAAGCCTGGGAGGAACGCAAATCCGCCGAAAAGTCCCGCCGCTCCTGCCTCGACGGCATAGCCATGGCCCAACCCGCCCTGGCCCTGGCCGAGAAGATCCGCTCCCGCAGCCTCAAAGCAGGCCTGCCCGAAGACCTGATCCCCGACACCCTCCGCACTGTCCACCTGGGCGGCGAAGACAGCGCCGAAGAAAGCCTCCGCAAGGCCACCTTGTCCTTCGCATCGGAAATCCGCGCCACCGAAGACGCCGCCGAAGCCGCCCGCGGCGAACGTATCCCGTTATCGGCCGCCGATTGGCGCAAGTACTGGTCGCAGTAGCCCGGCGGTCGGCAAGGATGGAATACACCTGATGGCTCACTCGGGGGCGCGTAGCGTTTGCGATACGGAGTCGGCGGTCGGGCAGCGCTGGTTCGGGCGCATCGGCGGTGTCCGCGATCGGGAGGTGGCAGATGCTGAGTGTGTTTTCTTCGCCGGGGCATTATGTGCAGGGGCGGGATGCGACGGGGGCTCTCGGGGCGGAGATGACGCGGTTGGGGATCGCGGGGCCGGTGATGATTGTGGCGGGGGCCAGTGCGCATCGGTTGTTGGCGCAGACGTGGCAGGAGTCGCTTACCGAGGCGAAGATCGAGTATTCGGTGCATCGGTCCGGAGGTGAGTGCAGTCGGGCGGAGATCGCGCGGGTGACCGCGGCCGTGCAGGAGAGCGGGAGCATGGTGGTGTTGGGGGCCGGTGGGGGAAAGGTGCTCGATACGGCTCGGGCGGTGGCCGATGATCTGGAACTGCCGATGATCAGTTGTCCTACGACAGCGTCCAGTGACGCGCCGTGCAGTGCGTTGTCGGTGATCTATACGGACGCCGGGGAATTCGAGGCCTATCAGCTGGTTCGGCGGAATCCGGCGTTGGTGCTGGTCGATACGTCAGCTATCGCGCAGGCTCCGGCGCGGCTGCTCACCGCGGGGATGGGCGATGCGCTCGCGACCTGGTTCGAGGCTCGGACCTGTAGTGCCGCGCGGGTCCGGAATATGCGCGGCGGCGCCTCCACCCGCAGTGCCACCGCATTGGCCGAACTCTGCTACAATACCCTGCTTGCCGACGGAACCCACGCCCTCGCCGCGGTCCGCAACCACACCGTCACCCCGGCCCTCGAACGCATCGTCGAAGCCAACACCCTGCTCTCCGGTTTGGGCTTCGAATCCTCCGGTCTCGCCGCCGCCCACGCCATCCACAACGGCCTGACCGCCGCCCCCCGAACCCACCCATACCTGCACGGCGAAAAGGTAGCCTTCGGCGTCCTCACCCAGCTGGTACTGGAAGGCGCTCCCACCGAAGAGATTTCAACGGTCCTCGAGTTCTGCACGTCGGTCGGCCTACCGACCACCTTCGCCGCACTCGGCCTGACCGACCCCGACAACCGAACCCTGACCGCCATCGCCGAGCGCGCCACCGCCCCCGGCGAAACAATCCACAACGAGCCCTTCACCGTCGACACCCCCATGGTCCTCGACGCCCTCCGCACCGCCGACGCCCTGGGTACGAAATGAGCGCGAAGTCTCCTGGCGGCGACGGTCCAGGCTCGCGGGAGCAGGGACTTCTCGGCTAGACGCGGTTCGGCCTCGAGCGTGCCGCTGAATCCCGGTGATCGACGACGAGGCTCCGATGACACCGAACTCTCACCTACCCGCAAGCAGTTCGTCACCGTGGGGCTGGCAGTCTGTCAATACGGCTTCGCTATCCTGGCGATGGAACCCGAAGCCAATGGCGGGCGAATCCGCCGGGGAGGACGTTCGGTCCGGTGCCCATCAGCAGAGTCGCGGAGCACCCGCGACCGAATCATGTGCTGTTCCATTTCAGCGATACCCATTTGATCGCCGGCGACGGCGAGTTGTACGGCGACGTGGACGCGGATCTGCGTCTTCGACAGTTGCTCGACCAGGCCGCGGCCAGCGGCATCCGCCCGACGGCGATCGTCTTCACCGGTGACCTCACCGATAGGGGCGAGCCGGACGCGTACGAGAAGCTCCGCGCCATGGTGGAGCCGTTCGCGCGCCGATTGCGCGCACCGATCGTATGGGTCACCGGCAATCACGACGATCGCGGCGAACTGCGCCGGACTCTGCTCGGCGAGCGCCCGTCGACGAAGCCGCTGGATCGGGTGCACATGATCGACGGCCTGCGCATCATCGCCCTGGACACCAGCGTCCCCGGCCACCACTACGGCGAAATCCGCGACGAACAGCTGGCCTGGCTGCGATCGGTACTCGCCGAACCCGCCCCGTTCGGCACGATTCTGGCGATGCACCACCCGCCGGTGCCGTGCGTGCTCGATCTCGCGGTGACCGTCGAACTGCGTGATCAGCGCAGGCTGGCCGATGTGCTCGACGGCACCGATGTGCGCGCGATTCTTGCCGGGCACCTGCACTTTTCGACCAGCGCCACCTTCGCGGGCATCCCGGTCTCGGTCGCCTCGGCGACCTGCTACAGCCAGGATCTGGCCGTCGCCGACGGCGGCCTGCGCGGCCGCGACGGCGCGCAGGCCTTCAACTACGTGCACATCTATCCGGACACCATCGTCCACTCGGTGGTCCCGATCGATCGCGGCCCGACCGTCGGCTCCCCGTCCACCCCGGAAGATGCGGCGCGAAAGCTGGCCGAGGAGGGCATCGTGATCCCGCCCGCCGCGCGCATCCCGCGGGTCATGCGGCGCCAGGCGCAGACTCCGGAAGACGATGAGGCCGTGCACTGACCCGTTCCCATGGCGCGCGCTCCGGGAAGTAGGCGGACAGGAACTCCGACACCGCGCGCACCCGGTCGGCCTCCGTGACTTCGGGGAAACTGCCGTCGTTGAGGCAGAAGAAGTCGACATCACGGTTTACGGCGAGTGTGTCGAGCAGTGCGAGCCCGCGTTGACTCGTGGTGTCGACATAGCGCATCCGCGCCATCTCCTGCGGCACCGCGCGCCCGGTGAGCATGGCGTAGTAGTGGTACAGCGAATTCGTCACCGAAATATCGGTGGCCGCACGGAATCTGCTCGCCCTGGTCCGCGCGAAGTCGGTGGCGAACTCCTGCTCCATCTCCAGTAATACGCTGCGCCGCAACGGAACCGGGGTGTGTTCCAGATGCCGGGTGATGACATGTCCGAACCGCCCGGCCAGCAATTGCCGGTTCACCCGCGCCGCATTCTCGAAACCACTGCGCCGCTCGTTATTTCGCCCCGGTCCGATCCGGGTGCCTGCCTCGATGAACCGGCTCACCCCGGCCGGGCTGAAGAACATCGACGGACGCACCGGCCGGGCGAAGAACATATCGTCGTTCGAGTACAGGAAATGCTCGCTGAGCCCATCGATATGCTGCAGTTGGCATTCCACCGCATGGGAATTGAAGGTGGGCAGCCCGCTGGTATCGCTGAAGTGATCGATCGCGCGCACCACCGTCACCCGCGGATGTTCGTCGAGCCATTCCGGCACCGCGGAATCGGTCGCGATGAAGATCCGCCGAATCCACGGCGCGTTCTTGTACACCGAGCGCAGTGCGTACTTCAGTTCGTCGATCTGGCGGATCCGAGCATCCGCGTCATCGCCCTCGCCGACTACGACCTGGGCCAGCATTCCCGCACGGCGGGCCCGGAATTCAGGATCGGTGCCATCGACCCAGGAGAACACCAGATCGATATCGAAGCCGACATCGGTCGGCTGTGGTGCGAACATATCCGCCAATGTCGGCCAATTGCGGTCGAACAGGCGAATTTCCGTGTGCTCGACATCGGCTAGGTCGAAGACATTGCGGGTGAACGCATTCGGCCGCGGGCATTCGACGATGTCGCCGTGATACTCCCACAGCTCCAGATCCACGTAATGCGCCGGATCGGCATCGCGACTCAGCCGAAAAACATTGTGCTGCACCTCGGCACACGCGAAACCCGCGGCAATCGCGGTGGTCGTCACCCGACGCACCATCGTCTGGTGCGCGGCATCCGCGGCCAGTGCCAGCCGATGTCCACTATCGCGAATCAGCAGGAACGGCACCTCCGCGGCCGCCAACTCGCCGCGCAGATAGCCCAGGTCGTCCAGTATCGCGGCCGAGACGACAAGATTGCCTGCCGTCGGCCACGCCACCATATCGACCGCGCCGGAATTCCTTGCCCGCATATCAACCATGTGTCTGCTCCCCACGTCCGTATGTGTGCCGAAATGTCCCGTGGTGCCGCCGCGCTACAACCCGGGCACCGCCGCGGACGACGTCGATGGACGTCGCCTGCGGTTGCCGTGCCCGGCGCGGCTGAATTCAGAAATTCGGGACGATGCCGTAGTGCAGGAACGAAGTGATCAGCCGGGTCTCAGACGATCGGTACACCATGTCGTTCTCACCTCACTCACGGCCGGACGCAAATGCGTCTTCTTTTGGGGTAGTGCTGTCGGCGCGGGCAAGGCGCGGCGGCCGAGCGGACCGAGAGCAGCACGCGGGCCGGACAGTCATCGGCCGGCGAATGGAGAAGCCCTGCTGAACAGGGTGCTATCAGCAATGATGCATCGAGTGTGCCGACCCGTCAATCCGGACACCCAAGAGGTGTCCCGGACAGGAGGCTGGCCAACTTGTCCGATTGAAATTAGGGTAGCCTCACCGCATAATACCCGAGCGAGGAGATGGCCCGCGACTGGGCCCGGCCGTCGCCCGGCACCAGCGATGCCGTATCGGTGTCCTGAGAGGTGCCTGTGAGCACTTCGGACAAAGGTCGCAGCGCCAGCGAACAAGCGCCACAGCACCTTAGACTTGCAGGCAACGTGGCACAGCCCGCCGCGTTGCAGCGATCAAGAGGTGACGAACATGGCAGCCGGAGCGAGCCCCGTGCAACGTCAAGACCACTCTACGGCCGATCATCCCGAACTGGACGTACTCCCGGAATGGCCCCAGGAGACGATCGCGGTGCTGGTCACCACCGACCCAGCGCCGCACGCGATTCCGGTGTCCTGGCCGGTGCGCGCGGATGATCGGCGGATTCTGCTCAGCCTGAAATTCGATCGCGGTTCGCTGGCGCGCTTGCGCGAACGGCCCGATGTCGCACTGCTGATTCTCGGCGGTGGCAATGTCGCGCTGTGCGCGCGCGGGCAGGCGAGGGTTATCGCCGAGGAAATGCCCGGTGCGACAGACTATGTCGCGGTCCAGATCGATGTCGAAGTCATCGATGACCACCGGCAGTCGGCCTTCGCGGTGGCGCACGGAATCGAGCGCACCGTCCTCGACGCCAGCGAATTGCATGCGCTCGAAGGGCGCGTGCAGACTCTGCGCGGGTGGGGCCGCTAGCGACTGCTTGCAGGTCGCTCGAAAAGGGCCGCTAGCGACTGCTTGCAGGTCGCTCGAAAAGGGCCGCTAGCGACTGCTTGCAGGTCGCTCGAAAAGATCGGCATCCAGAACTGAACCGGCACAAGGTGTCCGGTACAGAGTAATAATCGTGATGAAAGGCGGCGCGAACGCGTCGAATGGAAGGGGATCATGAGCGTCACATTGGCCAAAGGCGGAAATGTCTCGCTGTCGAAGCAGGCCGCCAACCTCACCAAGGTTGCGGTGGGGCTCGGTTGGGATGTGCGAACGACCACCGGGGCCGATTACGACCTCGATGCGAGTGCGCTCGCCACCGGGCCGAATCAGCGCGTGCTGTCCGATCAGCACTTCGTGTTCTACAACAATCTGCGCTCGCCCGAGGGCACGATCGAACATACCGGTGACAATCTCACCGGTGAGGGCGAAGGCGACGACGAGGTGATCAATGTCGATCTGGCGGCGACGCCGCCGACGATCACCAATATCTTCTTCCCGGTCTCCATTCACGATGCCGATGCGCGCGGACAGTCGTTCGGCCAGATCCGCAACGCCTACATCCGCGTGGTCGACGCGACCACGGGCGCCGAGCTGGCCCGGTATGACCTCACCGAGGATGCGTCTACCGAGACCGCCATGGTGTTCGGGGAGTTGTACCGGTACGGCAACGAATGGAAGTTCCGTGCCATCGGTCAGGGCTATGCCTCCGGGCTCGCGGGTATCGCCCGCGATTACGGCGTCAACGTCTGATGGGCGTGCGGGTGGTCGGGATCGGACCCGGCCGCCCGCTCTGCCTCGTATACCGCGATCGCGGCACGCGTCTTGCGCTTGATCGCTTGCAGCACATCGAGATCCGGCAGGTCCGCGAACTGCTCACCCAGCACTTCGGGCAGATCGGAGTAGTGCAGCACGCATTCGTCGACGCCGAGGTTCGCGCAGGCCGCGAGCAGGTCCGGATGCAGATAACCCGCGACCGCGGTCCGCACGCCCGCGGCGGCGGCCACCATGGTGACGCGCTCGATCGCACGCAGCAGCGGCGGAACCGGCCGAACCGGTCGTAGGCTGGCGCGCGCCTGGCCGAGCAGCAGCGAGGACAGATCGTTGCAGCCGATTACCACCCGTGACACCCCGGTGGTCACGACCCGGTCGACCTCGAGCAGCAGCGACGGGATCTCGATCATGGTGGCGACCGGGCAGTCGCCGATCACGGCCCTGGTTTGCTCGATGGCCCACTGCAATTCGTCGACATAGGTGACGAACGGGAAAAGCACGCCGATATCCGCGCCCTCGTCACGCACCTGCGCAATGCCCTCGAGTTCGGCGACGAATGCGTCGGGAAAGCGACGCGCTCGGCGAATACCGCGCAGGCCGAGCAGTTTATGCGGCTCGTCGATGATCTCTTCGACGCCGTCGAGGATATTGCATTCGGCGGTATCGGCTTCCATGGTGCGATACCAGATCGTTCCGCCGGCCCGCTTCGCAATATGGCGCAGATATGGCACGAGATAACCCGAAACCGATTCGGGTGTCGGATATTTCCCGGCCGCGCGGAACACGTACTCGCCGCGCACCATCCCGACCCCGTCGAAGTGGTCGAGCAGTTCAGCGGAGATCCGCTCACAACTCAATGCCAGGCTCTGCCGCATTCCCCGCACGCTATCAGGTTGCTGCACAACACTTTCCGCCGCCCATTAGGTCCGGATTCTACGAGGTCAGGAAGGGGTGGGTAGGGATTGTGGGAGGGGACGGGGGTGGGCGGAGGCGGCGGCGTCGAGCAGGGCGAAGTAGCGGCGGAGCATGAGAACGGCCGTGCTGGCCAGACCCGCGGTAAGACCCCACCAGACGCCCGCGGCGCCCAGCCCGAGCGGGAAGGCCAGCAGCAAGGCCGTGGGCAGGCCGACGAGCCAGTACCCGACCAGGGACAGGCGGAAGCCCGCCTTGGTTTCCTTCAGGCCGCGCAGCAGGCCGGTGCCGATGTTCTGTGCGGCATCGAAGAATTGGAGCACGATGCCGATGAGCAGCAGCGAGCGGGCCAGTTCGATCGTCGCGGTGTCGCTCGGTTCGAGGAAGGGGCTCAGCACGAGTTTCGGCGCGGCGATATAGACCACGCCGGTGACCGCGGCAACGATGCCCGCATGCTGCAGCGCCAACCAGGCCAGCGCACGGGCGTGGCCGTATTCGTCACGCGCGACGGTATGGCTGACCAGGATGGATGCGCCGTGCGACAGGCCGATCGCGACCTGGAAGACGATGTAGATGATCTGGTACACCACATTGTGCGCGGCCAGCGCGGCCGGTCCGATACTGCCCATCACCAGGGCGAGCACGGAAAACATGCCCGCTTCCGAACCGTAGGTGAGCGCGATCGGCGCACCGAGTTCGATCTCGGCTCGGATGGTCGGCATGTGCACCGGCCACGGACGCAGCGGCAGGGTGGCGCCGAGTGCCGCATCGGCGCGCACCATCGCGAAGAAGACGCCGAAGGTGATCAGGAAGACCAGTGAGGTCGCGACGCCGATACCGGTCAGTCCCAGAACGGGCAGTCCGACCCAGCCGTGCATAAAGGTAAGGGCCAGTACGAGATTCAGCGCCACCGAGCCGAGGGTGACCAGCAGCAGGGCCTGCGGACGCTGCATGCCGACGGTGTACTGCCGCAGTACTTGGAACCACAGGCAGGGCAGCAGTCCGGGCGCGAGTGCGAGCATGAGCGGTCGCGCGTCGGCGAGTACACCCGCGTCCTGGCCGAGCCATTGCAGCGCCCAGCCGAGTCCGATCAGCACTGCGCCGCCGATGATTCCGGCGAAGGTGGCGATCAGGAAACTCGAGCGGACGATATCGCGGACCTCCCCGTCCGCGGACTCACCACGCTTATCCGCCGCACTCACCGATGACGCGATCTGATTCCCGGTCCCGGTGATCAGCCCGACGCACATGGTGCGAATCTGGTTGAACAGCACCATCGCCAGCCCGCCCGCGGCGACCTCGCGCACACCGAGCGTGCCCATCAGTGCGATATTGGTAGTGGATACCGCGATCTGTGCGAGTTGGGTGAGTGCGATCGGTGCCGCCAGCGCGGTGAGCTGTCGCCCATCGGCACGGAAGGTGGACAGAGTCACCATCGCACCTCCACCGGTCGAATCCCGAAATCGATCGCCATGAGCCTCGTCCCAACTCGTCGCTGAGCTTCATTTGGGTTAGGCAACCCTAACGAGGTGATCATTTCAGACGTATCAGGTGTCACGCAACGGTGATCGAAAGCGCGCGTGTGCTTCATCGCGCTTCCACGAGTTGGTCGCGTCGAGTGGGAGCGTAGCGGTCGAGCATGGCGTGCACATCGCCTTCGGTGGCGGCGTCGAGAAGATCACGTTCGCGCATCCACTCGTCGTCGAAGACCGTGTCGAGATACTTCTCGCCGCCATCGCAGACGAGGGTGACCACGGTCGAGCCGGGTGGGAACTCCTCGAGGCGGGTGAGGGCGGCGTGTACCGAGCCGCCCGCGGAGCCGCCGATCATCAGGCCCAGCTTGGCCGCGACCGCGCGAGCAGTGGCGAAGGCCGCGACATCGGAAACCTTGACGCCCTCATCGAGCAGCGAATAGTCCACGGCGGTGCCGATGGTGGCGCCGGGCGGGGTGCCGGTACCGGACTGCCAGTACGGCCCGCCCGGCCCGCCGAAGGCGATCGATCCGACGGGCTCCACGCCGATGACCCGTGGCGTGCAGCCGAGTTGGCGCAGTCGGGTCGCGGTGCCGAACAGCGAACCGCCGGTGCCCACCGCGGAGAGCAGGATATCGACGCGCTCCACGTCCTCCAGCAATTCTTCGGCCACGGCGTAGTAGCCGACCGCGTTCGCGTCGTTGTTGTGCTGTTCGGTGAAGTACGCGTCCGACTGTCCGGCCGCCATCGCCTCGGCCAGGTCTTCCCGCGCCGAGGTGGCCAGGTTGTCGTCACCGTCATCGGCGACGAATACCAATTCCGCACCCATTGCTCGCATCGCGCGCAGCTTGTCCTTACATGCGTGGTGATCGACCACTGCGGTGAAGCGATACCCACGTTCGGCAGCTACTACCGCGAGGCCGAGCCCGGTATTCCCGGATGTCGACTCGATAATATGCCCGCCATCTCGCAGCAAACCCCGACGCTCCGCATCGTCGATCATCGCGCGTGCCATCCTGATCTTGGCCGCACCCGTCGGATTGAACTGCTCGAGTTTGAGCAGCAGCCGGGTGCCGGTCGCGGTGGTCGCCAGTTCGAATAGCGGGGTGCGACCGATCAGATCCGTCACGCGCGTGACGAGCGGCATGGAGGTCTCCTCGTTCGGGGCCGTAAGGGGTATTGGTCGAAAGGGGTGCCGGATCATCCGGCGTCGAGCGTCCAGCGGAGTCGATCACCGGTGTCGTGCAGGACTACCTTCGGCGGAATCGGCAGTTCGTGAAAGGCTGATTCGTTCGAATCCATTTGGTAACCGGCGGTATTCGGATAGATCAGCAGATCGCCGACCTCGGCCCGTCTGGGTAACGGGATGCGCCGCCAGCTGAGCATGTCGGACTCCAGACAGCTGGCCGCACCGACGCAGGTCGGGGTGAGCTCGCCGGGGCGCGGCGGCCACAGTATGGGATCGGGGAGGTATTCACTGTCGAACCACTGCTCGGACAGGCTCAGGCTGGTGCCGTCGACGGTGAGCAGTCGGTAGGGGTGACCGTCGATATGGCGGGTCTTGCTGCCCTGCACCCGGAAGACGCTGGATCCGGCGCGGTCGAGCAGTGCCCGGCCGGGTTCGACGGCGAGCCGGATATCGTTGTCGCGCAACCGTTCCGCTAGGGCGTTGTGCTCGAGGACGGTCATGAGCATGGCCGGGCCGGGCGCCGGAAAGTGGTAGGGGTAGTACGAATCGAAGGACTTCCCCGCGTGGAACCACTGACCGTTCGCGTGATCGCTGAACTCCGACCAGGCGCTCGCGGGCACATAGTCGACGCCGAATCCACCGCCGATGGAGATGGTGTCGGCCGGATGGCCCAGTGTGCGCGCATCCAGGCAGCGGGTGATCAATTCATCGGCCTGTTCGGCGCGTGCGACCGCATCGTAGCCGGACAGGTGGAAGCTGAAGCCCTGCAAGCGAATCGATTCGTGACCGACCGTGCCGGATGCGCCGATCACCGAAATCGCGCGGTCCAATTCCTCGGCGGTCATGCCGAATCGGCTCGCGGATCCGTTGGGCAGCACGCGAAGTAGTACGCGGGCCGCGGCGGCCGGGGTGGTGAATGCGGCCAATCGGTCGAGCTCGTCGAGACTGTCCACGGCGATCAATGCGCGGTGGCGCACGGCAAGCCAAAGGAGATCGTCGGATTTGGCGGGACCCGTGACCATCAGCTCGTCACCGCGGACACCCTGTGACAGTGCGGCATTCAGCTCGCCATCACTGGAAACGTCTACGCCCGCACCATTTTCGGCGCAGGCACGAGCAACACAGGCCGCCTTGTTGGCCTTCTTGCCGAAGTAGACAACCCCATCCACATCGGCCTGCTCGAATGCCTGCTGAAACCCGTTGATATTCACCGCGACCCGTGACGGATACATCACATGGAACGGCCCACCGATCGCAAAGGCGATATCGCCGAGCAGATTCGGATCGGTGAGGAGCCTGCGTTCCCAGTCATCGGTGTGTGCGGGCAGCGCAGGCGCGCAGATGCTCAGCAGCCCCCGCACTGCCGCCAGCACAGCGGGATCGGGGGTAGCTTCGGTACTCGACGGATGATCGCCGAGTTCGACCTTGTCGCGGGTCGAGCCGTCGTCGAACTGCAGCGTGCCGTCGGGTTCGGCGGTGCCGGGGACGCGCACCTTCTTGTCGAACTCGACGGCGCCGATGTCTAGTCCCACAGGGGCACCTCCGTGCCGCGGCCCTCGGCGATGGCTCGTTCGGCGAGTGCGTGCGCGACGGCGATATCGGTCAGCACCAACCCACTGTTGTAGACGAAGATCCGCTCGTCGTCGGAGCGCCGGGCGATCGCGCGACGGCTCAGGATCTGTGGCAGTTCGGCATCGACGGTCCGCAATCTGCCATCGGGACCGGCCATATCGATGCCGGTCAGCGCCATTTGCTCGGCGCTGGTGGCGATTACGCGATCGGCGTCGACCAGCGTGGACGGCGCCAAACCGTAGCCGACGAGCACCACGGTGGATCCCGGTGCGAGATCCTCGGATTCGATCCCGACCTCGGTACCCGGGCCGGCCGTCGCCAACACCACATCGGCGGTACCGGCGGCCGCGCGCGGATCCGCGACGGTCTCCAGCAATGCGTGCGGGTTGTATTCGGCGAGGTAATCGCGCACCGCCGCCAGACCCTCCGGATGGGTGCCGTACAGCATCAACTTGCGCAGCTGCGGATTGGCGGCGAGCAAGTGCGGCAGGGCATTTCGGCCCTGGGTGCCGGTGCCGATCAGCAGCACGCTCTCCGCGCCGCGCCGTGCGGTCTCGCGCACCAGCAGCGCCGACACCGCCGGGGTGCGCAGCGCGCCGACCCTGGCGCAGTCCATCATGGCGATCGGCGCGCCGGTGCTGTCGTCGTAGAGCGTGATGGTCGTGTAGTAGCGCTTGGTGCTGCGGTCGTGGCCGGGATCGAATTTGTAGGAGGTCTTCATCGCGACCACCCGGCGACGGCCGTCACGCCCGAGCATGGCGTAAGCCACCGACCAGCCGTCCGGATTCGCGACGCTGAGTTTGCGCGGATTATCCGAATCACTCGCGGCGAAGGCGAGATACGCTTCCTCTACCGCGCGCACCACATCGGCGGGCGTGATGGGCACGTCGGCGAGATCGCTGCGGCTCAGCACACGCAGTGGTGTGCTCCGGTCACGAGTACTCAACGGTTCCTCGATCATGTTGTTTCGTATCCAGCCTTACTGCGGTCCGGGTGGTAGCCCGGGCCGGTACACCGTCGATCGCGAGCGGGTTGCTTGCCGCTCGGAACGGGGCGACGATCCGTTGCCCATAACCATTTTCGTCGGCCTCGGCGGCCCGCCGTCGGCGTTCGGGCAGGCGGATATTGACGCGCTTGAGCCAGCGGTCGGTGCCGTCGTAGCGCGCGGTGAACGGTACCCGACCGTGTACGGCCACGTCATTGTCCACCAGCAATAGCTCGCCGGGGGCCAGTGCGGCGGTGGTGCAGACGCGTTCGAGCTCCGCGGTGAGGCGCGCGTATGCCAGCCGGAATTCGGTATCGGCATCGTCGAGCGGGGTGTATGCCGGATCGTAGCGAAGCGTCAAATCTGCTGTGTCGACGGCTGATTCGGCGCTCCACAGTGTCGGCAACGGTAGTGCTGAATAGCGCTCGTGACCGGTGCCGTAGGAGACGTCGGGCAGGATCGGCAGGGTCGGCGTGCCCAGCAGTCGGCGCTCGTCATCGGAGAGCTCGGTCCGACGCACCGAGGACACGGTGGTGCCGACGCCGTCCGGATTGCGCAGACACGCCAACATCAACAGGTTTGCCC